>NZ_AP024169.1:1350000-2080000 GCF_016591975.1 Anaeromicropila herbilytica | reverse complement strand
CACATGATTTAAAGCATTACTTATATAATTTGTTACAACTTCTTCTACCATATATTCATCTGCCCATACATAGATAGGATCTGGCTCTTCAAAATGTAATACAACATTTTTCTGTTGAAAAAATAATTCAGTTGCTGCTAAAACGGATTTAATAACAGCTACAATATCAAAACGTTCCATATTCACTTGATTATTACCATATTCAATTTGATTAAGGCTTAGAAGTTTCTTAACCATGTTATTCATTTTCATAGCTTCATCAACAATTACATCACAATAAAATTCTTTACTTTCCTCATCATCATTGACATTGTCTTTAAGCCCTTCTGCATAGCCTTGAATTAATGCAATTGGTGTTTTTAACTCGTGTGTTACATTCGATAGGAACTCTGTTCTCATTTCATCAATCTGGATTTTATTCTCAATATCTGTTTTAAGTTCATTATTTGCTGTCTTTAATTCTGATATAGTCTCTTCTAATCTCTCTGATAAAATATTAATACTCGTTCCAAGTTGACCTATCTCATCATTTCTTGATACAGGATACTTTACGTCGAAATCTAAATCAGACATTTTTTTTGCAATATCAGATAACTCAAGAATTGGCTTTGTAAAACTCTTACTAATAAAAAACATTATCATAGTACCAATACACGTAACTGCCACTCCTACATAAGCCAAAAACTTGTTGGCTATATGTGCACTTTCATTCATACTTTCTAGGTTTGTTAATATGAATATTTGTTGTTCTTTATCACTTAACGAACCGACTAAATTTAGATTATTTGTATCCGTTCTTTCATCATAAACCTTGTATATTTGATATTGATTTTTTTCATTCTTGATAATTTTACGGTGAGTCGACTCACTTAAATCCTTTATCTGATTGTATTGCTTTATTGTTAAACCTTGAGGATATTTCAATGGTTGTAAGTCATCAATATCAAAAATATAAATAGATAAATTCTTGTTAGAGCCAAGTTTTTCTAGAGCTAATGCTACATCATCAGATATTGAATCTAAATTACCTTCATCCGAATCTTTTACATCCTTATATTCATTTTGGTATAGCTGATCAACAAATTCATATGCTTCTTCCAATGTTTTTGTTTTACTATACATATAATAATCCACCAAAAAAGTTTGATTAATAAGCCAGCAAAGAAAAATAGTAAAAATCGTTAGTACTGTTAATACCGCTGTTATCCTTACTCGTATTGAATGTTTCATGCATTCACCTCAAATTTATACCCCATTCCCCAAATTGTCTTGATATAATCCCCTTTTTCCCCCATCTTACTTCTTAGTTTTTTTACATGTGTATCTATTGTTCTAGCATCACCAAAATAGTCATAGTTCCACACATTATTTAATATTTTCTCTCTTGATAATGCTACTCCTTTATTGGTTACAAAATACGTTAATAGTTCAAATTCTTTAAAACTTAAGTCTATAGCATTACCATCTATTTGTACTTGATGAGCTGCTTTATCTAATACAATGCCACCAATTTCAATTACATCTTCATCTAATGCATTTGCCCTTCTTAACACAGCTTCTACTCTTGCAACTAGAATTTTAGGACTAAATGGCTTTGATATATATTCATCAACTCCTAAATCAAATCCTAATAATTCATCTTTTTCTTCACTTTTAGCTGTAAGCATAATAATTGGTACTTTAGAATACTGTCTGATTTCACGACATACCTGCCATCCATCCATTTTCGGCATCATAACATCTAATATGATTAATGCAATCTCTTTATTTTCAAAGAAAATATCGACTGCTTGCTCTCCATTCTCTGCTTCCAATACATCAAAATCTTTTTTTATTAAAAAGTCTTTTACTAATTTTCTCATTCTACTTTCATCATCTACAACAAGTATTTTCAATTTATCCATATAGTATAACCTCCCTATTTATTCATCATAAAATGACAAACCGCTAATATTCTAATATTATAACAGATATTTATGAAAAATGTGTGAAAGAAAGATACTTAGGCAATCACTTTTTACTATTATTATTAATTAATTAGTGCTCAGATAATAAAAGCCAATATAATTAATTTCTATCCTAATAGTGAAATGTCGCTATGTACTAGAAATTCTAATTATACTGGCTTTAAGTTTAAGCTGTTATATCTATTCTATTATTTTAATTTTTTAATATTTATCTTTTCAATTATCACTTTATCTGTTGGCATACCATTTGCATCTGTAGCTACTGCTGCTATCTTATCAAGAACATCAAATCCATCATACATTTGACCAAATACTGTATGTTTTGTATAAAGCCATGGTGTTCCACCAACATTAAAATAATTGTTAAGTTGTTCTTTTGTAAAAGTTTTACCTGTTTGCTCTTCACTCCAATCAACAACATCTTGTGTTACAGTTGCTGCATTCGCTTGTACTATAAAAAACTGACTTCCATTTGTGTTAGCACCTGAATTAGCCATACACAATGCTCCGCGGTATGGTGACAAATCATCAGAGAATTCATCTTCAAACGCTTTACCCCAAATACTTTCACCACCCATGCCTGTTCCAGTTGGGTCTCCACCTTGAATCATAAAATCACTGATAATTCTATGAAAAGTCAAACCATTATAATAACCTTTCTTTGCATGCGTAATAAAATTTTCTACTGCTTTTGGTGCTTGATCTGGGAAAAATCGTAGAGAAATTGTACCATAATCTTTCACTACTAATTCTGCTATCGTATCGCCTTTTTTAGGTGATTCAAATTGTAAACCAGTACCTTTTGCATCAGATGAAGTTGTTTTTGCTGTGCTCTTAGTTTCATTTGCACTTGCATCCTTTGTAGAATCCGAATTACTTTCATCACTAGTAGTTTCTTTTGAATTATTTGTTTCTTTGTTATCACTATCACTTTTCTTAGAACAGCCTATTAGTATTAATGATAGTAAACTTAACATAATTATCAATTTTACAGCCTTTTTCATTTCGAACCTCCGTTTTATTTTCTATTTCATCGAAATCATTTTTTATCTTATCACAATCATATTTTAAATACAAGCATCCTAGAAAATAATAGAATTATCATAAGTTCTATTACTACAATAAAAAAGTTGCTATAGTAAGGATTATTTCTTTTAATAACCTCACTTATAGCAACTATATACATATAATTCTTATTTAATTATCTATTACTTTTGATTTTCTTAATGCGGTTGCAAGTGCTTTAATTACGATAAATAAAAGCATACTATTAATTGGTAACATAATAATATTTTTTGGTAATCGTGTTATGAACATGGAACTATAAGATGCTCCTGTCATGATACTTAACCACAGGGAATTTAGCAACATTGCGTTTGCAAATTCGACAATTCCACCTAATAATGCATGAATTGGAGTAATTTTTGCTTTATAAAAAATTAGGCCAGCAAAAAATCCTATTAAAGCATAACTAAGTGTAAATCCAAAGAAGAACCCTGACCCTTGACCACCACTTAGTATCATACTTAGTATATCACCTAAAGCGCCAACGCAGAGTCCCATAATCGGTCCACCGACTAAACCAGCTACAGAGAGAATAATAAATCCAAATCGAATCTGTAATACATCTGAAATCTTAACATTTGTTGCAGCAATTACTACGTACAAAGCAATTAGCAAACCTGCGATTACTATGTTAGTAGTTTTCTTCAATCCCACACCACTTTCAATAATTTTTGTGAGATTTTTCTTAAAAAATGACATAAAAAATACACCTCCTATAATGATCCATTGTGCTATATGAGGTGTAATAGATTGTATATTTATACTATCCAGCTCATAAACGCAGCAACGGGATGCGAATAATATACCGCAAGTTCTAAAAACTTTTCGTTTCGATGGCAACTCCCCGTCCATCAAACACTTAACGCATATTATCCTACTTTGCCTAGTTTTAACTCGGTGCTTACATTATAGCTTGATACGTATAAAAAATCAAGCCGAAGAAATTATAGTATTTATTAATTTCTTCAGCTTGTTTTATTAATGAATATGATATATCACGATTGATATATTATATTTGGACTATGAAATTGATGATAAACTAAGATAAATTTGTATTTCATATTATTACTTATATTTATACATCATCTGTATTTTCTAGTATGTTATTGAAACAAATCACCAACGATTTGATTTACAACTTTACCATCTGCTTTTCCTTTTACTAATGGCATAAGTTCTTTCATAATCTTACCTTTATCCTTAGCAGTTGGTTCTGTGATTCCAAGACTATTTAAAACATTTTGAATAGTTTGTTTAACCTCTTCTTCACTCATTGACTCTGGAGCAAATTCTGAATATACTTCTATTCTATATTTACATTGCTCTATAATATCTGTTCTATCAGCTGGAGAAGTCTCTAAAGTTTCTTTTGTTTGTTTAATTTCTTTTAGAACCACTTCATTCTCTTCTTCTTCTGTTAAATCTTCTCTTTTATCAATAGCCTTGTTCTTTAAAACACCTAAAAGCATAGAAAGTGCTTCTTTTCTATCTTTATTCTTTTCTTTCATTGCTTTTACCATTTCTGCTCGAACTAATTCTATTTTTGTCATAATATTTCCTCCATGTTTTATTTTAAACTGATATATTCTTAATACCATACTGATACTGATTATACTATGATATCTAATTCTGTCAAGTTTTTCAATCTTTACACGTGTCAAAAAGTAAATCTAATTCGAATCCTTTGAATTTTATCAATCAATTATTATATAATGGCAGATCATCGTAGATTGCTATATTAAGCATAGCTCACCCCACTACTTTCTCTTCAATACTATTCTTTCAATAGAATGAATAGTTTTGTCATAAAAAAGACTGCATACATTTCTAGAGCATAGATATGTTATGAAAGCAGCACCCACAAAAATATAAATTGCGTACAAAATCGGTTGATTAGGAAATATAATATGTTCATCAAGTACTCGAACGATAAACAGATGTATCACATATACCGTTAAAGTTTTTGTCCCTAAATTTGTGAATATTGTTTTCTTATAACTCATTAAATTTAGTAATATTCCAATCATAACTATTGCAATGATATAGATCACCATTCGAAATTTTAAGTCTTCCATAATATGATCACGACTATATGGCTTTCGAAATAAGATAGGTGCTTTATTCATTACATCATTCATAACTAAATAATAAGCAATACCAATAATAATTATAAGGCAAATGATCGATACTATTTTAGGTATTTTTCTAATCTTATCAACATGCTTCTTATTTGCATAATACCCTAAAAGAAAAAAAGGCCCTAATGCAAACAACCTACCAAGAGCCATTTTCTCACCGAATTCAGTTCCAATGCCTGCTAGTACGCCAACAGCAAATGATAACGGAACTATGAATCGAATCTTGATTAAATCTTTAAGAGCCATTCTCCAGATAAATACCCCAAGTAAAAACCACACTCCTAATGGTGATTTAAAAACATAAAACAATTCCATCTTTTCCCCTGTATGATATTTATTGAAGAGATACACGTATTGAATATATGACGTTATATTTAATATAAGATAAGGAATAAAAAATCTTTCGAAGGCTGTATTTCTACATTTTTTAACATTTTTAGAAAAATATCCTGTAATGAAAATGAATGCTGGCATATGAAAAAAATAGATAAAGTAATATAATACTATAAATAACTTGCTTGGTGCATGGTATGTATCAAGCAGGTGCCCAATCACTACTAAATATATAAGTAGCGCTTTTAAATTATCAAACATGTAATCACGTGTTTTTGTTTCAATTAAACTGTGTTCCATTTACTTCATCCGTTTCTTTTGTATAATCATAACCTTATTTTATCTAAAGTCCCAAAACATTATACTTTATTTGTTTTTGTATTTCTAGTATCAAAAATGCTCTAAAATTAATGTCAATATCACATATATTTATTAAATCCTTCTAAAATAGCTTTTTATAATAACTTATTTTAACTATATCTAGTTATATTATCCATTCCATGACGATTTATTAAAATTCATTATAAATTATTACCTGTCTCTGTATTATTATTATTGAAGCAACCATGAATTTATAGTCCAAGTTCAATCGATTGAATTTTTTTCACTTATAATAACTGGTTCTATAATAAATGTTGGGGTGTGTTAAAAACACTTCCAACATTTTTGTTTTTATATTAAAATACATCTATATAAAGCCTCTTAACATGCAAACCGACCAAAGTAAACATTTTAAAGGAGGTATTTTATATAGATGCAATCTAATTGTAACAAAAATCTTTTAAATTTAGAAGGTGTAAAATTAAAAAGTGTGCAACACACACTAGAGGGGATTATTATCAAGATTGAAACCAATCCCAAACCTCAAAATTGCCCTTGTTGTGGAGCTGAAACTTCTAAAATACACGATTATCGTTGGCAGAAAATTAAAGACTTACCTTTTCAGTTATCAAATGCTTATTTAATGTTGAGGAAACGAAGATATGTGTGTTCCTGTGGCAAACGTTTTTATGAGAAATATAGCTTTATCGCTAAATATCAGCAACGTACAACACGACTATCCTATAAGATTGTTGAATTGCTTCGTTCAACCAACAGTATTAAATATGTTGCTTCACAAACTAATGTCTCTACGAATACTGTAACACGTATTCTTGACACACTCTCGTATGATAAACCACCTATTCCTCAATGTATTTCAATTGATGAATTTAAAGGGAATGCTGGTAATTCCAAATATCAATGTATTCTGGTAGATGCAAAGAAAAAATGTATTCTTGATGTTTTACCGGATCGTACTCAGTCTCATCTTATTGATTATTTTAAATCTTGCAGTCGGGACGAAAGGTATCGTGTTAAATTTTTTATTTCTGATATGTGGCAACCTTATATTGATCTTGCCAAAACATTCTTTCCTAATGCTACAATCATCGTAGATAAATATCATTACATCCGTCAGGTTTCTTGGGCAATTGAAAGTGTTCGTAAACGTTTACAAGCATCCATGACACCAACTCTTAGAAAGTACTATAAACGAAGTAGAAAACTTATACTGACTCGATATTCTAAATTAAAAGACGAAAACAAAAAAGCCTGTGATTTAATGCTACTATACAGTGATGATTTACGACTAGCTCACAAGTTAAAAGAATGGTTCTATGAAATATGTCAGAGTAACAGCTATACATATCAAAGAACTGAATTTTGGGAATGGGTAAAGAATGCTGAAAGTTCTGGATTACACGAATTTGAAGCTTGTGCAAAAACATATAGACGTTGGTCTGAGTATATACTTAATGCTTTTAAGTATGGATATACAAATGGGCCTACGGAAGGATTTAATAATAAAATCAAAGTACTAAAAAGAAGTTCTTATGGTGTACGTAATTTTGAAAGATTTCGTACACGTATCATTCACAGTTCTATGTAAAAAAATGGTCGGTTTTCAAGAGGCTTATTTGTCATGCAAAAAAACATCTATTATAGAACCTAGTCATAAAAATAGCTCTATTGTCAATGTTAGTGCGGGTGCAATGCACCTCGCACCCCAACACTTGACAAAGAGCCTAATAACTTTCATTCTATTAAATCAGAAAAGCAATCTTCCAAAGAAGACTGCCTTTTTTCTGATTTATGCTTTTTGTTTCCAAAATCATAAATACTTGATTATTAAGAATAATTTTCTACAAGTTATACTGATATATCAATATTTCCTCCTAGATTTGGATTAACAGATTGTTCCATCATCTTAGTTATTCCATCTCCAGCCTGTTCTACCGTATCCATTGACATTTTCAATACAGCAGTACTAACCATTGTTGAAGTATTTTGCATTGCTAATGCAGTTGATAATTGAGCAATATCCATACATACACCCCTTTCCTCTTACGTAGATTTTCTACTTAAGAAAATATTTGCATACATTGAAATATCATATTACATATTTCAACATTTGCTTCCAACAATAGATATACATTCTAGTTATATACCCATTATTATCATAATATATATCGACACTATTTCTCTAGCTAGTAACCTTACTTTAAAAAAGAAGTAATTATTGCGTTATATTAATTACAGTCGCTTTTGGTCTAGTCATTGCTTCAATCGAATAACGGATTCCTTGAGTACCAACACCTGAACTTTTCACTCCTAAGAATGGAAAATGATCTGGTCCTCTTTCTGTTTTATTATTTACTTGTACAGTTCCTACTTCTAATTTATCTGCTACGTAAAATGCGTCATTTATATTCTGAGTAAAGACAGAGCTTTGTAAACCATATTCTGATTGATTTGCAATAATGATTGCCTCATCAGCATCCTTAACACGGATAATTGGAAGCACTGGTCCAAATGGTTCTTCCCATGCTAATCTCATGTCAACTGTTACATTATCCATCAAAGTTGGCTGTATTAGATTCTCTTTTCTTGTACCACCACTTAATACTTTAGCACCCTTTTCAATCGCATCTTGGATTAATTCCATAACAAAATCTGCTGCCTTACTATTAATTAATGGAACAATATCCACATTATCTTTTGATGTTAATGGATTTCCAACCTTTAATTGTTCTACTAGAATTTTAACTTTTTCAACAAGTTGATCAGCTACTTCGTTTACAACTAATACTCTTTTAACCGCTGTACATCTTTGGCCTGAATATGAGTATGCACCTGCTACAATATTCTTTGCAGTAAGATCTAAGTCTGCATCTTTTAATACAATTGCCGCATCCTTACCACCAAGTTCCATTAGCAATGGAACCATACTTGTAATATTAGAAATTCTATGTCCAACCTCTGTACTTCCTGTAAAATTTACAAAATTAATACCTTTATGTGTTACAATATAGTCGCCAATTTCACTTCCCCTTCCAGTTACGGTATTCAATATACCCGCAGGTACTCCAGCCATTTCAAATATCTTAGCTAAATACAGACCAGATAATGCACCTTGTGTAGCTGGTTTAAACACTACTGAATTACCAGTAACAATAGCAGGTGCTATCTTAGAAGCAGCTAGGTTCACTGGATAATTAAAAGGTGATATTGCAAGTATTACACCTAATGGCTCCCTTGTTACTATTGATACCTTGTTTCTTTTATATCCTGGGAAATTATCGCCTGAGATACTCTCTCCACCCATATTTTTTGCGATATCCGCTGTAAAGCGAATAAAATCAGCAGTACGATTTACCTCCGATATAGCGCTATTCTTATCCTTTCCAATCTCCATAATAAGAAGTTGCACTAATTCATCTAGATTACTCTCCAATAAATCAGCCGCTTTATAGAGAATGTCAGTTCTTTCATTTAGAGGTGTACTTCTCCAAACTACTTGAGCAATTTTCGCTGTTTCAATCGCTTCATCGACTTCTTCCCTTGTCATTGCATTAATTTTTCCTAGTTCACTATTATCTAATGGCGATAAAATAGTAATCGTACTCTCTGTAGTACTGTCTTTCCACTTGCCATTTATTAAGTTTTTAAAAATACCTTTTTCGTTTTTTATTAATTCTATCATATAATACCTCCGTTAAGTGTTTCGGTAACTATCGCACAAATGAATTACAACTGTTTGCATTAATTTTATTCCTACACTTACAAATAATATACGAATTCATATTTATTTATACAGTAGATTTAAACTTAATGAAAAGATAATAGTAAATATATTAAAATCTGTTATGCTGTGAAGTTTCCTAATAATATTTATAATAATAATTATTGTTATTTATAATTATTTTATTGAAAGTAATAATATAATATATAAACGATTTTATCAATAAGGCACTTTTTTCTCCGTAAGTATCAAATAGGATACTTAATATGAACTATTCTCTGCTAGTCATTAATTTTTCTGTAATCTGCGTAATTCTAACCAACTCATCCACTGAACTATATTCACTAGTAGAATGCACTGCATTCATGCCGCAAGCTATTACACATCCGGTAATACCATGAAGCATAAAATTATTATTATCGCTTCCACCGAATGTTTTTTGTAATTCTATATCTATTCCTAATTCATTGCATGCCTTGTTAAATCTTTGAATTACAGCATGATTTGTTGGCACCTCATATGCTACACTTCCTTGGAATATTGATGCTTCACATTTTCCATTCATTTCTTCTGCTGTGTCAATAAACTTCTGTTTCATAAATTCTGCTTGTGCAACTGCTTTCTCATGGTTACAGCTTCGTATCTCACCTTTAACTGTACATTTTTCAGGTATAATATTCGTAGCAAGACCACCTTCAATTAGACCAATATTTGCTGTAGTTTCTTCATCCAGCCTTCCTAATTGTAACTTGCTAATCGCTTGCGAAGCGATTGCAATTGCATTAATCCCTTTTTCTGGAGCAAAACCAGCATGAGACGCTTTACCTTCTATTTGCGCAGTTAACATTAATACTGTAGGTGCTAGATAAGCAATTCCACCTACTGGACCGCTTAAGTCAAGTACATAAGCTTCTTTCGCTTTAATCCTACTATAATCAAAGACTTCACTTCCTCTTAGATACGGTTCTTCTGCAATGCAAAAAAGAACTTCTATGCTTCTATGCTCTTTTTTGTCTTCCTTCAATCCACGAATAGCTTCTAATATTGCAACTATTCCGCTCACATCATCAGCACCTAATACTGTCGAATGGTCACTAACAATTCTACCACCCTCTTCTATAATAGCTTTCTTACCTCTCGATGGTTCAACAGTATCCATATGTGCAGAAAAAAGAATCGGTGCCCCTTCCATCGTACCTTCTAAATATCCATAAATATTTCCACACTCACTATTATATATTTCATTCGCATGATCTTCGTATACATCAAACCCCAGTTCTTCTAGGTATTTCTTTAAAACATTTGCTATCTTTCTCTCATGGAAAGATGGTGCATCAATTGATACTAAATTACAGAATTCCTTTACCAGTCTATGCTTATTCATATTCCCCGCCTCCAGTTTCTTTTCATATATTATATGCACTATTTATAATTTTTTAGCATACTTCAAAGTACGTATACTATTTTTCTACATATTACCACTCAGTATATTTATTTACAACATATATATAAAAAAGTCCCCCACTTCTGAATTTTATAAGAAGTGAAGGATCTACTGTTAATCGACAAATCTATTTACTTTTTCCATTCGAAACCCACTCTTAGGAAGTGTTGGAATTCTTGATAAACGAATCTTCAGGTTTTGCTTAGGTACCTGATATTCTAAATTATTTGCAATAAAATCAAAGCTAGCCTTCATAATCTCAACTGTTACTAGCTCACCAGCACAACGATGCCCTTTCTTGTAATCACCACCACCTTGTGGCATAAAAAGATAAATATCATCAATAGGTTTACTAAACCTTTCTGGTATAAATTCATAAGGATTTTCCCATAATCTCACATCATGGTTTATACCATATATATCAAGCATTACTAAAGTACCCTTTTTAAAATAATATTGCTTCCATATAAAGTTCTTACGAACTTTCGCCCCAACAAATGGAGTAAAAGGATATAATCTACGAACTTCTTCTGAAAACATCCACTGATAATCCTCGTTATTCTTCTGTAACTTTTTTCTACTTCTGGGATATTTGTACATTGCAACTGCACCAAATGTAATATAAGTTGCAATTGCAACTATTGGTCGAACTATATTTAGTAGTTCAACAGCAGCAATCTGAGTATCAAGAAGTTTTCCACGCTGATCATAATACCATGCAATTATATCAGCTGCAGATCCTTTTTCTGGAGTTAATTTCTGCGAGCGAATCTTGTCTATGATATTTCCAATCCATTCTTCTGAACGTTTACGAGCACATTTACCTTCCAGGTACCTAGGTCCAATGGCACCAAATCCATCAATCATTTTACCAAGGTCTGTGGCTCTTTGTTCAATCTCATCATAATTTAAAGGAACACCAGCCCATTTGCATGCTACTTGACATAGTAACTTTTGTACTTCATCAAACAGAATAATGTTTCTATTATGCCATCGTATACTATTATATAAATACTGTTCTTTCGTATATTGAACTAGCTTTTGAATATTTTCAGGTGTCATAATAGATATAAACATATCTTTCCGATTCTGATGAGCCTTACCATCCAATGCTTGTACACCATTCTTACCTAATAATGTATTCTGAATTCTTTTTGGTGCAACCCCTTTTCTAACAAAGAACTTATTATCATAAAATACCTTTGCAGCATCTTTTCCACTAATACAAATTGTTTTCTTGCCAAATAATCTTGTTTGAAAAATATCTGTATCATATTTATGACATCTTTTTTGCATATAAGGATAACCTTCTAATAATAGAAATATACTATCATCTAACGTTCTATTAAGGGGAATTTCTTTCATATTATTATTCATATTTAAATCCATGCCTTTCAAATTAATAACCTATTTATGAATTTTATTATTGATACAACACTTTTAAATCCTTTTTATACGATTTAATTAAAATTTATAGATATTGTATGTAATATCAAGAATTTCATTCATCTTATTCATAGAAAAAAACGCAAAAAAGGATAAGACATAACGTCTTATCCTTTAATGGAGATGACGGGAGTCGAACCCGTGTCCAAAACCCCTCAACAAAGCTTTCTACATGTTTATCTTATTTTTAGTACCATTCAGATGTCAAAACAAGCAAACCTATCATCATGGACTGTATAAAATTTTCGTCAAGCCAGTATAACAGTTTTTACTGACTTGCTTATCTACTTTAGTTTGCCCTTATGTTTTAGCAGTAGAAAACATTTCATAAGAGTTGAACCAGATTCCTCTGGTAGCAGTTTTAGGCTGCTGCTAAAGCACTATAATCGTCGTTAATTATTTTTGTGAGAAATTTTAAAGTAGTTTCCTCAGCTACTACATGCTTACACTTTGAATACAAAGCCCTGTCGAAACCTTTACATCCCCAAAAGGGCATACTGTAAAAGGTTTATCTAAATAAAATTAGATATTAATTAACGATATTTTTATATAATTTAATTACTATAAACCATCTTAGGTAATAATTAACTGTTATTATAAGGCTTGGATAGTGACAAGTTTTATAATAACATATTATGCTTAATCATTATTACACAATACAGAATATTTGTCAAGAATTTAAAATTATAAATTTTTAACTTTGAAATCTTTTTCCGCTTCTCTTCTTTGATCCTTTTTCGCAATATCTTGACGTTTATCAAATAGTTTTTTACCACGTGCTAATCCAACTTCCATCTTAACTAGACTACCTTTAAAATAAACTGTCAAAGGAACAATTGTATATCCTTTTTGAGCAATCTGACCCATAATTTTATTTATTTCATATTTATGAAGAAGTAATTTTTTTACTCTCAAAGGATCTTTATTAAATATGTTTCCTTTTTCATATGGGCTGATATGCATATTATAGACAAAAATCTCACCCTTTTCTGCACGGATAAAAGATTCTTTCACACTACATTTCCCCATTCTAAGTGACTTTACTTCTGTTCCATGAAGTACAACCCCTGCTTCAAATGTTTCTTCAATAAAAAAATCAAATCTAGCTTTTTTATTATTCGCAATCAACTTAGTACTTTCTCTTGCCATTCCTATCTCTCCTACTTTTATCATAAGAAATGTTGTGACTTATTAATCACAACATTTCTTCTATTTCTTTTAAACTTCATCTTGATTCATTGAATCCGATTTCTCCTCATCAAATATATCAGCCACTTCAAAATCAATCGTTCTAGATAACTTGTCAGTTCCTACTACTTCGATTGCTACTTTTTCTCCTAGCTTATATACTTTTCTCGTATGCTCGCCAATCATCTGATGGTGTTCTTCATCATAAATATAAAAATCATCATCTAGGCTTGCAACTCTAACCATACCCTCTACTGTATTCGGAAGCTCAACATAGAATCCCCAATTAGTTATACCGGAGATAACTCCTTCAAAAGTTTCACCAATATATTGTGACATATACTCAACTTTCTTGAGTTTTTGAACTTCTCGCTCAGATTCATCTGCTCTTCTCTCTGTAACACTTGACTGTCTTGCTACTTCTGGTAATATTTTATCATAATGATTAATACGTTTTTCGGAGATACCACCACGTAAATTCTCTTTAATAATTCGATGTATCTGCAAATCTGGATATCTTCGTATTGGAGACGTAAAATGACAATAATATTTGGTAGCAAGGCCAAAATGTCCATCACTTGAAGTTGTGTATTTCGCTTGTTTCATAGATCTTAATGTTAATCTACTAATTAAAGCCTCTTCTGGCGTATTATCAATCTTAAGTAATAACTTTTGTAATTCTTTTGGATGTATTTCATCCTTACCTATTTTAATTGAGTAGCCAAAGTTATTTATAAATATTCCTAATTTCTCGATCTTTTCAGGATCTGGATTATCATGAGAACGATATACAAAAGGTAACTCCTGCCAGAAAAAGTCTTCTGCAACTGTCTCATTTGCAATCAACATAAAATCTTCGATGATCTTCGTAGCCGAATTTCTCTCATAAGCTTTAATCTCAACTGGGAATCCATCTTCATCTAATCTAATTTTACTTTCTGGAAAGTCAAAGTCTATAGATCCACGTTTTCTACGTTTTTCCCTTAGAATATCAGCTAGTTCCTTCATCATTTCAAACATAGGTACTAGTTCTTCATATTCCTTTCTCTCTTCTTCATCTTTGTCCTCTACAATCTTCTTTACACTTGTATAAGTCATTCTTCGATCTACATTAATAATTGTTTCTGCAATTTTATGACCTACTACATTTCCTTTATCATCAATATCCATAAAGCAACTTAGCGCCAAACGATCTGTACCTTGATTTAAAGAACAAATTCCATTGGATAATCTATGAGGTAACATAGGAATGACACGATCAACTAAATATACGCTCGTTCCCCTCTTTAGTGCTTCTTGATCAAGTGGGGATCCTTCCGTAACGTAATTAGTAACATCTGCTATATGAACTCCTAGCTTATATAAATCTCCTTCTTTGCTAAGTGTTATCGCATCATCCAAATCTTTGGCGTCTTCACCATCAATTGTTACAGTTTGTAAATCACGAATATCCATACGTCCAGCTCTTGATACGCCATCAACTTCATCAGGTGTTCTTTCTACCTGTCTCATTACAGCATCAGGGAAATCCGTAGGAAGGTTATTCGCTTTTATTATTGAAATAATATCAACACCAGGATCATTAATATGCCCTAATATTTCAATAACTTTTCCTTCTGGCTTTTTATCTTTTCCACCGTAGTTCGTTATCTTAACTACTACTTTATGCCCACTAACGGCTCCCTTGGTGTGCTCCTTAGGTATAAATATATCTTTATTAAATTTCAAATTATCTGGTACTACAAAACCAAAGTTTTTACTTTTTTCAAATGTACCTACTACTTCATTGAAGGAACGATCTAAAATTGCTACGATCTCTCCTTCTCTTCTCTTGCCATCACTTGCCTCATTTACAATACGAACTTGTACCGTATCTTTATGAAGTGCACCTCTTGCGGCATTTTCAGGTATAAATATATCTTCTGGCTCGCCTTCAATTGTAACAAATCCAAAACCTCTTTGCGACCCAGTAAATATACCAGTCTTTAAGCTACCATCAGCGATTTTGTATCTTCCTTTTTCATCTACTGAAACTTTTCCTTCTTGAAGCAGCGAATCTAATACTTCCCTTAAATCTTGCTTTTCATCTCTTGGCACTTGTAAAACCATTACTAATTCTTTAAATTTTATAGGCTTATACTCTTTATCATTTATTAAGTCATACACAACTTGTTTTTTAATCTCTAATATTGTTTTATCCATCTATGATACCCCACAATCGTTTCATATTATTAATATGTTTCTAAATCAAATTATATTTAATAAACTGATTCATTGGGAACTATATATTAATCTTATCCAATTTTACCATATCTTTGATATAAATGATAGTTTTATTCTAGATAGGATTCTAACATTATAATAATTATAGTATTCCATATAAATAAAAAAACACTCTATAAAGAGTGTTAATCTATCTTACCATTTTAAGTTAAGAAGTACAGATATTACAATAAAGCTAATTGCTAAATATTTTGTACCTTTTTCTAAAGCACCTTCCATAGAACGTCCTTTATTTTTACCCCAGTAAGTATCAGCAACACCACTAATTGCTCCAGTAAGACCAGCTGATTTACCTTCTTGTAATAATACAATTACAGTTAATGCTATACATATAACTACGAAAATAGCAGTTAATATAAGTCTTAAAATTTCCACTTATCACACCTCCTAAGCTTGACATATAAATTTTATCATAATATGCATTCATTTTCAACAGAAAGAATAAAATTTCCATTTATTTAGCACCAAAACATAGTAATTCTTATGCTTTGATGCTAATATAATTATTCCTTACGTTAATGCTTTTTATATAATATTATTTTTTAATTAATAATGATTTACCTGTCATTTCTTTTGGTTGTGTCATGTTCATCATCTCGATAAGAGTTGGTGCGATATCTGCAAGACAACCATTCTCTCTCAAAGTATATTCGTTATTATAGTTTACTAAAATGAATGGAACAGGATTGGTAGTATGTGCTGTAAAAGGTTCTCCAGTTGTATAATCTACTAATTGTTCTGCATTACCATGATCAGCACAGATGAACATTTGACCATCTACTGATAATAAAGCATCACATACTTTACCAACACATGAATCCACTGCTTCAATTGCTTTTTTAGCTGCGTCTTCAATTCCTGTATGACCCACCATATCTGGATTAGCAAAGTTAACAATAATCACATCATATTTATCTGATTTAATTGCATCTACTAATTTATCACATACTTCAAAAGCACTCATTTCTGGTTGTAAATCATATGTTGCTACTTTAGGTGATTTTACTAAGATTCTATCTTCACCCTCATTTGGTTCTTCAACACCACCGTTGAAGAAGAAAGTTACATGAGCATACTTCTCTGTCTCAGCGATTCTTGCTTGAGTCTTTCCATTCGCTGCTAAGAATTCTCCAAATGTATTAGTGATTGATACTTTATGGAAAGCAACTAATTTATTTGGAATAGTTACATCATATTCTGTAAAGCATACAAATACAACGCTCTTACGTCCACCTTTTCTCTCAAAACCATCAAACATATCATCACACATAGCTCTTGATATTTCTCTAGCTCTATCAGGTCTAAAGTTAAAGAAGATTACAGAATCATTTTCTTTTAAAGTAGCTACTGGTTTTCCTTCTTCTAATACTACAGTTGGAACTACAAATTCATCATTTTCTCCTGCATCATAAGAATTTTGAACTGCACATAATGCGCAATCAGCTGTTTTACCTTCTGCATTTACAATTGCATTATATGCTTTTTCAACTCTATCCCAACGATTATCACGATCCATTGCATAATAACGACCATTTACAGTTGCAATTTTACCAACACCAATTTCATCCATTTTAGCTAATAATTCTTCTACGAATCCTTTTCCTGACGTAGGTGCAGTATCACGTCCATCTAAGATTGCATGAACATATACTTTATCTAGGCCTTCTTTTTTAGCTAGTTCTAATATACCATAAAGATGTGTATTATGACTATGAACACCGCCATCTGATAATAATCCCATTAAATGAAGAGCTGAATTATTTTTTTTGCAATTTTCAACTGCCTTTAATAAAGCTTCATTTTTAAAGAAATCACCATCTTTAATCTCTTTTGTTATTCTTGTTAATTCTTGATATATAATTCTTCCTGCACCCATATTTAGATGTCCAACTTCTGAATTACCCATTTGTCCTTCTGGAAGACCTACTGCCATGCCACTTGCATATCCTTTAACAAATGGATATTCTGTCATAAGTTTATCTAAGACAGGAGTATTTGCACTCTTTACTGCATTTCCTTTATCTGTATCATTTAATCCGTAACCATCTAAAATCATTAATACTGTAGGTTTTTTACTCATATTATTACTCCTTTTTTCGTCACTTTATAATTCTGTAGTCACTTTGCTATTATTAACGTGGTAGTCCACAAATTCTTAAATAGGGTTATTCACCCTACTTAAGATAAATTTACTCAAATAAATATATTTATTATGTCGCTCAAATTATTATTATCGTCATAATATTCTATAAATTATTTATAATTTACAATCTTACCAAAGTCTGGTTTTAAGCTTGCTCCACCAACTAATCCACCATCGATATCTGGTTGAGAGAATAATTCAGCTGCGCTAGCTGCTGATACACTTCCGCCGTATTGAATACGAATTGCTGCTGCAGTTGCTTCATCATAGATTTCAGAGATGCATACACGAATAGCTGCACAAACTTCTTGAGCTTGTTCAGTTGTAGCAACTTTACCTGTTCCGATAGCCCAGATTGGTTCATAAGCAATAACAGCAGTTTTAGCTTGTTCTGCAGTTACATTTACAAATGCAATCTTAATTTGAGTACGGATAAAGTCAATTGTTACACCTTGTTCTCTTTGAGCAAGAGATTCACCACAACATACGATTGGTGTAATTCCGTGTTCAAATGCTTTTAAAACTTTTTTATTAACTGTTTCATCAGTTTCAGCGAAGTATTCTCTTCTTTCTGAATGTCCGATGATTACATATTTTACGCCGATATCAGTAAGCATGTTAGGAGCAATTTCTCCAGTGAAAGCACCATTTTCTTCAAAATACATGTTTTCTGCACCAATGTTAATGTTAGAACCTTTTGCAGCTTCGATAGCTGTTGTTAAAGAAATTGCAGGTACGCAAAATACTACATCAGCGTCTTCTGTTGCTACTAAAGGTTTTAATTCGTTAATTAATGTAACTGTTTCACTTGGAGTCTTGTTCATTTTCCAGTTACCAGCAATAATTTTTCTACGCATTATTATATCTCCTTGTATTTAAACTTTTGTGGTTGTTATAAAGAAATTATAATAACCACAATATATTAAGCTCCAAAGTAATTATATTACTTATCGTTAGCTGCTACTACTCCTGGAGAGCTCCAAAGAGCTTCCTACTACTTATCGTTAGCTGCTACTACTCCTGGAAGCTCTTTTCCTTCTAAGAATTCTAAGGAAGCTCCACCACCAGTTGAGATGTGAGTCATCTTATCACCAAATCCTAAGATGTTTACAGCTGCAGCTGAATCTCCACCACCGATAATTGTAGTTGCATTGATTTCAGCTAAAGCTTTCGCTACTGCTACAGTACCTGCTGCGAAGTTAGACATTTCAAATACACCCATAGGTCCATTCCATACTACTGTCTTAGCATCTTTTACAGCATCAGCGTAGATTTTTTGAGTCTTTTCACCAATATCAAGACCTAATTCATCCGCTGCCATTTCACCTTCTCCTACTGTTCTAAATGGAACATCATTAGAGAATTCTTTTGCAACTACTGAATCTACTGGAATTAATAGATTAACATTTTTAGCTTTCGCTTTATCCATCATTTCTTTAGCGTATGCAACATAATCTTCTTCGATTAGAGATTTACCAACTTCTTCGCCGTTAGCTTTCATAAAAGTATATGCCATACCTCCACCAATGATTAATGTATCAACTTTATCTAATAAGTTGTTGATAACAGAAATCTTTGATGATACTTTTGATCCACCTAAGATAGCTACGAATGGTCTTTCTGGTTTGTTAACAGCATTTCCTAAGAAATCGATTTCTTTTTGCATTAAGTAACCAACTACTGCAGTATCAACGAATTTAGTAACACCAACATTTGAACAGTGAGCTCTATGAGCTGTACCGAATGCATCGTTAACAAATACATCTGCTAATGAAGCTAAATCTTTGCTGAATTCTTCAACGTTCTTAGTTTCTTCTGCTCTATAACGAGTATTTTCTAATAAAATAACTTCGCCATCTTTCATTGCAGCAACAGCTGCTTTAGCATTTTCACCAACTACGTTATCATCTTTAGCAAATTTTACTTCTTGTCCTAATAATTCAGTTAATCTAGCTGCAACTGGAGCTAAAGATAATTCTGGTTTTGGTTCACCCTTTGGTTTACCAAGGTGAGAACAAAGAATAACTTTTCCACCATCTGCGATTAATTTTTTGATTGTTGGAAGAGCTGCAACAAGACGGTTTTCATCTGTAATCTTTCCTTCTTGTAATGGAACGTTGAAATCACAACGAACTAATACTCTTTTTCCTTTTACATTAATATCATCAACTGATTTTTTATTTAACATGTAAAAATCTCCTTTCAGATTTGAAAATTATATTTATCTATAAGTATTATTATACTATTATTCTAACTTATTAGGATTATATATAGAAATCCTATTAAAAGATTGTTCATAATAGGATCATTCTATAGCTCCAATAAAAATAGGTCCGATCCTATAAGTCTACCCTACAAGACCGGACCCAAATTTATAATATTAGATGACGATCCATGTCGTTCTACTATATGAATGTCACCTAATGTTAGGATCTTACTGATTATAATAATCGATTATATAACCGTTATTATAATTAATTATGCTAATTCAGCAAAATATTTGATTGTTCTAACCATTTGGCTAGTGTATGAATTTTCATTATCATACCAAGAAACTACTTTAACTAAAGTCTTTCCACCATCAAGTGCAGTAACTTTTGTTTGAGTAGCATCAAATAATGATCCGTAAGTAATACCTACGATATCAGATGATACTAATTCTTCTTCAGTATAACCAAATGATGCTGAAGAAGCTGCTTTCATAGCTGCATTAACGTCAGCTGCAGTTACTTCTTTATTAACAACTGCTACTAATTCAGTAGTTGAACCAGTTGGAACTGGAACTCTTTGTGCAGCACCGTCTAATTTACCAGCTAATTCTGGAACAACAAGACCGATTGCTTTAGCAGCACCAGTTGAGTTAGGAACGATGTTACAAGCAGCTGCACGAGCTCTTCTTAAATCTCCCTTTGGATGAGGACCATCTAAAGTCATTTGATCACCAGTGTAAGCGTGAATTGTAGTCATGAATCCTTTTTCGATTGTAGCTAATTTGTTTAATGTATCAGCCATAGGAGCTAAACAGTTTGTAGTACATGAAGCAGCTGAGATGATTGTGTCTTCTGCTTTTAAAGTTTTTTCATTTACTGAGAAAACTACTGTTGGAAGATCGTTTCCAGCTGGAGCTGAGATAACAACTTTTTTAGCACCTGCATCGATATGTGCTTGAGATTTAGCTTTTGATACGTAGAATCCAGTACATTCAAGAACTACATCTACTCCGATTTCTCCCCATGGAAGATCTGCTGCATTTCTTTCAGCATAGATTTTGATTTCTTTTCCATCAACAACGATAGAATCTTCTTTAGCTTCTACTTTATCAGCTAAAGCATATCTTCCTTGTGCTGAATCGTATTTTAATAAATGAGCTAACATTTTTGGGTTAGTTAAGTCGTTGATTGCAACTACTTCGTATCCTTCTGCTCCAAACATTTGTCTAAATGCAAGACGTCCGATACGTCCAAATCCATTGATTGCTACTTTTACTGCCATGATAATAATTCCTCCTAAAAGTTAAATTTTATAATATACTGCCATAGACAGTTATTAATCAATACACACTACTAAGTTTAACCTTGGTTGTCATGTATTTCACAGTTTGATAAATTCCTGTCAAACTATATTCACATTTTAACTAATTTGTCCTTAAATTTCAAGTACTAAATGTTTTCTTAAAAAAACATGACATTTTTGTGCATTATAGTAATATATTCTAACATTCTTTTGTTTATTAAGTACATATTCAAGTATAAGCCAAGAACTATTTGATAAATCAATATAGATATATCACATATTTTTTCATCAATTATCCTCAAAATTATCTAGTAAAATTTAAATTAGTACTTATTTAGTTAAATTCTATTTATAAAAATATATATGTAGATACTTTCTACTTATATTTATTACTTATAAATAGTTAAATCGTTAGATATTTTATTTATTTGTATTTAAATTTAAGAAAATAATAGAATGTCTTTCGTTAAGGCATTCTATTATTTTCATTATAACCTATTTATTGCATACGGCCTTGTGTTCCTACTCCTTGAGTACTTTGACCTTGAGATCCCATTGATAATTGAGATACTATTGATTTTATGCTTTGAATTTCATCTTCTCTAGCTTTTTCTGCTGGATGGTAATATCCTTTTGTTTTAGCTAAAGTAAATAATTCATATTGACAAGTTTCAGTTTCATTTCTCATTTGTATTAATGTTTGTCTTAATTGTTGATTTTCTGTTTGAGAAATCATATCTCCTAAAGATTTCAATCCATTATTCACTGAATTAAGAGCATCTGCAACTATTGTTTTTTCGTTCATCATCTTAGCACCCTCCTATTGTAAAAATTGCATTAGTTGTTGTTTATTTTTTGTAGCAGATTGTGCTGCTTTTTGAAAATATTGTTTTACATTAGGATCTGTTGCAGATTCTGCGTAAGAGCTATATTTTTGTGTGTCATTGTCATTAAATAGAATTAAATGTCTTAAGTTCTGTAATTCCATTTCATTAATATTATTCATAATAATATTCCTCCTTTTATTAAGTTAATTCTAATCGAAAACCTAATCAAATGTTTTATATGGTTTTACGATACAACAATACTATTATCTGTTTTGAATTAAGATAATATTCACACAAAAATTTATTTTCAAATATTTATAATCGATCATATAACGCTTCATATTCTTTAGCAGAATGATTCCAAGAAAAGTCTTTTTCCATTCCTCTTTCAACCATCTTGTTCCATTCACGTTTTTTATTATAAAAAATATATTTTGAATATCTTATTGCTGCTAACATTTCATGCGCGTTATAATTAGAAAAGGTGAAACCTGTTCCAACACTCTCAAATTCGTTATATGGTTCTACAGTATCCTTTAAGCCACCCGTCTCTCTTACAATTGGAACAGTACCGTATCTTAAGCTCATTAATTGACTTAGTCCACATGGTTCAAATAGAGAAGGCATTAAAAATGCATCACAGGCTGCATATATTTTATGAGAACGCTCTTCTGAGTAGTATATATTTGCAGATACTCGATCAGGATATTTCCAAGCGAAATGTCTAAATAAGTTCTCATATTTGTCTTCTCCTGTCCCTAGTATTACAAACTGTGTATCTTCCGAACATATCTCTTCAATTACATAATCAACCAAATCTAAGCCTTTTTGATCAGTTAGTCTTGATACTATTCCAATCATAAATTTATTTGGATCATAACTTAAGCCTAATTCTTGTTGTAAACCAATTTTATTTTTATATTTTTCTTTTCTAAAAGTACGAGTATTATAATTTTGATAAATCAAATGATCTTTTTCTGGATTGTATTCATCATAATCTAAACCATTAACAATACCAACTAGTGCATTTTCTCTAGCTCTAATTAAACCATCTAGACCTTCCCCATAGAATGGCATCTTAATCTCATCAGCATATGTTTTACTCACAGTAGTAATATAATCAGCGTAAACAAGTCCACCCTTCAAATAGTTTGCATCATCATAAGCTTCTAACTTATCAGGAGTGAAATAATAAGCACTTAAGCCCGTAATATCTCTCACTGTTTTTAGGTCCCATACTCCCTGGAACTTTAAGTTATGAATTGTCATAATAGTTTTTATGCCCATATAAAATTGACCTTGTGAAAATGTATCTTTAATATACACTGGTAAAAGACCAGTTTGCCAATCATGGCAATGAATGATATCAGGTCTGAAATCTAATAAAGGTAATGCTGATAAGACAGCTCTACAAAAAAATGCGAATTTTTCAATATCTTCATATATATTTCCATATGGCTTGTAACCCGCAAAATAAAACTCATTATCAATAAAGTAAAAAGTAATTCCATCATAACATAATTCAAATATACCAACATATTGACTACGCCATGCAAGGTTCATATAAAAATGAGTTTTATAAGTCATTTGATTTTTAAATTCATCTGAAATGGCAAGATATTTTGGTAATATAACTCTGACATCATACTTTTCTTTATCAAAATACTTTGGTAAGGATCCAACGACATCAGCTAATCCTCCAGTTTTAATAAATGGGACACCTTCAGATGCTGCAAATAATATTTTTTTCATTTGGTTTTCCTCCAACTTATAATTTCCTAATAACGTATCTACGAATTTTACGAAAAAATAGCTATAAGAAGATGTCCTTTTAGACCTTTTCTTGATAGCTATTCTAATTAAACATGAATATGATTAAGCTCTTAATTTATATTCAAGTCTTATCTTATCCGCAATTAATGCAACAAATTCCGAATTGGTTGGTTTACCCTTTCCATTACTTACAGTATATCCAAATAAATCATCAATGGTATCCATCTTTCCTCTGCTCCATGCAACTTCAATTGCATGTCGAATTGCACGTTCTACTCTACTTGGAGTTGTTTTATGTCGTTTTGCAATTGATGGATATAGAAGCTTAGTAATAGAATTCAACATTTCTCCATCATTAACTGACATCATAATAGCATCTCTTAAATATTGATATCCTTTAATGTGTGCAGGAACTCCAATTTCATGAATTATATTTGTTACATCAGATTCTAAGTTACGTTCCATATAATTTTCTTTATTTTCATAAACATTTACTCTATGATTATCAATTAACTTACTATGTACATCACCTTTGATCTGTTTAATTCTTGTAAGAATCACATTATTATCAAAAGGTTTCATTATGTAATAATTTGCACCCAATTCAAATGCATTCTCGGTAACACCTTCTTGTCCAATTGCTGTAATAACAATAAATGAAGGAGTCTTTTTAAATTCCGAATCATGTTTGATTTTTTCCATTACTCCAAGGCCATCTAGTTTAGGCATTATTAAATCAAGTAAAACAACATCAGGATTCTTTTCTTTTATCATGCTCAAAGCACTAATACCATTATCAGCGGTACCAACAACTTCAATGTCACTGTCTTCCTTTAAGATATCCTCTAATAAATCTACGATTCTCTCATTGTCATCAACAATTGCTACATTAATTTTTCCCATAATACTCTTTTTCCTCCCAATGATATGATAAATTTTATTATTGCTTGTTCATAGTTAATAGATTCTTTATATATACCAAATAACCATATAATACTGGTTGAGTTAATATTAATTATTGCTATCTTTCGTATTATATATCACAAATTATACTAAACATGACATGATTCGTCAATCATTTTTGCCATCTTTATACATATATTTTATAAATATTGGTTATTTAGTATTATTTGTTTATTTTTTCTATTTTATTCTATTTCAGTATGATATAAATTATATTAATATAGTATTTATAAATATCTATTTTTAAATATATAACATTTTGTCATTTGTATGTTTTAACCATAAGTGAATTATATCCATATTTATACATTTTTTCAAACCTTTCTTGTCGTCATGATACGACAGTTTAAATTGAGTAATTTGTTGTCATCTATGGTTATCTTATCTTATTTTGTATTTTTTAAATGTTTTCCATAATTTTACATTGTGGTATTGAAACTAATTATATCACATTTGCAAATGTTTCGTCGATATTTTATTCAGCTAATTTCTTTATATTAACATAAATATTTCATTATTTCTTTCTAATTGACTTAAGCCTTAGCATCGCATGTAATAAAAGCACTTCTTTTTACTTATCATAGGTTTTAATCATATTTTCTATAAAAGTACCATATCCTTTTGTAGAGTCTTGTATAAAAACATGCGTAACTGCACCGATTAATTTTCCATCTTGAATAATTGGACTTCCACTCATTCCTTGAACGATTCCATTTGTAACCCTTAATAACCTCTTATCTGTAATCTTTATAATCATACCTTTACTTAAATTTTGATTATTTAATTCAACCTTAACAATCTCGATATTATATTCCTTGATTGAATCTTCAACTTGACATAGAATCGTAGCTGGTCCAATCTTTATATCTTGTTTTAAACCTATCTCCATCTTTTTATTATCATCAAAATGATATAATTGATTTACTTTTCCGAATATACCTTGATTCGTATTGATTTTAATATCACCAATCTTATCTTCTTCATTTTTGTTAATTAATCCAACTATTTCACCTGGTTGCCCTGATTTTCCCTTTACAATTGACATAATATCCGCAGTATATATTGCTCCATCGTTAATATCCATTAATAAACTAGTATCAACATCTGTAATACCATGACCTAATGCACCGAACGCTCCGTCTGGATCTAAAAAGGTTAATGTTCCTATACCCTGTGTATTATCCCGTATCCATGTTCCTATTTTATATTCACCTGTAGGTGTTTCTATGGGTTTTATTTTCAACTTAATTATTTCTTTATTTCTTCTTACTTTTAATAAAATATCTTTTCCCTTTGATTTTTGAATTATTTTAATTAATTCTTCTTTATAGTGTATTTGAGTATTATTTGCGCCTACTATATAATCTCCAGATTTTAATATATTGAGTGCTGGTTCGTAATTCAAACCATCTCTACTTTGAATAGAGCTTGTACCTAATACCATAATTCCATTGGTTTCAACATAGATTCCAATAGGCATACCACTTGGAACTAATTTGATTGGTTTTATTACATCCAATTTAATTTGCTTAAAATTTAATAATCCAAATAATTTAAGATTAATATTATATTCACCAATTTCTGATGACCTTAACGAAAACGGCTCATCAAAATTGATATGAATTTTATTATCTGGTATTTTTTGCTGTCTAATATTAATTACACTAACGTCTTTCGAATTAATATCGCCTTCAACTGGAAGGTCTAAATTAAATTTCTGTTCATTCCCAGCAATAATTTTAATATTATTTGGTATCTTGGAATCAAGATCTTTATAACTTAAGTATAGTATTGCAGTTATATTAATCAAGAGCATAACAATTAAAAATTTTCTGTACCATGATTTTCTATTCATAATTACACTCCTATCTTTACTAAACTTAAAGTCAAAAAAGGATATACATTGTATTGTATATCCTTTTATAGTATGCGTATTAAATTAGGTTTCAAACTAGAATTTTTTAGTTTTAGCTGCCAATACTTTCATTTCTCTTGCATTTGTAATAACATTTTCAGTTATTTCAGCACCGCCAAGTATTCGAGCGATTTCTTCAATTGACTCATCTTCACTTAACTCTCGTATTGATGTACTTGTTGAATCATTCTTAGTCTTCTTCTCTATTATGTAATGCGAATCTGCCATAGCTGCAATCTGTGGCAAATGAGTAATGCATAATACTTGATGACTATTTGCAATGAATGATAACTTTTCAGATACCTTTTGAGCAGTTCTACCGCTCACACCAACATCAATTTCATCAAATATTAATGTATTGATCGCATCATTGTCTGCAAGAACTGATTTGATTGCTAACATTACTCTCGATAGTTCACCTCCAGATGCAACCTTTGACAATGGTTTTATATCCTCACCTGGATTCGTCGAAATCATAAATTCAACATCATCAAAACCATTTTGAGTATAATGATTTAAACGTTCAAAACTCATCTCAAAGCGTACATCCAGGAAATTTAAATCAATTAAAGCTTCTTTTATCTTCGAAGCTAGTATATTAGCTTTCTTTTTTCGTATAATCGATAGTTCATTCGATAATTCTTCTAATTCTTCTTCTAATTGTTTTTGTTCTAATTTTAAAGTATTTACATAATTATCATAATCTATTAATTTTTCTAATTTATCGTGTGCTGCTTTACAGTACTCTAGGATATTATCTATTGATTCACCATATTTTGATTTTAAATTATTGATAAGGTTAAGTCTTTCTTCAACCTCTCTCAATTCTTCTGGTTCGTAACTTAATGACTTCTGGTAACTTTCTATATCTCGATTAAAATCAGAAATATAACTTTCTATATCTAATAGTTGACGTATAAAATTATTGATATCGTCATCCATATTTTCTAATTTATTTAACGCTTTTACTGCTCGTCCTATACTATCACCAGCTGAATTACTATTATCATAACCAGTAAATCCATTGACAAGCGCTAACCCCTCTGCAATTGCATTAGCACTAGATAATTTTTTATAGCGTTGTAATAATATGGAGTCTTCCTCTTTTTTTAGTTTGGCATTTTCAATTTCATTAATCTCATATTCTAAGAATGAAATTTCGCGAATTTTCTTATCCTCATCCATTGTAGATTCTTCTACTTTTTGCTTAACCTCTAGGTAGTTCCTATATTTTTGATTTAATTCTTTTTTCAGAGTGACAATCTCATCTTTTGCATACCGGTCTAAGATACTAAGATGTTTATTCTTTAACAATAAAGATTGATGTTCGTGTTGTCCATGAATATCGATTATCAAGCTAGATATTCCCTTTAGAATCGAAGACGTTACATTCTCTCCATTAATCTTACTTATGCTTCGGTTATTCATTATCTTTCTTTGTATAATTAATTGGCCATCAGATATAGGAATATCATATGCTTTCATTGCTTCAATCGTATTCTCATCATCTATTTGAAATACTAATTCGACTAATGCGTAATCAGCACCTTTTCTAATAATATCTTTATTTATTTTCCCCCCAAGTGCAATATTAATTGAACCAATTATAATTGATTTACCAGCACCAGTTTCACCAGTTAGTATATTTAAATTATCTTTAAAAAATACTTCAACTTCATTAATAATTGCTAAATTCTTAACATGCAAACTTAATAACAAATTTACTCCTCCTATTATATAAAATACAAGTTTATTCATATGAATTTATATTCGACACACCGTACAAAAACATATGTTCTGTTTCGATTTTATCATAAGTATTTTATAAATGCAAGTTATTTATCATATATTACCATATTTTTCTTTTTTCATTCTATATGACTGATGATATGCCAATTTACAACTTTTTTCACTATTCCTTTCTTTACAATTAAAACTATGTGTAAAGATAACTAATATAAAAAAGATAGCCGTACTATAAATATATTAGTACGACTACCCTTATATTATCCTATATTCAATTAATCTCTGGCTCTACCAAATAATCTTAGAAGTTGTAAGAAAATATTAATAAAGTCTAGATATAATACTAATGCTCCATATAAAGCAAGACTAGTTTCTGACATTCCTATATTAGATCTCGCTATATTCTTTAACTTTTGTAAATCATATGCAGTTAAACCAATAAAAATAGCTAATCCAACTGCTGCAATACCAAGTCCTAAAGTATTACTGTGTAAGAATATATTAACGATACCTAATACAATAACACCTACTAATCCCATCATACCAATTGTACCTAAGGCTGTTAAGTCTTTTTTTGTAACTAATCCATAAGTAGCCATACAACCAAAAACAACTGCTGCAATTACAAAGATTGATATGATTGATGTTATTTCATATACATAAAAGACAGTTGATAATGTAATACCATTAACTACTGAATATACGAATAACATAATTGATGATAATATTGCATTATTTCTTCTTAAAGTTGCATTTGCTAGTAAAACTACAGCAACTTCTGCAACTAAAATTGGAGTCATCATTCCATTTCTTAATAGGTTTAATCCCACCCCAGTAGAGTATGTCATGTAAGCACTAGCTGCAGTTACTAATAAAACCATGAACATGAAAAGAAAAGTCTTGGAAATAACGCCTTGCACCTTAGCCTCTAAATCTAAAGCAGATTGAGATGATTGATATGAGTTACCATACGCATCTGAATAGCCATAATTTTGATAATTACCATTATCAGAATTATATGTATGGTAGTTTTGATTCATTTGATCTTGATTCTTGTTAAAATTGTCGTCCATATTTTTCTCCTTTTCTTACTATAAAAATACTAGTGATGTATATATTATTACCTATGAATTCAATAATACATTTCCACTTTTAGTCATTTTAACATAAGGGCTTAGATTAGTCAAACCAACCTAAGCCCTATTTTTTGTTATAAAAATTTAATTTTAAGATTAAATTTATTTGTATTAACGTTTGTTATTGAATTGGAACAACGGTAACTCTACAATATAATTTCTTTCCATTTACAGTTGCAACTACATAAGTTACACCTATTCTTGCACTAGTTATTTTACCTGAGGTATCTACACGGCATACTTCTGGATCCATAGTATCCCAATTGATACCACTTGTTACTCCATAAACAGCTAATGTATACGTAGAATATTGTTCTAATGTAATGCTTGTTCTATTCAATCCAACAACAGTTACTTTTACTGTATCAGACTTACCACCTGCAACACAAGTAATTGTAGCTACTCCTGGCTTCTTAGCTGTAATCTTACCTGTTTTTGTATTGACAGTAACGATTGATTTATCATCAGAATACCAACTTGTTGTGTCGGTTGAATTTGATGGATTTACTGTACGATGTAATACAGATGATTCACCAACTACTAGGGTAACATCTGAACTTAATACAGATACACTTGTTGCAGGAACTGCTTTGATGACATTAATAAAACATGTTGCAGTTCTTCCACTATTATCTTTTGCACTTACAGTAATTGTTGCTGTACCAGCTGTTAATGCTGTAACTGTACCATTTGTACTTACAGTTGCAATACTTGAATTACTTGATTTCCATTTTCCTGAACGATAAGTAGCATTGGAAGGTTTAATTTTTGCAGTTAATTTTGTTGACTTTCCTTCTACCATCGTAATAGCTGTTCTATTTAAACTAATACTTGTTATTTGGTTTACTACTCTTACATCACAAGTAGCTTCAACGCCACTTCCATCAGTAGCATAAGCAGTGATTGTTGTATATCCTAGTCTCTTACCTGTAATTTTACCTCTTGAATTTACAGTTGCAACACTTGGTTTACTTGATTTCCATCTTACCGTTTTATTTGTAGCTGTTGAATTATAAACAGTTGCTTTTAATGTATAGGATTTTCCTTTTCCTAATTTATAGTAGCTTTGATTTAACTTAATCTTAGTAACTGATTCTTTCACTGTTACGATACAAGTATCTGCTAGGTTGCCGTCTACAGATTTTGCTGTAATAACAGCAACTCCGCCCTTCATACCTTTTACAGTTCCATCACTTGCTATAGTTGCAATACTCTTATCTGAAGTTGACCATTTAACTTTTTTATTTGTAGCTGTTGTAGGTTTAAATGTAACTTTTAATTTAAAGGTATTTCCTTTTTTCATTGATTTCTTTGAATAGTTTAAAGTAATACCTTCCACAGATTCAACAACGGTTACTTTACAGTATGCAGAATTACCTGCGGCATCTTTTGCAACAATTAAAGCAGTACCAGCGGCTTTACCTGCTACTTTACCAGCTTGAGTAACGGTTGCAACCTTATCATCCGTTGATGACCATATTATTGAATTCTCAGATGCGTTCGTAGGTGTTAATGTTGCATTTAAATAGGCAAATGCATCTTTTTTAACTGTAATCTCTGCTTGATCTAATGCAATTCCTGTTGGTTTGGTAGTAACTGTAACTGTACAGTATTGCATATAATTACCGTCTGTTGTACGAGCAATAATTACTGTTTGACCAACTGCTACACCAGTTACATATCCAGTGGATGATACTGCCGCTACAGCTGGATTCGTTGACGTCCAAGTTACTGCATTATTTGAAGCATTGGTTGGTGTAATCGTATATGTAATTCTTTCAGATTTACCAACTGCTATGGATTTTGCTGTAGAATCTAATGTTATTCCAGCAACTGGAACTGTTACTTCAACACTACACAAAGCTGTTACACTTGGATCCGATACTGATGTTGCTATAATCGTAGCTTTACCAGTTGATACTAATGTTACTTTTCCATCTACTACGGTAGCTACACTTGCATCAGATGATTTCCATGTTACTGTTTGATTCGTTGCATCCGTTGGGGTAATATATGCAACTACCTGCGTACTTTCTCCAGTTTTACCTGATATAACTGAATGTGATAATTTCATGGATGTTACTGGCTTACGAACGGTTATAATTGCAGATGCTATAATATCACTATTTGTATCTAATGCTGTAATTGTTACAGTACCTGTGTTAGCTTTATCCGCTTCGATAATTACTGTCTTATTTCCATTTTCACTTGCTTTTACTTTTAAGATACTCTCATCTGATGATGTCCATTTTATATTAATATCTTGAACTGATGTATCTGTCGGAGTGGTATCAGCATATAAAGTTGTTATCTCTCCTAAATCTAATGTTTTTGTGCTAGGAGTTATCTTCATACTCTGAACGGCATCTTTAACTGTAATATAACATGTTACTTTTTTAACTACACCTTTTACTACTTTAGAAGCTGTTATAGTTGAATGACCAGCAGTTACCGCTTTCACCATACCTGTTGAACTAACTGTTGCAACAGCTGGATTACTAGATGACCAACTAATGTTATCATTAGGAGTTGCATCTAATTGATATGAAGTACCTTTATACATTGTTAATTTTGTTGAATTTAGAACTAAAGTATTTGATACAGTAACATCAAGTTCAAATGTTCTACTACCAAATATTTGATAAGCATTATCATTTCTGTAATCAAGGTATGGTGCAGTTGTTACTTTAACTTTTACTGTTCCTTCACCAACCGCAGTAAATTTTTTGGTAGTAGAATCATAATCTAATACAGTCTGATAATCCGTACCACCATCATCTGCATCTACAATTGATTGTATTGCCATATCATCTGGAGCATTTGTACGTCCAAATACATTGTATTCATCCCCCATTAATAATGAAATACTTTCTGTTGGATTATAATTAAGAGGAATGGTTACAGTTCCATGTACATATCCCGGCTTATAAACTTTATAATTAGCACCTGTATCAAAATTTTGAATCGTTTGCAATATTGATGTATTGTATAAGCTATCATCAAATACGCTTGTAAACACTTCGTATTTACCAGCTTTTTTTGCTGTAACATTAAGAGTCGCAATTGCTGAACCACTAGCTGCAGAAGTTCCTTCTACAGTAGAAATCTTACTTGTATCAACTACTGCATTTGTTTTATGATCATATATTTTCCAATTCAGTACATGAATTGCTGATGCATTTGAGTCTAATTGAAAATTAACTGGATTTGCAGCATCTGATGAAGAATTACTAATTGATGCTCCAGCTGTAATATCTGTTGTACCGTATTTCAACGTAGGCTTAACTAGAACCTTAAATGATACCTCTGTCTTAACATCACGTGTTAAATCAGTTGCGGTTACAGTAACTAAACCCGATCCATTTATTTTAAAATTTTGACCAGAACTTCCAAAAGTAATTACATCTTCATTGGAGGATTTCCAAGCAACAGAGGCAAGTGCAGTTGGATTTGTATCTAAAGTGGCATTATTAAATAATAAAGATTGTTGTAATTCAACAAAACCATTTGCTGCTGAATCAATAACTTGGTAGTAATCTGTCCCAATCTTCTCTAACCCACTACCATTGTTCGTATTAATATATAGTAATGAACTTACTTTAAATGATAATGGATATGTTTTAGAAGTTCCACTAGTATCAGTTGCGGTAATATTAGCATATACCTCATCTATACCGACTTTTTGCGGTGATATTTTAACCGCACCATCAACTAAGTTAATTGTATTTTCTTTTTCATATTTTGAATTTATGCCTGACGAAGCTGTGGCATCTAGGTTGTTTACCTTCCATTCAACCTTGGAAATATTTCCAAAATCAGTACCAGAAGTACTAGCCACTTCTACAATCACAGGACCATTGGTCAGATTAATCCCAGTTGAATTTATCGCAGCGCCATCCTTAATCTTAAGATAATAAGGGACTGTATCCGCTTTAACCTCACCTAACTGATGTATTAAGAAGTATGCAACACACACTAACCCTATTACAAGAACAGGTCCCAATTTCTTTAACAAACTTTTCTTCATAGTCTTCCTCCACCCATCAATAATTATGTAATATAGATTATATAAGAATTTATATAAACTATGAATGTTTATTTCTAAAAACCTACATAAGAACACATATCATAATTTATATCGGCAATATTCCCTTTATTTTTTATGCCAAAAAGTAAATTCTAATATTAAACTAAATAAGTATTATGACAAATTTGTGTCACTCTCCCTATTCTACTACATTTTGTGACAAAACAATAGTATTTTTATACTATTTTCTTAAAAACGGCATAGTAAATCTTTCCTATACCGTTTTTCTATTCTATCATAAGTTGTTAATAATCTTTGACTAATAATAAAAAAGTAAATGCACGAACTGTTTTGTTACATCATATTTTATATTTATAACTGAGATCATTACTTGATTTTATTCTGGCGCAATGTATGAATCATATCAAGTAGAAAGGTAACCTATGTCACTTAATAACTATCCTACGGAATTAGACTTACTAAACGAGCGATTTCAACGACCTTCCAAACAATTAGCACTAAGTACTCCTTATAATTTATCTTATTTTGAACAATATCCTAATTATATTTTTCAAAATCCAGATCAAGTTATTATTGCTTACTTTGGTGTATTAAAACAAGCTGCTAATATGACAACTTACACTTGTGGTTGTGGATCAATCGGCGATACCAAACAGCCTTACCCCTATGCATATGAATTATTTACGAAAGAATATCAAAAGGTACATACTTACAACGAATTTCTAGATTCTTTCTTAGGAATAGGGCACATATCTTTTCTTAAGATCTACGAAGCATACTCTTCCCCTTCTACACCTAATGATATGAAATATTACCTAATAGAATATGAGATAATCTCTGAACAGAATATACCTAATAGTAACTCAGAAGAGCCAATGAATACAAAGAATAAAACTTGTAATTTCTCCTACTATTATGGCATAGCTACTGTTCAGTATTCTAGTGATAATGGTTGGAAAATAAGTGATATTAATACTTTAAGAGAAGATTTTCTTTGTGCTCCTTTTCATAGCTGGTTCTATCAATCGGAATCTATTATCCAATTAATATACGTAGATGCACTCCATATCGTTGAGCAAATTGATGATACTGTGATAATCAATGACACTTTATCAATCTATGCTTCTGGTCATAATCAAAAGTATCGTTTTGACTTTGTAAGACTAACCAATGGATATGATATCTTGTTGCATGAATATATTTTAATTAATAACTCATGGATGGAAGGTAACTTTCTAGGGAAGCAGTGGTCTAGTTTAAAGTTTTCGATTGATAATTTTATTAGCTGATTCTATCTTTACTTCTTAGTGTAATAGTATCCTTATGTAGCAAAATATTAATTATATTAGACACTAAAGTAGAAATGAAATTATCTTTTCAAAATTGATAAATAAAAACGCTATCATTGGACAGCTCAATAAAAATAATAGTTCTTTCTCAATTATATCACTGCGATCAGCGTCATTATTATAAAAATCATCATAGTTTTTAATTATAAGAATACCAATATAAAACATCAAAAGAATTATAACAACTGCGCAGAAACTTAGTATTCTAAAGTTATCTAAAGTATTTAAGCATAATATTTTAAAAATACAATACTTTTTATTAATCAAACCTATTTTTGAAAACGACATATCCAACCTCCAGACAAACTTTCAAGAATAATACTGCATTTTATATAAACTATGATTTAAATCTGAATATAATATCGTTTATTTTCATATTAGAAAGTAATATTCTATCAAATAAAAAACCAAAGCGATTCGATACAAATGTGTTCGAATTGCTTTGGTTTTACATACTTTTCTCACCTTCATAATAAATTAATTATATAGTTAAGTATCCTTTATCAATTATCTTATCCTCTGTTTTTTCATAAGTCTGCTTCGCATAAGCAAGTACTTCTTTCATGAAGTCCATGTTCTCAGATAATCTTTGTATTGTTTCTTCTAAATATGTCAACTCCATTCCAATCATTTTTCTAGAAGTTACTTCAAAGCTAAGTTCAGAGTTCACACTACGGATTCTTTCCCTAATAGATATTAATTCCGCTTTATATTTTTTCATTAACTCGATTTCTGCGTTCGCCACTCTGTAGTTAAATGTAAAATCAGCATACCTGTGACCGCCACCTATTCGATCAAAGAGAGATACTGCCCAATTTTCAAAATCCTTTATTCTATCAGAAGCATAATCGATACAGCTATTTACAAAATCTCCAATTTCAGAAGCAATACGGACTGCCGCTTTTCCTAGATCAATGATCGTATCAAGTGCATCCGCTATTACAGTAGTTCCAATGGCTCCCTCTATTACATAGGGTGCAATAAATGTAGCGCCAGCAACTGTTCCAGCAACAGCCCAAGCACCATGTTTGTCATAAATACTTTGTAATAAGACATCTTGGTATTGTTTCAATACTTTACGACCATCTTCCGTTGTTATTAATGTAGATACAATAGCAGGTACCCCATGAGCTGCAAATCCAATAACATTTTCAGCAGTTAACTTTTCTCCATTCAATCCATTTGGCTGTCCACCTGTTAATTCCATCACTTGCATCATCGCCATAGCACAATCATTTCGTTGATCTTCTGGTAGTTTCATTACTTTTTCTGATAAATCCTTTGCATACTTTCCAAGTGGTCCTTGACTATCCTCAGTATTATTAAGCGAACCATCAAAAGTTGTATTGCCCTTACCATCTACATTGGCAAACATATATGTAATATCATGATAGCCAGCAAAATTTTTAGGATCTACTGGTGTATTAATATAAGTGGTGTGATCTTCTGATATAACTTTATTGCCTAGCACATTGACATAATCATCTTGACCACAGATAGAATACATTTTGTTCAGGCGATCATTATATCCTGCCTCTCCATATTTGCTCTTCATATCATCAATAGCCTTAGGTGAAAATCCCTGTCCGTCAAAGGAATAACACTTGTCAATGCAATTACCATGTTCAGAGTTAAGCGTAACATACTGAGCCTTATTACCACCTTTGGAATGTCCAGTGATAATAATATTATCTTCTGATGTCCATCCATGCTTTTCGGCTACATTATCAAAATATTCACTTGCTCTTTGCTGTTGGGTCGTTGAAGAGATTGACATGCCTTTTCCATTATCCATCCATTCACCATCACCCGTTCCACGGTAAGCTACGTATATCTTACCATCTGATGGATCTGTAAAGGTACATGCATTAGTACCTGAATCATAGCCTAGATTATAACTTTGATCACTAACTACCATATCTCCCAAATTCGGATCAGTTTCAATTGCGCTTTTTATAACATTATATTCTTCATGATATTCACCTGTAGGAGAAGTAAAGTTATCATCTCTTGATACCTTATCTAATACCTGACTAATGCTTAGTCCATCTTCTTTTACCTTATAATCTAGATACATAAAAGTATCCAAAACAGCCGAACGATTAACATCTTGATTGACATTCATATTCTGAGCCATACTTTACCTCCATTCACCACTTAATAATTGATACGAATTGCTATAAGTAAAAATCCCTCTCTGTGAATACCAATCGGACTTCATAAGGAAATCATTGATATTCTTGTAACTTAACATATCAAAAGTATGATTATCATTGGCAAAATAGATAGAAAAGCTGCTTACAATATGATTCTTCTCTAATTCTTTTCCTAATTTTTCTACATATTGTTCTTTCCTGCTTTCATCTACGTTTGAATTCAGCACGATGGTAAAATCAATTAAACTATTACCGTTCGAAGTATATTCCTCCATTGAAGTATTGTTATCGTAGTTCTCAGGTAAAGCATTCAATGTAACATTATAGAATAATTTATACTCTGAACTTTCAAATACATAGCCAGTAATATCCGTTAACAGTGAACGCAATTCACCTCTTAATAAAAAAGCAGTATAATTATCACGGTATACATAATCTCCATCTTTTTCTTTGGTCCTTTGTACTAAGATAGTTTCCTCCGGGAACTTATCACTTTTCACGAGGATCTTTGTAGTTTTACTTCCTAGCTTCCCTCCATATGGTGAAACATACTCGAATTTCTCAGCATACTTTTTATCCATATATCTTATTAACTTATCCGTAGAATTTCCAAAAAACATGCAACCACCTACCCCTATTAGTGTTAGTATTACATAACATATAAATATAGTTTTTTTCTGATTCTTTTTAATTTGAAATATAATCTTAACCCCCATATCTTAATTATTATTGTTAGGTTCATTTAAATAAAGCATCTTAAGCAAATAGCCATATCTACTCATATAAAAAGAAACTTACTTTATGGAATATCACGGTATTTCCACATCCCTCCATATACTCTTATCATAATTTAGAATTCAATAAATTAACATAGCACTTTATGACTATTTGCTACTATTTATTTTTCTTTTAATCTGCATCTATTGTTATGAAGTTTTCGTTTTCTAAATAGTAATTTTCATTTTAATATTGTATAATAATTCCATATAATAAATAAAACAGATGACTTATTTTTAAAAGGAGAATCCGTATGTCTTTATTTAAGAAAAATAACTATTTAATCATACCTATTTTAACAGGAGTCTTTGATTTTATTTGGTTTTACTTCATTATATATTTTGCACATAAAAACAATTTACTTTTTAGCATAAATGAAGTTACATGGAATACCATCACTACAAAGTTTCTTATCGATTTTCTTGCTATGCTTTTCATTCCATCCATAATTATAATTGCTTGCAAAAAGCAGCTAAGTGATTTTCAGCTGTGTATGAATAGTAAATATGAGATTATGGCTCTTTTAGGAGTTATGACTATATTATTTATTCTGCATAATGAATTTGGAATATTGGGTTTATACCGATTCTTTTTTTATCTTGTAGTTATTGCTTTTGGTGAAGAATTTATTTATAGGGGATTCATATACAATAAAATTAAATCTAATTCAAAGTATTTAGCAATTATTATTAGTGGTACCTTATGGGGAATCATGCATTCTATATTACCTTCTATAGTGTCTAACGCTAATTTACCTCAATTTATTTTGTCTATATGTAGTGAAATAGGTGGAGGTATTCTTATTGGTTGGTATTATATTTATCTTCTAGAAAAAAGCAAATCCTTATGGATACCAACTTTAGTGCACGCTATTATCGATTACTCTGTAAGTTATATTGGAACTATTGTTGCAATAATTATATTCTTTTATTTCTTAAAGAAATCTAGGACTGAAAAGTATAATTCTTAATAAGCAGATGAATATTCCAAAAAAGGCATCTTATAAAAGACGCCCCACTATTGTTATTTTATTTAATTCTCAATAATATTATTTTGAAACAGATATTAAAATATCTTGTCTAATATTTAAACCTATATTATAAGCGCTTACTGTAGCAGTCCCAATACCAATTGCTGTTATTAGTCCATTGCTGTCTACCGCAACTATATTTTCATTAGTACTTGTAAATTCCATATTTATATTATCTTTATTTGATATCATATAATTATATTTTTCACCTATTTTTAAATAGTTAACTCGTAAAACATCCATATTAACACGGTAAACAGATGGTGATATTGTGTTATTATTATCAACCGATTCTAATTTATCGTAATTAGTTTCAGAAAATATTTCACCATGTTTTGCATAACTATCATAAGCCATAGATTTATGATAACTAAAATTATCATTCATTAAAGAATTGACAGAAACTAAAAAATAGTCATTTGAATTATAATAATCTCCAAAAGTAGTATCAATGCAATACCATTTTCCATTAATTTTCAATATGTTCCATGCATGATTATTATATTTAGAATTAAAAACAGAACCTTCAATATATCTACATTCTAAGCCCAATTTGTCTGCAATATTACTGTACAATGAAGCATATCCTTTGCATACAGTACCTAAGTTTGTTAATCCTAAATAGCCTGAATCATATGTAAGTGTCTCATCGTAGTGTACATGATCAATAACCCACTGATATGCCCAATAGGCTTTTTGATAATCTGAATGTAGGTTATTTATATTATTTTTGATATCTGTATTAATCACATTATCAACGTAATTAGACTGATCTTTGGTTTCCGCATAAAAGAATCTATATTGAACTGACGTTGTTCTATTTTTATAATAACTGATTTTCGTTATTAAAAATCCATTACATAATCCTATACCATAGGAAGCACACTTAAGTTTGTCTATTGGATAATATATTTGATTAAAAACTTCCTTTTTATAATCATCCATTGAAAGTCTCATTTTACTCGAATATATTATCTTTACATTTTCATATCTGTTAGCTTTTATAATGCTAAGAGCCAACATGTTTTCTTCATAATTAGATACATAATATACTCTCATACCTTGTGAATTGAGGTCTGATTTTATAATTGAAGCAGATGCATTATTAAATTGCAAAAAGGATAAACATAATACAAAGAATATTACAGCATATTTTTTATGTCTCATCTTTAAACCTCCTAATATTACCATCAACGCAATAAATATTAAGCCCAATTGCTCCGTACATTTCTTGCAGTTCTTAATCGAAATACTGATTATAGTTGTCGTACAGAGTGCTACTTAGGTCATATTTTTCTGTTACAATATGATTTACAATTCCATTATTACAGAAATGACTATAATCTACTTTGTTTTCAAAACAAACACCAGACCAAGTAGGATCAACAAAATATATTTTATCATCTAAATGTATATGATTCCATGAGTGCCACTCTTTATACTTATAGTCTACTATTTCGTCACTTACATATTCACATTTTATTCCTGCAATAGAACACATATCAACATATAGTCTTGAAAAGCCACTACAGGCTGATGAGATACCATAAAAAGCACCATATTCATGATTAGTTAAACCATCGTATTTATACGTTTTATTTTTTCCAATCCAAGTATACAATTTTCTTGCTTTAATATACTGGCTATCTTCTTGATTGTAAATTGAATTACATAAATTATTCAAGTCTTTCATATAAGTATTTCTTGCGATTATATCAACCCTGTAGTACATTTTATCTTTTATATTATTTTTCTTATCTAAAGTAAACAGCTTTAATGTATTGAATGAGTCATTGATTAGACTTGATGGAACTGACACCACTTGACCACTCTTTATTGATTCACATTTGTAGTTAAGAACTTCACTGTCTTTGAATGAATAGTATATCTTGCTTTTTGTATTAGATTGTATGGTAAAATCCCAACACGCAGTAGTGGTGTTATATTTGCTATTTGTTATACTAATATTAATATTACGAGCAGATACATCTATTGGTAATACGGTAAAACATATAGAAATAATAAGAATAATTGAAAATAATTTAGATTTCATTATACCTCCACCACCCTTTCACTGATTTAACTTTTTCTAAGACACGCTATTGTGAATTTAACTCACTAGTAAACTTAGTAAAATCTATAGATTAGTTCTTTGATTTAACATAAAAAGACCTCCTTAGACATTAGATAAATGTTAAGGAGGTCAAATTGCATATATCTATCACCGAACACACAATATATGATATTTACCATCACTGGCTTATTTTTAGCCTATTTTATATCGAATATACATTTTACAAACTAGGTTCAAACCGTTGAAATTACTTACTTTTCTAAAGCCTCACTTACTCTTCCCAGTTATGATATACTTCTTGTACATCATCATCTTCGTCAAGTAAATCAAGAGTTCTTTGCATCATCTTCACGTCATGTTCTTCAGTAAGTTCAACCCAAGTCTGAGGAATCATAGTAACTTCTGCACTAGCCATGCTAATCTTTGCATTTTCTAAAGCTTCTCTTACTTCGCTAAAGTTATCTGGATCTGTAAGGATTTCAAAGCTATCATCTTCTTCATTAAAATCTTCTGCACCAGCATCTAATGCTACCATCATTAACTCATCTGATTCCATATTGCATTCTTCTTTATCAATAATGATTTGGCCTTTTTTATCGAACATAAAGGATACACAACCTTGTGTTCCAACATTTCCGTTACCTTTTGTAAATGCATTACGTACATTAGAAGCAGTACGGTTTTTATTATCTGTAAGCGCTTCCACGATGATTGCTGTACCGTTTGGTCCATATCCTTCATAAGTTACAAATTCGTAATTTACTGCATTACCATCTCCAGCTGCTTTTTTGATACTACGATCAATTGTATCATTTGACATATTGTTTGATTTCGCTTTTGCAATAATATCGCGAAGACGGCTATTATTTGCTGGATCTGCTCCACCTTCTTTAACAGCAACTGCAATTTCACGACCTATTTTAGTAAAGATTTTACCTTTTGCAGAATCGTTTTTCTCTTTTTTATGTTTAATATTTGCAAATTTTGAATGTCCTGACATATCAATTCTCCTTTTTAACTCTCTATTATAGAACGTTAGTGGAATCTTTTGATTCACTAACATCCAAGCGTACGATGTACTCTTACGCTTATATTCTAAGTTTGAAAATATTTTTATATTTTCAAGCTAATAAGTACTGCTGATAATTCAGTAGCCATATGTTAACAGAGTTAATTCTAACACCGTTTTTTATATCTTACAACCTTTATTTTCTAACTTTAGCTAAACTTGTATCGCTATCTTATTCTTCTAAAGCACTTTTAATACTCTTTGCATTAATTAATTTTTTGATTTTATCCATGAACTCTTCGGCTTCTTCAATTGTCTTTATCACACACATAATTGTATCATCACCTGCAACACAACCAATGCATCCTTTAAATTTTAAAGCGTCAATTGCTGCAGCGACAGCCATAGCCATACCAGAAACTGTTTTCACAATTACCAGATTCTGTGCAATATCCATTGAGACATAACAATCTTTTAGTATTCTAACATACTTTTCACTTACTACTGTATCTTGACTATTTAATACGATATACTTTTGCTTTCCGTTATTTCCAGCTACTTTAGTCAATTTAAGTTCTCTAATATCTCTTGATATCGTCGCCTGTGTTACATTGTAACCTGCTGCTATTAATAGATCAGCCAATTCATCTTGTGTCTCTATATTATTTTCATTGATCAACTCAATTATCTTCGTTTGTCTTCCAACTTTCATAACCTACTCCTTTTTTCATGAACTTATTACGTAAAACTTCAAAAAAACTTGTATCATAGATTTTAAGAAGTTTAATTTCTTCCTCAGTCTTTTTAATTACTACACTATCACCTTTTTGTAATTCAATTCCTTGGTTACCATCCAACGTTACAATTGCTTTTTCATACTGATTCTTCTTAGTCTCGCCAATTATAACTGTTATCTCATCTTCATCAGATACGATAATACTTCTATTCATGAAGGTATGAGGACAAATTGGAGTAATCACAATTGATTTCGTATTTGGTAAGACGATAGGTCCACCAGCCGACAGATTATATCCTGTTGAACCTGTAGGCGTCGATATAATAACCCCATCTCCTCTATATGTATCGACATATTCCTTGTTAACGTATATAGTTACGCTTATAATTTTAGAAAAATCTCTTCGAGTGATCACTATGTCATTCATAGCTTGTCTTTCGCTATCTAATTCTTCATCAATGATTATTCTTCCGCTTAACATCATTCTATGATCAACGCAAAACTCATCATCAATTAAACTTTGAAGAGCAGAATTAATATTAACTTTTTCAATTTCAGTTAAGAATCCTAATGTTCCCAGATTAATACCAAGAATTGGTATCGATCTTGAGCGCAAATCATTTGCGGCACGGATTATGGTACCATCTCCACCTAATACGATTGCACATTCTGTGCCTGGAGGAATACTATTGATATCCGTATATTGATAGCCTAATTCTTCTGATATACTATCAACAATGACACATTTCTTATTTTTTGACATTAAATAATCTTTCACCAAATTCGTTGTTTCCAAATTATAATCTTTTTCATAATTAGTTATGATGCAAAAACTATTCATACGTTTCTCCTCACACATTATAAAGCCATATGTGCTTCCTCTACAATTTGTTTTACACTATTTAAAAGATTAACAAGTTCCTTATTATCAACATATTCACTGCATTGTTCCATGGTTAATTCTGTATATCTAGTTGTAGTATTATAATCCTCATCCTCTATAGCATCATGATCTACTAAAATATTCTTAAAGTTGTCATCATTACACTTAACTAAATGAAGCAGATATTCAATATTTCCTTCTGGTCCTTTTATCGGTGAAAAATCTAAATTCTTAATACGAAATCCTATACTTACTGCGAATTTGATTACATTCTCAATTACTTCTAAATGTACCTCTTTATCTCGCACTACACCTTTTTTGCCTACCTTCTCTCTACCTGCTTCAAATTGTGGTTTGATAAGACAAACAACTTCTCCATTTTCCATTAACAGATTACGTACAGGAATTAACACTTTGGTTAATGATATAAAAGCAACATCTATCGAAATAAAATCAATATCATCAGCAATATCAGCTTTTGTTACATGCTTAATATTTGTCTTTTCCATACAGACTACACGTTCGTCTTGACGAAGTTTCCACGCTAATTGATTCGTACCTACATCCACTGCATAAACTTTGACTGCACCATTTTGAAGCATGCAGTCCGTAAAACCTCCCGTAGAAGACCCTACATCCATGCAAGTTTTGCCGTTTAAATCAACTCCATAATGATCAATTGCCTTTTCTAACTTTAAGCCACCCCGACTGACATACTTTAATACATTACCTTTTATTGTTATATTCACTGAATCAGGAAACATACTTCCCGCCTTATCTTCCCTTTCTCCATCGACAAGTACATTACCAGACATAATGATTGCTTTTGCTTTTTCTCTAGATTCAGCTAGATTTCTCTTTACAACTAAGACATCTAATCTTTCTTTCATCTTTTACACATGCCTTTCATTCTTTTATGACCTATTATGAAAATATTGAATAGGCCTAAAACAGTAAGAATTTCCTACTAATTACTCATTCATACACGCACATTTCATCAATTATATCTGTGATTGAATTCTTTGAACTATCGATTGTGCATCTATCTCATTCTGAGCCTTTAATATATCACAATCCCCATGAGGTAAAAATTCATTAGGAAGTGCTATTGTTAAAAGGTTGGATTCATTTAGATGTTTCTTGCTATATATATGGGAGATTGCCTGCCCATATCCTCCATTCAATACATTTTCCTCTAATGTCACTACTACATTATGCGTGCTTGCAATAGTTGCTATATCATCTTCATCAATTGGCGCAATGAATCTTGCATTTATAAGTGTAACTGAATGGCCTAACTTCTTCAGTTCCTCTCTAACATCAACTGCTGTTTGCACCATACTTCCTACCGCAAGTAAAGCAATTTCCTTTTCTTGATAGATTATTTCACTCTTCGAATATTCAATTGGAGAATGGAATTCCTCTAATCCATTATAGCTTTCACCTCTAGGATAACGAATTGCGATAGGACCATCATAGTTTACCCCATATCGCAACATCTCTTTTAGCTCCTGTCCGTTCTTAGGTGCCATTATTGTAAGATTAGGAATACTTGATAAAAAAGATATATCGAATATACCCTGATGTGTATCACCATCACTTCCAACGATTCCAGCTCTATCAATTGCAAAAATCACTGGTAGGTTGCTAATACATACATCATGAAGAATCTGATCATATGCTCTTTGTAAGAAAGTTGAATAGATTGCAACAACTGGCTTCAAACCACCTGCTGCTAATCCTGCTGCAAATGTTACCGCATGTTCTTCGGCTATTCCTACATCAAAAAATCGACTCTTATATTTCTCTTGAAATTGTGTTAATCCTGTTCCAGATGGCATTGCTGCTGTTATAGCAACAATTCTTTCATCCTCTTTGGCAAGCTCTACTAAGGCTTCTGAGAAATAATCTGTATATGTTTGATAATTCTTTTCTTTCTTAGATTTGCCAGATTTTATATCAAAAGGATCTACCCCATGGAACTTTGGTGGATTTAACTCTGCTTGTCTATATCCTTTTCCCTTTTTGGTGACTACATGAACAATTACCGCTTCCTTCATTTGCTTTGCAGCACGAAAAGCTGTAACTAACTGTTCCATATTATGACCATCAATTGGTCCGATATAAGTAAGTCCCATATCCTCAAATAGCATTCCAGGAATTACAAGTCTTTTAATGGAATCTTTTGATTTCTTGATTCGGTCAATCATAAAATCGCCTACCATAGGAACTTTTTTCAGAACACCCTCAACACCATCTTTTAAACCAAGATATTTCGTATTTGTTCTAATCTTTCCAAGATAAGTAGCCATACCACCTACATTTTCTGATATAGACATATTATTATCATTTAATACAATCACAAGATTAGACTTAAGCCTTGCAGCATTGTTAAGAGCTTCATAGGCCATACCACCAGATAAAGCACCATCTCCAATAACTGCAAATACTGTGCTATCTTCCTTTTTAAGTTCTCGTGCTTTCGCCAACCCTAATGCTGCAGATATTGACGTCGAGCTATGTCCTGTATTGAACGAATCACAACAGCTTTCTGAACATTTTGGAAAACCACTAAGTCCTCCATATTTTCTCAGAGTCATAAACATATCTTTACGTCCTGTAAGGATCTTATGTGTATACGATTGATGGCCAACATCCCATACAATTTTATCCTTTGGTAAATCTAAACATAAATGCATAGCCATTGTTAATTCAACTACACCAAGGTTAGACGCCAGATGTCCACCTGTTTTACTTATTCTATCTACTAAAAACCGACGAATTTCCTTGGCTAATAAGGAATATTCCTCAGGCTCTATATTCTTAATATCATTTGGTTCATTTATTCTATCTAAAATATCTGACAACTATGTTCACCTTCTTTATCATCTTTACTCTTTCCCAAAATAAGAGCCTATTTATATATCTATTTAGAATTTTACGACACTATTTTTCTCTGTTTATTAATTTATGAATCAATTCAAATAGAAATTGATTTTCTTTATTTAAGGATGTTAAGTTATCAATTGCTATTTTGGACATTTTCTCTACATCTTTTTGGGCCTTGTTAATTCCTTCTATCGTAACATATGTTGTCTTATTATTCTTTTCATCACTATTGATTGGTTTACCAAGCACTTCAACTGAACTAGTAACATCTAAAATATCATCTTGAATCTGAAATGCAAGTCCTATATTTCTTGCCGCTTCTTCGACTACTAAGAGTTCTTTATCATTAGCACCCGCCAAAATTGCCCCAATCATCATGGAAGCTTCGATTAAAGCACTTGTTTTTAATTCATATATAAAATTCAATTTTTCCTTCGGAATCTCACTATTGGTTAATTCAACATCAACAACTTGTCCGCCAATCATCCCATATATTCCAGGTTTTCTAGCAAGAACTTTTAGCGCTTTCGCTACTTGTAATAAACGATTCGTATCCTCAGTCAAATCAAATGCCCTTGTTGCTACTTCATAGGCATAGTTTAATAGCGCATCTCCAGCTAGAATTGCCATTGCTTCACCATATACAACATGTGTTGTCTTACGACCTCTTCGATAATCATCATTATCAATCGCAGGCAAATCATCATGCACTAAGGAATATGTGTGAATCATTTCTATTGCAGCAATAAATGGTTCTAGAACTTTATCATTATCTTTTGCAAATAGACGATATGTCTCAAGTATTAACATTGGTCTAATTCTTTTTCCGCCAGCAAGAACACTATAATTCATCGCTTCTAATACTGTTTTCTGATATCCTTTTTCTTCCGGGAGATAATTTCTAATAATTTCTTCGATATAAGCAATTCTTAAATTCTGCTCCTCGTTATAGTTCATTACTATCACCATTCTCATTTAAGATTATTATTTTTTTCTCTATTTTATCAATGGAATCATTACAATGTTTTAATAATTTCATTCCATCATTGTATAACTGAAAGGATTGATCTAATGTAATGTCTTCACTTTCTAACTTTATTAAAATATCATTTAATTCTTCTATTGATGTTTCTAAAGACTTTGCTTTATTCGCCATACCATATATCATTCCTTTCTAGTTATGCTCGCTTCCTTACTTTCTTATCCGTAACTTTTGCGATTACATCTCCATCCGTTAACGAAATCGTCAGAGTTTCCTTAATCTCAACTTTATCAATACTATTGACGATATGATTCTCCTTATCGACAACCAATGCGTACCCTTTGTTTAATTTCTGTAGTGGAGATAATCCATTCATTTTTTCTATATAGATAGCAAGTTGATGCCTTTTATCTCTGAGTTTTGATTGCATGACATTCCTAAGCTTATCTTCCATATCGGATAATAATTGCCTCTTCTGTCTGACCTGATATGTAGGATTGGCATATTCTAATTGAATAGATAATTTATCTAATTGATGCTTGAATAAAGATACTTTTCTATTCATACGATCATTCAATACACTGTTATAGTTCCAAATAAGATTGTCGATATCAGAAAAAAGCGGTATTGCAAGTTCTGCTGCTGCAGAAGGGGTTGGAGCCCTAAGATCAGAGACAAAGTCCGCAATTGTTGTATCAGTTTCATGACCTACAGCTGAGATTATTGGAGTTGATGCATTAAATATTGCTCTTGCAACCTCTTCTTCATTAAATGCCCATAAATCCTCAATGGAACCACCACCTCGACCAACGATAATAATGTCAAGATTTTGCTCGTCCAAGATATTGATACCTTTCACAATGCTAGATACAGCACCTTCTCCTTGCACTAATGCAGGATAGAGAATGAGTTGGACATAAGGATTTCTTCGATATGAGATATTCATGATATCTTGAATGGCAGCACCTGTTTTTGCAGTTACGATACCAACTTTTGTAGGATACTTAGGAATTGGTCTTTTGTAGATTGCGTCAAATAAACCTTCCTCTTCTAATTCACTTTTCAACTTCTCGAATTTCTGATATAGAATTCCTGCTCCATCAAGTAATATCTCTCTAGCATATAATTGATATTTTCCATCTCGTTCATAGACATTAACACTACCAAGTACTATTACACTTTGGCCTTCACTCATTCGAAAACTAAGACCACTTCTTTGACCTGCGAACATTACGCAAGCCATCTGTCCCTTGTCATCTTTTAAAGTAAAATAAATATGGCCTGAGGTATGGTATTTACAGTTAGAGACTTCACCTTTGATATAGATATTATTTAGGGCATAATCTCTCATAAACATATTCTTAATGTAAGAATTTATTTGAGTAACGGAATAAACATGATCCATCTCGCTGTATTACCTCCTCTTCCATTGTTACACGATTTTTGCTAAGATTCCATTTACAAAGCTTGAAGAACTATCTCCACCGAATTTCTTTGCAATCTCTACTGCTTCATTAATTGCAACTCCTGTTGGAATATCTTCATCATACTTCATTTCATAAGTAGCTAATCTAAGAATAGTTAAATCCACTTTACCCATACGAGTTAATTTCCAGCCACTTGAAGCTGCTTCAATACACTCATCAATATTAGTAATGTGACTAATTATTTTATCAAATTTGTTCTTTAAGTAATTTAAATCTTCTTCTTTTGGCATTTCTAAGCTGTCGAAATAAAGACTAATTTGCTCATTTAGCTCTCTATCTTCATGAAAATCTTTGCGAAACAACATAAGAAATAAATGCTCTCTTATTTCTCTTCTATTCATATTTAAACCTCCTGTCCACGATTTTATCGTAGACGTACATTTTAAGTTGGAAATAGCTTTTAGCACTTCCATCACATTTTATATTTTTTTAATTCAACGTATAATATCTTAATTATTACCTATAAATATCATGAATAGCTATATTTTATACATTTTTTATAGCATCAACTTGATTTAGCATTTTATTCTATACCTTGAATATTAAACCTTTAATATAATACACATTTCAACCCGAATAAACAACCCTTAAATAATAAATATTCAAGGGTTGTTCTATATTATACACTATTTAGTTGATATTAGGAAGTCTTATTTGCTATTTTCAATATTAACTCCAGCAATTCGAACATTCACTTCTGACACATTAAGTCCAGTCATGTTCTCTATTGCAGTTTTAACCTTATCTTGCACGCTTTTTGAAGTCTTTGGAATACTATAACCATATTCAAGAACTAATGCTAGATCAACGATAACTGCTTCGCTTGATACATCAACTTTAACGCCCTTTGAAAGGTTTTTCATTCCAAGTTTTCCTACCAACTCATTGGTAATATTGCCTGACATAGAAGCTACACCTTCTACTTCTGTTGCAGCTATGCCTGCAATGATTGCAACGACTTCATCAGCAATTTGAACTTCACCAACTTTACTTTTTTCATGTATTTTATAACTACTGCGATTCTCTTGTTCTTTATTCAATGTATTTACCTCCTAAGTTCACACAACAGTTCATAAATTAGCTATTGTATTAATATATCTTATGATTATTATAACAAACTTAGAAACTTTTGCAATTACTTTATTCAATTGCTTTTTAATTTATTTTCTATTTTGTTTTCACTGGTTTAATGTTTATATTTTCAATTGATACTCCGGTTTTATCCTTAACAATACTTTCTATTTGTGCTAATTGCTGATCTGACAAGCCAGTAGTTTCAATTACAACATTAACACTATTGTCAAGAATTAATACTAAAACATTTTCGAATCCATTAGCCTCAATTAGAGATTCTGTTACATTTTCTTTTTCTTTAATTTCATTCATCTTAACAATACTATCGATAGCTACTTCTTTTTGTTCATCTGATACATTTTTATCATTTATGATATCTAATAAATCAGCTCTCTCTTGTGCTCTATTCTGTTCTCGTTTTAATTTGTTTTTTGAAAAATAACCGCTACTTATTGTATTATTAACAAGCACTGCGTCTCCTGTAGAATCTTTTGAATTAGTTTTATCATCTTTCTTACTTGTTACTAATTCACCACTATCGGAAACTGGAATGCTATCATCACTTGCAGCTAATTCGTCTTCATCCGATATATCAGTTGTCAATTTGGAATCAGAAGAAGCTACATCTTTACTAGATTTGTCTTTCGTATCTGCGGTTAAATCATCTGTATCACCAGCATTCTCTACCATGAAATCATCGCTAGCTAGATCTGCAGAAGATAATAAGGAGTCCACGTCTACATTAGTACCATCTGAAGCTACATTTTTACTGTCTGCTTGAACATATGAGTTTTGATTCTCTTTCTGGTTAGCCACTTTGTCATTCGTAAAATTTAGATAACCTGCAATAACAATCATTAATACTAAAGCGGTAATAATTACTTGGTTCTTTCTAAATATATTTTTCATTACTAACCTCCTAATTCATTTTCATTACTTTAATTTTATGTGTAGGCACGTCAAATAATACCTCAACTGCTTCAATTATTTCACTTATTACGTTCGGATTATCGCCCCCTTCTGCAATTACTAGTACTCCCTCAAGTTGTGGTTCTAATTCTTTCACAATAAAAGGAACTGAATCTCCATCTTGGTTGACTAGCACTGTTTCATTTTCTTTACTTGTGTTACTACTAATTCTACTTCCACCATCTCCATCCGTTTCATTTACACTTTCTTGAGAATAAGGTTCATTTTTTAATGCTACTAATTCTTTGGAAGATTTTGCAGTGATCATTACTTCCACTTGGCCGATTCCATTGACTTTTTTTAGCATTGTTGTTAATTCATTTTCTAATCTGCTTGTATACAAGTCAATGTAATCATTGCTTTTTACTGATGTAGCACTTAACTTTTGCGTGCTGCTTTTGTAATCAACACTTGTACTTGATTTTTTGCTCTGTTTTGGAAAGATATCTGGGATAGTAAGAACAATTAAGAATATACCGCATAATAATAGGATTACTAATCTTTCAAGACCGATCTCCTTAATTGTTAACTTCGTTTTCTTCTTGCCTTTCTCTTTTTTATCCCCATCATCTTCCACTATTTGATTCATTTTGTTTTCCATAGCATTACTCCTGTATACTAATATTTATATTATCCAAAGAGATATTATAGAAGTCAGCCAAGCTGTTTTTTAGCATTGTCTCTTCTACAGACGAAACCTCATTAGCTCCATTTTCGCTACTATTATTACTTTCTGATTTTTCTTCTTTTATAACAATTTTATCAATGGTAATCTTTTTAATATTAGAATTAGAACTTTTTCCTTTGCTCTTATTAGTATGACTAGCAACCACCTGAATGGATTTAATTTTACCAAAGTCATCGCTTTTCTTATCTTCATATATCTCTACATCAATACTTTTTGTATGCAAACCTTGTTTTTCAACAATTTGACTAATTTGATTCGCAATTTTTGCTTTATACTGCTTATATATTGTTTCTTTTTGTTTACCTTCCATCTGTATCATTTCATTGCTCACATCATTTGCATTCAAAGCTAAATTATTTGATTCAAAATAGTAGTCTAGTGTATTCGAAGCCTTAATGACTTTTATGATTGGAGCTACTACTATCAAAACTAGTATCATGCCAGTAAAAACACCTATATACTTTTTATAACTACTCTTACCCAACAGATTCATAACAATATTAAGTAGAATGATGTATACGATGATGTTTCTTATCCAAGAATAGAGAATCTCCATATTTGTACCCAACCTTTCAATATTTGATGACCTATTCAAAAATTGGATAGCTCCTCCAATTCATTAAATCCAATCCTTTATCTTAGTCTAAAATTGGTGGAAGCTATGATAATAGTAATTGTTAATAGAAATAAAATTGCTCCCACTGTTACTGTACTAAATAACAATTTAAATGCTCTTGCTGCTCCATTGATACAATTTATGATTCTTTTATCGGATATAGGTTGTACTACAGCTGCTCCAAACTTATAAATTAAAGCAATCAATAGCAGCTTAATTACCGGAACTGCACATATTATAATAATAACAATTAAGCCCGCTACTCCTATGGCATTTTTCACCAATACGCCTGCTCCTAGTACTGTTTTAGTAACTGCCTCAAAGGAATTACCTACACCTGGAATGGCACTTGTTGCCTTTAATAATACGGAATTCTTCACACTGTCTGCTACAGGAACAATAAACCCTTGAATTGTATTAATTCCAACAACGAAAGCCAATAGTCCCTTAAGCGCGCTAGATATTAAAGTGTCAATTAATTCAGCAAATTTTGATAGCATGTCTTCCTTAGATAAGTTATTTGCCAAGATAAGTAGCATATAGATATTAACCAGAGGAAGCATAACTTTAATCAGTATAAAATCAACAATGGTAATTAAAAATAATGTAGATTCATAAAAAACAAGTGATGTATTTGCTCCTGCTGCGAAGGTTATTGATAGAAAATAGGTGGGCACCAGTGCTTTCATAAAATCCATGACACTTTCTAATGTATCTGATGCGATAACAGATGTCTGATAAAATGACGCTGTTAATATAGTAAACAATAAGAGATATGTTACATAAAATCCTGTTTCAGAAACCTGATTATTCTTAAACATATTAGAAAAATTGGAAAAGATGGCTGCCACAATAGCAAGTCCTATTAATTCAAAGATAATATTTAAATTTCCTTCGATTTCACCTAAAAGGCTCTCTTTTAGTTGACTTAGAATTCCTTTGATAGATAACGGTTCCTTTCCACTTATTAGCTTGTTCACATATTCAGTAAAATCAATTCCATTGCTGTTTTTCACTACCCGGTTAATAACTCTCTGAATCTCAGAATAGTCAAATTCATCTTGATATGTACTTATATCATCATCATTCCACAGCGAATCTTGATTAGTATTAGAATTCGTATCAGAATCTGTGCCTATATTCGTCATTTCACTTGCGTATACATAATGTTGAGAGCCAATAACTAATAATGTTATACTTATCAATAGCCAAAGGATTTTAACAAGTATCTTCTTTTTTGCTCTCACTATCTTATCTATACTTCCATTTTTATTTAATTTTTTTTCTTCTATCATTTCTCACCAACTATGTATTATCATTCATAAAAGTTAACACTTATATTTTTATACGAGATTCCATCTGTTACCTTTCCTTTATTACAACTCAGGTGGTTTTACGCATGTAAAAACTCATTTATTGTATCTAGTAGAGCTAGTAATATTGGCATACTGATCGTAAGAATGGTAAGCTTTCCAACTAATTCTATCTGATTTGCTATTGCTGCATGTCCTGCATCTTTGCATAAGCTCGAGGAAAACTCAGCAATATATGTGATACCAATAATCTTGATTAATATCTCGAGATAAGTATGATTAATTGATATAAATCCCTCGATTTCTCTAATGGTATTCATAATAATATTAAGCTTACTGATACCGAAATAAATGATTAGAATGCTTGCAACAATTCCTATGTAAATACTATATTCTGCTTTATATACTTTAAAATAAGTAGCTATTAGAACTGCTACGATTCCAATTAACGCAATCTTTACCATAGTAATCCTCATCTTCCTTTTTCTATAAGGTAAATAATTTCTTAATTGTTTCAAATAATTCATAGATATATGGTACTATCCAAAATAACACAAGAATTAATCCTGCAAGACTGGTAATAAATGCTTGTTCGTCTCTACCTGAATGCTTTAATATCTGATTCAAAACGGATACTAAGATACCAACTGCAGCTATTTTAAATATCAGATCTATTGTCATGTCCTACCCTCACTTTTATTGTATTATGCTTCCTTGATTATTAACTTTTGCTCTCCTTAGAAATGCATTTATATAAGTCAAGCTAAATCTATATAATTATAATCGCAATAAAGATTCCAAGCATAATGCCTAGACAATTATAAAGATGTGTCTTCTCTTTCATTGACCCAGTAAGTTCCTCAATCTCAGTTTCTAATTGCGATATGTATAAATCAATTGTATTAATTTGCATTTCCTTATCCAGGTAACCAAGATTCTCACCAAGTTGTCCAAGATAAACCTTGTCCTTCTTAGTCAATGCTGTTTCATTTAAATCCTCTTCCACACATTTCTTCCATATCTCTTGAAATGTGATGCCTCCAAGTTCATTAAGTTCTTTCGACAGATGTTCTAAAAATGTCTCAAATTTACCTTCATGTCTACTTGCAATTACCTTAAGTGCCTCTGGAAGAGGCGTCATAGCATATCGTATATCACCTCTTAGACTAAGAATTATTTTCTTTAGCTCTTTTAATTCATTCATCCGATCTTTGATTCTATCGCTAAAGTAGATTCCAATTGCACCAGATGAACAAACTGTTAAAATAACTCCGATGATTTTTGTAATCAACATATTGCCACCTCTTTTTATACCCCTGATTTATAGACTATGCTTCCTCTTGCATCGTATATTTCTTCAACATTTCCAACTGTTATTCGATTATTAAGAACAATATATCGTTCAAATATTTTTTCTCGTACCAATCTGCCAAGTATAGGTTTAGTTTTAATGTCATCAATTGAGGAACCATGTACGGTAGCAATTAATTTGCAACCACAGTTAATAACATACTCAATCGCTTCTATATCTTCTTTGGAACCCACTTCATCTACTGCTATAATCCTTGGAGACATAGATCTTATTAACATCATCATCCCATTTGCTTTTGGACAACAATCCAGGATGTCTGTCCGAATTCCTAGTTCATTCTGAGGTACTCCCATATAGCAAGCTCCAATTTCCGAACGTTCATCAATTACACCAACGGATTGCCCTAAGAACTTTGAATGACCATTCGATAATTGACGAATGACATCTCTTAATAAGGTTGTTTTACCACATCTTGGAGGTGATATTATTAGCGTATGGAAAATATCTTCTGTTCCATTCATAATAAATGGTAATACTTTACTGGCACATCCTTTAATCTGATGAGATAGACGAATATTAATAAAGGAGATATGTTTTATATTCTTGATTTTATCATTCTCCAATATGGTCTTACCTGCAATACCAATTCGGTGTCCTCCTTGAATTGTGATAAATCCCTGTTTTATTTCATCTTCAAAGGCATACATAGAATAGTTACTGATATATTCCATCGTCTCCCTTATCTCATTCTGCGATACAAGGTAAGCTTCTTCCTGTAGATTCACTAAGTTACTATCCTTTGTGATAAAATATTCTTTGTTATCATATATCACAATTAATGGCCCATTGACACGAAGTCTTATTTCTTGAAGCTTTTCATAATCAAGTTCCAAGCTTGATATTACTCTTCTTAGATTAAGAGAAAAGATTTTTAGGATTTCATCTCTTTTGTCCATGCTTTCACTCTCCTTATTCTTAAATATATGAGGTGGACAAAATATTATTCCAGTTTTATATTTGCTTTTGCAATAAAAATATTAGTGTCTATGGGGCCTGATAAAATAAGCCTAGGGAGGTTAGTGAATCTTCGTGTATTTGCAGTGGGTGTAGGGTTTCGTTTTCAGGCTTGGGATGTTCTAATGGAAGGCTCTTTCGGTATGGCAGATACAAAAAACTCGAACTCCTCCCTTTGGTCGTCAAACAGCGAGTTTTTTGTATCTATACCGAAATAGTCTTCCATAAGAACATCCACAAGCCTGAAAAAGGCGCCCTACACCCACTGCAAATACACGAAGATTGGTAGACTGTCTAGGCTTATTTTATCTTTGGCTTAGTTACTGTAATTCCCTTGTCTGCGTCATGTTTTATATGTTAATCTTAGTAGAAAACTAAATAAATATATAAAACTGAATTAAAGCACTAGCGATATCACTTTGTTGATTTAAAGCATCAAAGAATTTTGTTGCATTTGATAAAACTATGTATTATGATATTTGTATTGTGTTATAATGTTTTCTTATATATAAAAGTACACCATATGAAAAATAAAGTGAGAAGATTTAATTTTTTCTAGAAAGTTTTAGACAGAAATAAGTAAATTAAAGAGCAGGAGGACCATCCCATGGAATACGGATTAATTGGAGAAAAATTAGGGCATAGTTATTCGAAACAGATTCATGAGAAGCTAGCTGATTATAAATATGAGATTACGCCTCTAACAAGAGAAGAATTTCCTGAGTTTATGAAAGAAAGGAATTTTAAAGCGATTAATGTTACTATTCCTTATAAGATTGATGTAATGGAATATCTTGATGAAGTGGATGAGAATGCGATGCATATCGGTTCTGTGAATACCATTGTGAATAAAGATGGGAAACTAATTGGACATAACACTGATTTTAATGGTTTTCTATATATGCTTAGGAAAAATAATATTATTATTAAAGATAAAAAAGTAATTGTAATTGGTAATGGTGGCGCTTCCAAATCCATTCTTGCAGTCCTTAACTATTTGGAGGCGAAAGATATTGTGATACTTTATCATAAGCCAGCAACGGATACTTTCACTGCAGAAGAATGTATTAGATTACATGCTGATGCTGGGGTAATAATAAATACCTCTCCAGTCGGCATGTATCCAAACATTGAAGCTAGCCCTCTTGATATAAGTTATTTCACCAAATGTGAAGCAGTTGTTGATGTAATCTATAATCCGATTGAGACGAAATTAACACTTCAAGCCAAAAGCTTAAATATAAAAGCAATTACAGGACTTGAAATGTTAGTTGCGCAAGCCAAATATGCTGTTGAATTCTTTCTTGAAAAGGAAATCAATGATTCTGTTATTCACCCAATCTATCTTGAAATAAAAAAACAATTGGAAACATTTTAGGATGATTAACTAACATTCTTAATCGATAAAATACTAATAGAAGATCTCAATTTTTTTTACAGTGATAGCTAGAATGGTTACCTTATCATATAACTTTACGTAAAGGAACATGAAAAATGAAGGATAATATAATATTAATCGGATTTATGGGAACAGGAAAAACTACGATTTCTCATGAATTGAGTAAACTTACAGGGTATAAAGAAATTGATACCGATCAATACGTGGAGGAAAAAGAAGGATTATCAATTCCTGATCTTTTCTCAAAACATGGTGAAGAATATTTTCGCGATTTAGAAACTAAAGCACTCACTGATTTACAGAATATAAATCATATTATTATCTCTTGCGGTGGAGGAATTGTTCTAAGAGATAAAAATGTAGAATTGTTAAAATGCAAAGGTCAAATCGTCTTATTGACTGCTCTTCCAGAAACAATTTTAGAACGAGTGAAAGAAAATCAGGACCGCCCTATCTTAAGGAACAATATGAATCTTCCTTTTATAGAAGAGTTAATGAACAAACGGAAAGATAAATATTTATCTGTAGCAGACATTATAATCGAAACAGACAATAAAGATATCACTGCCATTGCGAAAGAAATTCTATCCAAAGTAAATTTTACATTGCCAAGTCAATTTACTACCACGAATAGTCAGGAGAATTTACCATGAAGCGAGTAATTCAAGTAAAAAACAGAACCATTGGTGATGGGATTCCAAAGATATGTGTCCCAATCGTTGAAGAAACGAAAGACAATATTATAAAAGAGGCAACTATGATAAAAGATATGCCCGTTGATATTGTTGAATGGAGAGTCGATTGGTTCGAAGATTCTACCGACTGTAATAAAGTGAAGGATATCCTTGTCATTTTAAGCGAGATCTTAATTGACCTTCCTATTCTTTTTACTTTTCGTACCAAAAGAGAAGGTGGAAATAAAGACATTGCTGTCTCTGATTATATAGATTTAAATGAAGTAGCTATTAATACTGGTCTCATAGATTTTATTGATGTTGAATTATTTACTGGTGAAAGTGAAGCTCTTTCCCTGATTGAATATGCACACCAGCATCATTGTTATGTAATAGCTTCAAACCATGATTTTGATAGAACACCTTCTAAAAGCGAAATACTAAAAAGACTCTGTAAAATGCAGGATTTAGGTGCAGATATTCCAAAGATAGCAGTTATGCCAAATCATCTATCCGATGTATTTACATTATTAGAGGCAACAAGCGAAATGAAGGAACTTCATGCAAGTGGCCCTATCATAACAATGGCAATGGGTAGCCTAGGCCTAATCAGTCGATTATCTGGTGAATTCTTTGGTTCTTCTATAACATTCGCATCTGCAAATAAGAAAAGTGCTCCTGGTCAAATGCCTGTCTCAGAAATTTCAACGATTCTTGAACTAATTCACAAAAATTTGTAAATACTCAAGATTATCGTATTTTGACTATCGATTTCATTTTCTCCATATCGTGTACTCATCCGAATCATCAAAAAAACTGCCCTTATTTAAAATAACATAAATAAGGGCAGTTCTTTCTATTTCTAACTCTCATTATAATACTTCAAACCTCCCAGCGAAAAATCTTAACTATACTTAAATGCTTAAACTTTTTATATCTTTTTTTATTAAGTATTCATCAAGCCAGATACATGGGAATATTTGTTATATTTTTAACAATTAATGCTATAAAACACTTCTTTTTAATGAAATATGGCTTTCAAACACATTATCTTCTACCAGATCAAGAATTTCTTCTTTGGTAAGGCCATATGTCTTATATAATACTGAACTAACAATCTTCTTTAATTCAAAATAATCATGATAAAGAGCCTCTTTATTTGCTAGTTCCTTCATAGATCGTATTTCTCCAAGCATTAGATTACCTCGTATATCGTAAGCTTTCTTTAATAAGCTCTTAACTCTTTTTCTATCCATTTTCTCCTCCGAATAGATAAGAGAAGTATATAGTGTTACCTTAAATTGTACTTCACTATTTGAATCTCGAAAGAGGGCTTCCAGCGCTGCTACCAAATGCATATATGCTTTTTCAACATTCGTCGAATCAATTGCATTCCGATATTCATTGAAAGCTTTGTTCCATGGACTAACTAGATTATCTATATGTTCTTTGGTTGAATATGAGTATTCTACCAAAAGATCAAACCACCGTCTTAAATCATCCATCTTATCTTCATCTAATTGAAAAATATCGGATGGACTATAACTATGATTCGCATATGAGTTCAACATTGGTCTACTAATCCAGATTGCATATCCTTCTTTACAATAAGTCCTAAGAAATAATTCAGGAAATGCCAAATCAAGAGCATATCGTATAATACTTTGAGATGACTCACAAGATTCCTCATCATCTTCACTGCATTCTAAGGCAAGACTGTCTCTAGTATCATTATTGCGAAAACAAAAATATGGATTAAAACAATATTCCTCATTATCCTTTAAAATCATATTTTTTAAACTTACGCTTATCATAGATATCCCTCATTTCTAATTGGTTTACATATCTGCATATGTAATAACTACAGTGATTTCGTTACTTAATTCAAATAGAATTCTCTCTATTTGGTCAATCTATTCATGAATTATTTATCTTATCTATATTCTACAACAAATTAATTTTCTTTACTAGTACTTATATGATATTTTGCTATATTTTTAACAATATATATTATATTTTGTATGCAATATACCCAATATTAGTTTTAAAGTTCCTATAGTTTATAAAAGTTTTAAGTATGGTTGTAAAATCCAACATCATATGTCCGACTAAAGTTCTATTCATTCATAATATTAAAGTGTCGAATATTAGTATATAATACAATATTATGAAAAGGAGATCTATATGCATCAACAATTATTAAAGTCCCTCTTAACGTTAACAGTTACTGGCTCTGTTCTATTTGCTATGACATCTATTAATGTAAATGCTTCAAACCTCACTAAAAGTTCAACCACTAATAATATACCTTCTATTGGTAGAAATTTAAATAAGGTTAGCACTTACACGGTTAGTAATGCTACCGAAACAATATTTACAGACGATTTTGAGCAACCATTAAATGATGACTATTGGTATAAGGAGATTCCCAACCCTAATTCGATTACATTATCAAATAAGTACCACTATTCTGGAAAGAAGTCATTAAGAGTTCAATTAAATAAGAACGACAAAATTGTTTCAGACAGCAAGCGTTCCGAGATTCGCATTGACCAGGCTAATCCTGTAATAAGTAACATTCAAAACGAACAAAGACAAGAACACACTTATACATTTTATACTTTGCTTCCAAAAGGAGGATCAGAAGATTATAAAATTGATTCAGAAGGTTCTGAAATAATTGCCCAATGGCATAATCAACCTGACTTAGATAAAAATGAGCCTTGGACTTCTCCACCTTTATCACTTCATACTTTTGATGGTCATTATATAATAGGTCGTTGTTGGGATGATGCAGAAGTATCTACCGACCAATCAATCATTGATAAAAAGAACTTCGCTTCTTATGATCTAGGATCTTATGTAGAAGATAAAGGAAAATGGGTGAAGTGGTCATTTCATATAAAATGGGGATGGCTTTCTTCTCAAAATCCTATATTAGAAGTATATAAAAATGATAATTTAGTCTTAGATTGTAACGGGCTTCCTAACACTACAAATGATGAATTAGGTCCAATTATGAAATTAGGTATCTATAAATGGAATTGGGCACAGCCAGATGATACCTCAACACTTACAAAAAGAGTAATCTATTTCGATAATGTAAGTGTTATTAATAAATTCTTAGAGTAAGCTTTCTTCTTATTTATCACTAGATCAGGTATATAATTTTTACATAAAATTGTTATTTCTTAAAAAATATTACAGATAAGTCACTATGCATATCCATCTTAATTTTCTAAAAAAGCAGATAAGATAGACTTTGAACAAGTCTACCCTATCTGCTTTACTATACTGCTTTCTTTAAGGATTCCTCTAAAGTATGCCATGCTAATACCGCACATTTTACTCTTGCTGGCATATTTGATATATTTTTTAATGCAATCGCATCTTCTAATACCTCAAGTTCTTTCTCATCTTTAATCTCTCTCTTAATCATACCTAAAAAAGTCTCAATGAGCTCTTTTGCCTCTTCAACACTCTTACCTCTGATTAAATCAATCATAATAGAAGTGGACGCTTGAGATATTGCACATCCTACTCCAGTAAATCCTCCATCTTCTACTATTCCATTCTTGATTCGAAGTTCAAGTTCAATCTCATCACCACAGCTTGGATTATGCCCCTTCTCAATAAAATCAGCCCCCTCAATATGATGCTTATTATGATTGGACATATTATGTTCTGCTATTACCTCTGTATATATACTATTTAGATCCATATCCTAACCACTTCCTTGTATTTTTTAGTCCTTCAATCAATGCTTCTACATCTTCCATTGTATTATAGATATAGAAACTAACACGGCATGTTCCTGCATTAACTCCCATATAATTAAGCAAAGGATATGCACAATGCCTACCGACACGTATTGCTACTCCATAAGAATCTAGTATAGATGCAACATCATGAGGGTGAATTCCTTCTACATTAAAAGAGATAACACCTGATTTCTTCTTTGTATCTTTCGTACCATACACGGTAACAAAAGGTAATTCTTCAAGGCGTTTTAAAGTTTCACTTACCAGTTCATCTTCAATTTGTTCGACATTATCCATACCAATCTCATTCAAATATTGAATAGCACTAGTTAATCCAGCAGCTCCTTCCACATTCTGAGTTCCTCCCTCGAATTTGTTCGGAAGTTCAGCAAAGGTCGTATCTTGTTCTGTTACATATTCAATCATATCACCACCACACATAAAAGGTGGCATCTTCTCTAATAATTCTTCTTTCCCATAAAGTACTCCAATCCCCATAGGTGCAAGCATCTTGTGACCTGAAAATACTGCTGCATCTGCATCCAATTGACTTACATCAATCTTCATATGAGGAACACTCTGCGCGATATCAATAAATGCTACCGCACCTACACTATGTGCTTTCTCTATAATCTTCTTAATTGGTTGAATCGTTCCTAATACATTTGATACGTGAGTGACTGAAACTATTTTCGTCTTATTCGTAATCTTATTTGCTATCTCTTCTTCTGTTATAATTCCTTCTTCATCTAGATATAGATATTTTAATAGAGCACCTTTTGCTTTCGCAACTTGCTGCCATGGTACAAGATTGGAATGATGTTCAGCGACTGATATGACAATCTCATCACCCTCCTTAATGAAATTCATTCCATATGAATGAGCTAACAAATTAAAAGCTTCTGTTGCATTTTTAACAAAGATAATTTCTTTCTCGTTCTTTGCACCAATGAATTCTTTTACAACTGTTCTTGTATTTTCATAGATTTCCGTTGACTTTTCACTTAAATAATAAGCACCTCGATGAGGGTTCGCATTATAGTTCTTATAGTAATCGTTCACTGCTTCTAATACTGCGATTGGTTTCTGAGTCGTAGCCGCACTATCAAGATACGTAAATCGGTGACCATGTATTTCTTGATCTAAGATTGGAAAATCTTTTTTTATCTCCTTATTCATTAATAAACTTCCTCCTTACATAATCATTGATTTCTTCTCTAATTAATTCGTCTGGTATCTGATCAATGATTGGATTCAGGGAAGCCTCAACTATTAATTTCTTAGCCTCATACTCGCTTAAGCCTCTTGACATCAGATAAAACAGTTTATTCTCATCAACTTTACCAGTACTTGCTGCATGCTGCCCTTCCACTTCATGTTCTGTACATAATAGAATAGGTACAGAACGATTTCTAACTTTATCACTCAGTAATATTGTATATTCTTCTTCCTTACCTTTGGCTTTGACAGCACCTTTTCTCAAATCGATTGTTCCTCGAAAGATCTTATCTGCTTCATCTAAAAGAGCACCTTTGACATCAATCTGGCTATTTGTTTCTCTTCCAACATGATTCATGATATAATTCATATCTATTTTGCGGTCTTTATCTGTGATATATGCCATTTTAAGATTCGTTCTACTATTTGTTCCTATCAAATCGCTTTGATTATGAATAATTCCATTCTTGGCACCTAATTCAATTAAGGTATATTCTATTTCTGCATTGTCTTCTAATTTGGTATATACAGCATCTAAATGTGTACTATCATCACTCAAAGTTTGAACTTTAACTAACTTTATCCTAGAGCCTTTCTTACCGAAGATTCTAGTGAGTCCATTATGATATCCTTTTACCTTGGAATCATATTGAATAATGACAGTAATTTCACTGTTTTCTTTTGCAATTATTAGATTATTATCAATTAATGTATTATTCTCTTTATCTAAAGTATAATGAAGGATAATTGGTTCTTGTCTACTAGTGCCTTCCTGTGCTTCAATATAAACTCCTGTATTATATTCTTTTATACACTGCTCTAAAATATTCTGATCAAGTCCCTTATACTGCTTATCTATGAAATGTGCTTCTTGATTTTGCTTCTCAGTCAGTTCTGTTACAATTCCAAACTCATCTATGCTATTTCTTTTCTCAAATATTTGTCTATGATAAGGTTTTAGTTTAATATCCTGTTCTTCAAGGAAAGCATGATTCACACCAAGACCTCTCCATGTTCGAACTGGTATTGGACTTATTATTTTTCTATTATTCTCACTCATGATATCACCTCTGTTCTAATCTCCTTACTTATTCTCTATCCGATACTTCCTTCTAATTCAAGTTTGATTAGATTATTCATCTCTACTGCATATTCAAGCGGTAATTCCTTTGCTATTGGTTCTGCAAATCCACGAACTATCATTGCTTTGGCTTCTTCTTCACTAATACCTCTTGTCATTAGATAGAAAATCGTATCATCACTAATCTTACCTATTTTAGCTTCATGTCCTATCTCAACTTCATCATTCATAATATCAAGAACTGGGATGGTATCTGCTCTTGATAGATCATCAAGCATTAAGGATTCACAAGAGATTGTCGATTTACTATGGTGGGCATTCTTTGCCACTCGAACACTTCCACGGTATATAGCTTCTCCACCACTTTTGGAGATAGATTTCGTATTAATTGTAGAATAAGTGTAAGGTGCTGCATGAACAACTTTCGTTCCTGTATCTAATATCTGACCTTTTCCTGCAAATGTAATTCCTGTAAATTCAGATCTTGCACCTTCTCCTTTTAAAATGCTCATTGGATATAGCATGGATATCTTTGAGCCGAAGGAACCAGATACCCATTCAATCGTACCTTTTTTCTCGACAACGGCCCTTTTCGTATTCAAGTTCAACATATTTCTAGACCAGTTCTCAATAGTGGAATATCGTAAGTATGCTCCTTCTTTAACAAATAATTCAACACATCCTGCATGTAGATTGGTTACGTTATATTTAGGTGCCGAGCAACCTTCTATAAAATGGAGCTTCGCATTCTTATCAACGATAATCAATGTATGTTCAAACTGCCCAGCACCTGGTGAATTCAAACGGAAATAAGATTGTAATGGTATCTCGACTTCAACACCTTCTGGGACGTAAACAAAAGATCCTCCTGACCACACAGCACCATGAAGCGCAACAAATTTATGATCATTTGGTGGAACTAGTGTCATGAAATACTCTTTTATAATATCTTCATAATCTCTAAGAGCACTTTCCATATCCGTGTAAATGACACCTTGCTTTACAAGATCCTCTCTAATACTATGATATACAACCTCAGAATCATATTGAGCTCCTACACCAGCAAGCGATTCTCTTTCTGCCTTAGGTATTCCTAGTTTATCAAAAGTATCTTTGATTTCCTCTGGCACTTCCTCCCAGTTACCATTTAGCTTGGTATCTGGTTGAACATAAGTTACGATATTGTCCATATCTAATTCCTCAAGGGATGGCCCCCAGGTTGGCATCTCAATATTCTGATATGTCTCCAAAGATTTCAACCGAAAATTCGTCATCCATTCAGGTTCGTTCTTCTTATGTGAGATATCTAAAATAATCTCTTTCGTCAAACCTTTTTGCGATTTGTATCGATATCGATCTTCATTAATGATGTCGTATACTCCTCGCTCTAGCTCTTTGATTGTATCTTTTATATTTTCCATATGATATCACCTCTTTTATGCATGTATTACTGCTTCTTTATATTCTGCAAATCCTTTTTGATTTACTTCTTCAATCAAGGAAGCATCGGATGTTCGAACAATCTGACCATCTAATAAGATATGCACATAATCAGGTTCTAAGCTTTGTAATATCTTGCTATTATGAGTAATAATGATTACGGCATTCTCCTCATTTTTAAATTGCTTTACGCCTTCCGATACAATCTTAACTGCATCAACATCAAGTCCTGAGTCTGTTTCATCTAGAATAGCAAGTTTCGGATTCAGCATCATCATTTGAATGATTTCATTTTTCTTCTTTTCTCCTCCGGAGAAGCCAACATTTAGATATCTAGAAGCATATTCATCACTAATATCTAGCAACTCTAATTTTTCTTTTAATTCTTTACGAAAGCTATGTAGCATAACAGGTCGACCAAGTGCTGCACTTCTTGCGCTTCTTAAGAACCCTTCTACCGTAACTCCTGGCACTTCCTCAGGTGTCTGAAAGGATAGAAAGATTCCTTTTCTTGCTCTCTCATCTGTCTTTAATTCCTTTAGGCTCTCACCTTGGAAGATCATGTCTCCCTCTGTTACTTGATACTTTGGATGTCCTAAGATTACTTGTGCTAAGGTTGACTTACCTGCACCATTGGAGCCCATAATTACATGAACTTCTCCTTTATTCACCGTTAGGTTAACACCTTTTAATATTTCTTTATCCTCTGTATTAACATGTAAATTATTTATCTCTAAAAGTTTTTCATTCATCTTGTATTCTCCTTACTTATTATTCGAATTCTATATATATTCTATATCCTACCATTTCATTTCCGAGTATTTTGCTCAGGTATAATCTTATGATATCCATATGATAATGATTTGTCAAGAAGGAATATCATTTAATTTAAGAATTTCATTAATTTAGAACATTCAAAAACGCAGCCCTTAGAAATCTTATATTTCTATGAGTTGCGTTCATAATTTTATTATCTATTTTGATGTAGAAAACTATCTCTATATTAGGAACTTGTATTAATAATGTATATTATACTTAAATAGTATGATTTTATAATATAAACATTATACACAATACCAGATAGGTCCACTTTATATTCCTATTCAAAAGGAGATAAATTGCTCCAAAACAGAAACCACATGCTGCTGTAAATAATCCTGCATAAAGACTACCTTTTGTCATCCAATGTGCCATTCCCCAAGTTAATGCTACTACAATACCTCCATATGGTATATTCTCTTTATGTAACCATTTTTCAAAAGCTTTCTGCCCGAACACAATTATTAGCATAAACAAACATGTCTCAAATAAATAATAAATGTACTGGAAAATGAATTTTGGCATTCCATTACTTTGGAATTCATGGAGTACTTTAGAGCCATTCCATTCTATATAATTACTAATCAACACAAGTGCTACACAGACTACAGTCAGAATCCATTGCTTTACCTTTATTTTATCTTTGCTCTCAAAAATATCGAAACCATATCTCATATATGCATATCTTACTATAAGAAATGCAATCACACCCCATGTTATACAGGTCAATATCCAATGACAGATTGACTGTGTCACATTCCATTTACTCATAACACACCCATAAATATTGGGTTCTAATAAAGATACATATAACGCTTCTATACCAAGCCCCGCAAATGCATACAATGCTAATTCCAAATAATTTCTTCCACTAGCTTCCTTCTTTTTAATATTCATCTTTCTTCCCTCCACCTTTATTGATTTCTTCCAATGTCTTATTTGCTTTTCTCATTTGAAGCATAATAGAAACATAATATATGATTGCACCTATGATATAAGGAAATGTAAAAGATAAAAACATATCTCTATAGGCTGTAGATGCCATCTTCTGAAAATGGCTTTCTATCCATATACTCAACATTATAATTCCAAGCAAAAATATGTATTGTCCCAATATTACAATTGTTAACGGAACATTCTGAAGGTAGTAGTGGAGACCAAGAACAAATGTTGCACCTAGTGATATGAAAAATATTGTGATAAAATTCTCTACATAGTAAGGGTCTTTATAACCTTGCATTGCTTCTAATATGATTTTACTGAGTGAAATTATTGTATAGACAGTGCAAACAATAGATATAAAGTTCTTTCTGTTAATAAGTTGCATATCATTTCATCTCCCTTCTCGTTTTCTCTAGATACTGATAAAATTGACTTCTGTATGTACGATTTAGTATAACGGTTTCTCCATTATCCAAGATGATATTTACCCGCATATTAAGATCTGTTTTTAATCTTTCTATTTTATGAATATTTACAACCATTGATTTACTAATTCTTACAAACCCTGAACTGCCAAACTGATCTAATAGCATTTGAAGTGAAATATCTACCTGCCAGATGGACTCCTTTAGGTATGCATAACATTTACGATCAATTATTTCACAATAATATATGTCACTTAAATGAACCCATGTAGTCTCATTTTCATTTCTTCCTGTTAAAGTCTTATTATAGGAATCTATAATTTTTATAATATTCTCTGTCTCTTGATCAATCTTGTTGTAGTATAATTCAATTCTATTTTCTTCTAAATCTAGCTTCTGATACTTAAGTATTTTCATTCTAGCTCCCATCTGTCGCCTCCCGCGACATACAAATCAGGGGTGTTAAATCATTCACACTAGCCTACATACTTGCGACTTGCTCGCAAGCCTAAATTCAACGTGTGAAACGCTTTATTTCACAATATACACCTCTTGACCTATTATATCCAATACGCTTCCAATTGCAACGTCTATATGCATATGTTACACTATAGCAAGCCTAGGTTACAAAAATAGCGCACTTTACGGAAATTCCTTCATTACTCCATAAAGTGCGCTTCATATACAACAAAAACTTATTTTACATGTTTTCACATAAAAGTTCCTGGCTCAATAATTTTTTACAACTTTGAACATCTTCGTCTGTAATATCTTCAAATATAAAAGATCCGCAACGGCATTTATTGTAAGCTTTACCATCCAACTCGAAAGAGAATCCACCAGAACAACTTGGGTTACAATGTCCGCAATCCCATCCATTTATACTGATTGAATCTCGTATCTTATTTGGTAGCTCTGCAACCAAAGACATATATTCATTGATATGTTGTAGATTCAGTTTGGCAGAAAGCTTTTCCTGTTCAACATGAAGGCTCATTAGCACTTTTTTATTCTTAATACTTGTGTAGACACATGACCAATCGTTACGCATAAAGCCTCCCATTCGTACAGCCTGCTTTGTCACATTCGCTACACTTTCGTGCAATATATCAGCACTTTCACTCTTTGCAGAGTCTAGAGCATGATAGATTGATTCTACAGTCAGCTTTGGTTCTTTCACCTTTGCATCTTCCAAAATCCCGTAATGCATCATGTAGAACCAATTCTTTTGTTTCTTCATGTCGCCTTTATTTATTTCCATTGTTGCGTCTGCCATAGCCTTTAATACTACAATTAGTGCTCGATTATCAGGATATGAAATAGATATCACATCACCATTTTTGATTGTTTTATCCATACCGATAATCTCTAACCCGTACTCCCTAAGTTTAGATATTAATAGCCAAAGACCTGTGATTTTTAACTCTTTTGCTATTGATGAAAGAACACCTCCGTCAATTGTTAATATCATCTCAGTCCGAAGTTCTGCTCTAGCACCTAGTATAAATAATAAATTAGGTATTCGAAGAAAACTTGCATTACTGCTGGTATAGTCCGTGTTCTTTGCATTAATGTCAGTAATATCCTTCAGTATCATACCAAAACTAGCAGGATCACGAGCTACATCACTATAAAGATGGCGTACCAAAGAAATCAGAGCTAAAAAACCTTCTTCAAAATCCTTCTGATCTAAGCCGTTAAGAAACTTTTCATGTACGCTCATAGAACTTGGGTCATCAATCACATTTTTCAAATAATTCTCTGCAATAACTTGAACATAATATTGTTTTTCCATGATATGTAGTACTCCTTTCAATAACTTGTACTTTTATGAGCTTTTATTAATGAGTTTATTAATTAAGTTTATATTTCTTTTCAATGCTAGTTGTTATCTTAATTGTAAGTTAATTAAAATAATTGTTAGTTTTAGCTTTGATAAAAATAATAATAAAACATATTAAATTTATGGTTCCAGTTATACTCATATAATCGCCCATATTATACGCAGTTAATGAATCTTTTATTAAAAAAGTAACTATTATAATACCTAGAACAGTCAGCCATGATATAATAAAAAGTATGTTAATTATTTTTTTAAAAATATTTTTTATATGCATATACGATCTCTCAATCTTTATATTTACAAATATAATCAAATATTATTATATTTGTTATATTTTGTAAAGTTATTTTTCATGCCAACTCGGCTAACTATATATCCATATAAAGTAAAACTGTATAAAAAACGCAATACATACCAAATTAATTTCTATGTATTGCGTTATATAAAACAAAAGTTATATTAAACCTTCTTTAATTTGAAACAGCTTTTATATAACAAATTTAAACACTTTTGTTAGCTACTTGTTTAATATTTTTACTAATATTAAACTTTTATATTACTTTAACTAATAATTTTCATCATTATATTCAATATCTTTATACCCTTTATCCATACCAAGATTTTGCTAAATAGAAATCCCGAAACCGCCTTAGTGTCCATACTTGTGGGTAATCATATGAACCATATACTGCAGTAACAATATAGCATTTCCCCTTTTTAATTGCATTGTCACCCATTTCTTCCTGTAAATGAGTTGGTAATCCATTACTTAGTAACGCTAGATTATTAATTCTCGCTTCTTCTTCGGTTTTAATAACAACACCATTACTTTTCAAATCAGCATTACACCATTCTACATAATTCTTAGATATTCGAAGCGCCATTAATTGTAATTTTCACTTTTCTCAATATTTTCTTTTGGAACCAATAATTTTAAGGTTATTGCATCATCAATAAGTTTAGTGTAATATTTTTGCTAATCTGTATCAAAAAAATCCGATATTCAAATAATTTTACTTAAGATATTTGATAGATATATAACAAATAAAAACCATGTATTTAGTGGTACAAAAAAATATAAAAATAGCGTAGTTCACGGAAAATTTAATTCTCCATGAACTACGCTTATATTTTGATTTGATACTCGACTAGACTCTCTTTAAGTAATCGCCAGTTCTAGTATCGATTTGAATCTTATCACCTTGTTCTACGAATAATGGAACATATACAGTAGCTCCAGTTTCAACAACTGCTGGTTTTGTAGCACCTTGAGCTGTATCACCTTTGAATCCTGGTTCTGTATCTGTAATTACTAATTCAGCAAATAGAGGTGGTTCAATTGCGAATACTTGGCCAGAATGTGAAAGCATTTTAACCATATCATTTTCTTTTACGAATTTTAATGAATCACCGATTGAATCTTCATTTAATCCAAATTGATCATATGTTTCTACATCCATAAAGTGGTATAAGTCACCATCTGAATAAAGATATTGCATATCTTTTCTTTCAATGTGAGCTTGTGGACATTTTTCTGTAGGTCTGAAAGTCTTTTCAACTACACCACCACTTTTAATATTCTTTAATTTAGTTCTAACAAATGCAGCACCTTTACCAGGTTTTACATGTTGGAATTCGATTACCTGATATATATTATTATCCATTTCAATTGTTAAGCCATTTCTAAAATCGCCTGCTGATACCATTCTTGATATTCCTCCTTAAAATTAACTTCTTATAGTTTATAATAATATACCTTAATTTTCAACTATTTTTTTCAATTGCTCTTAGAAATAAGGTGTAAATTATCATTCATATTCCATAATTTGATTCTATGATATGAGTTGCCCGACAAATGATATATTATCTAACTTTTTTCTTTTTCAAAGATTTCTTATAATAATGTAATACTACTCTTTCTAGATATCTTTTTAATACAATCTGTATTTCTTCTTTTGGATCAATTGGTTTCACGAGATAAGTCCTTAATCCAACACGATTGGCACCAAATACATCAGTAAATAACTGATCTCCAATAAAAACAGTATTATTAACATCTGTCTTCATTAATTGCATCGCTTTTAGATAGTTCTTTTTACTTGGTTTCCTTGCATTATGGATATACTTAACCTTAATCTTATTATTAAAGCGTTCCACACGTTCGATCTTATTGTTCGATAATAAGCATACTTCATACCCGATTTCTTTTAATTCACGGAAAAAATGAATTGCTTGTTCACTGGCATCTGCTCCATGTTCAACTAACGTATTATCAATATCAAATAATAAGCCTCGATATCCCTTTTGGTAGAGTCCCCTAAAATCAATTTCATAAGTAGAATCTACATATTCGCTTGGGTAAAATCTTTTAAACATAACACTCTCCTAAAACTATCCTAGTTTATTTAAACTGCATATAATCAACGGTTCTGTAACGTTTTTATATTAAGGTGGAATAAACCGCATTTATTTTACCATATATTACACAATTATGAAAGTAAATAATGAAAGTACTTATTATAATTCATTTTACGACTTTATGTTATGTATTATCTACAATATTATTCAACCTATCCTATCATAATTAAGATTAGAATATCAAATTTCCATGTAAGTTTTTTGGTATATTTTTATTTCGATCTGTATCTAAGATAGCATCTATATTACTGTCTTCTATAAGACATTAATGTTAGCTATCGAGTATATTAGTTTAAACTGTTAAACTTTAAAGTTTTAAAGTATTGACATATCAAACCTGATGATGTATGATATATCCTATAACTTTATAATAACCGTTAGAGATCTATATTTTCATGCCTTGTTTATCAATAACAGTATTATCAAATAGATAACCTTCGCATAGTAACTTGATTCACTAACCAATCATAGAATATAAGAAACTTACCATAGAATGGAGAGACAATCATGATAATCGTAATGAAACCAAATGCTAAGATAGAATCAATTAAACAGGTATTAGCTATTATAGAAGAAAAAGGTCTGAAAGCTCATATATCCGATGGTGCAGAAGTAACCATAATCGGTGTTATCGGGGATAAAAGTCTGCTTGCAGATCAGAACATAGAAATAGTGGACGATGTAGATAGAGTAGTTCCTGTAACAGAAAGCTATAAGTTACCTAATAAGAAATTTCACCCTGAACCATCTGTCGTTAAAGTAGGAAATGTTCTAATCGGTGGAGATCAACTAGTAATTATGTCTGGACCATGTGCTGTAGAAAGCAAGAAACAAGTTCTTGAGACTGCTCATGCAATCAAGAAGGCTGGTGCTTCTATACTTCGTGGTGGTGCTTACAAACCTAGAACTTCCCCATATGCATTCCAAGGTCTTGAAGAAGAAGGTCTTCGTTATATGAAAGAGGCCAGAGAAGAAACTGGTTTACCTGTTGTATGTGAAGTAACAAGTCTTGAAGCAATTGAATCTGCAATTAAATATGTAGATATGCTTCAAATCGGTGCTAGAAATATGCAAAACTTCTATTTACTAAAGGAAGCTGGTAAAACTGGTTTACCTGTATTGTTAAAACGTGGTCTATCTGCAACTATTGAAGAATGGTTAAATGCTTCCGAATACATTATGTCCCAAGGCAATCCTAATGTAGTGCTATGCGAACGTGGTATTCGTACATTCGAGACTGCTACAAGAAATACTCTTGATATCAGCGCGGTTCCTGTTATTAAGGAAAAGAGCCATCTACCAATTATTGTTGACCCAAGTCATGCAACTGGAGTTCGTAGCTACGTAAAACCACTTGCAATGAGTGCTGTCGCTGCAGGTGCTGATGGTCTTATGATTGAAACTCATCCAAATCCAGCAATTGCTTTATCCGATGGTCCTCAATCACTTACTTTCCCTCAATTCGAAACGTTATGTGAAGAGTTAAGACCACTTGCACAATTATTTAAGAAAACATTTTAACTGGAGGTTTCTCAATGGAGGATGTAACTGTTGGCTTTATTGGCTTTGGATTAATTGGAGGTTCTATCGCCAGAGCTCTCAAAACACTAAAAATGAATTATACAATAATCGCTTATAATTATCATAAGGATAGACGTAATTCGAGCTTAGAATCTGCTCTTAGTGATCATATAATAGATAGAATTGATACAAATATATCCGAGGCTTTTAAAGACTGTGACATTATCTTTTTGTGTGCTCCTGTGCTAACTAATATAAAATATTTAAATGAATTAAAAGATATTATAAAACCGACATGTATCATAACCGACGTTGGTAGTGTTAAAGGTAATATTCATGAAGCAATTGCCACTTTAGAGATGGAGGCAAATTTCATTGGTGGACATCCAATGGCAGGTTCTGAAAAAACAGGCTATGAGAATTCCCATGCTAGGTTATTAGAAAATGCATACTATATTTTAACTCCTACCAATCAAACTACAAATGATCAATTAGATTTTTATTATCAATTGGTGAAAGATATAGGTGCTCTTCCACTCATCTTAGATGCTAAGGAACATGATGATATCACTGCTTGTATCAGTCATGTTCCTCATATAATTGCTTCTTCCTTAGTTAATCTTGTAAAGGATTCTGACGATGAGCATGAGAAAATGCGTCTTTTAGCTGCAGGTGGCTTTAAAGATATTACTAGAATTGCATCTTCTTCTTCCGTTATGTGGCAGAACATTTGTCTAACCAATAAGGAAAGTATCGAACAATTTCTTTCAAAGTATATTGAATCGCTTATTCAATTCAAACAAGCATTGGAACATTCGGATGAAGAATATCTTTATAATGCCTTTGAAAGTGCTTCTGAATATCGTAATAATATACCATCTAATTCGTCTGGTATGTTACAAAAATCATTCGAAGTATTCGTTGATATTATTGATGAAGCTGGCGCTATAGCAACAATTGCTACAATTCTTGCAAGCAATAACATTAACATTAAAAATATTGGAATTCTTCACAATAGAGAACACGAAGAAGGTGTTCTTCGAATCGAATTCTATGAAGAAAGTCATAGTATAAAAGCTATCACTCTATTAAAGAAATATCGCTATACCATATATGAACGTTAGTTGATATATACTAAACTGTATACTTTACTAAATATCAATGTAATGATACTTAACTTACGCTCCTGAAAAGTACAAATTATATTAGAAATAGTAGAATTGATTAATAAGTTTAGTAAATACCAGTATTTAATCTAAATAGAAAGGAACCACATTATGATCTTCAAAAAAGTAAATTCATTGCACGGAGAAGTTACCGTTCCAGGTGATAAATCCGTATCTCATAGAGCAATCATGCTTGGTTCCCTCGCAGAAGGTACAACAGAAATCACCAACTTTTTGCAAGGTGCAGATTGTCTTTCTACAATTGCCTGTTTTGAAAAAATGGGCATACATGTAGAAAATAATAAAGTAAGCTCCTCCAATCCTTCGGATACCGTTGTTCGAGTAAAAGGCAACGGCCTTAGAGGTTTAAAAGCACCTAATAGTATATTAGACGTTGGAAATAGCGGAACAACAATGCGCTTAATGTCCGGAATCCTTTCTGCTCAGAATTTTGACGTTACAGTAACAGGAGATTCCAGTATTCAAAAGAGACCAATGAAGCGTATTATCACGCCTTTATCCATGATGGGAGCAAATATTACTAGTGTAAATAACAATGACTGCGCTCCTCTTAATATCGTTGGGGGAAAATTAAAAGGAATTCATTATGATTCCCCTGTAGCCTCAGCTCAGGTAAAGTCAGCAGTTCTTCTCGCTGGATTATATGCTGATAATCCTAGTAGTGTTACAGAGCCTTATGTTTCTCGAAATCATACGGAGTTAATGTTCCGCCAATTTGGCATTGATATTAAGACTTCGGGCACTACTGCTACGGTCTCCCCAGCTACAAGGCTCACCGCTAAAAAAATCATGGTTCCTGGCGATATATCTTCTGCTGCTTACTTTATTGTAGCAGGATTAATTGTACCGAATTCTGAGGTACTGATTAAAAATGTTGGAATCAATCCAACAAGAGATGGAATCATAAAAGTATGTAAACAGATGGGTGCTAATATTACTTTACAGAATATATCTGATAAAAACGGTGAACCAACCGCCGATATTCTTGTTAAATCCAGTGAATTAACTGGTACCACGATTGAAGGTAGTATTATTCCTACATTAATTGATGAATTACCTGTCATTGCAGTATTAGCTTGTTTTGCAAAAGGACAGACGATTATTAAAGATGCTACTGAATTAAAAGTTAAGGAATCCAATCGAATTGATGTTATGGTTCATAATCTCTCCTTACTTGGGGCTGACGTAATTGCCACTGAAGATGGCATGATTATTAATGGCGGCAGAGAACTTCATGGAGCAACAATTGAAAGTAAAATTGATCACCGAATTGCAATGTCATTTGCAATTGCTAGTCTTATGACAGAAGGTGAAACAGAAATCAAACAAGCAGAATGTGTGGATATATCCTATCCAAACTTTTACTCTGATTTATCTGGTCTTGCTATGTAGCAGCCATTTAAATAAATAATTGTGAAATGCTTTTTTATTTCACACTACCTACTTTTTTCTGTACATTGTACAGAATACCTAAATCTCATACAAAAAGACAAGTAGCTCTCACCAAGCTACTTGTTTTTTTGTTTACTCAAAATATTAGATAATTGGTGCATATACCGTGCATTATTGTTTATATTATATATTTTTACATGCATTTTATATTACATTTCATCATTTACTTTACTTAATAATTTTCATACAATAAAATTGTTAATAACTTTTTTACTAAAAACTAGATAAGGAGCTCATATGAATAACAGAACAAAGAAAACGAAATATTTTCTACCTTTCATTCTCATTCTGATGCTTATTTTGCAAACTGTATGTAATAAAACTCCCTCCAAAGAGACAAATTCTCAACCAAAGAAAAGTACAGCTTCTGCCTCTTCAAAAGAATCTAAAAAAAAGACATTTAATACTCTAGCTCTTAAAGATATACCAATTAATACGTCAGTAAAATCAATAAAGAATTATTTATATGAAGCAGAGGATTCAACTCTATCTGGAAATGTGAAATCTAATAAAATATTAAAAGGATATACCGGAACTGGATATGTAGAAGGATTTCAAGCAGATAACACAGATACTTGCACATTTGAAATTGAAATAGATGAATCTGGAGCTTATGACTTGAATTTTAGAAGTGCTAGTTCTGATGGTGGTTCTAAAATCAATTTTGTTGCTCTCGATGGTATGAATATTGGTTCAATAAGCGTAGAAGGAAAAACATTTACGGATTCTAAATTGAATCATATTTATATAAAAAAAGGGAAGCATACGATTTCAGTATCAAAAAGTTGGGGTTATATCTGTTTAGATTCTCTATCTATTACCTCATCAAAATCTCTTGATAAAGATACATTTCATATAGCATCCGATTTAATTAACCCGAATGCAACCACACGCGCTAAAATGTTAATGAAATTCCTTAGTGATACCTATGGTAAATACGTCATATCTGGGCAATATGCTACACTAGGGTTAAATAGTCCTGAATTTCAGCTAATCAAAGAAATATCAGGAAAAGTTCCAGCAATTCTTGGACTTGATTTGATAGAGTACTCTCCTTCTAGAGTCGCACATGGGTCAACCTCCTATGCCATTAATAAAGCGATTAATTTTGATAAAGAAGGTGGAATCGTGACTTTTTGCTGGCATTGGAATCCCCCAAAAGAATATCTATATAATACGGATAAGATTCCTTGGTGGAAAGGATTCTATAAAGAAGGAAGTTCTATTGATTTAGAAAAGATAATGAATGGTGAAGATAAGAACGGAAAAGATCTATTATTAAAAGACATTGATGCTATCGCATTCCAATTGAAACGCTTGCAAAGTGAAAATATTCCAATCCTCTTTCGCCCACTTCATGAGGCAAGCGGCGGATGGTTCTGGTGGGGTGCATCTGGTTCAGAGCCTTATAAACAATTATGGCAACTCCTATATGATCGATTAACTAATTATCATAAGTTGAATAATCTAATCTGGGTATGGAATGGCCAAGATGGTGATTGGTATCCTGGAGATAACTATGTTGACATTATTGCTGAGGATATCTATCCAGGTAAGAATGTAACCTCAACACAAAGTGGTAAATTCAATGACGCACTACATTATACAAAGTCACATAAATTAATTGCCTTATCCGAAAATGGATTCTTACCTGATCCTGATTCTATGTTCTTAGATGATGCTAGATGGTCCTACTTTAGCACTTGGTCAGATGAATTTATCTTAAATACCGCTAGAGATACATCACAACAATACATATCGAAAGAGGCTTTAAAGAAAGTCTATAATCACGACAAAGTCCTTACTTTAGATGAATTACCTGATCTTAAAAATTATCCTATTAACTAATATAAATAAACTGGTTAGGATGTTAAAAGTCTTTTTTCAATTTACTAAGTACTTGATAAAAGCAGATATAAAAAGTGCAAACCCTCACTTTGTTCGTCAAACAGTGAACTTAAGTGAATAAAATTAAACAGTATCATTAGAAGTAATACCGCTATTTAAAATGTAAAACGAATTACATTTTAATAGCGGTATGATAAGCTGAAAGTCATCTATTTATTTAGTACATTAATTTTAGTTCTTTAACTTTCCTCCATGATATAGACAATCATATACTTTATTCTCTTGATAATATATTTCTTCTGAACCGTAAAACCAACTATTATCGCCATCTACATGACTAATATAGGTATAATAACCATTCTGATGAAATTCAGGCCCACGGTATGGTTTATCTATTGGTACTAGCAGTAGTGCTTCTTTAAGAAAATCCCCTGAAAATTGTTCTGACAGAACTCTTCCACAATAATTCATAGTCCAAAATGGTACTTCATTGATAAAGATAGCTTCTTCACCAGCGAATATTTCTCCACCAATATAGGTATCTATATATTTATAGTTACCTTCTGAATACATATAGTCAATCGAATTGGGTCTAGAAGATACCTCTTCCTTATCTCCTTTTCCAGCATAAGTTACTCTCTTTGCTTTACATAAGAACTCAAAAATAGCATCGTCCTCATTTTCTATATTAATCTCCGGTATACATCTGCCTGTACAACTTTCTTCTGTTTTCAGTAAATAATCAATAGACACCTGAAATATATCACTTATATGAATTAATTTATCAATATCGGGAGTTGCCCTCCCAACTTCCCATTTTGCTACTGCTTGCCTTGTTACCCCTAATTTTTCAGCCAAATCTTCTTGCGTGAATCCTCTTTGCTTTCTTAATAATTGAAATTTATTTTGAAAAACCATATTAACTTGCTCCTCCCTATTCGTGGTACCACTTATCTATCTTTTATATGTATATTACTTTGTTATTTCATAGCCATACTAAGAATATCATGTAATTTCAATTATTTCCACCAACCATGTATAGCAATTTAGCAACTATTCGTTGTCAACTTCTATTTCTTCTAGTTACCTCTATAAATACTATATAAATTATCAGCATTGACAAGTATTGTATAATAAAAATAAAACATTAAGAGGATTATATGGATAATAATATCACAATAAAAGAGTGGAAATGTGAATTCAACAAAGATATAACCAATCTCTTATCCACTGATATACACTATATTCCTTCATATAGCATGAAGAATAATTATTTTTTAATCTATACAACTAATAAAATAATCGGTATCGGAGCACTTTGGATGAATGCAATTCATCCATATCGAGAATATATCAGTATTTTCATCTCTCCAACTAATCGTCGGAAAAGTTATGGAAAGCTATTATTTGAATATATGAAAAGTAAATGTACTCTAAATAACCTGCAGACTGCATTTGACTCACAAAATGAGTCAGCAACTCATTTTGCTACTTCCTGCGGATTCCATTTAGCCAGAAAATGTTATATACCTATTTTTAAAAAAGAAGATATGAAAGAATTATATTTTGTTACTGATACTGTTTTAATACCAATGACTGAATTAAATCCTCTTCAAAAAAATACAGTATATGAGACACTATATCAAGATTATATGAGGAAACATAAGTTGATTAATCCTTTATCCAAAAGCATTACAGTAGATAACTTTAAATCTTACATCATTGATGATTTATCCGAAACTGATAGCTATGTAACAGTGAATGAAGATCATATTTGTTCCTACCTACTTTCTTATGAAGTGGATAATCACACAATATCTGTTGGATATATTGGTAACTCAACGAAGGATGAAAGTGGAATTTTACTTTATCAGAAATTTTTATATAACATATTAGATAACTTATATAAAAAATATACCTATTTAGAACTTGAAATTGATGACTGTGATGACGACGCTATGTTATTAAGAGAACTCTTTACCAAACAAGTACACGATTCATGGGATACCTACATAAAGAATTAAAAATAAACTATCTTGGTTTCTTAAGAATATTAATGATTAATCTAACTTCGTACATGTACTATACATACTTACTTTTAGTAGAACTTGTTCATTCTTTGCTGAGAATGAGCAAGTTCTCTGTCTATTCCTTGTATATTCTATCTTTTCACTTAAAGCTCTATAATCGAATTTGCAATATTATTTCCAAACCTGATATCATGCTCTACAAATACCATTGTAGGTTGATACTCTAATATGGCCTTCTCCAATTGCTCTCTAAAATATATATCCATAAAGTTTAGCGGTTCATCCAAGAACAGAAGTTGATTCTTAGCCGCTAAAGCTCTTGCAATATCAACTTTTTTCTTTTCTCCACTACTGTATGTCTCAAGCGGTCGTTCTATATAATCATCTGGTAAATCAAAAATCTTACATAAATGTTTGAATCGTTCAAACTCCTCTTCTTTGAATTTTCCCTCTAAAATAAATCGTTCACGTAAGAATCCATTATTCCATAAAGGCTCCTGATATGCTTCCGAGAGTATTAACCCTTCGCAATATTCTATATTTTCATTAGGTATTCTTTTACTTAAGAGCTGCAATAAAGTACTTTTTCCTGCTCCATTTTTACCACGTATCCAGATGATATCTCCAGGGTAGATTTTAAGTGAAAGTTCATGAAAGAGAATTCTTTCATTATATCCAAAGGATAAATCTTTCACTTTAAGAAACCATCCTTCTTCTAACTTTTCTTGAATTATTTCTAGTTTCTGTGTTGTTTCGTAATTTAACAGTAATGTTTTCTTTTCTTCAATATTACTCAGCACTTGTTTCTCTGAGTTTTTAGCTTGACGCATGAATTTTGCTGCCCTACTTCCATTTCCTCTGTTATGTGTTTTTAATGGATTCTTTTCTTTCTCAGCTGCTCCTGCCCAATTTCTAGCTGTACCAGCCCTTTTCTCTAAAGAAATAATGTCTCGTTCTAATCTGTCTTTTGTACGGAACTCATATTGTTCTTTTTTATCCTTATTTTCTTTCCAAGAGGAATAATTACCTTTCTCAATTGCAATATCTGCTTTGTTAATGGATATTACATGATCGATTACTTTATCTAAGAATTCTCTATCATGTGATACAACTATAAATCCTTTCTTCTTACTTAGATATTCAGCAACAGTTTGTTTTCCTTCAATATCAAGATGATTCGTCGGTTCATCTAAAAGAATAAAGAAATTTTTTCTTAAGAACAATGCAATTAACAGAAATTTTGTTTTCTCACCACCTGATAACGTATCATAATCTTGTTCTAATAATTCTTCTCTTAGCTGCATTCGATTCATTTCCCTTTTGATTCTACTCTCCATCTCATAACCATCTGCATCTAAATATTGTTGTAGAACATTAAGATCTGTTAGATGATCTTCCATGCCTCTTAACCCACAGATATTTTCTTTTATAACATCCATTGTATTGGTATAAGAACATTGATTTTCATATGGAAATATCTCGGTTTGAACGTCTTTCATAATTCTCCCCGTATCTGGAATTAGATCCCCATGGATTAGCTTTAACAAAGTGGTTTTTCCTCTTCCATTTCTACCGATAAGCCCCAATCTCCAATCAGTATCAAGGTTAACAGTAACATTCTCAAAAATTGGTTCATAATATTTTTTATAACTATAACTCATCTCATTTATTAATAATTGTGACATTCTCTTCACTTTTCCTTTCCTGACAATCAATTTCAATTTCAGATTAGCCAGGACGGCGTATTATGAAAATACACAAATAATAATTCTACTATTCATCATAAATGCGCCGATCTGACTAGCATTGTTCTTGGTTACGTAATTTACTAAAAAACATATTTTTATCCCTCACTTTCGTAAACTTAAACAGCAAAAAAAGAGCTCAAGATACAAAATAAGCATAAAAAAATTCTTTGTACAGAAGAATACGTAAAAAGATAACATTTAATATTTGTTATATCTTTCAAATTACAAAGTATAAATAAGCGTGTTAAACCAAATAGCTGCAAATATTAACATCGTAAATTCGTAAAGTAACTTACTTTGTTATCTTTCCTAGCTATCTAACCTTGTAACTACGTATTTGATTAATCTGTAAAAGAATTATTTTCTTAATCTCATTTTATTTCTCAACCTCTTGGTTCATGATTTTATTACCAATTTATTCTAACATCATTGTATGATTATGTCAATCTTTCTTCTATAATCGAATTTACATTTATTATTATATAAACTTCTTATATTAGGTTAATTAATTATCTTACTACGATAATAGTCTAAACTTTTCAGCAATCCTAATCAAATATATTCCTTTTGGAAACCTTAACAGTTCCTCTCTACCAATCATATGTGTTAATATCATCAACGAAAAATAAGTAACTGCAGAAAATATAATACTAATCATTAAGGAAATACTATTGATTGATATCAAAAAATAACATCCCTGATATACCAAATAAGCTACTACTCCCATACCTAAAGCGCATAAAATAGGCATTAAAAAAGTTTGCTTAATCTCTTGCTTATATCCCAATTCCTTTCTGACTGATATACTATTCAGGATGCACATAAGAATCGCATATACAATAGTCACAATCACCATACAATATAAATTTAAATCAGTATAGATAAGTAATGGTATCAATACCAATGTTTGAATTACTAACGATATTCCAGCATTTATAACAGGACGATTCACTTTACCAATGGCTTGTAATATCGCGTTTGATATAGTTGAAATCGCATAAAACAGGACAGTAATACTTAATCCTCTTAACAAGCTAGCAGCTAACATTAATGATTCTTTTTGAGGAAATAATAATCGAACTATTGGTTCCGCCAAAACTATTAAGCCAACTACTGAAGGAATCATGATAATCATTGTTGTTTTAATTGCTTCTGCTATTCTTATATTAGTGGCCTTAAGATTACCTTGCGCGTACATTCCAGCTATCGTTGGTATCATAGCAGAAGATATCGATGCTGCAATTGCTATTGGGATATTTACAATAATAATCGCTTTTCCTGAAAATATACCATACAATGTTGATGCTTTCTCAGATGAGATATTATTTAGATTTGCATATAGTTTAAGATATACCGTCTGATTTAAAAAAGTATTAAAATTGTAAAGGAACGTACTTAATATCACAGGTGTAATCATCAATATAATAATTTTAAATATACTCTTATAGGGTAATGCATATTTGGTATCATCTTGTTCCATTCTACTCTTTATAAAAGATTGATTCATCTTGTAAACAAATAACATAAAAATCAATGCAATCATTACTCCTGAACCTGTGCCAATTGCACTACCTATTGCACCATACACAGCTTTTGTAGTTCTATCTGCATTAGCAACTGTACTCATAAGAAGATAAGCTGCCAATATACTAACTACAGCATTTAATATTTGTTCAATAATCTGTGATACGGATGTCTGCATCATAGTTTTATGAGCTTGAAAATAGCCTCGCAATACACCAAGGATACCAGAAAGAAATATGGTTGGTGCAAATACTTTTAATACCATGCTAGATTGTTTTCCTACAAACCAACCCGACCCAATAAATGTTATAATACTAGCTATTCCACCAACTACGGTCACATATATTATTCCGGCAATAAATATTTTCTGGGCATTACGATATTCTTTCATTGCTAGACGCTCAGCAATCACTTTCGATATTGCAGATGGAATACTATAAGACGAAATTAATAACACCGTTGCATATATTTGATAAGCGGTATTGTAATAACCGTTTCCTTCATCACCAATTATTTGAGTTAGTGGACTTCTATATAAGACTCCAATTATTCTACATATGATACCGACAATTGCTAAGATTCCAGCTTGAGCTAAAAAACTATTTTTCTTTTTTCCTGCCATATTTCATCCTACTTTTCCTTAAAATCGTGCACCAATATTATATACCATATTACCATCATATGGTATCCTATATTTTCTCATCCTCTAGTCTCCTAACATGAATGCTTTGATATACCTGTTCGCACAACCTTAAAAACGTTTCTTTATCACATCCTCGTATTGCTGCTTCACTTGTTAATAGATCAAGTTCGCTTACGAGTCTCTCACTATAATCGATATTTGATTGATATCTTGGGCTTATTTTTGCTCCATGCCTACGCTCAATCGTGATAAATCCTTCTTTCTTAAGTAAAGCATATGCCTTGTTCACTGTCATTGCATTAATCCCAATGTCATTCGCAAGCGATCGCACAGTTGGAAGTTGTTCTCCTATTGCTAATTGGCCTTTTCCAATTCCTTTTACAACCTCGTTTCGTATTTGAAGGTAGATTGGAATCTCGCTTTCAAAATCTAATTTTATAATCATTATATATTCCTTCCCTTCAATTTTGGAATTGTTTTTATTTTATAATGTTGTTTTATTTTTGCAACTCTAGCATATGTTTTAATTGTGTATAAACTGCTTTTGTTTTCGCTATTTCATCATCATTTACTATGACAATACCCTTATCGGTAGTAATAACAACATAAGCCTTATGTTTGCTAGCAACATACATCCTACACTTTCCATAAGTATCTAATTTAAAGTTCCCAGTCATATAGGTAAACGTGCCTGTTCCCCATGTACGAGTTCCATGAGGGAGCTTCGTAATTAAATCAACATTTTGAATAGATTCTATTGATATCTGATTAGAATACATCGGTCCATATACTTCAACCACTTCTTGATTTACACTTAATTCTACTAATTTATGATTATGATCTAACCATGCTGGGTAGATAAAGTAGTAAGATAACAGCAAGAATACACCACCAAAGATTGCTCCAAAAAATATCTTCGCACCTGGTCTTGCCATATTTATAGTCATACCATTATTCGAGTCAATGAAAAGCCTTGTATCATAAGGATTGCGATAGATAGAACCCAATAAAGTATATTTCCAATATGTCTCTGCCTGATTATCATATTGTGTTGTACTCTGTAACATATTATTTTTATAGTTTCTATATTTACTAACACTATTAATTGCTAAAAAGACTAAAAAAGTTAAGACAATTATAAATCCAAGCCAAACAAAAGTTAACATTTTTGGTGTTGCATATTCAAATACTCTTACTGCTAGCATAATAAAGGCATCCATTAAAACTACATAAAATAAGAATAAGGAATAATAGTATCTTTGCATCTCATTCACATTTCTATTTTTATCATGGTCATCACAATAAGTTTTATTTGGCAATCGTCTTAGAAGAAAATATCCTAGCACTCCCATGCCTAATAAGAATATAGAACTTATACTTAGTACAGATAATCCCTGACCTTTCCATTCATCATAACTTAATGCAAGAAATTGCATTAAGATTGGTATCAGAAAGTAACCCATCGGTAACATCGCTTCTGTAATCTGCTCATTTAATCCTAAATCGATATGAACTACTTTTTCACTGCTTATTTCCCAAAGTTCCTCTTTCTTAATCCTAAGTATAGACTGCCTAGCTTTGTTCGCTTCTTTATATAAAAGATACATTGGCAGAAAAGCAGTTAGTACTAGATATATGATTTTATATAACATTGGTATTGGTAGTAAAAATATCACTGATGTCAGAAGCATAATCCATCGTAAACTAACTAATTTCTGTTGAAACTTAGTTATTATCTCTTGAATATTCATTTTTCTTTTCTTTTCATCTGGGACAAATACTGTGAATAACCTCTTCGCTTTCATATCAGACTCCATATGATATGAATATAAGAAACTAATCCACCATATATAATGTATTGCTAGAAAAACAATTGTAAGTATCCAATCTTTTGAGTCCATTGTAGCACCTCTTTCTGGAACGATATATAATTACCATCGTATCCCTATTTAAGTATTATTTGTATTATATATACTAATACAAATAATACTTAATTGCAAGACTTTCAATCAATTTAATATAATTCTAATGATTCGAGGGTCTTGCATAAGAACGTAAAAAAATAGAGGCTAAACTATTAGTCTCTACTCTTTTTTGATTATTTACCTTCTTTTATTATTTCATCATCTGTAATAAACATTGCATCCCCAAAACTAAAGAAACGGTAACGTTCCTTAACAGCTTCTTCGTATGCTTTTAATATAGTATCTCTACTCGAAAGTGCAGATACTAGCATTAATAAGGTCGACTCAGGTAGATGGAAATTCGTAATTAAGCAATCTAATACTTTGAACTTATAACCTGGATAGATAAAAATCTCTGTATTTCCACTGCAAGCCTTTACATATCCATTTTCATCGGATGCCGATTCAATAGTTCTACAACTTGTTGTTCCGACAGCTACGATTCTTCCACCATTTTTCTTAGCATTATTAATCTTATCTGCTTCTTCTTGTTCTATTTGATAGAATTCAGAGTGCATATGATGCTCTAGAATATTGTCTACTTTTACTGGACGAAATGTTCCTAGCCCTACATGAAGTGTAACATTTGCAATCGTTACCCCTTTCTCCTTAATCTGCTCTAATAATTCCTTTGTAAAGTGCAGACCTGCAGTTGGAGCAGCTGCGGAGCCTTCATATTTCGCATATACAGTCTGGTAACGATTCTTGTCCTGCAATTGATGTGTAATATATGGAGGAAGTGGCATCTGACCTAACTGATCAAGAATCTCTTCAAAGATTCCCTCATACGTAAATTGTACGAGACGATTTCCTTCCTCAATAATATCAACTACTTCTGCAGTTAATAAACCATCACCAAAGATAATCTTTGTTCCAATCTTTGCTTTCTTCCCTGGTTTTACAAGGCATTCCCAGATATCATTATCTTGGCGCTTTAATAATAACAATTCCACTTTTGCCTTTGTTTCTTCTCTTTCACCTATTAATCTAGCTGGAATTACTTTCGTATTATTGATAACTAAGCAATCATTTGGGCGTAGATAATTTATAATGTCTCGGAATATTTTATGTTCATATTCACCTGTATTTTTATTAAGAACAAGTAATCTTGAACTTGAACGATCCTCTAATGGATCTTGTGCGATAAGTTCCTCTGGTAAATAAAAATCAAAATCTTTTAATGTCATTTTTCTTCATGCCTTTCAATTTTAGATGACTAATAAAAAATCTATTGGATAGAGAAGTAGGTTTAAATCGCTTTAATGTCCGCAATCTTCCATACCCTTTAATTCTTATTCTCATCTACATACTTTCATTATTATAATGTAATTTCTTATAAAAATCTACTATTTTTGCTTATATTATAATACTTAGAGGGGACTCGTTACAATAATTTTTATACTTAATTATATTCAAAAGATACCAAACGCTTATTTTTTTATAAAAAAATGAGACTGTGCACTCTGACACAGCCCCTTTATAACAGTTATTCTAATGCAAAACTTTCCTTAAATCAGACACTAACTTTTTTATCTAACATATATCCAGTTCCAAAATATGTGATAATTGTAAAGCAAATATAATATAAGCAATCCAAAATAATTTTTGTTTGTGTATAATTAATTTGATCTCCAATCGTTGTTCTTACTATAAGACCAAATAGATAGTTTAGAACTACAAAGATTATAAAACTCACAACACCTTTAAATTTCTTATTTGCTAAAAATGTAGTACTTAAAGTAATTGAGAAAAACGCTACTGTAATAATAGAAATCCAATTAAGTAATACATTAAAAAATGCTAAAAATACATCTGATCCATTAATATCATAAGCAATAACAGCAGAAATTAGTTTTCTCACTTTATCTGTAATCTCTGCTAAAGAGGAGTATTTTGCAACTAAGATTGAAAAATCTACTGCACTAACTGCTAAGAATAATAACCCAACAGCTATTACTTGAATTCCTGCACTTAATACTTTTGCTCCAATAATACTGTATGTTGACTTAGGTACTAAGAACAACATGTAACTACATTTTTCTTTTAAATCCTTGGAAAAAGTAATGATTGACTCATAAGCAACAAAAATTAATGATGCAAATGAGAGCATTGTTAAAAGAAATACTGATGTTCCTAATACATTTTCATTATCAAAAATAACACTATATCCAAAAAGTACTTCCACTAAACCTAATAATGCTAAGATGACGCCCTTTGAAAAGGCCTGTTTTCTAAATTCATATTTCATTAACTTTAACATATTTCATATCCCCCTTACGCGTAAATCTCTTTATAGAGATCTACAATTGATTTACCATGTTCTTCACGTAATCTATCTGCATCGCCAACTAATACAACTTCACCTGTCTTGATGAATACTGCATGATCAATAATTTTCTCTAATTCATCTACTAAATGGCTTGAGATTAAAATTGATGTATTATCATTTGCTACTTCTAAGATTGTATTAATAATCTTTTCTCTTGCAATGATATCAATACCATTAAGAGGTTCATCTAACATATATAGTTCTGCTTTTCTTGCAAGTGTAGCTGCAATCTTTAGCTTAGCTGCAAGACCAGAGGATAATGTTTTTGCTTTATCTTTCATATTTAGATCCATCTTCTGGATCAAATCTTCATATCTTGCCATATCAAAATCTTTAAAGAAATCTTGATAATATTTACCTACATCTGCAATCGTCATATAACTATAGAAAAATGGTTCTGTAGACATATAGGCAACTTTTTCTTTTGATTCAATTCCAATTGGTAGGCCTTCATAGGTAATTGTTCCATTCGTTGGTTTTACAAGGCCTGCTGCCATTTTCATAAAAGTAGTTTTACCACTTCCGTTAGGTCCTAATATGGCATAAATTCTTCCTCTTTCTATTGAAAGGGAAATATTTTTGACAGCTGTTTTTGTCATATACTTCTTAACAAGATTTTTACTTTCTAACATCATAATGCTCTCTCCTTCATTAACTTAATAGTGACATTTTAACATAATATGGATTAGTTTCCATTATAATTACATTAAAATTATATTAATTTATTTATCTTGATTTTGAATCAAGGTAATTATTTCTTCTTTTGAATACCCAATCTGCATCATTCCACTCATAAAATTATCTAATAAATTACTAGCCATTTCTTTTTTAATTTCCACTAGGATATCTTTATCTTCTGTAATAAATGTTCCTATTCCTCTTTTTGTATAGCATATTTGGTCTGCTTCTAATTCTTTATATATTCTTGCTGCGGTATTCGGATTGATTTTATATTTATACGCAAGCTCTCTCGCAGATGGTAATTTATCACCAAGGCTCAATATTCCGGACACGATTTCTGTTTTTATATCATGAATCACTTGCACATAAATTGGAATATTGGTATCAAACTCCATAAATCAGTCTCCTTTCTTAATAGTTTTCTATTTTTCTAGTTCCATAGTTAGATAGTACACTACATCAATGTAAATGTCAACTACTTTTTGAAAATTTTAGTAGAGTTTTTTTTAGCTAAATAGTAAAATGTATAATAACACATACTAATTAACACATTTAGCTATCCTTATCATTATTAATTTACATTACAACTCACTAATTATAAGAAAAGGGGTGGATGATATGCCTGTTACTACTTTTGCTGCAATCGATGTTGGTTCTAACGAATTATCCATGAAGATCTTTGAATTTACTAAAAAGAACGGTATAAAGGAATTAGAACAAGTACGCCATACCATTGAACTAGGTTCTGACACTTATACATATGGTAAGATAAGTCATGAACTAGTAGAAGAAGTATGTGATGTATTAATTCAATTCTCACAAAAAATGAAGGAATACAGTGTTGTTGAGTATACTGCCTGCGCTACAAGCGCCATTAGGGAAGCCTCCAACTATATTATGATTCTAGATCAAATCAAATTAAGCTCTAATATTCATGTAAAAGTATTAAGCAATTCTGAACAGCGTTTCTTATGCTACAAAGCAATTGCATTACACGAAGCAGAATTTAATAGAATTATTGAAAAAGGGACTGCCATTGTAGATATTGGTGCTGGAAGTATACAGATTTCTTTATTTGATAAGAAATCACTTATCACAACGCAGAACATTCGGTTAGGTTCCTTGCGTATTCGAGAACTCTTATCTGATCTCGAGAATAAAACTTCTAATTACTATAGTCTAATCTCAGAGTACATTGATACCGATATGCTTACTTTTAAAAATCTTTTCTTAGATGATACTAAAATAAAAACGATAATCGCGGTAGGTGATTATGCTGGTGAAATTCTTCGGTATGCCAATCAATCGCTACCATCTGACACTGACTCAATTCAAAGTGATACATTTGAAACAATCTATTCTACATTATTGCAGAAACCTATAGATGGCATCAGTAAACTACTAAACCTTCAAAAAGAACAAGCCGTTTTACTTCTTCCAACCTTTATGATATATCATAAAATGTTCCGTGAAACAAAGGCAGAGGTTATGTGGTTTCCAGGCACCACTCTATGTGATGCACTAGCTGCAGATTATGCTAAAAAGAAAAATTTTATTAAACCAACGCATAACTTTACGGATGATATCCTTTCGGCAGCTTCCAATATTGCAAGTCGCTATCAATGTAATACCGTCCATAACAAAAACGTTGAATATATAGCACTGAATGTGTTTGATCGAATCAAAAAACTGCATGGACTTGGAAAACGGGAACGTTTATTGCTTCAAATTGCCGTCATTCTTCATGATTGTGGTAAATTTATAAATATGAATGATGTTAGTAATAATTCCTATAACATTATCATGTCTACTGAAATAATAGGAATCTCACACCTTGAACGCGTGATGATAGCTTATATGGTAAAGTACAGTATTAATAACTTACCAAGTTATAATGCTATCAGTATGTCCTGTGATAAAGAAACCTATTTAAAGATTAGTAAATTAAGTGCAATCCTAAAAATAGCAAATGCAATGGATAAGAGTCATAAACAAAAATTTTCTGATATTCAATTAACACTAAAGGATAATTTATTAGTGATTACTGCTAAGACGATTAGAGATATTACGTTAGAAATGGGGCTATTTGAAAGTAAAGCAGATTATTTCGAAGAAGTATATGGAATTCGACCAGTTCTAAAACAGAAAAGGAGTATCTAACTATGGCTAATGATAATAAAAGTGAATTTAATAAACCTGAATACTTCACCAACAGAGAACTTAGTTGGATTGATTTTAATTATCGTGTCTTAGGTGAAGCAAAAGACAAATCCAATCCACTTTTTGAACGATTAAAATTTTTAAGCATTACTGCTTCTAACCTTGATGAATTTTTTATGATTCGAATCGCCTCCTTAAAGGATATGGTTAATGCTGGCTATACCAAAAAAGATATCGCTGGCCTTAATCCCGAACAACAATTGAAAATTATTTCAGAAAAAGCGCATGAGTTTGTGAATACTCAATACAATACCTATAATCGTTCTTTACTACCCTTATTGAAAAATCAAAATATCACTATAGTACCTCATTATGAGAATTTAACTGATATCCAAAGTAAATATGTTGACGACTACTTTATGAATGATGTCTATCCTGTGTTAACGCCAATGGCCGTAGATTCCTCAAGACCTTTTCCTCTTATAAGAAATAAAACTTTAAATATTGGTGCCTTAATTCGTGAAGAGAAGGATTCCGAAGAATATGATTTCGCAACGGTTCAAGTGCCTAATGTATTACCTAGAATTGTTCCAATCCCATCTTCTAAAGATTCAGATATAACATTTATATTATTGGAACAAATAATAGAGAAAAATATTCATAAACTGTTCCTAAATTATGAAGTCATCTGTGCCTATCCTTATCGAATTATGAGAAACGCTGATCTCTCGATTGATGAAGATGAGGCTGCTGATTTATTAAAGGAGATTCAAAAACAACTTAAAAAGAGGCAATGGGGTGAAGTAATACGACTCGATGTCGAAGATAACATTGATAAAAGGTTACTCAAGATATTAAAAAAAGAGCTTCATGTGAAAGATCACGATATTTTGAAAATGAACGGTCCACTTGATTTTACTTTTCTTATGAAATTATTCTCCCTTGATGGATTTGATCATTTAAAACATACCAAATATATTCCCCAACCTGTCAAAGATTTAAATCACGAAGAAGATCTTTTTACCCAAATTCGTAGAAAAGATATTCTACTCCATCATCCATATCAGACCTTTGATCCTGTTGTAGACTTTGTAAAGCAAGCTGCATTAGATCCAAATGTGCTTGCAATTAAGCAAACACTTTACAGAGTTAGTGGCAATTCACCAATCATCACTGCGTTAGCAGATGCTGCAGAAAATGGAAAGCAGGTTTCTGTATTAGTTGAATTAAAAGCTAGATTTGATGAAGAAAATAACATCAACTGGGCCAAAAAATTAGAACAATCAGGTTGCCATGTTATCTATGGATTATTAGGTTTAAAGACACACAGCAAAATAACGCTAGTTGTTCGGAAAGAAGACGATGGGATCCGACGTTATGTACATCTAGGAACAGGCAATTACAATGATTCTACTGCAAAACTATATACTGACCTTGGACTTCTCACCTGTTCTAAACCAATTGGAGAAGATGCAACTGCTGTCTTTAATATGCTCTCCGGTTATTCAGAACCCCTTACCTGGAATAAACTCTCCCTAGCGCCTCTATGGTTACGAGATAAATTCTTAGAACTCATTCACAGAGAAACGGAACATGCTAGAAATGGTAAAAAGGGACATATTATCGCAAAAATGAACTCACTATGTGATAAGTCCATTATTAGTGCTCTCTATGAAGCTTCAAATGCGGGTGTTAAGATTGAACTTATCATTCGAGGCATATGTTCTGTAAAAGTGGGTATTCCTACAATAAGTGAGAACATTACGGTTCGGTCAATAGTTGGAAACTTCTTAGAACATTCAAGGATCTTTTATTTTCTAAATGGTGGATATGAAGAAGTATACCTTGGTAGTTCTGATTGGATGCCAAGAAATCTCGATAAGCGTGTTGAGATACTATTTCCTGTAGAGGCACAAAGTTTAAAAGCAGAAATAATTGATATTCTAAAGATTGAGTTAAAGGATACCGTAAAAGCTCATGTATTAACTGCGGAAGATACCTATGAGAAAGTAGATAAGAGAGGTAAGAAAGCCTTGGATTCACAAGAATACTTCTGTCAGAAAGCAATTAAGGAAGCTAGTACTTCAGATGATGTCTATAATAAGAGGGTGTTTGAACCGTTGATTCATGAGGAATAGTGGGTTTTAATTGTTAGATATTGTTCATGATAACATCAGCCTTTGGAGGTGTTCTATAATAGAATAAGACTGGGTGGGCATAGGACTTCATTTCTTTTCTTGGATATTTCTAAATTTATTTTGATTTGGTAAAACAGATATAGGAAGCTCGAACTCCTCATTCTTCGTCAAACATCGAGCTTCCTATATCTAAACCAAATAAAAATGAATTAAGAACTATCACAAGAAAGGAAAAGGCGTCCTATGCCCACCCAGTCTTATTCTATTATATACTACTTTTGGGGGCTGATATTATCTATGGGATATATTTAACTATAGTATTTTCCCAGCCAGATAATTAATGAATTGCTGTGCTGTTCTGCCAGACATACCTCCATGGCTTAGCTCCCACTTGTTTGCTTCTTTGCATAATTCTTCATCTGACATTGGTATCTTATGTTTATGGGCTAATTCCAGTACGATTTTATAATAATCTTTTTGATTTGGTGCGGAATAGTTAATTGTAATTCCGAATCTTGCGACAAGGGATAACTTCTCTTGCATTGTATCAGAACGATGTAATTCTGTATCCATATCACTTCGATCATTCCATGTTTCCTTAATTAGGTGTCTTCGATTGGAAGTTGCATAGATTAAGACATTGTCTGGTTTCGTTTCTAGACCGCCTTCTATGACTGCTTTTAGGTACTTATACTCTATTTCAAATTCTTCAAAGGATAGATCATCCATATAGATAATAAATTTATAATTACGATCTTTAATCTGAGCAATTACGGAGGACAAATCTTCGAATTGATGCTTATAGATTTCAATCATTCGAAGTCCCTTAGAATAGTATTCATTAAGGATTGCTTTTACACTAGTTGATTTACCAGTTCCACTATCTCCGAATAATAAAGCATTATTCGCTTTTCTTCCTTCAACAAAGGCTTCGGTATTCTCTACTAATTTTTGTTTTTGTATTTCATATCCTACAAGATCATTCAGATAGATATCTTCTGTATTCGTGATTGGATATAGAACTGGCTCATTATTCTCTTTTTTAAGTCGAAAAGCTTTATTTAAGCCAAATTTACCAACTCCGTATTCTTTATAAAAGTTCGTAACTACTTGAAAGATTTCTTCTTCATCTTTTGCTTTCGCGATTCTATTGCTTAAGTCTCTTACTTTATCACTGACGTTTTTATTATAACGTTTACCATTCTTTTCAATTGCTTTATAATTTTGAATAATGCGAAAGCAATCAATAGCTAGTAAAGTTTCAATTTCTGAGAAATCATAATGGAACAGGTTTTTAAATATTTTAAAATCACTTTTAGCAAAGGAATTTACAGAACCCTCTTTTGCTCCTACTTTCTCACATGTGATACTAAAAGGATTTTCATTCATTGCTAGCAGATACGCCAAATAGTTTTGCCAAAGATTCTCATCGAATCCATACTTGGTAGCTACATCAAGTAAACGATTGATTTGTTCATAGATTCGTTTCACAAATTCTTCTTTTCTAATCTCATCAATGCCTTGCTTATAATCCTGATTATTATTTTGTCTACTTTCTTTCTTAACTTCTTTAAATATTTCTGCTAATTGAAATAAGATACTGTCTCTACCTAAATTCTTATATACTACTAATTTTGCTGTCTGCTGATACATACTTATTCCTTCTTCCTTTTATTATTTGCAAATAAACTTCCTATAAAAACTTATACTATACTTGATAATCTAACATCTGAATTCATCAAGTATTCAATGAAACATGAATTTTCTGTTTTCAAGAATGACTGAAAATATGGCTATTTCATTAATTTAGCATACTTTCAGTCATTCAATTTATTGAATCAATGATTCAATAGAAATAATATTTAATTGTCATTACTAATTACATACGCTCTGGAGCTTCAAATCCCAAAATATCAATACAAGTATTAAGGATATCCTTTGCTAAAGTAATTAAATTAATCCAAGACGTCTGTTTCACCTTATCTTCTTCTGCTATAATCTTGTTTTCATGATAGAATTTATTGAATGCGTTTGCAACGTCATAGATGTATTGACAGATTCTATGAGGTGCATTTTCATCAAATGCATTTAAAATTATATCATTAAACTTTGCAAGTTCTAACATAAGACTAGTTTCACTTTCACTAGAAGATGGGATAACACCTTCAATATTTACTGTTTCGTTACTTATTGTTTCTTGATACTTATTTAAAATTGATTTGATACGTACGATTGTATATAAAATATATGGGCCAGTGTCTCCTTCAAAAGAAGTAAATCGATCAATATCAAATACGTAATCTTTTGGTGCTTGGTTGGATAAATCTCCATATTTTAGAGCAGAAAGACCAACAATGTTGGCAATCTCTTTCGCTTCTGCTTCTTCCATTTCACGATTGCTCATGATCTTCTCATATACCGCATCGGATACATTCTGAATCAATGTCTCAAGTCGAAGAACACCACCATCTCTTGTCTTAAATGGCTTACCGTCTTTTCCATTCATTGTTCCAAAGCCTAAGAAAGTTAATTTTACGTTATCATCTACTATTTTTGTTTTCTTTGCAGTACGGAATACTTGGTTAAAGTGTAATTCCTGTCGTTTATCTACAACATAAGTGATTGCATCTGGTTTGAATAATTTCATACGCTCAATGATTGTTGCAAGATCTGTTGTTGAATACAAAGTTGCACCATCGGATTTTAGAAGAATACATGGTGGTATCTCTTTTGTATCACTTTCCTCACTAACATCAACTACTAATGCGCCTTCACTTAATTTTGCAAAGCCATTACTTTTTAGATATTCTACCATATCAGCTACATATGGTTGTGCATCACTTTCTTTTTTCCATAATTCAAATGATACATTTAATTTTTCATAGTTTTTCTTTAAATCATTTACCGAAACATTTAAGATGTGATTCCATAATGCCACGTATCCTCTTCTACCATTTTGAAGATAGAAAGTCGCCATCTTAGCTTCTTCTTTATAATCTTCATGCTCCTTCGAATATGCATTTGCCGCAGGATAGATTTCTTCTAACTCTGATATTGTAAATGGTGCTTCTACTGGATATTCACCTTCAAATGACTCATCAAAATATACTAATTCTGGTTGTCTTTTCTTTAACTCTGTGATAATTAGTCCCATCTGTAAGCCCCAGTCACCTAGATGAACATCACCAATCATATTATGGCCTACATATTTACCGATTCTCTTAATACTTTCACCGATAATAGCAGAACGTAAATGTCCAACATGTAAAGGTTTAGCAACATTAGGTCCGCCGTAATCTATTACGATTGTCTTAACCTTCTCAGGAGCTTCTAAGCCAAATTTCTCTGCTTTTATTTCATCACTTAAATACTCAGCTAAGAATTCTTTACTCAATATGATATTAATAAACCCTGGCATTATGGCTGTAATATCTTGAAACATCGCATTCGTTTTTAATAATTCTACTACTTCATTTGCAATCATAATTGGTGCTTTCTTATATTCCTTTGCGGCTGCAAGAGCACCATTACATTGGTACTGGCATAGATCAGGGCGATTGGATAAAGTAACCATGCCATATTTCTCATCATATCCACTCTTTATAAAAGCTTCTGTTATTTCACTTTTAATTAGTTCAATAATTTTCTTCATTTAATCATACCTCTTTTCTTCTTTCATTTTTAAGTAACCATTCTTCAGAACCTAGCTATAGAATATTGTAAAATATCCAATTGAATAAACTTAAGAATATTTTACTGAATCAAAAAAACCGCCTCTTACAATGTAAGAGACGGAATATAATCCGTGGTACCACTCAAATTGGCTATCTCTAGCCCACTTAAAGCTTTAACGCAGCTATACGACTTACCCTTATATCAAATATTGATACTCAAGCAGTTTCTCAAAGGTCCTTTTCACTAAAATATTAATATAGGACTCACACCACATTCCTACTCGCTGAATAAATAATTTTAGTTACTCTTCTTATCATAGAATTTAACATAATGTATTATATTTATAGTATATACCTCTAACATAATTATATCTATAATTTTCTACTATTATAGTCAGAATTGACAATATTGTCAATATCATTCGCTAAATTTTCAATCAAGTCGTTCCTATTTCAACTCATTGTTTTTCTTTATGATTGGATTTCTTTAAACCATATCCAACATGAAAAGCATACTCTGTTTGCCCTTCATTTTTAGGCCACGGATATGATAAGGTTCCTGTAAAATCATAATCTCCAAATAAGACATCGGTTATTCCTTCACCCTCAGTTCCAGGTAACCATGCCGCAATAAAGGAATCCACCATATCAATTTCTTGATTCATTATAATTGGGTTTGCAGAATAGAGAACAAGAATGATCGGTTTCTTATCATTCTCCAACTTTACTTTTTTAATTAATTCCTTATTATTCGCACTTAGTTTAAGAGTAGTTCTTTTATCATTATATTCTAATCCATTCTTTATTCTAACTAGCTCTTCTCCAACAACAATGATACATACATCTGCATCAAATGCTTTATCTCCATATTCAGAGTAATATATTTTTTTATTATGAAGTTTTTCTAAAGCTTGATAAAAGGTTGTCCCTTCTTGTTTATTTTGAAGATTGTTTGAAAGTCTACCGCATTGTATACTAATATTTTTAGCTGCTGTACCATATACTGCAATTTTCTTTATCTTTTTGAGATTATTTACAATATGATCCTTATTCTTTAGCAATACAATTGATTTTCTGACTGCTTCTCTAGCAATACTTCGATTCTTCGATGAACCAATAAGATGTGGATAATAAACCTTTTTCTTTAAATGATCAAATAATCCTTGCTTGAATTTCACGGTTAAGATTCTCGTTACTGCCTCATCAATTCTATCTGAACGAATTAGTCCATCACCAACGAGATTAATAATTGCATTCTTCGTATTTTCATAAGAATCTTTAATCAATAACATGTCTATCCCTGAGTTAATTTCTTCTTTTAAAAGCTTCTCTCTGTCAAAACTTTTAACCGTATCAATATCTGCCTCTGTAAATACAATTCCGGAGAACTGGTATGTTTTTTTTAAACAATTCATTATCAAATCTCTGTTTGTCGAAATTAATTTTCCATTCATCTTTATATTGGGTATATATATTGCTTTTACATGATGTTTGATTGCTTCTTTATAAGGATACGTTAAACCCTCCATCGTTATATAGCTACTTGTCCGCCCTATATTTGTTTTACTATTTGTTACCTTTCCATCCTCGAAACATAGACTAAGTGTTGAAAGTATTGAGTAAGAATTTTCCTTATTATAGAAACCCTTCAAATAGGAATTTGATAAATTAGTAACTAAAGAAAGCTCTTGTCCATATCCTTCATATGATAAGGAAGGATGGCTATCTTTTAAATAACTACTTACAGAAACAATATTCCAATTAAATCCCGCTTCTGTCAGTTCGCTATTTACAACTTTGCCCACTTGTTCCATAAGTTTACTATCATCGGTTGCTCCAAGCCCAATACAATTTGGAAAGATTGTTGGTCCCATAATGGTATTTCCACAAATATCTTCTGTAGCAATGAATAATGGTATTCCTAAACGAGTTTTACTTGCTACGTTCTGATATAATATGTTCTGTTTCAGCCAATCATCTGCACTATTATTGCTATTTGCAGATAGCTTCTCTAATAAGCCTCCTATTTGATTTTCACTAATCGACTCTACTTCATTGTTCTTTGATTCTCCAATTATCATCTGGCCTACTTTTTCATCCAATGTCATATAGCTTAATAAATCAATAGCTCTTTCTTTCGCAGACAAGCTAGAATCCCTATATCTTGCATCTTTTACTAGCTCTGAGCCCGTATCAGTTATACATGATTCCAACTGTTCTTCATCAGCTAGACTGATTGCATTCTGTATATGTTCTGATTCTTGTTTTTTACTCTTATTACATGCTACCAATATTAAGGAAATGATAATCATTATATATAGTACACTTTTCCTTTTCTTAATCATAATCCCATTACCTTCTCACCAATTAATTCATATTTGAATATTATATAAAGGTTTATTCACTGACCATGTGTATATTTTTTTCCATTTTATTCATTCTAACATAGCACTAAACAATTGTCACTAAAGTTTTCGTTAACAAAATTTGTTTTAAAATTATGTAATCGTTTTTTCCTAGTTCATTATAAAAGCAATTTATTATTCTGTTAATTGATACTATTTTCTCATAATAGAATGCCTTTTTTACTATTTATTTACTTTTTCCATTATTTTTGACTTTTCAATTTGTCAGCTATAGTGTATAGTATATGTATAAATCTTCCATTTTATATATTATTCTAAAAAGAACGTGCTTACTTCCTATTCAAACAACATTTTTGATGATTTATGTAATTTATTATATGATACCTAATTAAAAGCAAAACTTATCTATAAAGGGGGGTATACAATTGGCTACAATTCTTTTAGTAGATGATTCAAAAACAACGCGAAAGATTCTTAAAAATCTATTAGAGGACGCAGGTCATACAATTATTGGCGAAGCGTCGAATGGATATGAAGGAATTCAAAAATATAAAGAGTTAAAACCTGATTTAACTACTATGGATATCATTATGCCAACATTAGATGGCATTGAATCATTAAAAGGTATCATGAAGCTTAACCCAAAAGCTAAAGTCGTAATGGTTGCTGCTGAAGAACAACCTAGTTATTTTGTTGATGCTGTTAAGTGTGGTGCAACTGAATTCATCGTAAAACCTTTTAATCCTGAAACGCTGAATATTATTATTGATAAGGTTTTATAATTTTAAGATATGAAAAAAGAGGATGTTTACTTAAAAAGTATTCATCCTCTTTTATATTTTTCACTAATAGTTCAATTAATATTTAACAGGTATTATTATTGCTGCAATAATATAAGCTAATATTGCTGTTCCTGTGAATCCAAAGATTACAAATAATAAACGAATAATTGTTGGATCAACATGAATATATTCACCTAATCCACCGCATACACCACAGATCATTTTATCACTGTCTGAACGATATATTTTTTTTGGTTCCATAATAAATTCCTCCTTAATCTAATATGCTAATCTTTACAATATCATTATATCTTAATTACACTCTTTTCTAATAGGATTAAGTGATAATTTTTTTCCTGTGAACAATTTTACTAAGAAAATTAACAATACCTCGGATGAATCCAGGTAGTAATGTTTTGACTATTGTTATACTTACGATTCCAAAGAGGATACCTAATCCTAATAAAATAAGTCCAACACCACCCATAAAGATTCCATTCATAGGCAATGTAAATAACGTTATTATTCCTGCTACAACAGCTACTACTCCACCACCAAATAAACCTATGCTTAAAGCAAAGAAAGCTATCATTAATGAAAATACGACTGCTACTGCTGAAATTGCTAGTGCAAATACAGTAACGATGACAGGAATTCCAACTGGTATTGCTAGTATAGCTAATATTATGATTAACCACAGATTTGATTTTTCTCTTCTAGGTTCTTCTCGGTTTGACGAATAATAGTAATTCGAATTATAATTATTATCATAAGAATGATCCTTCGTATTATTATACATATTATCAGAATCATTATAATATGAATCCTTCTTGCTATTATCAGTATTCTCTTCTATCTTTTCTGAAGCATTTAGTACTTCGTACTTATCTTCCCCGTATTTTGTACTTTTATAACCATTCTCAGTATAGATTCCATCGATATCACCTGAATGCATTGCACTATTATATTCCATTTGTATAATTTTTGCAACTTTTTTTGGAGAACCTAATTCTGCAATAATATCCTCTTCCTTTTCATCTCCAGCGTCCGCAAAATAATCTTCATAGTATTGTAAAGCACTCTCTCTTTCCTCTGTAGAAATATTACTTAATAAACTTTCTAACTCTTTCATAAACGAAGCTTTTGTCATTTAATCCACCCCCTCAAATATATGATTAATTCTACTTGAATAATTCTTCCATTCTTTTAAATATAAATTCAACTGTACAATTCCTTTTGTTGTAACTTTATAATATCTACGATTGCGGCCTCCATATTCCATATCATATACCTCTAAACAATCGTCCTTTTGTAATCTTCTTAAAACGGGATAAAGTGTTGATTCCGATACTTCAATCGCTTCTCGAACATCTTGCGTTATCTTATAACCATAGGTTCCATCTGCTTCTTTTGAGACAACTGCAAGAACTACTGCGTCTAGCAATGCTGCGCCAGTATTAAATACCATAAAATCAACTCCTTGTTATTTGATATACAATACTATACACTGTATAGTATTGTAAGTCAACTACTTTGGTGATATTTTCAAATTATTTTTTAGTTTTTGATTGGAAATTTTAAATTCTTCATTGAAAGAATTATATATTGCTTATAGAATATAGTATAGACATGTAAGATTTTTAGTTTATCTCTTTCTTATATGAACCTTAAACTGGGCATTATTCGTTTTATCTAAAACACTAACACTTTCATGGGAGGCATTATGAAAAAATATAAATACCTTATCAATATTCTGCTCATTATAACCATTCTGAGTAGTTTTTTATGCCCTACTGAGGCATTCGCAGCTGCTAACACCGTTCCCAAAGTTCATGCTCACGCATATATAGTGATGGACGCAAATTCAGGAAAAATACTTCTAAAGCAAAACGCTAATAAAAGAATATATCCAGCAAGTACTGCGAAATTAATGACAGCAATTGTATCAATCGAAAGTAAAAATGCTGGTAAAAATATCAAGACTTCTGCAAAGGTATTACGAAAAATCCCCTCAGATGCCTCAACTGTACATATGCCCGCTGGTGTATCCTATACATTCACTTCACTTTTACATATGTTATTAATCGCATCTGCTGCTGATGCTGCACAAACATTAGCGGTAGGAACCTATGGGTCTACCAATAAATTTATTCATCAAATGAATCATAAAGCAAAGGAACTTAATATGACTCACACAAGCTTTGATAATACAATTGGTTTAGATATCGGTAATCATTATTATAAAACCTATACCACAGCTTCGGATTTTGCTATATTAGCTAGATATGCCATGTCTAAAAAGGCAATTCGTAATATAGTAGCTAAAAAAAATTATATAATACCTAAAACAAGAAAATCAAAAAGACAAACGATTAAAAGTACGAATCTTTTTTATTCCACAGCTCCATATAGTAAGAATTTATATCAAATAATTGGAACAAAAACAGGTACAACCAATGCTGCTGGAAAGGTTCTTATCGTAACCGCAAAAGACAATAAAGGGCATGAAGTAATCTGTGCATTCTTTGGAAATAGTACAAAAACTGCACTATATCAAGATATTAAAAAGTTACTAGATTATACATTTAAAAATTATAAGAATGGAAATATTACGTTAAGCAAAGGATTTTATGATACAAGATTCACAAAATATGAATCTCTTATCCGCAATTATTATAATAAAGGACAATTATCAGGCTCATCTGATGGAGAATTCAAACCCAAAGATAAAGTAACTGAAAGTGCTTTCATCAATACCATGAAAGCCATATCTAATGCCGAACTACAACCAATGGATAGTAAGAAAAAAATCACAATTCTAGACTTTTCAGAAATATTAGACGAGGCTTATCCTGCTCAAATATCAGATGACGATTACGATGTTATTGTACCAAAATTAACAAGTGATAAAGAACTTAGTACAGATGAATATAAAAGTCTTGTTGCTCTTTATACTTCTAATCTGTTACCTGATAATATTACTTTTGATGTAGATACCTGTCTAACTAAAGTGGACATGGTAATCATAGCAGATAAAATGATTGACTTCGTAAATAATTACGAAGCCAATCCGGTTTCAGACTCAGGAGAATAAATAAAGTTCTATTCTTATATCTTTATATACCCTAACCAATCTTATATTTATATTTTTTTTCGTTGAATCTCATATTGAATTGGTAACAGCAAGGAAGTAGGTAGTATTTTGGTTATCTTTGATAAGAATCGATCTGATTTCTTTAAATAGATAACCTCCTCTCCTTTCTTAACACCAAGCCATCCAATCTTAGCACAATCTTTGGCTGTTGCCATTTGCCTTTCATAAACTTTTCCGACAAAATTTAAATTATCTTTCTTTTTCACATTAGCTACATCTTGAAATTCTGTTGCAATTGGTCCAGGACATAATACACAGATCTTAACATTTTTACCGCTCCTTTTTAATTCATAATTCACGGCTCTTGACATCTGTATTACGTAAGACTTGGTTGCTCCATAGGTAGCCATTAATGGATCTGGCATAAATCCTGCCATACTTGCAATATTTAAGATACGTCCCTTTATCATCGAATTAGCAAATAATTTTGTTAAAATATGAAGACTAATTACATTAGTCTTTATCATTTTTACCTCATCAACTATATCGATATCGAGGAATTGACCTGCTTTGCCGAATCCAGCATTATTGATGACAAGTCGAATTGGGAACCACTTACACTCCTTATGAAGATGGTAGCAATTATCAGCCCTCGATAAATCATATACTTTTAATAAAATCTTTACATTATAGTTTTTAAGAATTTCTTCTTTTAATTCAATTAATCTATCTTCTCTTCTAGCGACTAGGATTAGATTATAACCTTCCTTTGCTAAAACTAAGGCAAATTCTCTACCAATACCGCTTGAAGCTCCTGTGATCAGTGCGTATTTCACTTTTGACTCCTCCTGAATAAATCTGATTAGTGTATAAAAAATCTAATCTTGATATTTTAATGCGAAGTTAATTTTCAATCTTTTATAATTCTACCTTAACTTCTAACATTTGAAAAGGCCTTCTTATTGAAAAACGCACAAAATGCAGGAGAATTCCTGCATTTTGTTTGAAAGATAGATGAATTTATATTAACTCCAAAGGAGATTAATATTTGGATTGTAAAAGAGTTTGAACTGGCTCTTTGTCAATTTTGGTTTCTTTGCGCGATGAAGAATTACTATCAAAGTGGCTCCCTAGAATTCTTGCGCCAATACTAAAAGCGAACACTAGAATCATTAATATTGCAGAAGAAAAATTAGCAATCTGAGCTGCATTAGGCATAATCGCTTCTGTCCTAGATGACCATATATGAAGTGCTAAGGTCTCTCCAGGTCGAAAAGGATTCAATGGACAGCTTGGTGAGGATAGATTCCAGTTAGTCCAATTGATATCTGTACTCATTCCCGCTGTATATAGTAATACTGCTGCTTCACCAAAACCTCTACCTGCTGCCAAGATTACACCTGTCATAATTCGTTTCATACTTGCTGGTATGAGTACATGAATAATCGTCTGCCAATGTGTTGCTCCAACACCAAAACTACCATCTTTATATTCTTTTGGTAGTGATTTTAGTGCATCCTCTGTTACTGTACAGATTAATGGTAATGTCAGTATGGACACAGCCATAGCACCTGCCATGAGATTCCATTTAGAACCTGTCATTAAAATAAATACAAGATATCCAAACAATCCAACCACAATGGAAGGAAGAGAAGAAAGCGTTTCAATACATATTCGAATAAAAGTGGTAAAAGCATTTTTTTTTGCGTATTCAGCCATATAAATTCCAGCTAACACACCAATTGGTACACTAACAAATAAAGATAAAAAAACTAAATATATTGTATTAAATAATTGATTTCCTATTCCATTACGATCAAAGGATAGTAACGAAATATGGAATCCTTCAAAACCATGAATAATAACATATCCAGCAAAACTTACTAATAGTAATAAGAAAAAACCTGCAACTATATAGAATACTATTGTCATAATATGATTCATAATCTTTGCTCTATTATATGATTCTTTCATAATTGCTCCAATCCGCCGCCATATACGGCATATCTATTATAATTGCATTTAGATCAAATCGTGGGCATCACTCTGGGGGAGCGTTTCTAATTTATAGAGGTGCATCTTCTCTAAAATCAGTACACCCTTAAGCATGTTTCTCTCCACTTCTTGTAATAAAGTGAACAATAAAGATAAATAACAAAGAGATAACAAATAAAAGTAATGCCATTGTCCAAAGTGCAATATTATATTCACCACCATTTGCTGCACCACCCATATCAGAGGTAATTGCAGCTGTTAGGTTTGATGTTGGAGAAAATATATTCTTTGGAAAAGCTCTCATTTTCCCAATCACCATTGCAACAGCTAATGCTTCCCCAAAAGCTCTTGCTAACCCTAAAATAACACCTGTTAAGACACCTGTTTTTGCTGTTGGTATAATAATTCGATATATAGATTGCCATCTAGTGGAACCAAGCGCATAGGATCCTTCAATGTATTCTTTTGGTACATTCTCTATTGCGTCTGCAACGACCGTTGTAATGGAAGGAAATATCATTACTGCAAGAACGATACTTGCTGCTAAGACAGAGAATCCAAATCCTTGATGCATCCGATCCCTAATAACTGGTACCAATATGGTTAGACCAATCCAACCGTATACAACGGACGGAATACCAACAAATATTTCTACTGCTGGACGATAGATACGTTTGCCCAACTTAGGCGAAATCATTGTCATAAAGATAGCGGATGCTATGCTAAAAGGCGTTGCTATACATAGAGCTAACATACAAGTACTAATGGAACCAAATATATAGATTGCTGCACCAACCTTACCACCACCAGTAAAATTATCCGCTGGATCCCATTCAGAAGAAAATAAAAACTCGGTGATACTATGTCCATACTTGGTGAAAGTTCCACTACCTTTATAGACTAGAAATATACCTATAAAAAAGGTTAGTACAATCATAAAGAATCCGCATATTGTTACAATTGTTCTTCCTAAATATTCTTTTTGAAACATTCCGTTTTTAAACAAGAACTTCACTCCTAATCCAGTAAAACAGGCAGAAACTAAAATTTTTCTTTTACTCTGCCTGCCCTAGTCTTTACTTTTATCTTGTAACAGTCATTTTAGATGCTACATTGTATCCAAGTGCTTCCATTTGTGAACCATAATCATCTGACATAACATAATCGATATATGCTTTAGCAGCATCTTTAGCTTCACCTTTTGTATACATATGTTCATATCCCCATACTGGATAAGTTCCGTTGTATGTATTTTCTAAAGTTGGTTCAACACCATCAATTCCGATAGTTCCTACTGTATCATTATTTACTAAATAAGATAAAGCAACATATCCAATTGCACCTTTTTGACTTGCAACGCTTTGTAATAATGTACCTGAATCATCTGTTTCTAATGATGCATTAGAAGCTTCTTCTTTACCGTCAAGTGCATATTTAGTAAATAAAGCTCTTGTTCCTGATGTTTCAGGACGTGTTACTAATACAACTGCTTCATCTGGACCACCAACATCTTTCCAATTTGTTGTTTTACCAGTAAATATACCAATCAATTGTTCTTTTGTTAAGCTTTTTACTTTTTCAGAAACGTCTTTATTAGCGATTGGTGCCATAGTAATTACGCATACTTTATGGTCAACTAAATCTTTTGCTTGATCTGCTTCTAATTTAGCTTCAGCCTCAACATCTGAATTACCAATATCAACTGTACCTTCTGCAACTTGTTTTAATCCTTCTCCAGAACCACCTGCATTTAATGTAATTGATACATCTGGATTCGTAGCTTTGAATTTATCTGCAGCATCTTGTGCTAATGGTAATAATGCAGAAGAACCTGATCCTGTAATACTTCCAGTTATCGAAGCTTCTGTTGCAGCTGGTGCTTCGCTTTCTTCTGTGGCACTATTGTCAGGGGATGTTGTCTCTTCCGTTGTAGCTGTCTCAGTATCTTTCTCTTTGGATGACTTATTACTACATGCTACCATACTTAGTACTAATACGCCTGCTAAAGCAACCGCAAGCACTCTTTTCATTTTTCTCATTGAATTCCCTCCTAAGGTATTTCTTATTTTTTATTTAACTTTCCTTACGAGAGACATTATATTTCTACTATGTTAAATCAAAATACATGTTACTGTTAATTAATGTTAACAATATGTTAGCTCCATTTAAATTGTATGTCGAAAATTGATTTAAAAGATAATGAAAAAACGAACCTTCCATACCCCTACGGTTCTATGGAAAGTTCGTTTATATAAATCATATTTTTTTATTGTTCAACTAGCGTAATATTTTTACTTATTTTGAATCCTTTACATTATAATGTCTCAATAAATCTCTGGAATGCATTCATTCCTTCTTGATCTCTCTTATAGACACCTGCATGTTCTAATACCTTTGCAAATACAATACCTATTTCATCTTCAATAATCTTCTGGATATTATTTTCATTGATTTCATTATAATTCTTCATAAATTCATTCACCCATTCCTGATGTTTCACAATATCTACATTGGATGAAATGTCTTTTTTATTTAAAATGTAATCTTTTAAGATCTCTATTTCGTCTTTTAGTCGAGCTGGAAGTACTGCTAATCCCATTACCTCGATTAGACCAATATTTTCTTTTTTGATATGATGAAGCTCCGCATGAGGATGATATACACCTAAAGGATGTTCCTTCGTTGTGACATTATTACGAAGTACTAGATCAAGTTCATACATATCACCTGTTTTTCGAGCAATTGGAGTAATCGTATTATGTGGTTCTCCTTCTGTATGAGCAAAGATAAATGCAGCTTCGTCCGTATAATTTCTCCAAGTCTTTAGGATATGATCTCCTAGTTCGATTAATCTTTGTTCATCCTTAGCTCTTGTACGAATGACAGACATCGGCCATTTAACAATACCAACTTCCACATCTTCAAAGCCTTTTACATGGAATGTTTTCTCTATCTTAGCCTTTGCCATTGCAAATTCATAATTACCACCTTGGAAATGATCATGTGTTAAGATAGAGCCTCCTACGATAGGAAGATCTGCATTCGATCCAACGAAGTAATGTGGAAATTGTTTAACAAAGTCGAATAATTTAGCGAAGGTGGACTTATCAATCTTCATTGGAGTATGTTCCCCATGAAATACGATACAATGCTCATTGTAATATACATAAGGGGAATATTGGAATCCCCATCTCATATCTCTAATTGTAATTGGTATAATACGGTGGTTCTGTCTTGCAGGATGATTTACTCTTCCAGCATATCCCTCATTTTCTTTACATAGTAGACATTTAGGGTATCCGCTTTGCTTCATTAACTTCGCTGCTGCAATTGCTTTTGGATCCTTCTCTGGCTTTGATAGATTGATTGTAATATCAATATCACCATATTCAGTTTTGGTAACCCATTTTCTATCTTTTTTAATACGATATCTTCTGATATAGTCCGTATCTTTGCTTAATTTATAATAATAATCAGTTGCTTTTTTCGCTGACTCTTTATATAAAGCTTCAAACTTTTGAACAACTTCACTTGGTCTAGGAACTAGTAATCCCATAATTCTTGTATCAAACAGATCACGATATACTATACTATCCTCTTTCATGATACCATGTTCATACGCATAATCTAATAAATTCTTCAATATATCTTCAAGATCGTCACCAGATTCTATAGCTTCAATCCTTTGCTCTTTACTTAACTCACTTGTACTATTGTCATCTTCATAATCTTCTAATTCAAATAACTCTAATAGCTTATTTGTCGTATAGATTCTATCGTACTCTGTTATTAATTCAGTATCTAACGCATACTCAACTAATCTTTTAATCTCATTATTTATGTTTACCATAAAAACTCCAATCTACCATATCTAATCGGTAAAATTCATTTGTGAACAAGATGTTATTATTTTGCGAAACCGTTTGGATGTTTTTCATGCCATTTCCAAGCAGATGCAATAATTTCTTCAATGTCTGTATGCTCTGGTTTCCAACCTAAGATTGTTCTAGCTTTTTCACTTGAAGCGATTAATTGTGCAGGATCTCCAGCTCTTCTTGGAGTTACAACAGTCTTAATTGGATCACCTGTAACTTTTCTTGCAGCTTCAATGATTTCTTTTACTGTAAATCCAATACCATTTCCTAAGTTAAAGATATTGCTTTCATTACCTTCAACTAAATATTTAACAGCTAAGATATGTGCCGCAGCTAAATCTGTAACATGGATATAATCACGGATACAAGTGCCATCTTTGGTATCATAATCGTCACCATAGATTCCTACTGATTCTCTTTGTTTATTAGGCACTTGTAATACAAGAGGAATTAAATGAGTTTCAGTCGTATGTGCTTCTCCAATTTCTCCACTCTTATGAGCACCACAAGCATTGAAATAACGAAGTGATACATAACGTAAACCGTGAGCTAATCCAGTCCATTTGAACATTTTCTCCATTGATAACTTAGTCTCACCATAAGTATTTGTAGGTTCTGTCTTATCGGATTCAAGAATTGGAATTCTTTCTGGTTCTCCATAAGTAGCTGCAGTTGAAGAGAATACAATCTTATCCATTCCATGAGCAACCATTGATTCAAGTAACACTTTGGTTCCACATAAATTGTTGTCATAATATTTTAGTGGGTTTGTCATACTTTCACCAACTAATGAATTTGCTGCGAAATGAATAACTGCATCGATTTTTTCTTTATCAAATACGCTATCTAAGAAAGCACGATCCCTAATATCTCCTTGATAAAAACGAGCTTTTGGATGAACTGCTTCTATATGACCAGTTTCTAAATTATCGATAATTACTACATCTTCTCCTCTGTCAATTAGTTCAAAAACAGTATGTGACCCAATGTAGCCTGCTCCACCTAATACTAAAATTGTCATATTTATCACTCTCTTTCTAATGAATTACTTATTGATTAATAAGTGCCTTTTATATAGTTACTTAATAAGGGAGTGTGAAATAACTTTTATTTCACACTTTTCCTTTGTTGTGGTTAATTTCATAATTAGATTCTGCTTGGGCCATTGCCAACTTCAACTACATAGAAATCAGCTTTGTAACCAATCTTTTCTTCGTATACTTTTCCAACATTTTCAATGAAATTGTCAATTGCATTATTTTTAACAATACTTACTGTACATCCACCAAATCCAGCACCAGTCATTCTTGAACCGATAACACCTTCTTGGTTCCAAGCTGTCTCAACTAAAGTATCAAGCTCAATTCCTGTAACTTCATAATCATCTTTTAGAGACACATGAGAATCATTCATTAATTTACCGAATTCTTCTATGTTATGGTTCTTAAGAGCTGAAACCGCTTTCATTGTTCTTTGGTTCTCATAGACTGCATGCTTTGCTCTCTTTAAACGAACTGGATCTTTAATTGCATCTTTGATAGCTTCAAATTCTTCTTCTGTAAGCTCACCTAATGATTTAATATCTTTTACTTTTTGTAATTCAGAAAGTGCAGTCTCACATTCAGTTCTTCTTTCGTTATATTTGGAATCGCCTAAACCACGTTTTTTATTACTGCAAGCAATAACGATCTTAGCGTCTTCTAATACGATAGAAGCATATTCGTAAGATAAATCACTTGTGTCTAAGAAGATTGCATTATCCTTTTTACCCATTGCAATTGCAAATTGATCCATAATACCACAATTAACACCATTGAACTTATTCTCTGCAAATTGTGAAATTAATGCGATATCAATCATGGATACATCAAATCCAAACAAATCTTTTAATACAAATCCTGTTAATACTTCGATAGATGCTGATGAAGATAACCCTGATGAATTTGGAATATTTCCAAAATATAAAATATCAAAACCTGATGTTACATCATATCCTTTTTCCTTGAACGCCCAGATAACTCCCTTAGGATAATTCGCCCAATCATCTTCTTTTTTCTTTTCTAATCCTACGATAGAGGATTCAATTACACCTAAATCTTCAAAATTCATAGAATAGAAACGTAACTTTTGATCATTATTTTTTCTTGCTACTGCATATGTTCCAATAGTTAGTGCACATGGAAATACATGTCCGCCATTATAATCTGTATGTTCACCGATAAGATTTACTCTTCCTGGAGCAAAATAAGTATACATATCGCCTTCTCCGCCAAAAATACTGCTAAACTTTTGTAACAATTCATTTTTCATATGATTTTCTCCTTTATGTTTATATCATTGGTATTTTTAATATTATGAAACTAATCCAAAGAATTATGTGCTATTTATAATAGCCATTTTATTTGTAACTATTTTTTTGTTTTAAAACAGTTTTTCTGTTTCTATATTTTTTATTATATCTTATTTTTTGAAAAAGTAAATAGGTATTTGAAAAATATATCTTTATTTTTGAAAAGTCTGCTTCTTGAATTCTTAAGGTAAAAAGTAAGTCATTGTTTCCTCATCCTAAAATATAAAACGAAGTAATATATCCTGTGGATAATCGCCAAATGAATCTCCAAAAAGATTTATCCCACCTATATTATTAGAATCTTCTTTAATACCAATACGTATAGAAATATATTCATTTGTCGATAACTCATAAGCCATGATAGATTTATCATTCACTTTCATATTATTGATAAAAGTTCCTTCTTCGGTTAAAAGAAATGTCTTTAGTTCTCCATACTGTGTGTTCTTATCTGGCCACCAGCTTGGATTAAGTGTACCTCTTCTTCCACCGAAATCACTTGGGCATGTATAAGTTCCAGCCTCTATTCCATTAATCCATACTGTAATATCGGATGGACAGTCTAGATTATATTCATGATCTTCTGAACATATTTCAAAAGACAATTCTAATTTCTTTTCTTTCTTCTGTTTTAAAACATTATTTGGAAACCGATATTCGACATAACCTTTTTGAAACCACAATAATTTTGCAGTAGTTCGAAGTGGGTTATAGAAACATCTTGGTTCATCTTCTTCATCAATAGGGCCTTTTTCATTTACAAGTCCACAGGTTGGTTCTACCTTATAGTCTACATAATTGCCTATTGGCATACTGATTATTTCCTGCTCTTCATAATGATCCTTATGAGTAGTTAATGAGATTCCTATTTCATCCATCTGTTTTTTACATAGCTTCATGGATCCTCTCACACCTGGTTGTAATGAAGTCTTGATGAGGGAGGCTTCTTCAAGTACCTTGATATGTGAAGCTGCAGATGATGCTGGAATCTTTAACTTCTCCGCAATCTCATTGATATTTAAATCCGCACTACACAATAATTTTAAGATTTCAATACGTATCTCTGCAGATAATGCTTTGGAAACTAAGGAAAGATGCTTTGTATCATCCAAAGACATCTTAATTGTCTGCATCATCATTATTCCACCTTTCGTAATTTATTTTTATTTATAACTATTTTTTTGTTTTATTTTAATTTTTTTGTTTATTTCATGATATCACAGATTCAATAAGATTAAAAGGTCTATTTTAAAGGATACATCTATCTAATAACAAGTAGATGTATCTATTAAAAGCAATTATTACTTAGCATCAATAATTCTATACAATAAAAAAAGTTTAAAATATCTAAAACAATAAGAATTGGTAGTTACCTTCTTATTATTTCAAATATTTTAAACATCTTAAGAATTAGTTTTATATAATATTACCACCTAGAATATTTCCTACGTGTTCGGTTAAGTATTTCCAAGATTCACAAAATTCAGATAATTCTTCTTTTCCAGCGTCAGTTAAACTATAATATTTGCGTAAAGGTCCAAGATTGGATTCCTTCATCGTACTTTTAATCAATCCGTTCTTCTGCAACCTTGTATATAAAGGATATAATGTACCTTCTGAAATATCAGTAAAGCCATTATCTTTTAATATTTTAGCAATCTCGTACCCATAGGTTTCTTCTTTCAGATTTATAATCTGGAGTACGCACCCCTCAAGGCTTCCCTTTAATAATTGAGATTTATTATTCATATGAATTCACCTACTTATTTAATTTTTCACAACCTTATTGTCATAGTAATCTTGAATCAGCATTATCATTGCAACTGTTGATATAAAGAAGACGAAATTCAAATGAAATAATATAATCTTGGCAAATAATAATTTAATCCCAACAAATCCAAAAACAAACAATAGGTAGATTCCAAATATGATGAAAAAATATTTCATTTGAGTATGTCTAGTGTTCTGATGATTCAATTCCCAAGATATTTTTGCTGCGTATTTCATCGCTATCTCAGTGATGAACATTACAACTATAAACTCAATCACTAAAGCTAAGGTGATAGGAGTATCTAAAGAAACCGAATTACCCGCAATGATATTAGGAATCATATAAGATATCAGTAGTTCCCATATGCCTACAAAAATAAATAATATCATTGGAACATACTTGATTTTTAAATACATTCTCTCATAAATATTATAGTTTTCTCGAATACCAGATATATAATCATCACAAAACTGATTCACATCATTCGTACCCATAACTTCTTCGACTGATCGATTCTCTTTTTCTGCTTGAAGAAATAAATCCAAACAATAGTAGCTAAATTCTTCCGCATCACGCTCTCTTATTTTGGAAAAACGAACCTTTAACAAAATCTTGTCAAATAGCGCGCGATTCGCTTCACTTAAGTTTTCTCTGTAGACATTCATCTCTTTTATTATCTGTCTAGTTTTCATAGTTTTCCATCCTTCCATATGTTTCATTCTTTCAATGTTTTCAATTTCTACAAATATTCCTCTTTCTCTTATTGGAGCTTCTTTTCTGTCCAGATTTGCATCTTCATTATTATGCATTACAAGTATCTTGTAATGCATAATACTTAGGTATATTGTATTGCAAGATAGCTAAAGTGTCAAGTGTAAATTTATTAATTTCAACTTTTTATATTTTCTATTAACTTTTTATATTTAAAACTGCTTTACTTTGTTAGTTCTTTATTTTTTAACGCACAAAAAAGCCGATGACAATTAACCACCGACTAAGACTCGCCTCTATACTCATTTAATTAATTTACCAAAGTCAACATAATTTTTATTATTTCTATAATCATCTAACTTTTCCGATATTATCATATCATTTAAGTTAATCCAACTAATGCACCTATCTAGAATAATTGCATCACTTGTTATTACATACTCCAATTTTTCTAATACAGAATCTACATTATGAAGGATCTGCACTTCTGAATCAAATCCATACTGCCTTAATCGGCATAAAATAAGTTCCCTTAACCGACCCGAATTAGAAATAGGTTCATCTATATAAAATATAGCATTTTTAACCTTCTGACTATTTAACATCTCCCCAATGAGATCAATAGCCAATTCTGTTTTATCAATAATTCGATAATTTCCCCTTAGTCCTGCCAAGTCCCGAATAGCTCCATCCAATCCTTTTAACAGTAAAGAACCACATAATGCAACCTCTAATGTAATAATTGTATTAAATCCATCTATATTTACAGTCGCATCTTCCAAACCCCCCTGTACTTGCTTAGATGTTCTGCTTATAATATCAGATTGTGAAGAAATAGATCTTGTCAAAGCCATTCTCTGTCTTGTAGATAACAAATAGTGATTTCCTACATATTCTGTTGCTCCCTTGATATGATATCCTTGATTAAGTAAATAATAGATATCGCATCCTGCCCTTGATAACTTTTCTAAAGCAATTTCCCCAAATTCTTTAGAATCATTTGGAGAAGCTCCTCTATTTCTGGATGTAGTCATACAATATAACCTCTGTAATCTTTCTTGTTCTTTATTTCATGTTTCTTATTTCTTATTTTTGCATTATATATCTTGTTACTTATATTCTGCCAATTATTCTAATCCATATTCTATGTAAAACTTACAATATTCAATGTACGTAGACTATGTACGTAGACTTTTATTCTAAGTGGTTACTGATAACTCATACATCGAACAACAGCAACTACTAACATTAACCCACGTACGAATGAATATCTTTTCAACGATGAATCTATACTTTCACAGCAAGTGATGATTCATTTCCAAGTAATAATAGGTCATATTTACTCAATAACATAAAAGTCACTTACAAGTATATATACTTGCAAGTGACTTTTATGTTATTAACTATTTCTTATTTAACTTATATCATGATGTTGCCCGACAAATGACCTGTTTCAAAATCTTGCCTGGCAATTTGCACAAAACAGAAAAAATGAATACGCCTTTGATTATGTATTAGAAGATCTTGTTCTCGGATCATTTCGTGTTATATGCTAGGGCAGATCTGTTTGAGCGAAGCGAGTTATCTGTCCTAGTATATGTTTTACACAAAATTATCTGAGAACTAGATCTTCTTATACATACTCAATGAAGTATGAGTTTTTCTGTTTTGTGCAAATTGCCTAGACTGTCTCCCAAACAGGTCATTTGTCGGGCAACTCATATCATTCAATACTAAATAAGTATTTATTTTTGTCCGTAATAAGCATTTTTACCATGCTTTCTTAAGAAATGCTTATCTAATAATTCCTTAGGTATTTCCGTTACATCCTTCTTTAATTTTTCTGTATGGTAAGCTATCTTAGCTACTTCTTCAAGTACAACAGCATTGTATACAGCTCCAGCTGGATCTTTTCCCCAGCTAAAAGGGCCATGATTGGTACATAATACACCTGGTACATGAATTGGATTTAATCCTTTAAAAGTCTCAATGATAACCAATCCTGTATTCTTCTCATATTCTTCCTGAATCTCTTCTGGAGTTAAGCCTCTTGCACAAGGTATATCTCCATAGAAATAGTCTGCTTGAGTTGTGCCATAACAAGGTATACTTCGTCCCGCTTGTGCCCATGCAGTTGCCCAAGATGAATGAGTATGTACAATTCCACCAATCTCTGGAAACGCTTTGTATAACTCTAAGTGTGTTGGTGTATCAGAAGAAGGCCTGAATTCACCTTCTACTTGATTACCTTCCATATCAACCACTACTAAATCCTCTGGTTTCAGTTTATCATAATCGACTCCACTTGGTTTTATTACAAATAACCCTTTTTCTCGATCAATCCCACTAACATTTCCCCAAGTATAAGTTACTAAATTTCTTCTTGGAAGTTCCATATTTGCTTCATAAACTTGTTGCTTTAATGTTTCTAACAATTGAATCACTCACTTTCTATTTGCCATGATACTATGTTCGTTCTCTGTTTTTATAATTAAAAAATATTAATACCAAATGAAAACATACCGTATAATTTATTTACGTGCATCAGCCTTTATCGATTTTAGTCTCTTCATTACATCATTTTCTCCACGACCAAAATAATCATGTAACTTCTTATACTCAGAATATAACTTCTTATAATTTTCTACGTTTTCAGGAATAGGAGTATAGAATTCCTCTTTTACTTTTCCCATCACTTTAGCTGCTTCAAAAATAGTGTCATATCCACCCTTTTCACTTCCAGCTGCTACCGCACCGAACATGGAAGCACCTAATGCAGGGGTCTGATCTGATGCAGATATCTTAATTGGTTTATTAGTAACATCCGCATAGATTTGCATCATCATTGGATTCTTCCATGAGATTCCTCCACAAGCATATAACTCATTGATTGGTACCCCAGCCTCTTCAAATGTCTCAATGATTATATTCTTACCGTAAGCGGTTGCTTCAATTAATGCACGATATATCTCTTCTGGCTTTGTTGTTAATGTCATTCCAAGTATCATTCCAGTAAGATCCACATCCACTAACACGGAACGATTTCCATTCCACCAGTCAAGTGCTAACAGTCCGCTTTCACCTACTTTTAATTTACTTGCTTTTTCTGTAAGGTAAGTATGTATATTCTTTCCTTCTGCTGCTGCAGCATCTTTGTATTCTTTTGATACACAATTATCTACAAACCATTCAAAATGATCTCCTACACAGGATTGACCTGCCTCATATCCGAAGAATCCAGGTAATACGCCATCTTCTACAACGCCACACATTCCTGGTACAATCTTTTCCTCTGTTCCAAGTAGGATATCACAAGTTGAAGTTCCCATAATCATTAACATTTTACCAGCTTCTGTGATACCAACAGCTGGAAGTGCAACATGGGCATCTACATTTGCAATTCCAATCGCAGTTCCTGGACATAAGCCAACAATAGCTGCCATACTTTCTGTTAATTCGCCTGCTTTATCTCCTAGAGAGTAGATATCAGTACTCAATTTATCTTCTACAACATTTTCTAATCTAGGATCAAGTGCTTTAAAGAATTCCTTAGATGGATATCCTTCTCTCTTATTCCACATCGCTTTATAACCAGCGGTACAACTATTTCTCTTTTCTTCTCCAGTTAACATCATGGTTACCCAGTCAGTTGCCTCGATAAATCGGTCAGTCATATCATATATTTCTGGAGCTTCTTCTACAATTTGCATGATTTTTGGAATCATCCATTCCGATGAGATTTTTCCACCATATCGAGCTAAGAATTCTTCGCCTCTCTCTTTCGCTATCTTATTTAATTTATTTGCATGTGCTTGCGCAGCATGATGTTTCCATAGTTTTAACCATGCATGAGGTATACTTTTTAACTCTTCCCTAAAACATAATGGTGTACCATCCTTATCAATAGGAAGCATAGTACATGCTGTAAAATCAATTGCTAAACCAATTACATCTTCTTTTTTAACACCTGACTCTTCTAATACAGTAGGAATAGTGACCACTAATACTTCAAGATAATCCTGAGGATGTTCTAATGCCCAATCAGGCTGTAATTTCGTACCATCTGGTAAATATTCATCCATAACTCCATGTGTATATTCTTTAACCGCCTGTGCTATGATATTACCTGTAGATACTTCCACTAATACTGCTCTTCCCGACTGTGTACCATAATCAACACCTATTGAATACTTTTTATTCTTCATAATAACCTCCACAGATTTTTTTCTTAATACTATATAAGATTACATCGCCAATTTCGCATACCTAGGTTATTAACACCTCTATGAATATACTAGGTATAGGAATTCAGCTTACATTGGTTTCTATCGATAAGATGCCGCATTCCATCTTAATTCATTTCTAAAATTACGAATCGTAGTATCTTTATCAATAACAACACTTTCAATTCCCATAGCTGCTGCCCAATCTACCATTTGTTCCGTAGTCAAGTCATAAGTAAATGCTGTATGATGTGCTCCTCCTGCTAGAATCCAAGCTTCTGCACCTGTTGATAGATTTGGCTCTGGTCTCCAGAAAGCAGTTGCAACTGGAAGCTTAGGCATTTGAATATCCTGTGGTAAACATTCCACTTCATTTATTATTAATCTGAAACGATTACCAAGGTCAATAAGTGATGTTGCGATACCGCTACCTTCTTTAGAAGTAAATACTAAACGAGCAGGATCTTCTCTATCTCCCATTGATAAAGGATTTACTTTGATGGAAGGCTTTATTTTGCTAATAGTAGGACATACTTCTAACATATGTGACTGTAAGATTCCTTCTCGTCCAGGCATCAAATTATAAGTATAATCCTCCATAAATGACGTACCTTTCGCATCCTTCTTACCATCTGTCATTATTTTCATAAGTCGTACCATGGCTGCTGTCTTCCAATCACCTTCTGCACCAAAACCATACCCTTTTTCCATTAATCTTTGAATTGCTAGACCTGGTAATTGTTGTAGGCCAGATAACATACCAAAATGTGTTACGATAGCATCATAATTCTTTTCTTGAAGAAATCTCTCGAATCCAATTTCTATTCCTGCTTGAACTGCAACATGCTTCCTAAATTCTTTTTCATCTCTACCTTCAAGTAGGATATCATACTTACTATAGTATTCTTCCACCAAGACACGAATATCTGCTTCCGATACATCCTTAACATACTCTGCGATATCAGTGATATTATATGCATCAATTTCCCATCCAAATTTTATCTGTGCTTCCACCTTATCGCCTTCTGTTACTGCAACATTTCTCATATTATCTGCAACACGAAGAACTCGTAAATGGCTACTTTCCATAATTCCTATTGCCGTTCTCATCCAACTTGCAATTCTTTCCTTCACATTGGTATCATCCCAGTATCCTACGATTACTTTTCTCTCAATACCCATTCTGGTTACAATATGTCCATATTCACGGTCACCATGCGCTGATTGATTCGTATTCATAAAATCCATATCTATTATTCCATAAGGAATCTCTTGATTAAATTGTGTGTGTAAATGTAATAATGGTTTTCTAAATTCTTGAAGTCCCAATATCCAAGATTTCGCAGGAGAAAAAGTATGCATCCATGTAATTACGCCCGCGCATTCCTCATCTTGATTAGCTTCATTGAAAGTCTTACGAATAGTTGTATTATCAATTAATGTTGGTTTTAATATTACCTCATATGGTAATGTCCCAGAATTATTAAGTCGTTCAACAATAATCCTTGAATGTTCAGCAACTTCTCTTAAAGTATCTTCTCCATATAGATCCTGTGAACCTGTAGCAAACCAAAATTTGTATTCTTTTCTTTCTAACATGTTAATACCTCCATTTTTTATATTAAGTTAAATAATTCTTACTCTCGATTCTATTTCATATAAATAAATTAACGTTTCATGCATGATTCTCGAATAATCATCTGTGGTTCAATAAGGCGTGCCACCTTACTCTCATTATCATCGATACCATGAATCTTCTCTAACAATAACTCAGCTGCCATCTCACCCAACTTTTCTTTTGGATGTGCTATCGTAGTCAGCTTTATAGGCCCATTACTCGCAATCATAGAGTCATCGTAACCAGTCACTGATATGTCTTCTGGTACTTTTTTATTCATATCTTGCAGTTCACGAATTACTTCATATGCGATCTGGTCGTTATAACATACGATCCCATCTATTTGAACTTTAGATAGTATGATATCCTTTATTGATTCTTTTGGTTTAATATCCCGGTCCTCGGTATGAAACCAGATAACTTTGTCTGGATCATATGGAAAACCTGCTTCATTTAATGCTTTGACATAGCCTTTATGTCTTAGTACCCCTTGTGAATCATCCACTTTAAATATTCCAACAATTGATTTATGTCCTAGTTCAATTAAGTATTTGGTTAACATATAACTACCTTCCATATCATCCATAAGAATACTTGGCTTATCCTTAAGTGACTGATAAGTTCCTTGAATAAATACATAAGGAATACCTAACTGATCTAAATTGTTATATTGATTTATATTCTTACAGTAAATATCACTTTTACTTGGTTCTATAATTAATCCATCAATATTCTTGGTCATAATATCGTCAAGACATCTTGCTTCATTCTTTCGACTATTCCCTGTATTTTTAAGTATAATACTATATCCATTTGCAGTAAGTACATTATCAATCCCTTTGATTAATCTAGGAAAAATATAGTCTGATATATAAGTAGTAACCACAGCGATATTTTTGGAGGCACTATGATTTTTTAATCGTTCAGAACAGTAAGTTCCTTTTCCATGTTCAGCAATAATATAGCCTTCATTCGTTAATATGGATAATGCTTTTCTGACTGTATGCCTACTAATTGAATATTTTAAAGATAATTCATTTTCAGAAGGTAATTTCTCACCTGGCTTAATCTTTCCAGAAAGAATTGCATTCTTTAATTCTTCCATTAATATATAATATTTTGCTTTTCCATTCTCTACTGCCATAGCCCTCCTCCTATTTAATATGTTATAATGTAATTATAGAACTTGTATGCACATACCTACAAGTTGTTTTTTTATTCTGACTAAAAAGTAAAAAGCTCTATATTAAGATAATTGACAGTTATATCACTATCAAATCTCTTAATATAGAGCTTTACATCATTTAAACCTAATTATTACTCAATAATAGATTTAATCTTATTGATTAGCATTGAAATCGCAACTTCATTTTGTCCACCATTTGGAATAATAATATCTGCATGTCTCTTAGATGGTTCCACAAATTGCTCATGCATTGGCTTTACAGTGGTGATATATTGTTCGATAACTGACTCAAGACTTCTTCCTCTTTCTTTCACATCACGTAAAATTCGTCGAATAACTCTTTCATCTGCTGCTGTATCTACAAATATCTTAATATCCATTAAATCAAGTAAATCTTGATTTTCAAAGATTAAAAATCCCTCTAGAATGATAACCTTTGCTGGGTATACCGTTACTGTTTCATCTAACCTATTGTGGATTGTATAAGAATAGACTGGACGTTCAATTGTATGTCCTTTTTTCAATTCCTTTATATCCTCAATTAGTCTTTTTGTATCAAATGCATTTGGATGATCATAATTTAATTTTGATCTCTCTTCATACTGCAATTCATTATGAGCACGGTAGTAATAGTCATGACAGATTAACTCAACACTGTCCTTAAACTCCTCTTTCAGCCTGCTTGCTACGGTTGTTTTACCAGATGCCGATCCACCTGATACTCCAATAATAATAATGTCTTGCATAGAAACCTCCTAAAATTTATTGAATATTATCCTTAATTAGTTATTTTCATATCACGATTCAAATATATAAATACACAATTCTACATTATAACATAAAATAAAAATTAATCACTATTTTTTTTACATTTCTTTAAAATTCTTTTAAATACTTCTTTTCGTAATGAAAATCATTCTGCACTTACATAATTCACCTTGATATTGACATCCATATTTTTCCATGTTATTCTTAAGACTAATAAAGGGAAATACTTCTTGAATAGCATAATCACTCCCCTTCAATTGGTATGAATTGTACAAGTTTATATAGCAATTACCCTAATATTCATATCTAAAACTTACATATTAAGGAGGAAAAACAAGTGGATTATCTAATATCCGGAATTACTTCAATTACATGGCAAGAATTCTTTATGTATGTAATTGGAGCTTTATTAATTTATTTAGCAATTTGCAAAGATTTTGAACCAGCTTTATTATTACCTATGGGCTTTGGTGCCATTCTTGTAAACTTGCCTGCTTCAGGAGTGCTCGATCAAACACTGGAAGGAATCGGTAAGACAAATGGTATAATCGAATGGTTATTCCATGTTGGAATTGAAGCATCTGAAGCATTACCAATCCTTTTATTTATAGGAATTGGTGCTATGATAGATTTCGGTCCATTACTCTCCAATCCAAAGATGTTCTTATTTGGAGCTGCTGCTCAATTTGGTATTTTCTTTGCTATTTGTGTCGCTACGCTACTTGGTTTTAGTTTAAATGACGCTGCTTCAATTGGAATCATAGGTGCTGCTGACGGTCCAACCTCAATTTTAGTTTCCCAAATTCTAAAATCAAAATATATTGGAGCCATCGCCGTCGCGGCCTACTCCTATATGGCATTAGTGCCAATCATTCAACCTGCTGCAATCAAATTAGTTACTACCAAAAAAGAGCGAATGATCCGTATGCCATATAATCCAAAATCAATATCCAAAACAACTAGAATTCTATTTCCGATTATCGTTACCTTTATCGCAGGCCTGGTTGCTCCTCAATCTGTATCATTAGTAGGATTCCTCATGTTTGGTAACTTGCTTCGTGAATGTAATGTACTAAAAAGTCTTTCAGAGACAGCACAAAATGAATTAGCCAATCTAATTACCTTATTATTAGGTATTACTATCTCATTTAGTATGCGTGCTGAAGCTTTTGTTAATATATCCACTTTATTAATCATGTGTATAGGGCTTATTGCCTTTATTTTTGATACGATTGGTGGTGTACTTTTTGCCAAACTATTAAATTTATTTTCTAAACAAAAAATCAATCCAATGATCGGCGCTGCAGGTATTTCAGCTTTTCCTATGTCTGCTAGAGTTGTCCAGAAGATGTCTCTTAAAGAAGATCCAACTAATCATCTTCTAATGCATGCAATTGGAGCTAACGTATCCGGTCAAATCGGTTCTGTTGTAGCTGGTGGTATTGTCCTGAAATTGGTATCAGATCTAATACATTAGCCTGTGAAAGCCTAACGAAAGGAGTAATTATGTTAGATAGATTTTTAATTTCACTTGAAATAATGGGTAAAGGAATGCTTGGTATTTTCATCATTCTTATCATCATTATGTTAATCGTAATGTTATTATCAAAGATTACGAAGGAAAAATAAATGATATATCTTAAGATTTGAATGTTTTTCGAACATTCAAATCTTTTTTATTTCATAGTTACGATACCCTTTTCTAGTATCATGATAGGTTTATAGGATAGTTTAGCTTTTCTCAAGCCTTCTACACCCATATCTTCTTCTCTATTTATATAAGTATAATCTTTTCCAAAATCAATTACCATTTGCTGATTAATCACTGGATATGCACCTTGAATATCTGCAAATGCTTTCTCTATATGAATTACGAAGGTATCTTTTCCAACTTGTTCGCCAATTGAAAAAGCAACTACTTTTTGATCGACACGAATTAATCCTCCTGAGAGTTCCAATTCATCAAAATATTTAATTGCATCCAATGTTATCTTTAATTCACTACTTCTTCCTTCATCTTCTTGCTGATGCAGTGCATTCCATTCCTCTGCCATTTGTATGCACTCATGCTTATTTGTATCATTTATTCTTTCATAACTCCATTCATATAATGAGCGAAATTTATTAATATGATTTTTCTTTCCGTGATACTTCTTACCCGATAATGTCATAAGTTTTTCAGATAGATAAAGATAATCCGCTGCATCCCTATCATACTCAATTTGGAAGGTATCAGGAAACATATCCTCCAATTCTTGGTACATTTCCTGATTTACTAAGCGTAAGGAAAATGGTACATTTATTTCTTTACAATAATCCATTAGTTTTACTATTACAGTCCTTTTATCTCCAGCACCAATCGGATAGATAAATTGTGGTCTTTCTGATACGGTTTTATATACTAAACATTGATCTATAATGGTATATTCCACTAGATAAAACTGTGACCATAAAAATGTATTCGCAAATGTTAATTCGCAATTTCTAAACGAATTTTCTTTATAATAAGAATCTAAGATTGTCTTATCTTCTAACTTTACTTTTTTAAATTCCACTTCGATTCTCCTTCTTTATCTTCATTGTGTAGTTATATTTTAAGCATATATGTTTTACTTTCAGAGCACTAAATTCAAATTTGTGTAAAACACTTTATTTTTCTTTTCATTAAGATTAGTTTTTCATATATCTTATAAATTAATGCTAGGATCAAAAAACTATTTATATCACTAGTTGGATGCTAAAGTTCTAACAATACGCACTTAAAAATTTTCTTTATTAATCAAACAAACGAAACGATTTAAAATTATGCTAATTCAACGACTTTAAGCCACTAACTACATTTGATAACTAATATTGTTTCTTAAGTATCCTACATGATAACCCATCGTTTGACAAGCTTTATTTCAATTTCAATTAAATTACTTTGTTTTTAATGAAATAATTTTCTATATTATTATATAAAAAAACTACAGTAATATCTGTTCATTACTGTAGTTTTGAATCTAGTACATAGTTGTAATGTTATTATACATGCACATAAGTTGCGATAAAATATTAACTAATCCTTATATTATCTCTATTGCCATAAAGACAACATATTATTAATTGCATTTTGCGTATAGGTTTTTAAAAAGTGTTCATAGCGGAAGAACATAAAACCATTTACTTTATTATCTTCTCTTGAATACTCTACTTGTTTCATTAGGATTTCATCATCATTCTTCCATTCAGCAGATTCAGAAGTTCCTGCTTTATATACTGCCAAACCAGAATATAATTTAATGATTTTATCTGCATTTAATTCTGCCCATTGGTCCATAACTTTATCATAGGAATACGCTCCATAATCAAATCCCCAATAGATCTGTGGACATAGATAGTCCACATAAGCTGCTTTTGATACCCAGGTATCGATATCCACATAGTGCTGTAAAGTACTTCTTAAATTGCTTAAATTTGCTGCAGGTGCTATACCAAATGCTACACCTGGATCTATCGTCTTAATACTACTATAGATTTTCTTTACCAAAGTAGTAACATTTTTTCTTCTCCAATCAGCTATTGAAAGGCTTTCAACACCATTTTCTTTATTTTCTTCCACATATGCCTTATATTCCGTCGCATCAAACGTACTACTTACATTGTCTTTTGAAAACGTTGGATAAAAGTAATCATCCATATGGATTCCATCAATATTATAATTTTTCACCAACTCTTTTACACCATTCACTATTAAAGATCTAACCTCTGGAATAGCTGGATTAAAATATAATTTATTACTATAAGATAACACATTTCTGTTTTTATCCTCAGATTCATGCCATACTTTCGCAATATTATCATCCGATAATTTTGAGTAATCGGAGCTTAGAGATACTCGGTAAGGATTAATCCAAGCATGGAATTCTAATCCCCTGTCATGTGCTGCTGATACCATATATTTTAATGGATCATAATCAACAGACTTACCTTGTTCTCCAGATACATAAGCTGACCATGGAAAATAATTAGATGGATAAAGTGCGTCTGCAAATGGTCTTACTTGAACCACTACCGCATTCATACCATAACTAACACAATTGTCATACATGGTATCAATCATTGTTTCAAACTGTTCTTTGGTTTTAGCTGTTGTGCCAAACTCAAGATAAGATATCCACATCGCTCTTAGTTCAGTACTACTTTTATTGGTTAGGGATGCGATACTTCCAAAGGAACTTGGCTCTTTAATAATGCAAGTATTGGTTGTAGTATCAAAACTATATTTAAGACCCAAGCTTTTTGCTACAAAACTTGCTGGAACCATAACATACCAACTACCTTTTTCATTCAAATATACTAATCTTGCGTTCGTGTCCATCGTTTTGTTAACACCATTTACGCTTGCGATATTACTCCCTAAAGTTAGCTTAACTGTTTTACGATATCTCTTTATTGTAATAACTTTTGAATCACTATTATAACTATAAGATGCACCTACTCCAACTTTAAATACACTATTAGCAGGTACTAGTTCAGTATTCTCAATAATAATACCTGGCATATTAGTTGCAACAGCATTACCTTTTGTAGTAATCTTTAACTGTTTTCCAGTATAGGTATACCACTTGGAATCATATTTTAGATCAATTCCTTTTTTAACAAGCTCAACAGTTGTCGTTTTACTATTCCAGTTATAAGTTAAACCAAAAGTATCTGCGATAAATCTTGATGGAACAAGAATTGTCGTCTTTCCACTACTTACATATGTAACTTTTCTTGGTGCAACTGGCATGGTCTTTGCTACTCCATTCACAGTAGCAGTCTTTTTACCGAGTGTCATTAAGATCACTTTGTCTTTATATGTTAACTTAATTGTATCTTTTGTAGATGAATAACTTGAGGTTGCATGTATTTTGGAATCTACAAAAACAGGTTTATAAGGCAACATTGCATAACCATCTACTAATATACCCGGTGTCTTTGATATATCAATTTTTGTTCCATTTAAACTAGTATTTAATACCTTATCTTTATAAGTTGTTGTTTTTCCATTGTATGTTATTTTAATTCCTGTTGCAGCGGATGCAACGATAGGGAAACATAATAAACAAATAACAAGTATAAGTACTATTTTTATATTTTTCTTCATTTTTTAATCCTTTCACTTTTATCCCATTTTCCATTTTATTACACATCATTACTAACTAATTATAAGCCTATTAATTATATAAGAATATAATTACAAAAACACACAACTAATTTTATATATTATGTATTTTCATTTTTTACTTTTTATGTATAACCATATATATATACAATATCTTTTAAATATGGTATTTATGTGACAAATACCATTATTTTATCACAAAGCTCTATGAATATGAATATAATATAATAAGGATAAAATAACATTAGTTTCCATAAAATTAATAAAAACTTGGTAGCTAATATAATTATCACTTAATCCATTATAAAGGAGTCGATTTCAATGGCAGAACTTTTGAATTCCCAAGCCAATATATTATACAACAACAATACTACTAGTGGTATTACAGCAACCGATGACGTTTTATCCACAAATAGTACCTCAAGTACTATGACGGTACAAAAAACTGTATCCAGAGGTTATTTTAAACCTTTTGATCGATTAACTTACAAAATTGTAATCACAAACACTACAAATCAAACTTTAACATTTACAAGTATATCCGATAATTTCACACCAACTGGTGGAACTTATGCAAACAGTCCCTTTACCTATGTTACAGGTAGTGGTTCTGTAATTATCAATGATGATCCTGCTACTGCTCCAACCATTACGCAAGATGCAAATGGAGATCTTGCTATTACATTAGGAAGTACTCTTGCTCCTTACTCTACAGCTGTATTGACTTATATGATGGATATCGGTAGTAGCTTCACTGCTACAAATCTATCGAACACCATTACTGTTGCAACAGCTACTGAGTCATTAACATCTGGACCATTAATCAGCTATAAAGAATATGCTCTATTAAGCGCTTCCAAAAAAGCTCCAGCAATTATCCCATCGGGCACTGCTTTTTCTTATACAATAACTCTTACAAATACAGGGAACACCGCAACCTCTTCTTTGACTATCAGCGATACGCTAACTAATGTTGCTTCTATTGATTCAATAACAACTAAAATCGATAATGGAACTACTCAAACCCTTCCATCGACTGGTGGATACTACACATATACAGCTGGTACTGGTGCTTTATCTATTCTCAAGAATTACGATGGTTCAGCTCAGATAGAATATATTATTCCAGCAACCAGTGGTGTATTATTAGTTACTATTAATGGCACAGCAAGCTAAATAGAATAATAATAACAGGTAATATTCTAGCATAGATTAAGTCCTTTTCCTCTATGTACTAAAGACTCTTCTGGCCTTAATGTTAGTTTTTAAGGCCAGAAGCAATTTTATCAAAAATACTTATTTCAATAAAAAGTAACATTTCCTGATGATTATCTAATATTTCTTTTCTATCCACTGCTATGCACACAACATATGGATAACACCCTTGATTAAACTTTAGGTATTTTTCATAAGTTTGATAATAGCTCAATCTTTGTTTTGTATTATCACAGTAGACTATTTCAGCTGCATAGCTAACTTTAATTAGCACTTGGCCATCTCGAACCGCAATAGGACATACACTTAATAAATATACTTGACAGTTAAGTATACGATTAATCTCTGGCATAATACATGGCATGATTAATTTTTCTTTTAATTGATATAGTTTCTTTGGCTTTTCAACTATTGTATCAGCGGTTTCTGATGTAACTTCTAATGTACTATTGCCATCATAAGTACCTCTTATTGTTGCTTTACTTTTTATTTTCCAATATTGACAAAATGATGATTTTACTACTAATGCAGTAAATATAATTACACATTGTTGACTTCCAACTAATAAATTAGGAATTGAAATATTTACTAAATTATCTGCACTTCTCTTTCCATTAACATATAATGTATTAGGAACTAGTTCTAAAAACGAATTCAAATAAAATGTAACACTATTATTAAACACATCCATTGTTCCTTTATTTTCAATTACAATTTTATATTGAATCATATTACCAATATGAGCATACTCTCTATTTGTAAATACATTAATAGAAACTAAAGGGTATGTTAAGAGAACCGTATTTGCTGATGAATATAGAATAACTGTATTACTTATTTCTGTTCCATAAGTATAAGTTACTTGAACTGGATTTCCAACAAATGCTCCCATCGATTTCACATCCTTTCTCCACTTAAAAAGATTCGTTCCCAATAAAAATACTATTTATAACATTATATGCATTTTTAATGTTTCGGTGATGCTTGAATCAGATGGATGTAGAAATCCTATGCATAAATACAGATTAGGCAGGAAAATTTTCCTGCCTAATCATCTATATAACTTTTATTATATATTTAATTATTCAACATCATATAAAGATGCTAACTTCTTTAAATATTCATACTTTTGAACTGCATTCTTTTCTGCTTGATCAAATAATTCTTCTGCTCTTTCAGGATTCTGTCTAGCAAGTGCACTATAACGTACTTCATTCTTGATGAAATCTTTATATCCTGTTGTTGGTGCTTTAGAATCTAATTGGAATGGATTCTTTCCTTCTTCTTTTAGGCGAGGATCAAATCTAAACATATTCCAATATCCTGAAGTTACAGCTGTTTTTTCTTCTGATTGTGCATTGCACATACCACCCTTAATACCATGACTGATACATGGAGCATAAGCGATTACAATTGAAGGTCCATGGTAGCTTTCAGCCTCTACAAATGCCTTAACTGCTTGATTGTAATCAGCACCTTGTGCAATTTGTGCTACATAAACATAACCATAACTCATAGCAATTTGTGCTAAATCTTTCTTCTTAACAGCCTTACCACCAGCTGCAAATTGTGCTACTGCACCAATTTGAGTTGATTTAGAAGATTGACCACCTGTATTGGAATAGATTTCTGTATCAAATACTAAGATATTAATATCCTGTCCACTTGCAATAATATGGTCAAGACCACCAAATCCAATATCATAAGCCCATCCGTCACCACCGAATACCCATTGAGATTTCTTAGATAAGAAATCTTTATCAACTAAGATATTCTTTGCTTCTGCACTTTGATCAGCTTCTAATGCTCTAACTAAGGCACTTGTTGCACCTGAATTTTCTTTACCATTTTCAAAAGAATCTAAATATCTCTTGATTGCAGATTTTACTTCATCACTTGAAGTAGTAGTTTCTAATGCTTCTACTTTTTCTTTTAATCCACTTCTCATAGCTTGTTGAGCTAATAGCATACCATATCCAAATTCAGCATTATCTTCAAATAAAGAGTTAGCCCAAGCTGGACCTTGTCCTTTTGAATTTACTGTATATGGAGTTGAAGGCATGGAACCACCCCAGATTGAAGAACAGCCAGTTGCATTTGAGATATACATTCTCTCTCCAAATAATTGAGTAACAAGTTTTGCATATGGAGTTTCTCCACAACCTGCACAAGCTCCTGAGAACTCAAGTAATGGTTGTTTAAATTGACTTCCTTTAACTGTTGTTTCTTTGAATTTTTCTAATACTTCTGGTTTTGTTTCGATTGTAATACCATAATCAAATCCTTTTTGTGCATCTAATTGAGTTTCTGTAGGTTTCATAACAAGAGCTTTTTCACCCTTCTTACCTGGACACACATTTGCACATGATCCACAACCTGTACAGTCTAATGTAGATACTGTAATACCAAATTGAAGACCTGGCATACCGTTCATAGGCACAAGCTTCATATCTTTAGGAGCCTTAGCTGCTTCTTCTTCTGTTAAAGCTACTGGACGAATAACAGCATGAGGACACACATAAGAACAGAATGTACATTGAATACAGTTTTCTGGAATCCATTCTGGAACATCAATTGCCACTCCACGTTTTTCATATGCTGCAGTACCTTGAGGTAAAGTACCATCAGCTTGATCCACGAATGTTGAAACAGGTAATTTGTTACCTTCTTGTGCACTAATTGGAGTTTGAATATTATTTACAAAATCAAGAACTGCTTTAGAACCAACAGTAGCTTTTGTTGTAATATCTTCATCTGTAGCATTCTTCCAAGATTCTGGAACTTTAACTTCTACCACATCTGTGATACCACGATCAATTGCTGCATGGTTCATAGCTACAATTGCATCACCTTTTTTGCTATAGGATGCAGTTGCTGCATCTTTCATATATTTTACTGCTTCTTCAACTGGAATAATATTAGCTAATTTAAAGAAAGCTGCTTGAAGTACTGTATTGATACGTCCACCAAGTCCGATTTCTTTACCAACTTTGATTCCGTCAATTGTATAGAATTTGATATCATTTTCAGCAATGTAACGTTTAACTTGTCCTGGAAGATTCTTTTCAATTTCTTCCATGTTCCAACCACAGTTAAGTAAGAAAGTGCCACCTTTCTTTAATTCTTGAACCATGTTGTATTTTCTAACGTAAGATGGATTATGGCAAGCCACAAAGTTAGCTTCACTAATTAAATAAGTTGATTTAATTGGTTTCTTACCAAATCTTAAGTGTGACATTGTAACACCACCAGATTTTTTAGAATCATAGTCAAAATATGCTTGTGCATATAGATTTGTATGATTACCAATGATCTTAATGGAATTCTTATTTGCACCTACGGTACCATCTGCACCTAGACCCCAGAACTTACAACTAATTGTTCCTTCTGGTGTTGTATTAGGACTTTCTTTTACTTCTAAGGAAAGGTGAGTTACATCATCGTTAATACCGATTGTAAATCCTCTCTTTTCAGTATTTCTATATACAGAAATAATTTGAGCTGGTGTAGTATCTTTAGAACCTAAACCATAACGACCATTAAGAACTGGAGTCTGATCAAACTTAGTTCCTTTAAGAGCAGCAACTACATCAAGATATAATGGTTCTGCTAAAGCTCCTGGCTCTTTTGTTCTATCTAGAACTGTAATTTGTTTTACAGTGTTTGGAATTGCATCTAATAAATGTTTTGCACTAAATGGTCTATATAAGCGAACCTTAACAACACCAACTTTTTCTCCTGCTGCTGTTAAGTAATCAATTGTTTCATCAATTGTATCACATACAGATCCCATAGCTATAATGATATGAGTTGCATCTTCTGCACCATAATAGTTAAACAATTTATAATCAGTACCAATTTTTTCATTAACTTTATTCATGTATTCTTCAACAATACCTGGTACTGCATTGTAATATCCATTGCTAGCTTCTCTTGCTTGGAAGAAAACGTCAGGATTTTGTGCTGATCCTCTTAAAACAGGATGTTCTGGATTTAAAGCACGACGACGGAATGCGTTAACAGCTTCTAAATCCATCATATCTTTTAAATCTTCGTAATCCCAAGTTTCAATTTTTTGAATCTCGTGTGATGTTCTAAATCCATCAAAGAAATGTACAAATGGTACTCTTCCCTTAACAGCAGCACAATGTGCTACTGGAGCTAGATCCATAACTTCTTGAACGTTACTACTACAAAGCATTGCAAAACCTGTTTGGCGACATGCATAGACATCCGAATGATCTCCAAATATTGACAAAGCATGACTTGCCAATGCACGAGCGGAAACATTAATAACTGCTGGTAATAATTCACCCGCCATTTTATACATATTTGGAATCATGAGTAGTAAGCCTTGAGATGCTGTATATGTTGTAGTTAACGCCCCCGCTGCTAACGAACCATGTACTGTACCTGCAGCACCCGCTTCTGATTGCATTTCAACAACTTTTACTTCATGTCCAAAAATATTTTTTAAACCCTCTGTTGCCCATTTATCAGTTACTTCTGCCATAACTGAACTTGGTGTAATTGGATAGATTGCAGCAACATCTGTGTATGCATATGATACATGTGCAGCGGCATTATTTCCATCCATAGTCTTCATTTTTCTTGCCATTTTTTATCCTCCTTTAATATTCATAAACTGTCGTAAAATTTAATTTCTCAGCTTTTTTAAAATATTTAGATGATTACAAACTAGTCAATAAAAAAGTACACTACTAATATAACTCATAATTTTTAACATGTCCATAGAATTATTGCTTTATTTTGATAGTTTTGAATAATTTTTCTACTAATTTGCACCTTTTAGCTATGAATAATTTCTAATTATTTTCGTTACTAAGTGTATTTTGCTGTATATTTATGAATTTGGGGCTACTTTTGCTCAAACTTCTCAGTAATATAATTAATTGAATACATGGAAAATCTATTGTTATAATCGAATTAAAATAAAAATAAGCAAGATTGAAATATATAATCCCAACCTTGCTATATTATATATAACCAGTTTTATTATCTTCTAGTTATAAAGAGATAAAATTTTATTTTAAAAATTCATCAACAACTGAAGTTAAATACTCTTCACATGCGCCACAAACTGTAGCAGCTCCAGTAACTTCTTTTACCTCTTCTAAATTTGATGCTCCTTTATCAATTGCATCTTTTACATCCTGCACTGTTACATTCATACAGTTGCAAACTATCTTGTCCATATTCATATTCATATCTCCTTTTACTTGATTTAATAATAGTTATTATTATTGTATTTATTATATTACTTTTTATTTCTAATGTCTAGTAATTATTGAAATAAATACAAATCACAAACATTTTCCTCTAAACACAATAAATTTTAACTTATAGCAAAATATAGTATAAAAAAAAATCTATAAATTATACAATTAAAAATAATTTATTTAGATAAAACATTTTTGTTGACTCACTTCATTTCAAATGATATATTGTACCTAAGCTAAACATAAGACAGTATATATTCACTTTTTTTCACAATCTGAATATGTTATATTAATACATTTTATGTATTCCTGCCATAGTGCTGACTATTTTAGCTTATATGCATAGATTGAATATTTAATTCATTTTTATCCAATCATCTATTGCAAAAAGAAAGCGCCATGTACCTCATGATCGGAAAGATGAGGTTAACGAGGAGAAGAGTTTATCGAAAATTCGGCGGATGCTCTTCCATGCTTCTTTGGGCGTGAGATGTATCGAAAAAAACTATGGGCAACTGTAGAACAAATACGATGCAACCAAAGAAAATAGTAACTAGAACATTGAAAATTAAATAAGTCCTAGATCTGCAAAATTATTTTCTATGGCAGGTTTTATTTTTGTGCAGAAAAATAGGCCAAAGGAGATTAAATTATGTGCGGAATTATTGGTTTTACAGGAAACTTACAGGCTGACAATGTACTTATTCATGCTTTAGAGCAATTAGAGTATCGAGGATATGATAGCGCTGGTATTGCACTTAGGACCGAAGATTGTGTAAAAACAATTAAGAAGGTTGGAAAAGTATCAAATCTTAAACAGGAAATTGATTCTAACTCTACCATCCCTTCAACTTGCGGTATCGGCCATACAAGATGGGCAACTCATGGTGGCGTGACAGATGTAAATGCACATCCCCATACAGTAAATCGAGTAACACTCATCCATAATGGTATCATCGAGAATTACGACAGTATTGCTAAAATCTTAGAAAATGAATATACGCCAGTTTCACAAACAGATACTGAAATAGCCGCTATGCTTTTGGATCATTTATACGATGGAGATCCAATCAACACCATAAAAGAAGCTGTAAAAATATTAAAAGGTGCTTATGCTTTCTTAATCATGTTTCATGATAGAAAAGATAGTATCTACGGTATTCGTAATGTTAGTCCCTTAGTTGCTACTCATACGGACGAAGGTTCTTTTATTGCTTCTGATGTTACTGCTTTAATTAAGTATTCGAAAGATTATTTTGTTTTACCTGAAAATCATATCTTTGAGTTAAAAAAAGATGAAATTCTTGTATGGGATATGAATCAAAATTTAGTAAAACCTGAAATGCTGAGCGTAGACTGGGATGTTGAGACTGCCCAGAAAAAAGGATTTGAGCATTTTATGTTAAAAGAAATCTTCGAGCAACCAGAAGGATTAAGAAATACTCTTCTACCAAGAATACACGATGGAGTAATTGATTTTACAGTGGATAAATTACCAAATCATTTATTTACAAGCTTTAATCGAATCTATATTGTAGCTTGTGGAAGCGCAATGTACGCTGGTTTAGTCGGAAAAAATAGAATGGAACAATTACTACGCATTCCTGTGGTTGTTGAAGTTGCATCTGAATTTCGATATGAAGATCCAATCGTTGATGAAAATACACTTGTAATTATTATCTCTCAATCTGGTGAAACAGTTGATACCTTAGCAGCTCTTCGTCTAGCACATGAAAAAGGTGCTAAAACTCTATCTATTGTTAACGTTAAGGGTTCTAGTATTGCAAGAGAAAGTGATTATGTTCTCTATACTCATGTCGGCCCTGAGATTGCTGTTGCTACTACAAAAGGTTATACTTCACAGATGTTATGCCTTTATATGATTACATGTAAAATGGCTTATGAACGTAATATTTATGACAAAAATGATGTTACTCATTTTCTAGAAGACATAGATCATGCAATTCAGTCAATGGAAAAAGCTTTAGAGATGAAGGATAATATTAAGGAAATAGCAAAAAATATTATGAATAGCGAAGATGCTTTTATCATTGGACGTGGTTTAGATTATGCGCTTTCTTATGAGGGCGCCTTAAAACTTAAGGAGATTTCCTATATCCACTCAGAAGCATATACAGCTGGCGAATTAAAGCATGGAACCTTAGCACTAATAACAGAAGGAGTTCCAGTCATTGCATTAGCAACTCAAGAAAGTGTGTATGATAAAGTAATCTCAAATATACGAGAAGTAAAAGCAAGAGGAGCGAACGTAATCTTAATATCTAACGGAACACTAGAAGTTACCGACTCAATCTGTGACTATCTATTAACTATTCCTAAAATTGATGATCGTTTCACTCCATTTTCGACCGTTGTAATTCTACAATTACTTGCTTATTATGTAGCAAAATATCGTGGATTAGAGATTGATAAGCCAAGGAATTTGGCAAAATCGGTTACTGTTGAATAAATAAAATGATTAGAGTATTAGTATCCATAAGTTAGATAAAGTAAGATACTGATACTCTAGTCATAAAATGCAGTTGCTCTATATTACCAGAAAGAACAACTGCATTTTAAATTATTACTTACATTCTTTGATACGATTCACCTGCCGTGTTGCATAAATTCACAAACCATTTCATAAACTTGCTAGAGTCAACTGTATCTTCTCTAAGATTGTCATAACACATGCGCTCTGGATGCCATTGAACACCATAGATTGGTAAATCACTATGTTCTATTGCTTCGATTACTCCATCATTAGAATATTGTGTAACATCAATTCCTTCTCCGATCTTACCAATAGCCTGATGATGATTTGAATTGGTTGCGAATTCAGTCCCATATAACCGATATAGAACACTATCTTTTTTCGTTATTGTTTTGTGTATCGCATCCCCTTCTTTTTGATGGATGCTCTTTGTATAGATATCTTGTATAAGATCTCCACCAAAATATACATTAATAGTTTGATGCCCTCTGCATATACCCAAGACAGGCTTTTGTGCATGAACAAACTGATCAAGTAAAAGAAGTTCTGCTTCATCTCTTTTTATATCGATTCCCTTAGATGCATGATTATTCTGTCTATAAAACACTGGATCCATATCATAGCCTCCAGCTAGCACAAGTCCAATATATTTTTCCTTATATTTTGGACAGTATTCATATATTGCGTTACCTGAAGATTTTGTTATTGCATCAACATAATTTTTGTTATACTCTTTACCACCTGATATTAATATACTACCTCTCATATACTCTTCTATCCACCCTATTCAAATTGAATTAATAATGCTTATTCAATAATAGCTTTTATAATATTATATGATAACTTCTCATTGTGATTTCATAATTTTTTTATCATAACTGAATAGGTTGAATTATTTTACATGGTGGCTATTTATATTCTTTAAAATATATTACAGAAGATTTGAGTGTGAAAAAATTCACAAAAAAACAGAAAGTACATGATATACTTTCTGCTATCCTATGTTTCTTATGAACGAATGAATTCAACAATATCTTTCATTGATTTTTCATAATCGCTATCAGATGAATTTTCAAATACTTTTAATTCTTTGATATTATCAGGTTGTGTGAAGTTTTGGCTCTTAATATATTCATCCCAGTGAGTTAATTTCCAATCATCACGATCAGATGCACGTTCGATCATTCTTTGATGACAAACTTCAGTATCAGTATGTACCCATATTACTACTAATTTGGCATCTTTTTTTGCTAACTCAGCTCTTAATTTGTTAAGATATTCGTCATCTCTAATCTCTCTTGTAAAAGGAGCATTAATAAGTACGGTATCATTATAATCAAGGGCTTCAAAAGCTAAATCTAATACTGCATCATATTCATAATCACGAATATTTTCTTCAAAGAAGTCTGAACTTCTGTTAAATTCTTGATCAGCTACCTTAAAGATTTGCTTTGATAATACAATTAAAGTATCTTTATCAAGATAAACACAATTATTAAGTTCTTTTGCTAATTTTCTTGAAATAAATGTTTTACCACATGCTGGTGGTGATGTAACTAATATTAAATTTTTCATAACTATCTCCATTCATATCTTACTAATTTTGAGCTAGCAAATCAAAATTGTATCAATTTTTGAATCTATCACTAACTCTATGTGCGACCTTTGGCTACTCTTAAATCTAGAAATGAAATTAGATATTCACAATAGTTCCCATCTATCGCCATGGGCGACGTAGAAATTAGGAGTGTAAAATCTGTTATCCACACTAGTTCAATTAAGACCAACATCTTAAAGACATATTATCTAAATTTTCTACAAAAATCAAGTATTGATTTTAAATTTTATCATTTTATTTAATCAATAAACAATCTTTAAATCATGCATTTTTTAACAGTTTTTACTATATTATTCCATATTTCTTCATTGCATATTCTATGCCATCATCTTCCACATTTTTTGTATGATAATGTGCCAGCTTTAAAATACATTCGTCACTTTCACCCATTGCAATACTATTAGGCACATATTCGAACATTGGTAAATCATTAGAACTATCACCAAAGACAAATGCATCTTCAATCGGAATATTATAATAATCTAATACTCTTTTAATTCCAGTAGCTTTAGAATAACCCTTTGGTACAACTTCTCCACGATTATTTCCTCGGTCTATATAATCAAATTTCTCATTAAAAAAACTTATGAATTCTTCAATATTAGTTTCCATACTCGTTATTAAGAATAATTTATCATATGATATTTCTTCGCTGTCCCAATTTTTCTCTAAGCCATACCCTTTCTTATGAAAATCGTCCCTGATATTCTTCATATTCTCTGAAATAATATTATTTGTATCAAAATATACATCCTCTAATCCCTCTAATATAGCATCAACCCTATGCTTACGTAGATGGTTGATAATCTCCTTACGTGTTAAGACATCCAACGTCTTATATTCCACCACTTCATTATTTATTCTAACATAGGTACCGCAGCCGCATATGTATCCATCAAAACCTATATCATGAAGTTCTTTTTCTATATTAAAAAATGTTCTTCCTGTATTAATAAATGCCAAATGTCCATTTTCTCTCGCCTTTTTAATAGCTTTTTTGGCGCTATCAGGAATAATATGTGTTCCTTCCGTTAGCAACGTACCATCTATGTCAAAAAACATAACTTTTCTATTTACTATTTTACTCATTTCATAACTCCTATCCGTTACTCTTCCTTGATATATGAATCACCACATGTTTCTTATAATTTGTTATTATATCTATGAATCTTAGATATTGCAAATTATTTTTCGACATTATGCACCTTTTCAATAACAGAATTACCATTCAGCCTTGTGACTTGCGCTTCGCTCCACTCACAAAAACACCTCGCGATATTATCAGCTGAACTGTATCATAATATCTTCTATTTTTTAGACGTTATATGCTTGTTATTCCATACAAGCTATGCTATAATCATTAGATAGTTGAGGTATAAAACAATGAGTTTTGTATCTCTTTTTTTCTGGTAGAATGAATATAGAATGGAGTTAATCATGAAAAAAGGACAAATCTTAGAAGGTACCGTTGAACGCATTGATTTTCCGAACAAAGGAATTATAACAATAGATGATAACAAGGTTGTTGTCAAAAATGCCCTATTACAACAGAAAGTAAGATTTTCTATAAACAAAGCAAGAAAAGGGCGCTATGAAGGTAGGTTATTAGAGGTACTTGAAGCTTCACCACTTGAAACCAGAGCTGCTAACTGCAAACATTTTGGTCCTTGTGGTGGATGTACGTTTCAAACAATAAGTTACGAAGACCAACTTTCTATAAAGGCAGATCAAGTAAAGAAACTTATTGATGCAGTTTGTGAAGATTACGAATTTGAAGGAATCAAAGGTAGCCCAACAGAATGGGAATATCGTAATAAGATGGAATTTTCTTTTGGAGATGAGATTAAAGATGGTCCACTTGCCCTTGGTCTTCATAAAAAGGGAAGTTTCCATGATATCGTAACTGCATCGGAGTGTAAAATTGTAGATAAAGATTTTAACCTTGTTCTACAAACCGTTCTAGATTTCTTTACGAAAAAGAACACTCCTTTTTATAAAAAATTATCACACACAGGCTACTTAAGACACTTATTAATTCGTCGTGCAGTCAAAACAGGAGAAATGCTTGTAAATCTAGTAACTTCTTCTAGTGAAGAAATTGACTTAACTCCTCTTGTGAATGAATTATTGTCCTTGTCTTTAAATGGTAGAATTGTTGGTATTCTTCACATTATAAACGATAGCCTAGCTGATGTCGTGCAAAGCGATGAAACACGAATTCTATATGGCCAAGATTATTTTTATGAAGAAATCTTAGATCTTAAGTTTAAAATCTCAACATTTTCCTTTTTCCAAACCAATTCTCTAGGTGCAGAAGTATTATATAGTACAGCACGTGAATATATTGGTGATACTAAGGATAAGTTAATCTTTGACTTATATAGCGGTACTGGAACCATCGCTCAGATTCTAGCTCCAGTTGCCAAAAAAGTTATTGGTGTGGAGATTATTGAAGAAGCTGTTATTGCAGCTAGAGAAAATGCTAAATTAAACAATTTAACTAATTGTGAATTCATTGCAGGTGACGTGTTAAAAGTAATTGATGATATTACTGACAAACCAGATTTGATAGTATTAGATCCACCTCGAGATGGAATTCATCCAAAAGCATTAGACAAGATTATACAATATGGTGTTGATCGCATTGTATATATTTCATGTAAGCCTACATCTCTCGCAAGAGATCTAGAAATATTATTAGCGAATGGTTATCAATTAACCAAAGTATGTGCTGTTGATATGTTTCCTCAGACTGTGCATGTTGAGACGGTTGCGCTATTAACACGAAAAAATAATGATTAGATATTAAAAAAAATTTAATTATAGTACTGTATTAATAACGTCATCCCAGGGGATCTCCTTGGGATGATTTTTTCATTTACTCCTTTACAACTTGAAGGTTCTTCATAATATTTATTCTATTAATCTCTTCCTTCCTAAATTGATATATAATCTTTATAATGATACTTCTATCTTCTCCATTGTATATATTATTAAAATCAGTTATAATATATAGTATCAATCGATACCATCTTTTTCCACAATAAACCAATTTTAGTTATTACATTTTTAACATAGTAATAAATAATAATTTACTATAAAAAATATAAAATAGGAAGTGATCCATGAACCCAATATTACGCAAAAAGAAGTTAATAACAGGTGTTTTAATAATGCTTATTATAACTATGTCCTTTATCATAGTAATATCTTTTTTTACAATTAAAAATAAATTTCTGAATCAGAGCGAACAAAATATGTTAAGCATGCTTAAAGATATCTCAGCACAAGAAAATATTTTAGTAACAAATGAAATCAATGATACATTCAACTTTTTAAATGAAGTATCAAGCTTTTGTGTTGATGCAAATGGTATAAATACATCGAATATTTTATTAATACTTAAGAAATTAAACCGTTCAACAGATAAATATCTTCTTATCGTTGGTAAAGATGGGCGTGGCTTCGGATATCAAAAAATCTATTCTGTTTCAGACCGAGACTATTTTAAAAAAATAATGCAAGGAAAAAAAACGGTTACCAATATTCTTCGTACTAGGCATAATGGAGAACGTTCCATTGTCATTGCAGTACCTATTTATTACGGTAATAAAATTGTTGGTGGTGTTATATTCAGTAACGATGTAAAGGATGTGCAATCAACATTACAAAACAATACATTGAGTCAATTTGGAAATACTCTAATTATCCATAATGATGGATCAATCATCGTAGATAACAAAAATGAGGAAACTAATAGTAAATTTTATGATACAAAAAGAGAAAAAAGTTTTATGGATTATCAAACGTTCCTATCATTTCGTGAAACAGTATCTAGAAATAAATCAGGAATCTACACCTATACTAAGGATCATCAAAATAAGTATCTCTGTTATAATTACAATCGTAAATCAAATTGGATTATTGTAACCGTTATTAAGAAACACTGTCTTGATAATTATATTGAGAAACAAAATACTAGTATCATAACTTTTATTTATATGACCTTTTTATGTATTTTCATATTATTTGTAATTATATTTTCTCTATATATTCTAGTTATCCGATTGTTACAAAAGTCACAAAATCAATTGGTATTAGAAAAGGAACGACTAGAGACAATATCAGAGCAGTCTTCTGATATCATTTTTGACTATAATGTTGAACAAAACTTTTTTTATTTTTCTAATAATTTTGAACAAGAATTTGGTATTGCACCACTTAAGACAATCGCAGATATTCGAGAGATGATATTTCCAGATCATTTAGATCGTTTTAATCATAACATTATGCAGTTAATTGATGACAAAAATAGAATTGAATTTGATCTGAGAGTCAAAAATGCTACGAACGACTACTCTTGGTATATTCTCTCCGCTTCCTTTGTATCTGATAAAGAAGGTTCTAATCATGTTCTTGGTAAAATGCATAATATCAACGAGCATAAAGAATATTTTAAAAGATTAACTAACCTTGCAGAAATTGATACTTTAACTAATCTATATAATAAAGCTGCATTAATCAAGCGTATTAACAAAATCCTTGAAATGGAAGGAAAGTACTCAAAGCATGCATATTTCTTCCTTGACCTTGATAACTTTAAGAAGGTTAACGATACTTATGGCCATCAAGAGGGGGATCGCCTTCTAAAAATTATTGGTGCCCGAATAAAAGAACACTTTAAACCTTCTGATATTATTGGAAGATTTGGTGGTGATGAATTTATTATATTTATGAAAAATGTTTCTAATATAGAAGAAGTCAAACAAAAAGCAAATTCTCTGTGTAACATTATTTATAACGAAAGTCTCAAAAGTAAGTATTCATTCTCCGCAAGTATTGGTATCGCAATTTACCCTAATGATGCCTTAAATCAGAATATGTTAATGAAATTGTCTGATGAAGCTCTATATCAAGCAAAGCAGTTGGGTAAAAATAGATACTTTATTTATCAAGGTTAAAAACACATAATCTACTTCCAAAGACATCATATTATTGATGTCTTTTCTTTTATCTGACGATATTACTTGGAGTAAACATACAATCTTCCCATATATTTTTCATAGCAATGTTGCATAAAAGAAGATAAAATATTGTTAGTAACCGATTTATCCAAGTCAACCCATGGAGGTTTCTTAATGAAAAAATATTTTTTCATATTTTCATCTTTTATCGTAATTATTAGTATTCTTACTTATATATTCTTGATTCCACATCCTACAAAGCTAGATATGACTTACCCCTCATTTATGACTGCAGTTACTAATAATCAAGTAAAAAACGCTTATCTTTCTCCTAATGACAATTTCTTTCAAGTTGAATTAGTAAATAAGCCAAATATATTATATCGTATTCCAAATCCTAAAACAGATAATTTTACTGAATATCTATTACTTCATAATATCACTGTACAATATGGAAATGAAAATGCCCTTCTTAATGCATTTCGTATCTTTGTTATAGTCCTAATCATTGGAGCAATGATATATTTATCCAAAAAAGGTAATCCTAAGAACTTTAATATATTTGACTCGAATAAAAATAAGAACAAAGAAAACAAGGAACTTATAACTCTAGATCAAGTTGCTGGTAATGTTGAAGCGAAATCTATGGTACAAGATATTATCGACTTTATTAAGGATCCAGAAAAATATTCTGATGTAGGTGCTAGAATGCCAAGAGGTCTTCTCTTCTATGGCCCACCTGGCACAGGTAAAACGTTATTAGCCAAAGCAATTGCAGGTGAAGCAAATGTTCCATTTTATGCAATGAGTGGTTCTGACTTTGTTCAGATGTATGTGGGTGTTGGAGCTAGTCGAATTCGAAACCTCTTTCAAAAGGCAAAGAAGAATGAAAAAGCTGTTATCTTTATTGACGAGATTGATGCAATCGGTAAGCACCGTGCTAGAAGTGCTTCCGCAAGTAATGACGAAAGAGATCAGACATTGAACGCATTATTAACCGAAATGTCTGGATTTCATGAGAATAAAGGGATTATTGTAATAGGTGCTACGAATCGTTTGGATACTTTAGATGAAGCTCTCCTTCGTCCAGGACGTTTTGATCGCCAGATTGAAATCAATTTGCCTGATTTTAATTCAAGGCAAACAATTCTGACTCATTATGCGAAACAAAAGCCAATCTCTGATGATGTAAACCTTGAAGCATTATCAAAATCTACGGTATATTTTAGCGGTGCCATGTTAGAAAATCTTCTAAACGAGGCAGCCATCAATGCAGCAAATGATAGTAATACAGTGATCACCCAAGAACACATTGATCGTGCTTTCTATACTATCCTTGCAGGTTCGCCTAAGATGGATTTAAGCTTTTTAACTGATAAAGATAAGAAAATAACAGCATATCACGAGGCTGGACACGCTCTTGCAACCAAGATATTACAACCCGAACATTTTATATCAAAGGTTACTATTATACCTAGTGTACGAGGTACAGGTGGTTTTAATCTTAGCATTCCTAGTGATACACAATATCAGACAAAAGAACAGATTATTGCAAGTATCCAAGTATTACTTGCTGGTAGGGCTGCAGAAGAACTTATCTTTGGCTCCTCTAATATAACAACTGGTGCAAGTAATGATATACAAAAAGCCTCCTCTCTTATTCTAAATTATATCAATAAGTTTGGAATGGATCAGGATATGGGGCTATTCAGTATGGATGTACTTGAAAAAAATTATGACAATCAATTAGTAAATCGCTGCAGAGAACATATCAACGATCTATATGATAAAACTTTATCGTTACTTACAAATAATCAAGAATTACTTGAACAAATAACTGCAGAATTGATAGAAAAAGAATCCTTGAATCATGATGATATAAAACGTATCTGTGCTTAAAGCTTAACTGTAAAGTTACTTTTGATCATTCATATTAAAGTATGCATTAATATGGATAATCCTTAACATACAATAACCGTTTCTATCATTTTTCTTTCATGATAGTAAACGGTTATTGTTCCGTTATATATATTATGAGTTCCCCTACAAATGACCTGGTTCAAAAATCTAGCCTGAGTACTACCAAACAGGTTATTTGTTGGACTACTCATATTATTTATTAATAGTTGGGCACTCACTTAATAATTAAAAGTAATTGGTAATATATTCATTTGTTTATTAAGTAAAATAATACAGAATCTTTTTTCTTTATTTTTTTATATATTTTATGGTGATTACTTGAAAAACCTTCGATTATTTTATATAATGATTTTTATTGTGTAACACTTTATAATGTTAAACTATAAAATTATTCTATTAATCTTTATGATTTTTTTAATTTAACATATGAATGTAATCTTTAAAACATTATATTTATTTTCATTTGAACTTAAATGAAAATACGTCTGCATATTCATTGCAGCAAGGGGGAAAACATGAATTTTGTATTGGACACTCATACACACACTATCGCAAGCGGACATGCTTATAGTACTATAAATGAAATGGTTGAATCAGCAAAAGAGAAAGCACTTGAATTACTATGCATCACTGAACATGCACCAACGATGCCTGGTACCTGTCATGTCTTCTATTTTGATAATCTTAGAGTAGTCAGAAGGGATATGGAAGGAATTGAACTATTACTTGGATCTGAAACAAATATCCTAGATTACAACGGTACAATTGATTTAACCGAAGATACCTTACGAGGACTTGATATTGTAATTGCAAGCTTACATAGTCCATGTATTACAGCTGGTACCAAAGAGGAAAATACCAATGCTTTGATTGGAGCAATGAAAAATCCTTATGTAAATATTATTGGTCATCCTGATGATTCTAGATTTCCAGTTGATTATGAACGATTGGTATTAGCCGCAAAAGAAAACCATGTTCTTTTAGAATTAAATAATAGTTCACTTAATCCAAAAGGATTTCGTGCTAATGCAAAAGAAAATGATCTTATAATGCTAACTCTATGCAAAAAATATGATGTTCCAATCACTTTAGGAAGTGATGCACATATAGCGGATGACGTTGCTAACTTCTGCTATGCAAAAGAATTATTAGCACAAACTGAATTTCCTAGCGAATTAGTTATGAATACTTCAACATTGAAATTCAAACAATTTATCCAAGTGAAAAGAAATTTAATCAAATAAATATACGCCCTACTATAATCCGCTTTACTTTAAGACTTTATCGTGGTAAAATTATAGTGTCTATTTATTTAAAAATGATATACTTGAAAGATTTATATAATCTGTGGTTCTATTTATCTTTGCAAGTACGAAAGCATAAAAATTAACTAATAAGGAGCTGTTATAATGAGTAAAAATATTAGAACTTCAGCCGTTGATCATTTATTTGAGGCTATTTTAAGTTTAAAAGATTCCGAAGAATGTTATATATTTTTTGAAGACATCTGCACAGTGAATGAACTTTTATCACTTTCTCAAAGATTTGAGGTTGCAAGAATGTTGCGTCAACACAAAACATATTTAGAAATCGCAGAAAAGACAGGAGCTTCTACTGCTACAATTAGTAGAGTAAACCGATCTCTTAATTATGGTAATGATGGATATGATATGGTATTCACAAGAATTCCAGAATTTAATGATGATATGAAATAAATTGAAATAGATATTACAGCAAATATTTATTCTTTTTAAACAAAAGATACCCCAATATATCAAGATAAGGTAGTAATACTACTTACTTATCTTGATATATTGGGGTATTTTTGTTTATTCATTTCCTTTGGATGACTCGTCCTTTTTATCCTTTTTCTTGTTTATATCAAAACCATCGATCATTTTCTCAATTATCATTTTCTTAACATAAACATCAAAGCTAAGCATACATATGAAAGTAAATGTTGTAAGGAATTCTCTTTCCTCTTCATTCTCGGCTTCTTCAAACGTTAATTTTGATTTACTATATTTACGAATAACATCCTTTATTAGTACATTAATCTGATCTTTTTCTAAGCTAAATACTTCTTTATATATTGATTCTAAATTAATCTCATTATTTTTATTATAATACTTTTCAGTTAACGGGCTAAATATTCTCTGTATATCACTTATGGATAAAATATTTTTAAAATAATAGATAAAAATAAGGAGTAGCATATGCTCCTTCGAATACTTCTTTTTATTAGGAGAAGGCAACAGATTGTTCTTCGTGTAGTTATTAATCATAGTCTTAGTAAGCATCTTATCATCATCATATCTCTTGGTTGATTGTAAATGCTCGTCCATAAAAGTTGTTACCTGGTCCATATATAAATCGATATTTGGAATATCCTCTGGCTTTATATAATCTATTTTCTTCAAATAGCTCATAATATCTTTAATACACTCTTCGTTGGTAATTCCCATTTTATCACCTCTTTATTCCTATTATATAGTACTGATAACTAGATGTAAATAATTTTTTTGTACAAATTATGATATTGGATATCACATTTGTCAAAAATTTTTATTTAAGAACAACTATTTATTTTATAATTTTTTTATAATTGTCTTTACTCAGAACATGTGTTCTGTTATAATAAGTAACATAACTAGAATTGTTTAAACAAGTAAAAATTATCTATGATCAAATAATTAATAGGGAGTTATGATATGAATAAATCAAAGAATACTTCAAGAAATTCTGATATTGGAGTCCTTGCTTCTTTTAATGGATTAGGTACTATCAACCCTTTTCGAGTATGTATTAATGATATTGAATATAATGTAAAAGAAATTCTATACAAAAAAGATAATCATTATGCAGCTATGCAAAGTATATCCTTTGTTTGTAGACTCGATGATGACCAAGTAAAGGAAATTATATATTTTGTAACAACACACTGCTGGAAATGTAGAGATATTATATTAGATTCCAATCATATAAATCATTGATTATTTAATGTCATATTAGCCCTTTTATATAGGTTAAATTTTTCTGCAAATGCAAGAATCTATTGTTGTATCTCCTTTCTATTGATGTTATAATTAACCGTATGTTTGTTCGTGTCAGTATTTGAACATATTTCGACAAAGAAGAATCAATTATGAAGACATATTAATGATAGAAAGTGGCAAGGACGCACCCGTAATCTGCGTCCTTTCACGTGTAGAAAAGAAAGGACGAATGAAAATATGAGTATCTATGATTCATTAAATCCAGTTCAGCGTGAAGCTGTTGAACATAATAAAGGCCCTCTTCTTATCTTAGCCGGAGCTGGTTCAGGTAAGACAAGAGTATTAACACATCGAATTGCATATTTAATTGACGAGTACAATGTTAATCCTTGGAATATACTTGCTTTAACATTTACGAATAAAGCAGCAAGTGAAATGAGAGAACGTGTAGATAATATCGTAGGCTATGGTGCAGAGAATATCTGGGTAAGTACATTTCATTCTACTTGTGTTCGAATCTTAAGACGATGGATCGATAAATTGGGATATGATAAAAGTTTTACGATCTATGATGGTGATGATCAAAAATCTCTTATGCGAGAAGTCTGTAAGTTCTTAGATATCGATACGAAAACTTACAAAGAACGTACTCTCTTATCCGTTATATCTTCTGCAAAAGATGAACTGATTTCTCCAGAAGAATATGCGTTACGTGCAGCAGGAGATTTTGTTAAGGTTAAATATGCAGAAGTTTATAAAGAATATCAGAAGCGATTAAAAAATAATAATGCACTTGACTTTGACGACTTAATCTGTAAAACAGTAGAGCTCTTTCAGAATGATAAGGAATCTCTGCAATACTACCAGAACCGTTTTAAATACATCATGGTTGATGAGTATCAAGATACGAACACAGTACAATTTCGTTTCATCAGCCTATTAGCTTCCACTAAGAATGAAGAAGGTGGAATCGAACATAATCTGTGTGTTGTTGGAGATGATGATCAATCTATATACAAATTCAGAGGGGCCAATATCTATAATATTTTAAATTTTGAGAAGGAATTTCCTGATACAAAAGTAATCAAACTAGAACAGAATTACCGTTCAACTAAGAATATATTAGCTGCTGCCAATGAAGTCATTCATAATAATCTCGGTCGAAAGGATAAGTCTCTGTGGACTGAGAACGAAGAAGGTGATTTAATTACTTTTTCTCATTATGATACAGAACATGAAGAGGCAAGTAGCGTTGTCAATGATATTTATGATATCATCCAACAAGAAGGTGTAGACTATAGTGATTTTGCAATACTATACCGTACCAATGCCCAATCTCGTGTATTTGAAGAAAAATTTATTCTAAAGAATATTCCATATAAGATTGTTGGTGGAGTAAATTTCTATCAGCGAAAAGAAATTAAAGATATTTTAAGTTACTTAAAAACCATTGATAATGGTCTTGATAATCTTGCTGTTAAAAGAATTATTAATATTCCAAAGCGTGGTATTGGTCTAACAACAATTGATCGAGTTGATGCTTATGCCTATAATAATGATTTAAGTTTCTACGACGCACTTCGCCATGCTGATTATATACCAGCACTTGGACGTAGCGTAGGCAAGATTACACCTTTTGTTAGCTTAATTGAAGCTTTAAAATCAAAGCTCTCCTCTCCTACTTATTCTCTTGAAGATTTGGTAAATGAAATTATAGATGCAACTGGCTATGTAAGAGCATTAGAAGAAGAAGGTACGGAAGAAGCTGAAGATAGAATTAATAATATCAACGAATTAATCAGTAAGGTAGTTGAATATGAGAAGAATGCTGATGAAGAGCCTACGTTAAGTGATTTCCTTGAAGAAGTAGCTCTTGTAGCTGATATTGATAATCTAAAAGAGACTAATAACATGGTAGTGCTCATGACTCTTCATAGCGCCAAAGGGTTAGAATTCCCATATGTATACCTATGCGGTATGGAAGATGGAATCTTCCCAGGGTACATGTCCATCACATCCGATGATCCAACGGAAATCGAAGAAGAACGCCGTCTTTGCTATGTTGGTATCACCAGAGCTATGAAAAAGTTAAATCTTAGTGCTTCAAAACAAAGAATGATTCGTGGAGAAACTCAATTTAACAAACCATCTCGCTTCTTAAAAGAGATTCCGAGAGAATTATTAAATCAATCGATAAGTACTGTTAAAAGAATAACTAGAGACTCTAATCCATTTAATTTCAATGATAATGGAGCTTTAACAAACTCTTCTATGGATTTTGGAACATTTGAGAAACCAAAGAGTGCTTATGCTACTGCCAAAAATAGTTTTTCTTCTAAACCATATGTTGCAGCTCCAACAAAGCAATTTGCTGTAAATAATGGCACTAAATTGAACTATTCGGTTGGCGATACCGTGAAACATATTAAATTTGGTGTTGGTATTGTAATGGATATCACTGAAGGTGGTAGAGATTATGAAGTTACGGTTGATTTTCCCTCCGCAGGAATCAAAAAAATGCTTGCAACTTTTGCTAAATTAAAAAAAATAGAATAATTTAGACAAATTTTATACAAATTATATAGTAAACGCAGTTCTTGCGTGGTATAATACAAGCATTAAACTAAGACCTTACTAATTATATCCTATCTTGTAATATCTTAGTGAGAATTATTTAAATTTGGTTTCATCGAAAAATTGGAAGGGACGTGTACACATTGAATAATAAGATTGAAGAAATATTAAGCGCTGTCAAACTAAGTGAATTAATGAATAAGAAAGAAAAGGAACAAGAAAAGCATTGTATTTGGCTTTATATTTTAGCTGGAATAGCTGCAGTTGCTTCTTTATCCACTATTGCTTACCTACTTTATAGACACTTTAAACCAGATTATCTGGAAGATTTTGATGATGATTACGATGATTTTGACGATGATGACATCTATGAAGAAGATGAAATTGTTGATGATACAATTAACACAAATTCTAATACACAACCTACAGAAGAATAATTAACAAAAAAGTAATCAGTTGCGATGCGACTGATTACTTTTTTTCATTTATATATATAATTACTTGTTATTACAATTCTTTATTGCTCTGCCGCTTTATTTGAAAACTTATTGTTAACTAAATCCTTATATGGAACCTCTTCCTTTAGTTGGCCAGCTTCTTTTAAAATACTTTCTAATAAAGTGAAACTCTTTTCCTCAAATACGGCATTATCTTTCCAGGTATCTTGTTCTGCATATCTTGTAACAATTGCTATCAAATCATCCTTTGCTGTTTCAGGAAATTGAGGTGCAATTACATCTGCAATCTCTTCTGGTGTATGTGTATTTACATAATCCAAACCTGCTTGAATAGCATTTGTAAACTTTTGAATCGTTTCAGGATGCTTCTTGATATAGCTTCCCTTTGCTGAATAAGCAGTGTAAGGAACATAACCACTATCAACTCCAAGAGATGCTACTACATTTCCCTCTTTTTGCTTTTCAATTGCTGTTGCAGATGGTTCAAATTCTACTGTATAGTCTCCTTGACCAGAGATAAATGCTTCTGCTGTATGGCCAAAGTCTATATTTTGTACAATTGTTACATCCTTCTTTGGATCAATATTATTATTCTTTAAAATATATTCCAGAACCATCTGAGGCATTCCGCCAGCTCTTCCACCCAATATAGTTTTTCCCTTAATATCTTCCCATTTAAAATCTTTATCCGCATCTCTAGCTACTAAAAAGTTACCTGCCCTTTGTGTTAATTGAGCAAAGTTAACTACGTAATCTTCTGCTCCCTCATTGTACACATAAATCGATGCTTCCGATCCCATAAATCCGATGTCAGCTTCCCCTGATAATACAGCTGTCATTGTTTTATCTGCACCGAATCCAGTAACTAATTTCACATCTAACCCTTCATTCTGAAAATATCCCAGTTCAAATGCTACATATTGAGGTGCATAAAAAATGGAATGTGCAACTTCATTTAATGTAATTTTCTCTAGATCTTGGTTCTTTTTACAACCAGTCATACATGGCATGATTGATAATATGATAAGAATGAACGCCATCAAACACGCTACATTCTTTGAAAACAATGCCTTCTTCATCATATCCTCCTTGCTTTCCCAATTATTAAGTAACTTATGTACTATAATATATTTGGAAAAGAAGTAGTTGGTGCTTGTATCAAACTGGATTCCTCTTAATTACTTCTAACTCTCTTACTTAGTTCCATACTATATTGTTTTGGCGTAACTCCATATTTCTTACGAAATAGATTAATAAAATGAGAAATATTCTCATAACCAAGCTTATAAGAAACCTCTGTAACCGTTTGATATTTTAGTAATTCTTGTGCTTTTACTAACTTAAGATTGGTAAAATACTGATTTGGATTAATTCCAATTGCCCGCTTAAAACTAGTAGAAAAGTTTGCAAGTGACATATTCAAACGATATGCGACATCATTCACTGTAATATCCTCATAGATATGTTCCTTCATTAAATCGATAGCCATCTGAATACTTGAAGTTGTTTGATTCTTTGAAATATGTGGAAAGAGCTTATGCTTATATAAATAATACGTTATTTCTTGTGCATACAAATCTATTAAAAACTCTTTGTTTTTTTCTTTACTACCTGCTGTATCGATTACTCTATTAATTACAGCATTTATGCGATCATCAGTTATAACAGACATCTGATTAGATGTATTCTTATCTTGAATGTCTATATTGACTTTATCATTAATTTCAGAAATTAATTGATTCGATATCTCAAATACTACTGCTTTTGTTGGTTTCGTTATCTCCATATTTACAGTAGAATGTGGTTTTAGTAATATAATTTGATCTTTTCCATAGGTAAAAGTATGCTCACTATTGATTGTTACTTTTTTCTCACCTTGTATAATTGTACATAAACGATTATATTCATAGGAACAGTACATATCTTTATAGTGAGTAGCCAAATCATAATACATAATTCTTAAATGTTCTGTTTCTACTCCATCACTTAATTCTAATTTTCTATTAAAACTATTCATTTAACACCTCGAACTAATTCACTTAATGCTCATTAGAGAAACTATTTTTCGATTATATCATAATTTGTCGATTTTTCAAATATATTTTAATTTTCGTATATTTTATAAAAAATATGATTAGTTAATGTTATAACAGTAAGATATGATAAATACGAACAACTTTTTCAAATGTAAATTTATATTAAGGAGATTTCTATGGGTTACAAATTTTATATGCCACCATTAAGTTTAATGGGTAAGAACTGTTTAAAAGATGCAGGACCACAAATTGCTTCTTTAGGTTTAAAGAAAGCGTTAATTATAACAGATACTTTTTTGATTAATATAGGATTAGTTAAGAAAATAACAGATGTTCTTGACGAAAACCAAATTGATTATGTTCTATATGATGGTGTTAAGCCAAATCCTACTATCGCTTCCGTAGAAGAAAGTTCCATGATCTTAACAGAACATAACTGCGACTTTGTAGTATCTATTGGTGGTGGTTCTGCGCACGACTGTGCAAAGGCTGTTGCTTTATTAGCTACGAATGGTGGAACGATTAACGATTATGAAGGTGTTGATAAATCTAAGAAAGCTGCCCTTCCTCTTGTAACAATCAATACAACTGCAGGTACAGCAAGTGAAATGACCATCTTTTGCATTATTACGGATGAAGAAAAGCATATCAAGATGGCTGTAGTTGATAAGAACGTGAATCCTATCATGGCAATCAATGATCCTGAATTAATGATGGCAATGCCAAAATCATTAACTGCTGCAACTGGAATGGATGCACTAACTCATGCCATTGAAGCTTATGTATCAACAGCTGCAACTCCAGTAACAGATACTTGTGCATTAAAAGCCATCTCATTAATATCTAAATATTTAGGAAAAGCAGTTGATAACGGTAACGATGAAGAAGCTAGAGAACAAATGGCTTACGCAGAATATTTAGCTGGTATGGCATTCAATAATGCAGGTCTTGGTTATGTACATGCAATTGCTCACCAGTTAGGTGGATTCTATAACTTACCACATGGTGTTTGTAATGCAGTCCTACTTCCTCATGTTCAGAAATTTAATCAAGAGATAACACGCGAAAGACTTTATGATATTGCAAAAGAAATGGGAATTGACACTACCGTTCTGACAATTGAAGAAGCTTCTGAAAAAACAATTGATTCAATTAAAACACTTTCTTCTTATGTAAATATTCCAAGTGGTTTAGCTGAATTAGGCGTAAAGGAAGAAGACTTTTCTGTATTAGCAGAAAATGCTTTAAAAGATGCTTGTGGACTAACCAATCCTAAAAAAGCGTCCTTAGAAGATATTATATTAATTCTAAAAGCAGCAATGTAATCTTGAAAAGGAATAATACTTTAGAATTGATATTATATAAATCTCCTTTGATATATTGAATGGTTTCTTTCATGAAATGAACCCCTGCCTTCCAAACATATTCAATTATCAATCACATGAAACGGGTGTCAAATTATTATTTGACACCCGTTTATTTTATAATAAATATCTTACAGTAAATTAAAACAAGACTTTTGACTCCTTAAGCAGTTGCTAATTATTTATTATTAGAAGCTTCAGATTTACTTCCAAAAGTTATCTTCACACTCTTTTCGGTATAAGTACCATTCACCTGTCTACTGAACTTAATTGTTGCTTTTGATCCAGCTTTATAAGTTGCTAAATATTCTTGAAGATCCTCCATTGATTTCACCTTATTATTATCAATTGAAGTAATGATATCCCCTTGAACTAGACCAGCTTTTGTAGCCGCTGAGGAATCTGCTACTTGGTTAACATATACACCAACAGGCATACCTAATTGTTTAGAGTATTCCTCCGTAACATCTGCACCTACAATACCCATATATGCTTGTTGACTTTCTGGAACAGATTCTTTGTTCATAAGAGCATTGATAATTGGTATAGCATCACTGATTGGTATGGCAAATCCCATACCTTCTACTTCTTCTGATGCATATTTGGAAGAATTAATTCCAATTACTTCCCCATTAGCATTAAGAAGTGCTCCACCACTGTTTCCTGGATTAATTGCAGCATCCGTTTGAATTAATTTCATAGTTCCATCTTCAAATGATACTTCACGGTTAACCGCACTAACATATCCTACTGTTACTGATTGACCATAACCAAGTGCATTACCAATGGCAATTGCTACAGATCCAACCTTTAATTTTGAGGAATCGCCTAATGTAGCTACTTTTATTTTAGATAATGTACTACTCTTAATATCACTCTTCTTAACACTTACTACTGCTAAATCAGAATTACTATTCGTTCCTTTAATTGTAGCCTCTACTACTGACTCGTCACTAAATGTTACTTGAACTTTTTTAGCATCTTCTACAACATGATTGTTTGTTGCAATTAGGATGTTATCGTCATCCTCACCAATGATAATTCCCGAACCACTTCCAGTTTCATCTTGGCTATAATTTCTACCAAATACATCACTTTGATTATATGTTATTGTTGATGTGATAGAAACAATAGAAGGCATTACACTATCTACGACACCAGATACATCACTTGTAGTTGTAGATGAAGTGCTTGATGTTGTAACAGCAGATACCGCCTTACCTGATGAGGTATTGGTTGAAACTATATTCGAGTTCGTTGTACCTATTTTACTTGCTGTAGTTCCACCTACTGCGTAATTATATCCTTGAAAGGATACCCCTGCAATTAATCCAAATGCTAATGCTGCTGCTGTAAATTTTGCTGCACTTTTAAATCTCGTTTTTTTCTTAGGCTTTATCTTCTTTTCATCTTCTGAGATTACCTGGGCGTCGATGGTTTCATAAGTATTGTAATTATTGTATTCGTCATTTTGATCTTGATACATATTCATTTCTCCTTTCAATTCTTCATCATTATTTTCTATTTTTCTTATCATAATGTTCATCTCCTTTTGCTAGCTGAAATTATTAGTAGGTTTACTTTTTGGTTCATAAATTTGTATGTTCGTAATTGGTCATTACGTTTATTTATTTTGTAATTAGAGTTTATCAAGAAAGTATGTTCAATTTGTGATTAGATTTTGAAAAAAATATGAATCAAATATGATTAGAGTGTCAAAAGCATTAAATGAGTTGCCCTACAAATGACCTGTCGGGAGGTAGTCTAGGCAATTTGCACAAAACAGAAAAACTCATGCTTCATTGAATATGTATAAGAAGCTCTAGTTCTCAGATCATTTTTTGTAAAACATATGCTAGGACAGATAACTCGCTGCGCTCAGACAGATCTATCCTAGCATATAACACAAAATGATCTGAGAACAAGATCTTCTAATACATATTCAAAGGCGCAATCACTTCTTCTGTTTTGTGCAAATTGCCGGGCTAGATTTTGAAACAGATCATTTGTCGGGCAACTCATTAAATAAAATAAATTAAATTAATCCAAAAAAAATCTGTAATATCGGATATTCCGATACTACAGAGCTTTTCAATATATATGTTCTACCTTCTACAATTCATTGCTTCGAAATGGAGCTAATGGGAGTCCATTTTTGTTAAATATAGATACCTTATCAAAATTAGTCCATTGATATCTTACATGCATTGGATTCTCTATTTCGTCTGCTTTCACAATAATTTTGTCAGCTTCAATTCTAGCAGTTGCTTTCACAAAGACCTCATTATCTCCTGCTACTTCGAATCCATTTACTTCATCACCATCTAAGACCAATCCATCCTCGGCATTATTAAACTCAAGTACTATCTCATTCTCTTGTCGTAATAAACTTTTAAAGATTGGTCCATAAGGATTGATGTCTTTGCCATACACATGGAATAGTGCCTGTAAAGCAAGACGGTTACCAACTGATTCTTTATCTAACGGATGAATATTATTAAATTCTCCAAGATCAAGCGCTACTGCAAGGCCGGTATTCTTAATTGTCTTATGAACTTTCATCTGTGCTTCACGAATGACTGGCCAATGTTTATGATCCACCTCACCTCTAGGAATATACATTGGTAACTGTACAAATAAAAATGGCAATTCATAATCTTTAAAATCATGTCTCCACTGATCTATAAGCATTGTAAGTAGTTTTGCATAGGTTGTTGGTCTATGGTCATCACTTTCTCCTTGATAATAAATAAATCCTTTTAATGAAAGTGGTACAATTCTACTTAGCATTGTCTCATAAAGACCACAGGCACGGAATGGCGATTTGGGTCCTAATGGTTCAGGATATGGGCATTCACCTGCTATCTCAAGAACTTCTCCCCATACAATATCCGGTCTTTCTTGATATAATTTATCTGAAATCTTCTTCCATCTGTCATAATCAACAATATTTTGTTCTCTTGCTTTATCGTAATCATCGACAGAAGCATATTTTTTCATTGCTTCTTCATAGTCTTCTAGATATATTCTCGTATCAGAATCTTTTTCTAGATATTCTTTGCTAATCCATGCTGATGCAGATGTTCCACCCCAGTTACAGCCAACGATACCAATTGGAACATCAAGTTCTTGATTAAGTTCCTTAGCAAAATAATATCCAACCGCTGTAATATTAGCAACCGCATCGTAATCGGTACTACTGTTACATATATGCCAAGCATTATTACGTTCTGCTTCTAGAGCATTTTCATCCAAGAAGCTTTGTTGTAAAGAATTATAGATACGAATATTAGGATAATTTGCCTCTTCAACCGCTCTTTTGCCATCCTTACTATTCACTAATTGCAATTCCATATTAGATTGTCCGCCAGCTAACCACACATCACCAATTAGGATATCCGTATATTCTACCATCTCGTCTTCGCAAGTAATATTTAGTCTAGCTGGACCTCCAGCCTTCCTACTTGGCAGAATAGCCATCCATTTTTGCTCTTTTACTATAACTGAAACAGTTTGTCCTTCCAATGAAACAGTAATTACATCATTGTCCTTGCCTTCACCCCATACTCTAATTTCCTTGTCTCTTTGTAATACCATGTGATTACTAAAGATTGGAGCTACTGTAAATCTTTGTGCCATTGATCTATCCTCCTAAAGATAAAATATTTTTATTACCTCTATTCTACCTTCGTGAGGGATGAAATTACATGTCATATGTTATCCTTTTCATAGAATATATAATCTATTAATTATTTATTTTGATAGGAAGTAGTCAATCTATTATTAATCTATTTATTTTATAAAGCTATATACACTCAGTATATTAAAATTAGGTATTTAATTCTTTCATTGTAAAGATTCTTTTATTCCAAAAAAGTTTAACTTAGAAACTTCCCAATATACGCATATTAATTGCCTCTGCATTAATACCATTTAATGCATTCTTTACACCTGGATCATTTAGATTCCCTTCAAAATCAACAAAGAATCGGTATTCCCAACTTCTGCCCTCTAAAGGTCTAGATTCGATATTTGTCATGCTTAGATTATTATATATAAAATGAGATAACATATTATATAAGGTACCACTTGCATGAGGTAGTTCAAAACAAATACTTGTTTTAAGCGCACTCTTTAAAAACATTTTTTTATTGGTAATAATAATAAAACGAGTTGAATTAGCATCATTATAATTAATTGCTTCTTTCAATACTTTAAGACCGTAACATTTACCTGCACGAACACTTGCTATAGCTGCTTGAGTTATATCATTATCTTCTAATACTTTCTTAGCACTTGACGCAGTACTAGCATATTCCATACGTGTCACATCATTTAATGTATCCAGAAATTTAGAAGACTGTAATAAACCTTGTACATGAGAATAAACTGTTCTGATATCTTCTAACTTTGCATCTGGTAATCCAAGTAATGCTTGATCAACTTTCACAATATGCTCCCCGATAATGTAGTTATCATATTGTACTAATAGATCGTAAATATCCGCGATACTTCCTGTGGAGGAATTCTCAATTGGAAGAACCCCATAGTCAGCTCTTCCCATTTTTAGAGCTTCCATTACACCCTTGAAGGTCTCCTCGTGAAAGCTTTGAATATTTTCTCCAAAATAATTTTCCATTGCTTCTTCTGTATATGATCCGCGAACTCCAAAGTAGACTACTTTCGTATTTTCATCCATATCTATTTTCTCTTTTTGTATGAAGTTATTATACTGGTTCTCAGCTGTTACTAGACGATATTGATATTTACGACTCATTGACATAATCTGAGTAAATAATTCTTCTATCCCATGTTTATTGAATTCATTACTTGCTAATGCCTTTAACGTTGCTAATTTCTGTTCTTCTCTTTCTTTATCATATACCTTCTTACCTGTACTGATCTTATACTCTGCAACTTCATTGGTTAATTTCATTCTCTTCTCAAATAACTCTACTATCTGTTTATCTATTACATCTATATCATCACGAATCGCCTTTAAATCCAACATTTTCTATCGTTCCTCTCTTAGAATTCTTTTTCCTATTATATACTAGAATTTATCTTTATGCAATTATACTTTAAAGTTTTAAATTGTCAGCGTGTTTTTTCATTTAGTTATAAATATTATGAGTTGCCTGACATATGACCTGTTTTAGAGGTAGTGTAGACAATTTGAACAAAACTGAAAAACTCATACTATCAAATTATTAATTTTGCACATAATACATCACTTCAATAGATTGAAAATAATGCAGAATTGATATATAATTAACTATATATTACAAATTATTTTATAATTCAACTTATTTTTAATTTGAGTGTACATTTCCAAGCCAAGTTTATTGATACTGTTTTTTGATACTAACTACCAATATAACTGTGGCATGGAAATTTGGCACGCCACCAGTAGACGCACACAAGCAAATCTCAACGCATTTATATCATAATAGTCTTTCTTAAGTTTTACCATCTAATGCTATCACAAAAATAAATAAAATGGGGAGTTACATATGAAGAAATTAATTAAATTTATTCCGTTTCTCATTCTACCGATTATTACAATGATACTTCTAGCAGTATTATACTTTAAAACACTTGGTAATGATGAAGAACATCGAGTCGGAAATCAAACGGGGAATCTATGGAATTGCGGACTATATGAGGAGATTGGTGATAGGATATACTTTAGTAATTCAAATGATAATGGTGCCTTATATGTAATGAATCACAAATGCACCCATTTCAAAAAGATTAGCTCAGATTCTTCTGCTTATCTTAATGTAACAAATAAGAATATATATTATTCCATACAAGATTCAACTATTGTAAAGAGTAATTATGAAAGCTCAGCTATCAATACCTTATCAACTGTAGGAATCTATCGTGTTCGATTGGATGGAACCCATCGATCAAGTATTAATGACGGAAACTGTAGTTATTTGAATATGAATGGGGATTCTATCTATTATGAAAATAATAGCGAAGAAGAAGGTAAGCAACTTTACTCCTATAATCTACAAGATAAAAAATCAACTTTAATTGCAGATGAAGAAATAGCTCCTGTTGGAATATATAATAACCGATTATATTATTCTTCTGAATTTGATGGCTATACTCTTAGAAAAATCAATTTAGACAATATGTATTCCTTTACATTATTAGTAGGAGAATACCATAATCCAATCGTGATTGGAGACTATATATACTTCATATCTGCGACTGATAACGATGCTATTGGTCGATGCAATCTAGATGGAAGTAATCCAACTATACTAGTGAATGAGTCGACTTCTGCTTTCAATCTAAGTCTCAGTGGAAGATATCTCTACTACCAAGTAAATGATGGAGCTAATAATAGGCTTTGCGTCATGAACTTAAGTACTAGAAAGTCAAAAGATATCATAAGAGGTGACTTTGAATATCTTAATATAACAAGTAACTATCTTTTCTTTAGAGACAGCAAAAACTTTACAGATTATGTTCTAACTGTCGGTGATAATAGTAAATTAGGCGTCTTTGATCCACCAGTTATTAAATAAATATATAAAGGAGTTGCCCGACATATGACCTGTTTGGGAGGTTGTCTGGGCAATTTGCACAAAACAGAAAAACTCATGCTTCATTGAATATGTATAAGAAGATCTAGTTCTCAGATCATTTCATGTAAAACATATGCTAGGACAGATAACTCGCCTTGCTCAGACAGATCTGTCCTAGCATATAACACGAAATAATCCGAGAACAAGATCTTCTAATACATATTCAAAGGCGCATTCATTTTTTCTGTTTCGTACAAATTACCAGGCAAGATTTTGAAACAGGTCATTTGTCGGGCAACATCATAAAAGGAATCTATATAAAATATCAGGAGGGATACTCTCATCCCTCCTGATATTTTATAACTCAATCTTTGCAATAAATAATAAATCTTATATATAAATTCTATAAATTTAACTATATAATTAAACAAATATAATGGTTGGTAACTTTTCTATTACGAATTTAGATAATTATATGAAAGTAATCATAAATCTGATTTAAAAAAGATAATGAACCAAAAGCGATAATAACCTCATCTTCCGCTACCTCTTCCATTGCTTTTCTAATTGCAACATTTACACTTTTTGCATCTACCACATTTTTATGGTATTTTCTAATAACCTCTGCTAACTGATTCGATGGTAGAGCTCTCTTGTTATCCGTATCAATCGTATATATCGTATCCGCAAAAGAAGAGGTAATCTGGATTACTTTCTCATATTCTTTATCTGCAAATACGCCTATAATAAAGGTCACATGTTTATCCTTAAGATATAGCTCCATAGATTTACGTAAAGAGATTGCGGCATCTTCATTATGTGCACCATCTACAATGAATAATGGTGATTCATGCAGTATTTCAAATCGGCCTCTCCAAACAGTTTGTGATAATCCCTTTCTTACGGACTCTTCTGTTATCGTATACCCTTCTAATTTTAATCTTTCAATAGTTTCAATCGCTGTAGCAGCATTTTTTACTTGATTCTCTCCGATAAGTTTTATCTTAAGGTTCTTATAATTTTTATAAGAGAACTTGATCCCTGATAGACCATGTTCCACATCCTTTAGTTCAGTAAAATCAGCCAATCTAAGATTACATGATAATTCTTCACATCGATTCTTTAGCACACCTCTTGCTGCAGGAACTTGATCATAGGATACGACTGGTACTTCTTTCTTTATGATTCCTGCCTTTTCATAAGTAATCTTCTCTATTGTATCACCTAAGAATTGCATATGATCCATACTAATTGAAGTGATTACGGATAGAACAGCCGTCTCGATTACATTCGTCGCATCTAATCTACCACCCATTCCTGTCTCAAGAACAACGATATCGCATTTTTCATCTCTTAGATATAGAAACATCATTGCTGTCTCGATTTCAAAAGTTGTTGGATGGTGCAATCCTTTCGCTAACATTTTATCATTAGCTTCTTTTAGAAGACTAACATAATGACTAACTGCTTCTCTTGTAATATAGCTATTCTGAACTTCATTCTCTACTTTTTCACTAATCTGAATTCGCTCTAGATAATCAAATATAACTGGAGAGATGTATCTTCCTACTTTATATCCAGACTCCGCTAAGATGGATGCTATATAAGCAGCGGTCGAGCCTTTTCCATTAGTACCTGCTAGATGAATAAACTTAAGGTCATTCTGCGGATTACCTAGCATATTTAGAAGTCCCCTAATATTATCAAGGCCTAAAACACTTCCATATTTCTCAGTATCCTTAAGATACTCTAATGCTTCTTCGTAAGTCATATTCTGCATCGTTATTACTTCCTTTTAGTTATTTTTCATCACACACTTGGAAAATGAAAAATTTTAAATAATAAGATTCATCCGCAGCCCATAGAATTGGATGATCTGGTGCTTGAGTACGATATTCAATCTGTCTTAAACGTTTCTTAACATTTCTAGCTGCCTGACCTACTGTATCTGTAAATAGATCTGGTGTCATAAAATGTGAGCAAGAACATGTTGCAAGATATCCACCATCTTTGATTAATTTAAGTGCTCGTAGATTTATTTCACGATATCCTTTGATTGCATTCTTTACTGAATTTCTTGATTTCGTAAAAGCAGGTGGATCAAGGATGATAACATCATATTTTTCACCTTTTTCTAATAGTTCCGGTAATAAATCGAATACATCTGCACAGGAGAAATGAACTACTTTTTCTAAACCATTTAACTTAGCATTTTCTTTTGCTTGTTCAACTCCTAACATTGAAGCATCAACACCAAGAACGCTTTTTGCTCCATTTATCCCTGCATTTAATGCAAAAGAACCTGTATGTGTAAAACAATCTAATACTTTAGCATCTTTACAAAGCTTACCAATTGCATCACGGTTGTATTTCTGATCTAAGAAGAACCCTGTCTTTTGTCCTTCTTTCACATCTACCATGTATTTTACGCTATTTTCAACAATCTCAACTTTGGTATCAAATTCTTCTCCGATAAAACCTTTTATTCTCTCCATACCTTCGTTTAAGCGAACCTTGGCATCACTTCTTTCATATACGCCACGAATCTTCATTCCTTCTTTTCCAAGTTGTTCCTTTAGAATCTCGATAATTTCTATCTTAAATCGATCAATACCAAGTGCTAGAGATTGAACTACAAGAACATCTGAGAACTTGTCCACTACCAAACCTGGTAAGAAATCAGCTTCCCCAAAGATTAATCTACAGCTACTCATATCAACTACCTTTTTACGGTACTCGATACAATCTCTTACTCTCATTTCTAAGAAATCATGATCAATTTCTTGTCCTTTTTTCCTTGACATGATTCGAACTCGAATCTTGGAATTCGTATTAATAAAGCCTGCTCCCATATAATAATCATCAAAGTCATGAACTTCAACGATATCTCCATTTTCAAATTCTCCTGTGATATTGTCGATTTCATTATCGAACACCCACATACCACCGGATTTTAAAGTTCTTCCTTCACCTTTTCTTAACTTAACAATTGCTTTTTGCATGTTTTTTTCTCCATTTATAATCTTAATTATTTCTTTTCATTTCATTACTCTTATTTTAATGAAATGTTATATATACAATTCTAAATTAATCTTTTGATTCTCACTGCTTATTATAGCACAAGCGATACAGAAATAAAACGCATAAACTACTAGATTCTATCTTTATATTATTTAGCAAATATTAAAGTATAATCTGACAGTTTATGCGTATATGAAATCATTAATTTCTAGGATAGGATTCTATTGTTTCCAATATTGCGTCATAGATTGATGCACCTATCGCATCTCTATTATCTTCTGAACGTAGAATGTCTACATCATTTTCGTTAGAGATAAATGCTGTTTCTATAAGTACTGCAGGCATAACAGTCTGATTCAGCACTTGCAGACTCTTCTTATTGATACCTCTATCTGTACTTCCTACTGCTTCTACTAGATGACTCGATACGATACCTGCAAATTTACTTGAGGTTAAACCAGAGGATGCAAGTTGATCCTTTTTAGAAGAATAATATATTGTAGTACCTGCTGCATCTAAGTTCGTAGGACTGGCATCAATATGTACACTAAGGAATAGATCAGCATCCACTTCATTTGCCATCTTTACTCGATCTGTTAAGGAGACACCCGTGTCAGTTAATCTTGTGTAATACACTTTTATTTTGGAATCATTATCAAAGTAATTCTTTGCTTTTAATACTAGATCAAGAGTTACTTCCTTTTCGATTAATTCATTCCCATAATACTCTCCGAGTGTTCCAGGTTGATTTCCACCATGACCTGCATCTAGTACAACAATTGTAGGATAGATATCTTTTGGCGGTTTTACTGTAACAATAATAGAGCTACTATTATCTTGCACTTCGAATCCTCGAATTATATTGGTTTTAATGATAACCTCAGTATTTCCTAAAGCATTTAATTGTACTGTTACAGTAGCTCTAGTTCCATCCTCAACAGTAATATTAGAATTATTAAGAACCGCTGTATAATCCCCTTGTAATGTAAGAATGTATTGACGATTCCAGTAATCATCTTTGCTTTCTAGTACGTTCATATTAGAGTCTGTTTTTGGTATGGTAATTGTATTCCACTCATCTTCACTTGGATCATTTTGAGATACTGTTGGCGTTATTGTGGTATTTTCTATCGCTACAGTTCCCGTTTTACTATACCAAGAGTAGGTAAGTCCAAGATTTTCTGCCACGAACCTTGAAGGTACAAGAATCTTTGTCTTATTTGCTTTCTTGTATGTAACTTGTACTGGGGCTAACGTCATATTCTTCTTAACGCCATTTACTGTTGCTGTCTTACTGCCTAATTTCATAAGAATTTTCTTACCATTTAATTCAATCGTTATAGTCTTAGTTGATTTATTATAATTTCCAGTCGCCCCAATACCCGACTTTATAAATAAATCTTGATAAGAAAATAGAGCCGTATTATTCTGTAATATTCCTGGGGTGCTATCTAGATTAACATCTGTGCCATTATAGGTAACTTTTAGCTGAGCACCCTGATAGCTTATCGTTTTCCCATTATATTTTATGATTAGATTACTGGATGCTTCAGCTGTAATTGGCAATATAAAAACGAGAAATACGGATAGTATTGCTATGTACTTTTTCATCTGGATCTTACCTTTCTTTCATATTTGACTTTACTCCTGTTAATTGCAATTATAATCATATTATATCGTTTTGTTTCTTAAATATCATTAAGATTTTCTTAAGTTCGATATCTTTATTACTTATTTGCTTCTCTATGTAATAGCTATCATAAATTTGCACATAATAATAACAAGATGTACTGATAACTGATTAAAAGCGTGGCTTGTCACGCGGATGGGAGTTCCGATGAAAAAATGTTTTATTACTAATTTTATAATCTGTGGCTTAGTTGGCTGGTGCTTTGAATGTTTCTTTACAGGACTCGGTGCAATAAAACATAATGATAGAAAATTACTTTGCAAAACTTCAATATGGATGTTTCCAATCTACGGACTTGCAGCTTTCATCTGCCCTATTCACAATATTATTAATAATAAGAATACTCTTGTTCGTGGATTTATTTATACTCTCTGTATCTTTACCACAGAATTTATCACCGGTGAATTATTAAAAAAATACAATGCTTGTCCTTGGGATTATAAGAAAGCCAAATATAATGTTGATGGTGTAATTCGATTAGATTATGCTCCTGTGTGGTTCTTAGTTGGTTTGCTTTATGAAAGAGTTGTATCCAAAAACTCGTAATAGAATAGAATATTATACATAAGAGGCTTTTACGAAATAGTTTATTTACTACATCGTAAAAGCCTCTTATTATCCTAAACTTAGTCTCTTGGTTAAGGTATCAAAAGTCATTATTTTAGTTATCAAGTGTATATCGTTGTATTATTATGACTTTTGACCCCATAACCAGCTACTAATAGTTACCTCTCCCTTGCGAATCTAGGTAACAGGTAATGACCATGAAATGTTTCAACTACTGAACATATTTTATCAGCAATACATACTATAAATGCTTCTTTATAGCTTGGAACGGAAAGAGTCAAAGGCCACATATGTTTTAATATAATATCCTTTTCAATCTCAGTTAAATCAAATACTTTTCTTGCATTTTTATAAGCACACTTTGGATGATAGAAGGCATGTAGCGGACGATTCTTATCTTTAATATGCCAATCATATAGAAAATAATCATGAAGTAGTGCACCACGGATTAAGCTTTCAAAATCAACTTTAATTCGTAACTTCTTACATAGGCAAAAACTTAGATAAGATACTGCAATACAATGATCTAAACAAGTTACATTACCATGCTGAACAAATTGATCAATGATCCTAATCTCTGGCAAATCAATTATTTCCATAACCTTTTTTCTAAAATATATTCTATCATTTTTTGCTAATGACATTTTATCCTCCATTACCAGTAACTAGAAGTTACTTCCATTCCATCCCCAGTTGCTTACTTCCTCATATTTTACGTAGATTTTATCTTTAGGCATACCTAAAACTTCGTTATATATATCGCATATTGCACTGGTTAATCGATCATAATCACTACTATTTGCTTTACCAAAGATCTTCACTTCAACAAAAGCTATTTTTTCTGATGCTTCACCTTTAAAATATAAGTGGCATTCTTCTTCAAATCCAAGCATTAGCCAGGACTCACTTTTACCAGGTATTAGTTCAATAGCTTTCCCTAATTTCGTTTTAATTAATACTTCTTGTTCCTTGGTAATCTTCATAGATAATTTTGAATTTATAAATGGCATAGTATCGCTCCAATCTTTTTATTATAAGTATATTTCTCAAACTTCTAGTTTGAATATATAAGTTATTATAACAGATTTTACCTAGATTAAAAGTTAATTTGTGATATTCACTATTGTAGGTTTAGTTTCTCTAATCTATTCTTTACTACTTGCCAATTTATATTCTCTATAAATGCATCAATATACATTCCTTTTTCCGTTCCATAATCCAGAAAATAAGCATGTTCATACATATCCAATACAAGGATTGGATAGGAAAGAGCAATATTACCATGATCATGCGCATCTAAGCTTACATTCATTAATTTTCTAGATCTTTGCTCATAAGATAAGATGGCCCAACCTCGACTAGCTTTCGCGGTTGCAACAAAATCTTCTCTCCACATATCAAAATTATCAAAACCATGTTTTAAGTAACCGTCCATTTCTTCTGGTAAAGGTGTATTTCCTCCAATGTTTTCAAAATATAATTCATGAAGAATGATTCCATTTAATGCAAAACTTTCTCCCCTTTTCAATCCACGATAATTGCTATATGTTGAATTAGCCTCTTCTCGGTTTGCATCTAATAGCAATTCTTCTATTTCATTATATTTGTTAACATAGCCCTTATAGAGTTTCAAATGTTCATCATATTGTATTCTATTCACAACAGTAATATCATTCGAATACTTAAAATCAACCATTTCAATACTCATAAAAATCTCCTAAAATCATTTTATATATTCTATGGTAGTAAATATTGAATTATTCCATGTAGTTACGATTCAATATTTATTTCACACTTGCTCCCATCTGTCGCCATCGGCGACATTTAAATCAGGGGTGTGAAGAGCTTTATTTCACACTATCCTACATGCCTACGACTTGCTCACAGGTCTAAATTCATCGTGTAAAACGCTTTATTTTACACTTTTAGTAGGTATATGTACCCATTGCTTCTCGCTTCGTTAACTCATAAAATTAAGTTAAATAAGGAGGGAATACAAATGTTAAAAGCTGTTATATTCGATATGGATGGAGTTTTAATTGATAGTGAACCATTACATGCCAAAGCAGCCATATTAACGCTTAAAGAATATGGGGTTGATCTGTCAACTGAATACTGTTATGGGTATATAGGAAGCACTACAAAATCAATGTTTGAAACTATTATTAAAGAATTTAAGCTAGAAGTACCTGTTGAAGAAATGTTAGAAAAAAATGCAACCATTACAGCTTCACTTCATGAAAGTGAAGGTTATACACCGATTGAGGGTACACTAGAGTTGCTTCATGATCTATATAAGAATGGAGTTAAACTTGCTGTAGCTTCCTCTTCTTCACTTGATTTAATTAAAGAAGTCACTAGTAAACTCGGCATCATCGGTTATTTTGATCAATTAGTAAGTGGTACTGATGTAGAACATCCAAAGCCAGCACCGGATGTATTTCTTAATGCTATGAAATTACTAGATGTCACACCAGATGAGTGTATCATCATCGAAGATTCCATGAATGGGGTTCTTGCTGCATATGCTGCAAAAGCAAAATGCATTGGATTTATTAATCCTAACTCCGGTAATCAAGATTTATCAAAGGCCTGTGTTCTTATTGAAAGTTTTAAATATATTACTTATCAATTTATTGTTAATGAATATAGACGTGCCTATGGATTACCTATTACTATTGCAACAACCGAGCGCTTAATTATACGTGAATTAACTGTCGAAGATATTACTAACATGTATCAAATCTATCAGAATCCTGAAGTCTGCAAGTACATTGATAATCTGGATGAGTATTTAGAAATTGAAATTGAGAAACACAAAGCCTATATTAAAAACGTTTATGAATTCTTTGGCTATGGTTTATGGGGAGTATTTAGCAAAGAAACAGGTGAACTAATCGGCAGATGTGGCATTCAAAACCAAGAGATTGACGGAAAAGTTGAAATAGAAATTGGTTATTTATTAGATCAAAACCATTGGGGACTCGGCTATGCGATTGAATGTACAAGAGCTGTATTACTATATGCTTTCGAGGAACTAGGTATCAACCGAGTTGTAGCTAAGATCAATAAATTGAATACACGTTCTATTAACTTAGCAAAACATATGGGTCTCCACCTTGAAAAAGAGATAACTATCGCCAAACGCGTATATGAATTATATGCTATTGAGAATGTTGATGAGATATCTCTCGAGGATGAAGCTTAAGTATTTCATATTAAATCACTATTAGATTATAAAATTAGATATTAAAATACAAAAAAGTTAGATAATGAACTATTCTTATCTAACTTTTTTATGTTCTAATTTCAATATTACCTTTAAGTAAATAAATATCTTATTCGGTGTTAATTATCATGATTAATCAATTGATTATAATCATACTCGGTAAGCCTATGATAATATCTACTAATTTCATTAATGGTGAAGCAATAGATAAAAGGATCTACTTTCTTATACTTAAAATACATGATGTAATCAAATTCATCATTATTTGCTTCTTCAAGAATGACTTCATCATTAATCATGTTGGAATATTTTAAGAATATAGAATGAATACCTTCTAAATTAGAATCTGATTTCTTCATCTCTTCAATTAAATCTTTTAAAAACATATTACCTTGATTATTCTTTTGTATATAATCAACACCGCATGAAGGTACAGTAACCTTATATCTTTCTTTTTCAACACCAATTTTAATTCTTCCATACTTGGATTCCATATAATCTATTAATTCTTTTAAAGTGTTAACAAATTCATCCTTATTCAGATCTCCTAATTCTAATAAATGTTCAAATAAATCTTTGGTATAAAATATATTGGTCGGTTCACCTTTAAGATAACCCAATTTTACAATACCTTCATATATTGTAGCTTCTAGATTGCTACTAAAATTCTCAAATAGCTCAATTTTATTTTTCATAACTGCTCCTTGTATTATCACTTGTATGAAAATAATTATTTCTTTTTGTACATCATTTGTCAACCATTCTTCACATTATTTTTCTAACTACTTTCATATTATTTTTTAACCAATCTTCATATCATTTTACTTGATTGTAATCTTAGTTGAAATAGTTTAGACTAGTAAGAAGAAAAACTATGTAATATTATATCTATAATTCGAAATATTTATCTTTTGGAGAATCATAGAGTATGAAAAATGATGGAGAATAAAATAATGAAAATTTCAAAAAATCTTAATTTAAAAAATAATAGCTTTTCGAATTTCAATCAATATGATAGAATAAATGGTGCTGTAAAAAATCTTAACAATCCATATGAGAATGCTGCCTTAAAAGTATATCATTTGATAAATAAAAACCCTGATACTTCTGTTTATTCAAAAAGGTATCAAAATAAAAAAGCAAAGGAGAACACTTTCGTGGACGAAATATATAAAATTATTGAAGATAAAATAAAAGCTTCTGGTTATGCAGACAATGTTAATGGTTATGAAATCTATTCTGAAATATCAGATTTTATTGAAGATAAAGAAGATGGAACCTATGTATTTTTATCGAAACATGATAACGAAGATGTATTTGAATACCAAATTGATGTAATGGAAGATAATTTTAATTTATCTTATATTAATATCAAAACAAACACTGAATCTTATCATATTGACTTTGACAATTAAATTCAAGAATAAATTTAAGTGAGGCTATCGCGCTAGTGATTAATATCAACTAGTGAGATAGCCTCATTTAATATCAAACAATTTTAAATACATTTGATATCCTAATACTTTAATATATACTAAATATAATAATATTTAAACTAATGATATTCGCAATATCATTACTCATTATTTATTCGTATTTGTATCAGTATTAGTATTTACATCATCTGTATCATTATCATTTACATCGGTATCATTTGTTGTAGTACCGTCGTTAGGTACTGCAGTTATATCAGGTGTTACTGTAGTATCATCTGTTGTTGTACCATTATCATTTGTTGTTGCTCCGTTATTTGCATTATCAGCTGTACAACCAGTAACCATACCTAATGTTAGACAGCATATTGCTAATAATACGTATATTTTTTTTCTCATGGAATACTCCTCCTAAATAAATTTTTACGCAACCATTCATTAAATTAATTTCTGAATAGTAACATTTTTTACTCTGTTAGTATGCCACTCAAAATTTTTTCTTATTCATTTTTTTGGATGAATGCCTATCTTTTTAAAATCACTCTCATTTAAATCCTGATAATTTTTTTTATTTGCAATACAATATTTTCTTATGGCAATAAATTTCTTTGATTCTTTTTTATCTTTTTTTAGTTCATTGATGTTTACAACATATCCTCCAGCCTCATCTGCTAATTTTTCAAGCTTGTTAATGTCTTCTATCCACTTTTTCTTCAACTTAACCCCTCCTTAATAAAGTGTATTTTTCTAATAAAATCTTTGATTTAACCTCATCAAGGACCATGCGATATGGATGACCAATTCCTATTAATTCAGCTCCAAAGCTTTCATGATAATGCTTAATTAATTCCATATTTTTGGCTTCGAAATAAATAAAACCATCAAATCCTAATTGAATGGACTGTTCGATAGCAATTGCAAATAAATGTCCTCCCACTCCTAGATATTTTTTATTCTTTCCTTGATTATGTGGTGCACTCTCCATTAGATTAATATGTACCGCCATTTCTGCTGATCGCTTTTCCAAAGCGATTAACCCCTGAATATTATCATCATCTTTTAAATTAAGTTGATAGATTTCTTTTCTCTTAATAAACCAAGAATTCCATTCCATCAAAAATCCTTTTTTAGTTAAGCAAGGAATCTCACTTTTATCTATGATGGAATATGTAGTATCAACAAACTCATTTGTTTCCCTATCAAGTAAACACGGAGTAAAAGCGTCCATATAAATATCGATCAAGCTTTTAACTTCTCTTTTTTTTAAGATATAAAAAAATAGAAAAAATATACCTATCCTAAGTATATTTTTTCTATCCCTGTACTAATTCATTATTTAATGTAGTGATTTCACTTGCTTGCAAGGGTGAAATCACAAACGTTGAGAGTGAAAGGATTTTTCTTTCACTCTTTTCATTCTAACAATGCAATATTTAATCGCGCATCAGTTTTTATGTATCCGTCTACTGTATTTATTCTTGTTCTTTTGTCTTATTATAGCAATATTGTATAATATCTTTTCTTGTTACTATTCCTATAAAAATATTCTTATCGTCAATGACTGGTACAAAATTTTGATCCATAGCTTTTGATATTAAATCCTCAATATTCGAATCAATCGTTACAGGCATGTTATCCCTGCGTCTTGGAATGTCCATTATAATCGTACTTTTTGATATATTGCCTTTTTTAAAATACGAATCCTTCACTGACCATAAAATATCTCCTTCAGTTATTGTCCCAACGTATTCTCCCTTTTTATTAATAATAGGAATTGCAGAATACTTTTGAGGCTCTATCTTTTCAATCACTTCCATTAATGTATCATTCGAATAAATATAAGTTATCTCACTTTTTGGTTTTAAAAAAAATAATATGTTCATAACAAACTCCTTTTGTACTTTACTTATGTATATTACAAAGTACTATGCTCAATATCGGAAGGGCATTCATACTGCCTTCCTCCTCTATCTATTATAACTTATATTTGTTCTCTGGTCAAAAAGTTTAAGAAATGTTAAGAATTTATACCTGATTCGAGGGTCAAAATCAGATAGTTTTTTTGTCATTTGTGGTTAATTTGATTAATTTTATTTTTATTTGTCACATAAAATCGTTTTATGAATACTATATAGTAGATAACAATTAAATAGTTGCTATTTAAGTAAAAAGGAGATAGATTTTATGGATAACAGATACGCTGGTAAAGAAGTTAATGCTACTGTTTTACATTCTGATGCTCATATAACTTGTGAAAAGAAATGCGATGCAGCTGTCGTGAATGCTGATACGCTTACAGGTGCTTGTAATTATCCTTGTTGCGGTGGAGATATCAAAATTCCAGTAGTTCTTGCAGAATTCGTAATTCAAATAGACTCAGAGTCTAAGATTAGATTAAATGATCTTGCTTATGAAATTAAGAGGATTGAAAAAGAAGTATTTTTAACTCAGTGTAGATATATTCCACCAACAGACAAAGTATTTATTGAAGGATATATTAGAAAAAATATTGAATATGCTTCAAGAACTTGTTCTCATCGTGGAGCAATCGGTGGTACTATTAAAGATACAACGGTTCATATTCCATTCAAGGCATATACACAAGTAAACTTCCCTAATAAACCACAAGTAAAACCTAACTTTCCTCCAATGGTTGCAAGATACTTCGATGAAAAGAGAATGGGTAAAAATATCAGAGAAGCTGATCGCTCAAATATTGAAATCTTCAATGAGCCAGTCTTTTGTGAACTTGAATGGTCTGCAGTATTTGATGCAGATATTGATGATAGAGGAACTCCAATTGAAGGATTCCTTAACGAAGAAGAGTTCCAAGAATTTACAGATAAATCGGTTGTTTATTTATGCGTGAAATTACTTCAAAAGCAACAAGTATGCTGGCCAAATAAACCACATCATGGTGAAGGTCCAAAACCTGAACCTACTAATATAGAATCAGAATGGAGTTTTCCTATCCAGGACTTTTTAAATAAATAATAAAATGATATTGTAGGCTGTTGCATTTTATACATTCCAAATATCTTCCCTCTTGTATTACTATGCAACAGTCTTTCTCTTAAATTGTATAACTACTAAAAGTTCTATATATGCTGATAACATATATAGAACTTTTTATAATTTGCACATCAAGATCCGAATTAATGTGATTCACTTATTCTAATATTGTTTTATTTTCTTATTGTATCATCACTTATTTTATCAATACAGTCACGAATTACTGAAACAGAATTCTTAAATAACTTACGTTCATCCTCTGTTATATGAAGTTCAACGATTTCCTTAACACCAGTAGCATTCAGAACAACTGGAACCCCTGCAAATACATCCTTTTCGCCGTATTCACCATCAAGATAGGTAGAAACTGGGATGATTCGGTTCTCGTTATTTACCATTGCCTTAATGATTCCTACTGTTGTCGCAGCAATACCATAATTGGTTGTTCCCTTACCTCTTGCAATTACCCATCCATCGTCAATCGTAAGTTTTCGAAGTTCTTCAAAATCAAGTTCTCCAAAACGTCCTTTATTATCAGCTAAAATATCATTTAACGATTTCCCACCAACTGTAACATGACTCCATGGTACAATCTGAGAATCACCATGTTCTCCAATGGTATAGCCTTGAACACTCTTAGTATCTACATTAAAGATATCTGCTATTCTAAGCTTTAATCTTGCAGAATCTAGAGATGTTCCTGTACCAATGATCTGATTCTTTGGTAACCCAGATAATTTATATACATAATAGGACATTACATCTACTGGATTGGTTATTATGATAAAATGTCCACTAAACCCAGACTCCATAATTGGTGGTACAATACTTTTCACTATCTTAGACGCAGATTCTACCATATCTAATCTTGTTTGCCCTTGAACCATTGGAACTGCTGCCGTAATTACTATAATATCCGCATCTTTACAATCAGAATATTCCCCATCATATACTTTTACTTCTCGGTTTAGATATTCCACTCCATGCTGTAAATCAAGTGCCTCACAATGTGCCTTTTTCTTATTAATATCAATCAGTACAATTTCGTTACAGAGTCCTTGAATCATTAGGTTATATGCCGTGGAAGCTCCTACATTACCAGCGCCTACAATTGCTATCTTTGTTTGCTTTATCGCCATAGAATAATCCTCCTATTGTTATAGTCTACTATATTATATCCATTTATAAAGAAAACGCAATCCAGCACATTGGCGCATTAAATTGGCATAATTTTAGCACTCTCTCGTATTCGTTTTTTTACTTACTACTAATGATATTGTAAATAACGCAACACCGAAACCAATTTGAATTAGCATATATTTAAATATAACAGATAAGTTATCAAATGAGAAATCTGTTAATTTTGATATTGCCTTTGTTGCCATGACATACCAATAGGTAGGTGTAAACCTTCCGATACTTTTTGCTGTATTACCAAGTAAATCAATATCAACAAATACACCGCTTACAAAACTAAGTCCTAAACCAATGACGTTTGCTGCACCATTAATCGCGCTTTGTGTTTTCGCTACTAAACTAATTAAATAAGCTATGCTAAGTGCACATACAGAAAAGATGAAAGCATTTAGTATATATAACAATGTATTTTTATCAAAAGTAAGATTATTTATAATAGATAAACCTACTACGATTAATATAGTAGCTGAACCTATTGTAAATATTAAATTTCCTAAGATGTTCTGCATTTGAAAACTAGAATTGGAGATTGGTGCAACTAAGTTTCTTCTCTTAATATCCAATTCTCGTAAAGATAACATAACGAGTGATACACCCATAACTAAAGTTGACATTATTCCATATGCAAAGAAACTAAAGAAAGTTTCCTTCCATTGATTACTCTCACTATTTTTCGTTAGCATATTTACTTTCACATCACTTGATAGATCTTTCATGACATTTGAAACAATTTCCTTTTCTGACATAGTGTTAAAACCACTCTTGTAGCTTTTTGCAGCTGTTATAAAATTATTAATCTTAATATCGATAAAAGCAGCTTTTGTGGAATCTGGTACCGATTGCTTTACTATGTTAACTTCTTTTCCAGATAAGAAATTATTTGTAAATCCCTTTGGAATAGTGATTATATACTCAATTTTTCTAAAAAATAGAGCATCTTGTAAGTCTTCTTTACTTTTACCAATATCAACAAAGTTGCAACTTTTCTTAAGATAACTTTTGAATCCTTTTACGAATTCAGTATTATTATCCTGATTAATAAGAGCTACATCAACTTTTGTTTCTGAAAACATATTGTTTTCTTTCTGTTTATAATTTGTAACATTCAATACTAAAATTCCAAGAAATATTGCAATATAGACTAGTATTGATGTTGAATTCTTTCTTAATAGCTTAAAATATAATTTAAAGACTTGCATAATCTCTCCTCCTTGTAAATATATAAGTAATTCCTATAAATATAATGGACAGGATGCATAACAATATGATATTCGTAAAGAATCTTGCATGCGTATCATAGTAATATAGACTATAGAGTGCATCCGTGATCAAGGAAGCTGGATTAATATAGCTTATAATTGGTGCCTTTTCCTGTATCATTATTTTCATATCGCTAATCATTAACCCTGATAGGAAACTTCCACCAAGAGATACTAACATTAAAATACTTGATTTTAGATGCTTATTTTTTGTAATAATACTAGAAACCATTGCTCCAACAGTAAGACCAGCAATACATCCAACTGCTGATGTTAACATTACAAAAGGAATCTGATTGCCAAATTCAACATGTAGAGCAAAGATTAAATAAGCTAATAAACACACTTGACAAATAAACTGTATGGTACATGCTGCTAATAAATTGCAAAATAATAATTTCATCTTATGAACAGGAGCTATATTAATTCTTGCCCCCTGTACTGATTGATTAGCTTGGATTGCAGATACTTCTTCAAGCCCCCAGTCAGCAGCAAATAGGCACGCCATAGCAATTAATGCATAGAAATAATTTACGGTTGTGTCTGGTTCATTAGTTGTACTTACCTGTTCCTTAATATAACTATTGGAACTCATTAATTCTTTGGTAACTGTTTCTAGTTTGCTTGGATCCTTTTTTAGAACCGAGGTAATAATATTCGCGTGACCACGGTAGCTATCTAGAAAAGATTTTACGATTGTTTGGTCGATAGAAGATTCCATTACTGATAAACTATAATTATCTTCTACATTGATATATCCCATTACTTTATCACTCTTTAATAGGTCTTTTACCTTATCTTCACTCCCGATAGTTACTTTGAACATTTTTTTCCCATCTTCTGAGGATTCCACTGATTTTAAAACGGATTGAAAAGCTACATCTTTTTGATAAGCAGCATTATCAATAACCGCGATAGGTATAGAATTGAATTTTTCTCCACTATAAAGATTTGAAAAAGCTATATTGAAGAATGTACTAAGTACGATTGGAAATAATAAACACCAAAACAATCCCTCTTTGTTGCGTAATAAGCATTTTAAACGCATTCTATATAAATCAAACATAGTTTTCCTCCCTAATCTCTCAATTCTTTTCCTGTTATCTCTAAAAATACATCATTTAATGTTGGAAGTTCTGTGAAGATCTGACCGAAATGAATTTCTCTACCCTTTAAAAGTTCCAAGATATGAATTAAGTTATTTCTGCCCTTGTTTGATTTAATCCTCAATAGATTTTCTTCCTTTTTCACATCAATTACATTAGCAATACCACGAATCTGATCAATATCTTCTTCTTTAATGTCATATACTTCAATTGAAATTTTTTCTCCTAGAGAAATCATCTCTTTCAATTCTTCTTTTGTCCCAGCTGCAATGATTTTTCCTTTATCCATAATTGCGATTCTACTACAAAGTTGCTCTACTTCCTCCATATAATGTGTTGTATAGATAATCGTTGCACCTTCTTCATTTAATTGCTTAATTCCTTCAAGAATCTTATTACGGCTCTGTGGGTCTACGGCTACCGTTGGTTCATCTAATATAACTAACTTTGGTTTATGAGCAATACCGCAAGCAATATTTAATCTTCTAAGTAAACCACCACTTAGTTTCTTAGGATAGAACTTTACATAGTCTTCAAGTGATACAAATTGAATTGCTTCCTCTGTTAAACGCTTTACTTCTTTCTTATCCTTGATATATAAGCTACAGAAATAATAGATATTCTCATATACTGTTAATTCTTCAAATACTGCAACATTCTGAAAAATAACACCAATGTCCTTTTTGATATCATAAGATTCTGGGGTCATCTTTTTACCAAATAGTTCGATGCTACCTTTATCATATTTTAAAAGTGAAAGTAGACAGTTAATTGTTGTTGATTTGCCTGATCCATTTGGTCCTAATAACCCAAAGATTTCTCCTTCTTGTATTTCAAGATTAAGATGGTCTATTGCCACCAAATCCTCATATCGTTTTACCAAGTTATTAACTTTTACAACCATAATCATTCCTCCATATCATCCATATATATTTATTTTTAATATAATTATCATAGGTTTCCTTTTTCAAAGTACTTCTGTTATTAATTACCTATCTTCTGATACTACTATACTAAAACTAAGCCTGTCCTTACTAGTGAATTAAGTCATTATCGAATATGACAAATGTAATATTCTAACTTAGACATAATAACTGCTACAGTTAATTCTTTAATTACAGAGCCGCTAGGAATCCACTATTTTTGTTGAGAAATATTAGAAAAAATGATATAGTTATGTCACAGTTAGATTGCAAGTCGCGAGAGGCGACAGATGGGAGCTATTGTGTTAGAATTAATTGATAAATTGATATTCTTTATAGGTTGTACTATTTTGTACTTCTACCATTATAATAATGCGTATATTTTGGTTCCCATGATAATTACAATTATCATCAGTTGCTTAAATACTTATATGGAGAATCCTAAATTTTCTTCTCTATTATTTTTATGTAGTGTAATTATTTGTTTCTTCTATCCTGATCTGTTGGTATTTTTAATCATTATTCTATATGATATTGTATTTACAACTTATTGGAGATTTAGCTTTCTACTTCTTGTTCCTTTTCTGATGAACTTACAGGACAAGAATCAAGATATGTTATTTTATCAAGTAATAATTGCATGTGTCGTTATACTTGCCAAATATAAAACTAGTACATTAAATAAACAGAAACAAGCTTATAGAGAACTAAGAGATACTTCAAAAGAAGTTTCTCTCTTACTAGAGCAAAAGAACCGAAGTCTTCTTGAGAAACAAGATTATGAAATAAATCTTGCTACTCTAAATGAAAGAAACCGTATCTCAAAAGAAATACACGACAACATAGGTCATTTGCTCTCAAGATCCTTACTACAGATAGGAGCCCTTCTAACGATATCCAAAGAAGAAATTATAAAAAGTGAATTAACTAATTTAAAGGAAAGTATCTCAGAAGGAATGGATAGTATTCGTGCGAGTATTCATAATATGCATAATGAATCCATTGATCTCTATACTTGTCTTAATAAATTGGTCTCTGATTTTACCTTTTGTAGAGTCTCCTTTCAATACGACCTTAATACACTACCTCCAACCAATATGAAATATTGTATTATCGCTATCGTAAAAGAATCACTCTCCAATGTGATGAAGCATTCCAATGCCACAAAGGTTATCATACAACTTACGGAACATCCTATCATGTATCAACTGATCATATCAGACAATGGACTTGTAAGTAAGAATACCTTATCTCTTATCCAAGATATTAATAATGATGTAACCTCATCTGACGGAATGGGATTGATGAGTATTATTGAAAGAGTTCGTGGTTTTGATGGTAAATATCATCTATCTGGTAATAATGGATTCCAAATCTTTATTACTCTTCCTAAAAACAAGTAAAGGAGATTTTTATGAATATTTTAGTCGTTGACGATGATAATTTAGTTTGTTCGTCATTAAAAATTATATTAAGTGCTGATCCAGATATTACTGTTGTTGGCTCAGGAAGTAATGGCCAGGATGCAATCTCATTATATAAGACTCATAATCCCGACATTCTATTAATGGATATCCGTATGGAGCAAATGAGTGGATTGGATGCGGGAGAAATCATTCTAAAGAAATATCCTACTGCCAAGATTCTCTATCTAACCACCTTTCTGGATGATGATTACATTATTAAAGCACTTCATATGGGAGCAAAAGGTTATATGCTAAAACAAAACTTTGAATCCATAATTCCTAGCTTGAAAGCCGTACATATGGGTCAGAATGTATATGGAGATGAAATTATAACCAAACTACCTAACTTGATTACTCAGAATACAGCTACTATAAATTATGCCTCCTACCAGATCAGCGATAAAGAATATGACATTATCACGCACGTTGCAAACGGACTTTCTAATAAAGAGATTGCTGAACTTCTTTTTCTAAGTGAGGGTACTATTCGAAATTACATTAGTTTGATACTAGAAAAATTAAACTTAAGAGATAGAACTCAGATTGCTATTTTCTATTATAAAAATAAATAAATTATGTTAATATAGCAAAAGCAAAGAGACATCTCAAACTCAGATGTCTCTTTGCTACTGTGATTCTTCAAGCACTTTATATATTTTACATAAATCGATTTACCTATCCCATTTTGGTAACTGCTCCAAGGTAATCACATAGTCATGCTGATAGATAAACTTTAAATATTCAACTGTATTTTGTTCCATAATATGTATCGTATGCCAAGTCATAAACCATGCCCATTTTGCTCCATCCGTTATCATGTCATCTGGATTTGGCAGTGGTCCATTCTCATGATAACAGATTGGTACTTCTTCACCAACAATATCGACTACTTTTTGATACATAGCTAATTGAGTACCTTCTGAATATGTATCTGCTCCAATAATATCAACATATTCATCTCCTGGATACCATCCACTATGAACATCCCCACAATATCCAAGAACCCAGATTAGATTATCTAAACCATGATAGTTCGTATATCTATCATAAATTAAACGCCATAGCTTGATGAAGCATTCATTCCCACCTTTTCCCCACCAAAACCACGCTCCGTCGAATTCATGTAGTGGTCTCCATAAGACTGGTATATGATCCTTCTGTAATTCCTTCAGTGCCTCTGCTACTTCATCAATCATCGCAATCATACCATTATATAAATCTGTGCCTTCTGTTAATGCCTCTTCTACATCAATTGTTCCTTGACTAGATGGATAACCAATTCCATCTGGAGGTGTTCCCCAGTGCCAGCATATAGTTACGATTCCGCCCTTACTCCACCATTCTCTTGCTCTTTCATTTACTCCCTTAAAATCATTATGGATATAGTCAAGACCTCTTATTGCTGGTAATTTACCCGTATTCTCTAAGATATATTTGTTCTCGTTATCATGATTTCCTTCTCTAGGATCTTCTTGTTGCCCTGATATTATATGATTTCCATAAATAGAACATATATATTCGTAAACTTTTTTTACTTCTTTCGTTGCATTCTTATTTGATAATTGTCTTTTTTTCATACCTTCACCTTCTGTCCTTCGCATTCCTTTACTTTTTCTGATTTAATAATATGAATAATTTGATTTTGACGTTTTTATTGCATTATATCTTAATTCTATCATCTCATATCTATAATTTCATAAATATTGAAATCTCATTTCCCTTTCCTTTTATATGTCTTATTTTTATAAAATATAGCATTCTTATGAATTATTTACTATAATATCCTTTGGTAAAAATTGTACAAACCTATTTTTTAAAAGTTAAATAAATTTTTATCAACTGAAGAAAAAGTGGCCTCAAGTTCGAAACTTGAAACCACTTTTTATCATCTTTATAATTATTTAAATAATTTAACACGGTCATCTAATGATTGATATTCTTTTGCACCTGGATCTGCAACTGGTTTACCAAATGGCATCTGAGCGATCATCTTCCAAGTCTGTGGTATATCCCATTCTTTTCTCACATCTTCTTCAATTAATTCAGTATAATGTTGTAAAGATGCTCCAAAGCCTTCTATTTCAAGTCCAGTCCATACTACATATTGATGCATACCATTCGCTTGCTGTGACCATATTGGAAAATTATCTTTGTATAATGGAAATTGATTCTGTAGTCCTTCAATTACACTATTATCTTCGTAAAATAGTATAGTACCATATCCGTTCTGGAAAGAGTTAATTTTCTCTTCTGTTGCAGCAAATTGATCCTCAGGCACTATCTTTCTTAATGCTTCTTTCGTAATATCCCATAGTTTATCATGTTCTCCTTTTAATAGGATTACTACACGAGTACTTTGAGAGTTAAAAGAAGATGGTGTATGCTTTACCGCATGATCTACTATTTCTTTAATTCTTTCATCTGCTACAACTGGGTCCTTACTAATACCATAAAATGTACGTCTTTCTTCTACTGCACTATAAAAATCTTTGTTATTCATAATTAATTCCTCCATAATATTTTATTATTTATTTTTGTTCTTAATATCTAATTCTTAATATTTCTTATAATGTCTTTTTTTTATTATCTGTTTGATTTTCTAATCTATGGTTTGTCGTTAATATGGTACATCCATATATCCATCCTTACTGAAAAATAAGAATAAGTTTAAACTATATTACTAATTAGTAATATATATTTTAAATATATGGTGTATATTTCTATACACCGGATAATTTCTTCAATATTGATATTAAACTCGTCTTCTCTTCTACGGTTAGAACATCAAATATCTCTTTAATATTCTCTAAATGCTTTGGAAAAATTCCTTGCATCAATTCCTTACCTTTATCTGTGATACTAATTCGATTAATTCTCCTATCCTTCTCATCGATTGTTCTCTTAACAAGGTCTTCTTTAATCAGATTCTCAATAACAACTGTCATATTACCTGCTGTGGATAAAATCTTATCTGTTATCTCACATACCCTGAGTTCACCTTTGTGATAGAGCACTTCAAGTACTGCAAATTGAGAAACCGTTAAGCCTCCTTCTTTAATGGTTCGATATTCTCTCTTATGAACACTCTGGGCACTTCTTGTTAAAACGATTAGAGTCTTAAGATCTAAGTTCTCTTCTGCTGTGTAAGTATTTAATTTATCTTCCATGGCTATAATATATTACTAATTAGTAATATTGTCAATAGTTTTTTATTTAATTTTTATTTAAATATCTACTTGAAATTTTTAGGAGATTGTATTAGAATATTTTAGTAACGTCTAAGTTAAGTTACACGTTATGTGCTTCCCTAGCTCAGTTGGTAGAGCAACGCATTCGTAATGCGTAGGTCGTGGGTTCGAGTCCCATGGGGAGCTCGTTTGGTCAAAGCCTGATTTGGTGAGGGTTTTGGCTTTTTTTTATTTCTTCTACTACTTAAAAAATCAATTATAATTTCATATCTGACACTTGCTTAATCACTACCCTTTAATAAGATACCCCTTTCAAACAAAACATATAAATCCAAACTTTCTGAATTGAAAAAAGCCCATTGGATACACTACCATAATGGGTGATTCTAATGGAAAAATATATCTTAATCTTACTAATAATATGCTACATTATATATTCAAAATATGATAAATATAAAAACTACATGGCAAATAAGCCTATCGGTGATATCGGCGAAAATATTGTTGCTAATAAATTAATGGAATTAGATGATAATTATATCGTTAACCACAATGTGCACTATGGTAAGTCTCAAATAGATCACATCGTTGTGTGCCCAACTAGAAAATCAGTATTTGTTATTGAAACTAAGAACTGGCGCGGAATAATAACTGGCACTTATAATGAAAATAAATGGATTCAAAATAAAAATGGTGATATAAAGTATCTAGACAATCCTATAAAACAAAATCAATATCACTGTAGCCAAGTTAAAAAAGTATATCCAAGTTATAATATTTACAATATCGTTGTTTTTATCAATAATCGCAACGTACCACGATCCAAATATATTATTGATATAAACCATTTGGTAGATTATATCAATAATATTTCAATTAATACAAAATATTATAATGTTCCAATATATAAAATGAACCCCACTACACCAAGGTAATGGGGTTATCTTCTAATCCAACGTATAGGAGTTCTGACATGTATTATATTGTATTTGACTTAGAATTTAATCAAGATTTCTCATCTCCTATTTGTCTTGGAGAGAACGTATCTAAATATCCATTTGAGATTATTCAAATTGGTGCCATCAAATTAGATTCCAATCTTCATACAGTTGATTCCTTTAACCAATATGTAAAGCCAACAATCTATTCACATATCAACTCCCATATCACTGAGTTAACAGGTATCACAACCGAACAACTTGTATCAGAAGAAACATTTCCTTCTGTTTTCAACGAGTATATGAATTTTATTAGCGAGAAAGATTCCTATTTTTGCATCTGGGGGGCGTCTGATGTCAAAGAACTTTATCGAAATGCAAGCTATCATAATCTAGATATGAATCGTATACCAGAAATGTTTATTAACATTCAACCCTATGTGTCTATGTATTTAAAGGTACCAGAAACCAGATTGTTAAAACTTCAAACAGCTACCCAGTTGCTTAACATTCCCCAGACTCACGAATACCATAATGCTCTATATGATGCATATTATACAGCTGAGATATTCAAGAAAATAAATAGTCCTTATATTCAACCAAAGAAATACGATCCTAATTACGTTAGAATTAGACCAAGCCAACCTAGGAAAAAAGTTGATTATGATATGCTTCTACAGCAATTCAGAAAAATGTACGACCGAGAACTAAGTAAAGACGAGCAAGACATGATAACGCTAGCTTATAAGATGGGGAAAACAAATCAATTTTTAAAATAAATAATAAACTATATTTATATAAACTTATATTTATATTATTCTCGATTTTTCATCACAAGCATTTACTTAACTTATATAGAATCTCTCTCTATTACATTCATTGAATACTCATATTTCTTCTCTAAAGTCTTTCCAAGCGAAAGATCACAGATAATATCAACTGCTTTTCTACCAAGCTTTTCATAATCATGAGATACCGTTGTTAGGCTTGGATATACATAATGTGATAATGGTATATTATCAAATCCAGTGATCACAATATCCTCTGGAACACGTATTTGATTCATTTGACATGCTTTCAGAGCTCCAATTGATACAATATCATTAATCCCCATTACAGCTGTAGGACGATCCTCTGCACTTAGTAACTTGGTCATCATATTGACTCCAGCTTCAATTGTGTAATCTCCTTCTATGATATATTCCTCCTTAACATCAAGGTTGTATTTCTCTACAGCTCGATGGAATGCATTTCTCTTAATATCTGTTTGTTTTACACCTTGAATTCCACCGATTAAAGCAATCTTACGGTGTCCCTTCTGTACTAATAATTCAAGAATTCCTAGAAAGCTTTCTTCCTCGCTACTCTGAACAAGATAGCAATTATCATCGGAATAATCACAATTAATCATTACTACAGGTAGTCTCTTCGTATATTTTGCAATAATTTTCTTAAAACTTTCGGATTCTTTACTTGTTGCTATGTGTCTTCCCATGTAAATAATCCCATCCACTTGTCTCTCAACTAAGGTCTGAAAATATATACCATCATTCATTATCTTATCCATCGTATTACATAATACTAAAGTATATCCTAGATCAAGGGCATAGTTTTCTGCTTCTAGAAAGACAGATGAATAATAAGGATTTGTTATATCTGGTAAGATACAACCGATCATTTTCGTCTCATTTTTAAATAAACTTCTTGCCAATGCATTTGGCTGAAAATCATATTTATCAATTACATCTTGTACTTTCTTTCTAGTCAGTTCAGCAACATTTGCATTATTCGTTAATACTCTTGAAACGGTGGCAACCGAAACTCCAGCCTCACTTGCAATATCATATACTGTTATATTTTTCTTCATTCCTGTCCCCCATTGATTACACTTATTTATATGCTTAACGCTTTTTCTATTATAGCACTAGCGTGCATTATGGTAAACTTTTTTTCATTTTTTATAGTACATGCATTCTATTTGATTTCTATGTTATAATAATAGAATATAGTAATATTTTTAGTAATAAGTTAACACAAAACATCACATACAGGAGGAGTTTTATGGAATTTAAATATGAAGAAAATCGAATCTATTTAACAGACAAATCAGGAGAAGTGATTGCAGAAGTTACTTACGTTCCTGTAAAAGATAATATTGTAGATATTAATCATACCTTTGTTGATGATTGTCTACGAGGACAGGGTGTTGCAAGTAAATTATTAGAAGCATTATCTACGAAGCTTCGTGAAGATGGACTCAAAGCATATCCAACTTGTTCCTACGCCGTTCATTGGTTTGAAAAGAATCAAGATTATGCAGATCTATTAGCTGAATAACTCAACTTCGTAGTAAATTAGTTAATTGAATACTTGATAAATTCAGTGGTCAGTTATCTGAATTATTATGGTTTAACTTCATAAAAATATGATATGTAGAATAGACGGTTTTTGCCGTCTATTTTTTTAATAATTAAATTTCTTCTCAACGACCGAGATTAATTTATAAAGGCCTCCAGCTACAATACATAAAATTGTAATGCTCATTATGACCCAATCCATCTTGAAGACTTGACTTCCATAGATAATTAGGTATCCAAGACCTGCCTTTGCAGCTAAGAATTCTCCAATGATAACACCTACTAGCGTTAATCCAATATTAACTTTTGCAATGCTAATCATCGATGGTATATTACTAGGAATCACCACTTTAAATAATACATCTTTTTTCGTTCCTCCAAGTGTCTTTATTAACTTGATCTTATCCTCCTCCGTTGTGATAAAATCTGTATATAAATTAATGATGCTTCCAAATATAGCAACGGATATAGCTGCAACAATGATTGTTTTCGCGTTATTACCTAACCACACAATAAATACTGGAGCTAGTGCTGATTTTGGAAGACTGTTTAACACAACGAGATATGGCTCTAATACTTTAGATATGCTGTCATTCCACCACAATAGGATTGCAATTAGTATACTTAAGATGATGACTAATAGGAAACTTATAAATGTCTCATATAAAGTAACACTGATGTGATAATAAATACTAAAATCTTTACTCATCCCAATAAAACACTTTACAATCCTAGAGGGGCTGCTAAATATAAACGAATCCAGCATTCCAACACGCGTTGCGAATTCCCAAAATGCAAAAAACAACACCAAAATTAGCATTCGGTATCTTGTTATTCTCTTTGATTTCTTTATATATGATTTCACATATTCTCTTTGTTCATTAGACATGGTCTGAAAGGCTATATTACTTATTTTTCTCTTCCTTCTACGTTTGGATAATTTTTTCATTGTGATCTAGCTCCTTCCATATCATATTAAAGTAATCTTTAAATTCTGGAGCGCTTCTTGTCTTAAATGGTGTCTTATCCTCAATATTTAGCTTTACATCAATTATCTTTTTGACAGTCGCTGGACGGTTCGATAGAATAATGATTCGATCAGCCATACTTAATGCTTCTGAAATATCATGTGTAATTAGAAGTGCAGTCTTCTTCTCTTTACGGATGATTGACCAGATATCATCTGATACTTCTAACCTGGTCTGATAATCAAGTGCAGAAAAAGGTTCATCTAATAATAAAATATCTGGTTCCAAGAGCAAAGTTCGAATGAGTGCCGCTCTTTGCCTCATACCACCAGACAGTTCTTTTGGCTTAGCATCTTTAAATGCGAGAAGTCCATATGTTTCTAATAGCTTATTAATCATGATGTAGCTACTTTCATTTAATTTGTGCTGTATCTCCAACCCTAATGTAATATTTTTCAATGTGGAACGCCACTCTAGGAGGTGATCCTTTTGAAGCATATATCCAATGTTTTTACCAGATGTCTTAATATCTTTACCATCAATATAAATATCACCGCTACTTGGTGTGATAAGTCCTGCAATTAAAGATAGCATGGTCGATTTGCCACATCCACTAGGCCCAACGATAGCAGCAAATTGGCCTTCTTCAACAGAGAATGATACCTCCTCTAAAGCTTTTGTTTCACCGGAAAGATTATGATAGGAGTAACTTAGGTTCTCTACTCTTAATAACTCACCCATCTCATTTCCTCCACCTGTTGTTATATACTATTATATGAAGTATTCGAGGTGAAGTGACTGGAGGGGAGAAAAATAGACATATATATAAAATTGATATGTTATTGCTTGATCAAGATTCGTTTGAATTACAAAACAAAAATAGACCTGAGACGTGGCGATGAAACACCTTGTCTAGGTCTTATAATATACTTATTTTTTGATATCGTAAGTATAGCAGTATTTCATCATATATCTGTTGTATACTGTTTCCACCATTTGGACAATTCTAATAATACTGGCAATATGCTTTTGCCCTTCTCAGTCAAGGAGTATTCCACTCTCAATGGCATCTCGTTATATTGTGTCCTTTTTATTAGCTTATCCGCTTCCAACTCCTTTAAGGAATTCGTTAACATTGTATTGGTTATACCATATAATCTTCTTTTCATCTCATTAAATCTCACAGTATCCAACTGAACAATCAAGGTTAATATATTAAGTTTCCATTTTCCACCAACAACATCAAGTGCACGTTTCACCGAGCATTCACCACTGATATCCGATGAACGAATGCTTTCAATAAACTCTTCTAATTCTGTTTGTTCCAAACAATTCTCCACCCTTCTTATATAGGTCTTCATATCATTGTACTAACGCAAGGTATCATAAAAAATACCTACTCATCTTTTTCTGCGTACTTGTCAAAATTACCATATTGTTAAATAATTATATCAGATATAGAAACAAAATCAAATGGAGGAATCATATTATGGAATTAATGAAAGCAATTGTATCTCGTAATTCGATACGTAAATACAAACCAGAACAAATTACCGAAGATGAACTAAATCTCATTCTAAAAGCAGGATGCGCGGCTCCAATTGGAATGGGTAAATACAATTATATGCATATTACGGTAATTCAAAATCCAAGCTTTATAAAAAACTCTCTCAAAAAGTAGCATTATTACGTGGCACACCCAATTTTGACCCTCTATATGGAGCACCAACAATTATTGTTATTTCAGCTAAACAGCATGTAAAATATCCACATGCTGAATTCGCTAATGCTGCCTGTATCATTGAAAATATGCTATTGGCTGCTACTGATCAAAACATTGGAAGTGTATATCTTTGGGGTGTTGCTATGGCATTACAACTATATTCCGAACTTTTTCAGGAATTAGATCTACCAGATGGGTTCATTCCCGTCTCAGGACTTGCTCTAGGATATGCTGATATTACTGAGCTTAAAGTCAAAGAGTTGAAGATGTCTATAACAACTAAAAGAATTATCTAAACATATAATTTCCAAACAAAAATCACTAAATGCTTAAATTTATAAGCAATAATAATTCTACGTTGCACCGCGGGCAATATATTTTATTCCATTACTTAAATACCCTTATATTCACTAACACTTAGATTTAGTATAACAATCTATCCATAATCTAACAATAATGTTTTTCCTACTAATTATAAAAGATCTTTCAGCTTCTCCACTTCTTCTTTCGTTATTGTTACTCCTTTTCCCATCTTTTCATGTCCAGGAGCCCAATCACGTATATCATACTTTGGAGCCGCATCATTCCAGCTGATAAGATTTAGTTCTTTTCTCCAACCCTTTGCATTTTCTGATAATACTCCAATTTCTTTAATGATTTCATATTTTATATCAGCCATATTCCTTCATTCTCCTTTTCCTACTTCTATCGATCTAGGGTTGCCCTTTTCCTTTCGATATAACGCTTATTTCCCTGAGATTTTTCTGTTGTTAATTTTAGAAGCTATGCTCTATCAAAGCATGAAATGGGAAAAAATAGACCTGCGATGGGGCGATGAAACGCGCCAATCTAGGTCTTATTTTTTATTAATCTGCAAAATTTTTCATACTTTTCTATTTCATTTTCTAATGTCGACGAGGATAATTCGAGTTATCGCAACGATGAGACGGGGCGACTCGGGTCATATTATGTCGTTGGGCAAATGCTATTATCCCCCCTTAGCCACGTAGGGGCAATTTCATTTATCCTCTAACGAAGTTCATCTTCATTAAGGTTTTCTTCAATATTTAAATTATCGAAGCATTTATCTTTTTTCATTCTTTCTTCTCTTTTATTCATCTTTTTCTGTTCTTTTTATTGCTTTCAAAAAAATGAAAAGAGCTAGAATGCTTGATTTTCCTGGGATTTTTCTGTTGTTTAATTATAGAAGCTATGCGTGGTCTGGTCTGAAATGGGTAAAAAAATAGACCTAAGACGGGGCGGTTTAATGCCCTATCTAGGTCTGATATTTTAGATGCTTTCGCATGTTTTTCTGTTTCATTTTCTACTGTCTACGAGGATAAACGGGGTTGCCTTTTGGATGAGACGGGGTGCCTCGGGACATAGTAGGATTCAGACCATAAGTTTATTATAGTAGTATAAATACTTTTTTTCAACCTATATGAATTCATAAAAATAACAATTTCAGTTATTACAATAACTAATCCCCTTATTCCATACAACCGCAAAATTAAAGCCAAGATAACAGAACTCTCCATTGACTTGGCTAATTATAAATACATATTCCATTTATTCCAGCAATTTTTTTAAATTACTCCGGATGCGTCTTCATATAATCCTGTGCTTCTAAATCATTTTCAATGGCCATTCTACCTTGCATCAATAGCCAACGCCTTATTTTCCTTATAATACTCTTCACTATTCAACTCATCACATTATAAAGTAAGAATTTTTCTTCCTTTACTTTCTATATCAATCTAGAATGGCATCCTCCTTTTTCCTTTGTTGTAGAATAAATAACATCACCTACATATAAAACTCATTGATTTCTAAATTTTCAAATTTTATTTCTGTCTCCGGTAGTATTTGTCCATAATCCGTTGGCTCTTCGTGCCTAAGTATACCCAATCCTTTCTGAATAATGAATACATTACCAAAGAAATTTGCTGAAGCTGATGACATATCATATATGGGTTCTACATTATACTCAAAGCAATCACAATAATCTGAATAATCAAGCTTCTTGCCTTTTGTAATGAATTCAAAATCAAATATATTAATATCAAAATCTATGCAATAATACTTATTATTTTGTTGGGCCTGCCAGTCTCGTTGTAGATGCGTTCCTTCTTTGAATAATTTGATAATAAGATTTTCTATTGTCATTAAAATCTCTGGATAATTTCTTACCACAGAATATTCATGAACATCCTTGAATGAGCCCATCAAATGTACCTCTATCTCACATTTGTCATGGTAGAGCTTGCTCCTTATTATGTTTATCTCATCACGGTAATCACATGCCATATTCCTATATGATAAGGTTGTTGGCTTACCCATAAAGTCTACAAATTCCTGACATTCTGAGCCATAAAAACAGTCCTCGCATTCTTCATCAGATTCTATGATATGTATTCGCCTATTATTGTAGTAAATATCTCTATTCACAATATCCATACTAATATCATGTTCAAGTAAGAACCTGTTTAAAGGTGTAGGATAGGTAAGAGCCTTATCCAATGTTAGCAATCCATACTTTTTTAATGAATCAAAGTTATCATTAATGGTTGTTATATGCTTACAGTGCAGAGTTACATTTCTAATATCTACTGTATCCAGCTTAATACCAGATTTCCGAATGAATTCCACAGTAGGGTTATCCGCTACACTCGTTTCTATTGCCAACCTCATTATCTCATTTTCACTTAACTTATATAGCTTTGAAAATGTTTTTAATACAGACATGTTATCAAAGAAATTGATATTCACTTCCATATCAGTCTTCACCATAGTGTTTCATATACAAATCTTCAACCATGTTTTTTATATATCTTCCATCGTGTTTTACAAAAGATGGGTCGTAATAAATAGCTCTGTCACCAGTTCCATATTTCTTCCCTAAATCTATATTTTTTCTAAACATATTATTCAATAAATAAACTATAATCTCTGGTTCATATCTATAATTTTCAATATCATCATTAAAGAAATACCCATATAGTTCTAATTTTCTATCTATCTTCGGCATTTTATCTCTCAGTTTACTTATTAACCTTTGGGTCTCTTCTTCATCTAGATGTTTTGCAAAAACCCATGCTTCCTCGCGTTCATTCCCCATGATTTCTATTACTTCGCCATTAATTGTAATTTCCGCTTCTTTTACTTCTTTTATTCCATCCACTTTTCATTATCCTTTCTAATTTCACATCAGTACATACTCAAAACTATTAGCCATTAATTTTTTGTTACCCCTGTTTTAAATTCATGTTTAAGAATCCCTGACTAATGGTTGTATATTATATGCAAACGATATCCACAAGCTCGTTTGAGATACAAGGTATATTACATGCATATTAACTAAACCTGTATTTCGACCGTCAGAATACTTAATAAAGCCCGATGACTTGAACTGATTAATTTAATAAATATAGTATATTTGTATCAGCAACTCCATCTCATCAGGATTCATATAATTTTTCATATAATTTATTGCAAACTATGCTCAATACTCCTTTGACAGTGTTTTATTTTCCATACTAAACTGCTGATAAAAAACCGGTATATGGTATATATTTCTTAATCCTATCAAGTACTGCATATCTTCTTTTTCTGGCTCTGATGTAGTCACGATAATTAACTTGTCTGCATTATTTTTATTGGGATAATGATTATATTCCAACAATTGTCCTAACGCCTGTCTGATTGCCATTTTCACTGATGTTGCTGTTTTAAGTTCAAAATAAATCTTTTTGCCATTGGGGTCTATCGCTTTTATATCTACGAAGTCTTCATCAGTCTTAACATTTATAAATTCATTTTGCTTTAAATAAGTGGTTAATTCATTTGATAATTCATTGTGCTGGAATGTTATAATATACTCAGATGCCTTAGCAGTAGTCGAACCGGTTTTCTTTGACTTTTGAATTTCATCAATAAATAAATCATAACCAGGTAGTTTTTTGACATACTCATCATTAATTTCTTTTGTAGCAAGTTTAATTCCTGACTCAGGATGCATAGATATGAACTTATCAACTACAGGTTTTACTTGTCTGACAAAATCTGATAAAGCATTAAAATAAGGTATATTTTCATCATAATGCCATTGCCATTTATCATCTTTTATCTGAGTGAATTTTCTCCCTACCTCGTCGGCCAATACTACTGTAAGCTCCTTTAAATATATTGCCCTTTCTGAATTATCTCGGCAACTGATTTCAAGATAAGTTCCATTCTTTCTATTTATAACAAAAGCTATATTATATATTCTATCTTTTGAATCAGTTCCATCCCAGAACGTTATTTCTAAATAATTATCATCTCCTATAAAGTACTTTCCCTCTGCTAAACGATTTTTATTATTACGCTTCCTAGGGATAAAGTAGAAGTTCTCATGATTGGCCTGATATTCAAGTAAATAATCCAAACATTCTGTATGTACCATATGTATATCTTCTTTATTCATAATAAACAACCCCACTTTTTTAGTCTATTTTTCTAAAGATTATCATATCGTCCAAGGAAACCGTTCCAACATCGCAGGTTTCCCAACCACGAAGATATGCCTTTAGCCCCAACGCTTTAATCGTTCTATTCATATATTCAACCAAAGCTTTTGTTCTTCTCTTATAACCAAATCTACCAATCAGATTTCGAAGCTTAATTTTACAAAAGTCAGTATTAGGAGTATAACAGAGCCGTAATTTGATTATTTTAAAATAACTTTCAATCACACCCTGCTCATAATCTGACTCACCAACGCTGAATTTACTGCCCATTTCCTGGAATATTAGATTTAATGTATCTAAATCGTCCAAATTACCTTCCATCATAAATAGCTCATGATTGATTTTCTTTTTAAACCCTTGCTTATCGCTACGATAGTAAGAGTAAATTTCTAAGTCCTTATTCTCCCAAAGCGCATTAATAATGTTGTATTCTTGTGTAATTGATAAATTCTCCGTTCTAAAATACACAGCTATATCAAATGGAGTATATAAATATTTCATTACTTATCACCTTTTCGTAAATTACAGGTTCTACATAATAGCTGCAAATTTTCAGGAATTGACAGCCCACCCTTTGCCATCGGAATTTTATGGTCTATTTGAAATAATGCTTTTGTCACCGATTTCTTTCCACATTCTGCGCAACAATAATTTCCTTCCGAATCACATGCATTCATATACACTTCATCTTTAAGTTTTCTTGCATGTTCTGGCACCATTAGCTCTATATCATGAATAGATAGTTCTTCCACCGAACGCTTTAAAGCAATAGAATTACTCTTTGTAACGTATACTTCTGGATTGTACAGTTTATCAATTTCCGTCTCTAATTGCTTTTTAAAGAAATACTTATTTCCAAAGTATATTTGAATTAAACCATTTTTATCATTCCACAAAGAATTGATATAATCTTCCTGCTCTCTTCTTCTCATATCCTTATCCACAATGTCCTTGGCAACATTGCATAAATTTACTCTCTTTCTGTCAATCTTCTCAATTGGAACAAATAACGGTTCTGTCTCCTTTTGAGCATAGAACTTAAGTAAATACTCAACATCTTTCTCATTATATGGTGGTGTCATATCTTTGTAAAAGTAAGTTGCTTCACAAACATTACAAAGTTCATCTAAAAGCTCCGTTTCAATTGTTTCATCTACTATATTATAGTCCTTAAATATATTTCCAAAAGAAGCAATCAATTCTTGGTATGCTTCTTTTGTACTGTCATAAACCAGTATCTGGTGATTCCGTTCCAGGTCATTTTCATCTATAAAAGTAAACACATACATTCCAATAGGAACCCTCTTGATAAAGTCAATACTTTCAATAGCCCTTGTGTCTATCGTATCATCAACTAACTTCGCAAATTCTTCGATTTTCTTTATAGAAATAATACGAATATTGCGTTTTGTATAATCACTCTCTTTATCAGTAAACTCACCTTCTGCAAATAATGTTTCTGGATTCACCCATGCTATTTTATTATTCCAATCATCTACAAAACTTACTATGTATGCTTTAGCAGTTCCGCCAGCCTTTTCGCCTCTTAGTGCTCGTCCTACCATCTGCGTCATTAAAACAGTTGATACCGTAGGGCGTGTTAAGAATACCGTTTGAGTCTTTGGTAAGTCAGTACCTTCTGTCAAGATATTTACATTTATCAATATTTGAATATCACCGTTTCGATATGCTTCTATCTGTCGATTGTTTTCCTCATTTGATATCTCAATACCAATAAACTCAGCTTGTGTTCCCGACACAATTACCCCAGCCTTAATTCCATACTTCTTTCCATATTCCTCAAATAAAGCTTTTAATACAAATGCATGTGTTCTATTGATAGCAAATACCAACGTAGGTCCGTATACATCCGGACTCTCAAAATATTTCTTCACTATTAGGCGGTTCCGATTACCATTATTTGCAATAGACTCAGCAATATCATCAGGAATAATATCCAAGTCCTCAATACTTTTTAACGCTTTTAATCCTACTGCATCCCCCACTTCAATGTAAGTTTCGCAACTTTCATGAATAGGTGTAGATAATATTCCTTTCTTAATAAGCGTTAGTAAATCTACTTTGTATACAATGTCATCTGTAAATATTTGTCCTAGTAATCCCTGTTCATTTTCAGATGTACGAAAAGGTGTTGCAGTTAATCCAAGCAATTTTAAATTAGAAGCTACCTGTTCAACATAATTAATAATTTTCCTATATGATTTTGCTGTAGCATGATGCGCTTCATCGATAATTAAGTAAACTTCCTCATTAGCAATCCATTTACCAAGTAGTTCCAGATTCCGAACAATACTGTCTTTACCGACAATCAAGACATTGTCATCTGGTCTAATATGTATTGGTTTATCATGCATTCCTGAAATAATTCGATACACAAAACTTGTTTCATTTAATAACACATCCGAATAGCTATTTCTTTCAAAAGCATCAGCTGCTTGCTCTAGCAAAAGGTGTCTATGCGCTACCCATAATATCTTTTTCTTCTTATCTATTGCATTTTTTAATAACCAGTATGCAGCTGTCAGAGTTTTTCCACCCCCTGTGGGTAAAACCAGTAATGAACGGAAGGTTTCCTTTTTATCAATTTTATTTAATTCCACCATTGCCTCAACTTGATGTTCATATAAGTTTCTTGGATTTCTTCCTAGAATTACTTTTACTCTTTTAGCATTTTTATTATCTACTTTTAATTGATTCATTATAAACCTCCTTTTTATTACAAACGAGGATGTATCACCCCCAAAAATATATCTGCTTTTATTCCTATAAATAAAATATTTTCAAATAATTATACTCCATTATTATCCATAATTCTATAAATATTCTCAAACTAAAGCTTAGAATGGTTATTATACCTATTCTGTTTTTAGTTTTGTTTTTAGTTTATTAATAAGTATAAAGAACATAAAATACTTGATAACAAAAAGTAAAAATTCAGACCTGAGACAAGGCGATTTAATGCCCTATCTAGGTCTGAATTTGTGATTTTTTCTTATTCTTATTCTGCTATGTCTTCGAGGTTAATTGCGATTAGCTTTTGGATGATATGAGTTGCCCGGTGACAAATTTCCAACTAATAAGCAATAACAATCCCACCATCATTAGCATACAACGAACTAATTCCCGCAGTATCAACAATAACAATATCTTTAAAAGGAATCTGTTTTTGCATCTCTTCTTTAACAAATACAGCTCTTTCATAGTTGTTACAATGCGCGATTCCTAATATTCTCTCTTCTGGATTCTTAACATCTTCCTTGGTAAGCTTCACCATGATTGTCAATGCTTTGTTCATTCCTCTAGCTTGATCTAATTGAATAATAGTTCCTTCATTTGTAGAACCCATAATTGGTTTTATGTTCAATGCACTTGCAATAAATGCTTTGATGTTAGAAAGACGTCCATTTTTTCTTAAGGACTCTAATGTCTCTAATACAAACATTGTATTAAGTTGATCACGATATTTCGTTACTTCTTTTGCAACATCATCAAATGCAAGGCCTGATTCTATTAATTCTTTGATCTTCATCGCGATTAACGTCTGGCCAACCGAAGCAGAGCAAGAATCGATTACTAGAATATTCTTTAACGGATTCTCATCTAGGTAAAGATTTCTAGCAAGAACTGCGCTATTATAAGAACCACTTAGGTTACTTGATAGAGTAATAACGTAGATATCATCTTCACCACCAAATAGATTCATAAAAGCTTCTGGTGCTGGACAAGAAGATTTCGGACAATTTGGGCTTTCTTTCACTTTTGCTAGAAAATCTTTTTGATCAAATGTTGCGTCATCAATAATATTATATTCATCTATCTGAATGGATAAAGGCACTAGATAAAAGTGCTCATCATTTTTTAAACTTTGTGGTAAATCAGTACAGCTATCACCGATTATTTTATAAGACATAACGAACCTCCTAATATTTGCAAACCATCTTATGTAGTTATCATTACTACTAATTATAACATAAACATACTATCTTGTGAAGTCATATTTGCATTTTATAGAAATAAAGTATAGATTTTACACCTATTAATATATTTTCTACTAGTAATATATTATATATTATGCCATGTTTACTTATGATAATTCATACTTTATTTCATCCAATCTCTTATTAACCAATAGTAAAGAGGAGAGAACATCATTCTGTACTCTCCTCCTAATGTATATTTTATTCAGTTAATAAAGACATAATCTGGTTGCTTCTGCTGATGAACTTGGTCATAGCTTCTGCTTCTAATGGTTTATGGCTTAATAATGCTAGATCATATAATTGTTCGCAAATCATAGGAACATTTTCAGAATCTTTATGTTCAAAGATATAATTTACTAATGTATTGTTTGCATTTAATACTAGAGTTTCGCTATTTCCGAACATTCCAGGATCCATGCCATACATATTGTACATCTTCATCATATCTTGCATTCTTCTGCTTTCTTCTGAAAGAGTAATCATAGAAGAAACATTAGCATTCTTTAATTTTTCAACTTTTACTTCTAATTTTTCTTTATTAAGAACTTTTCTAAATAATTCAGTAAGAGTATCTGTCTTAGTCTTTAATGTATCAGCTTCTTCACCTTCTTTTACTTCTTCCTTAAAGGTATCTGTAAAATCTGCATCGATTCTTACAAAATGAGTTTTCTCATCTTGTTGCTCTAACTGAGTGATAAATGGTTGATCAATATTATGAGTAAGGATTAATGCATCAATACCTTCTTCTTTAAATAGATTAATGTATTGACTTTGTTGTTGCATATCTGTTACATAATATACATTATCTTTTGCTTTTTCTTGATTTGCTTCTTTATATTCTGGTATTGAAATATACTTTCCTTCTAAGTTCTTGAAGATGATGAATTCTTTCATTTTTTCACGGAACTTTTCATCTTTTAAGCAACCAAATTTGATAAATGGACTGATATCATCCCAGTATTTTTCGTAATTTTCTTTATCCACTTTATACATTCCAGATAATTTATCTGCAACCTTCTTAGTGATGTAATCAGAGATTTTCTTAACAAATCCATCATTTTGAAGAGCACTTCTTGATACGTTAAGTGGTAGATCTGGACAATCGATAACACCCTTTAATAACATTAAGAATTCTGGAATAACTTCTTTGATGTTATCAGCGATAAATACTTGGTTATTGTATAATTTGATTGTTCCTTCTAATTGATCATATTCAGTATTTAATTTAGGGAAGTATAAGATACCTTTTAAGTTAAATGGATAATCCATATTTAAATGAATCCAGAATAAAGGTTCTTTGTAATCATGGAATACATGACGGTAGAATTCCTTGTATTCTTCTTCTGTACAATCATTTGGATGTTTTGCCCATAATGGATGTGTATTGTTGATTGGCTTTGGTCCTTTATCTTCTGCTACTTCTTCAGTTTCTGTACCATCTTCGCTTGCTTCATCCTCTTCTGATTCAGATGCTTTTCCTGCTTCATCAACATCTACATCAATAATATCTTCTGTCTTAGCTTCCTCTGTTGCTTCTTCAGTCGTTTTTTCTTCTACAGGTGCATTGGCATTTGTAAAGTAGATCTCAACTGGCATGAAAGAACAATATTTTTCAATTACTTCTTTTGCACGGTATTCATTAGAGAATTCATAACTATCTTCATTAAGATATAATGTAATCTCTGTACCACGAGTTGTCTTAGTTCCTGCTGACATCTCAAATTCAGTACCTTGTTCTGATTCCCAATGAACACTTTCTGCGCCATCTTTCCATGAAAGTGTATCAATTGTAACTTTGTCAGCTACCATGAATGCAGAATAGAAACCTAAACCAAAGTGTCCGATGATCTGTTCTTCGTTTGTCTTATCTTTATATTGATCTAAGAATGCAGCTGCACCAGAGAATGCAATCTGATTAATGTATTCTTTTACTTCATCTTCGGTCATACCAATACCGTTATCGATGAATTTAATTGTCTTATCTTCTGGGCTTACAATAACGTCAATACGGAATCTATTATCATCTGGAAGTGATACTTCACCCATCACTTCTAATTTCTTTAATTTGGTTACTGCGTCACTTGCATTCGAGATTAACTCTCTAAAGAAGATATCGTGATCTGAATATAACCACTTCTTAATGATAGGGAAAATATTTTCGGAATTAATTGATAAACTGCCATGTTCTTTGTTCATAAAATATCGCTCCTTTTATTCTTATCTATTATGATTTTCTATTATGGTTTGTAAACAAGAAATCATTTAGCTCTTATACATCTCTGAATTTATAATTCCTTGGTGTATCGTATAGTCTGCAACAGTGTATTATTAGGACTATATGGATCTATACCGAGCACTTGTTTACTGATAAATATTATATTAATACGAAAGGATATACTTGTCAAGAAAAAATTAGCACTCATTTGAAGTGAGTGCTAATAAGTTGATATTTTCGAACATATGTATTGTTATTAACTTCCATATTTGATATACTATTACTAGATATGCTGTTACCATATATACTTATAAGGAACATTCTTACTATACAGCAACGCACTCCGTTCGCTATAATAAGTTTCTGACCCTCTAACCCTATATTTATTTGTAGATGTACATAATTTCAGCGAGGTAAATTACCATGTTAAAAATTGATTTTTATTATTGGAATACTCAATGTCCTATTAATTATGAGATGAAATATCTTCTTGATAGCTTAGATTCCAAATCATATACCGTTAATTGTATTGATGTAACAAACCGTCCAAGCTTAGCCAAAGAAATCAACTTGTATTTTCCATTTATCTTTCTTATCAATGATACCATTCGATGGCATAGTCCTCTATCTATTGAGCAGCTCACACAATTCGAAAAAGGTATCGTTCCTAAAGAGAAACCTTATTTAATAACACAGTCCGCTAATATCTTTGAAGGAACTTTAGTTGAATTGAATAAACAAACAATCCATAATGTGCGACATACATGTACCATGACAGATTGTAAGAAATCTTGTGAGATGAAGGGAGACTTTCTATCAAATAATATTTCTGATTTTGATTCAAACTTTTTTGGATATCTTCATTTTAAAGGAGATGCTTTAGTAGGGGGTGTGGAATATCTACCATCCTTAGCAGTTCCTTATTCCATACCAAAGAGCACTGACATTGCGTTCTTATCTTGCCTCTACCGCTCAAGTTCTGAATATGATTATAAAGCCTATCCACTAAAGGCTCTTGAAGACAAACTTTCCAATCAATATATCAAAATAGTGGCAATCACTGGTGAAACAGGCGTCTTTCCAAATGGAGACCTTAATTGGTTCTTAAACCAAGGATATGCGGATGAAGGAGTCCTATGCATTGAAAAGGATTATGCAATCCTTCATTTGGTAAGTAAGAAATTAAGTAAATCTTGATTTTACTAATATTTTTATATATTTTAAAGCGTGTCACTAATATAAATCATGTGACACGCTTTAATTTTTCATATTAAATAGATGATTCTAATAATATCCTATTCCTCTTCAAACGCAATCTCATAATGCTTCAAAAAGCTTTTCATATTTGCGTCCCATTCATTCTCTAAGCTCTTGTCTAAAGAAAACGTCTTAAGTGAAGTACCCGTGATAAGTCGTAATTCTCCATTTTCAAACTTCATATTTAAGAAAAGCCCATTAATTTCTTCCAATCGAAAATTCAAATTACCTCTTGATAAGATTTTTTCAATATTTTGTTTTGATAACAGAAATACTACTTTAAAAGATAATGGTGTCTTTTTCCCTTTTATGAGGTTCACAGCAACTGACTTAACTTCACTCCATTTGGAATATTCTCTATCCTCTAATAGTTCTAATTCATCCGTAGAATAGAAATTTTTATTTAAATATCCTGATATGTGGAAGTTATTAAACGTTGCGATATCAAGCTCCACTAACAAAAAATTATCAAATGTTTCATGTATCAGCAAACTAGACATAAATGCCTTAACGTCAGCTATTTTTAAAGATATCATCAATTTTCCTCCAGTTATTAAAATGTTTTTTATTTCTTCGTTTATTTTTTATGTGAATTTTTTATACTATTTTTATACTCGTCTTAATTCCAAGTGTATTTATACTATAGCCTACAGTACACTAACTTTATTTATTATATCATGAATTCATCATAGAACAAAGTCATTGGATAATAATTTTATTTTTACCATGAATTACTTGTTTCCTTTCCATTTGTTGTGGTATCATTGTTAGAAAGATGAGTAAAGTTAAATTGGTAACCAGCTAACACATTTAGATTATTAAAAGGTTTTAAAACTATCTTACTAGAAAGGGAATGTCATGAAATTTATAGAAAACGCAAAAGAATTAGTTGATTTTATTAACCGAGCTCCATCTGCATACCACGTGGTATCAGAAGGAATTGCAACACTAAAGGAACAAAATTATAAAGAATTAGACCTAACGAAAGATTGGAACTTAACTCCTGGGGAGCGTTATTATATAACAAGTTACCCTACTGCTCTATTCGCATTTGAAATAGGTAAAGGTTTTAAAAAAGAGGATGATTTTAGAATTGTGTCTGCTCATACCGACCATCCATGCTTAAAGATCAAACCTGTTGCATGCATGGCTCAAGGAAATTATTTAAAGGTAAATACCGAAGTCTACGGTGGACCAATCTTAAATACTTGGCTTGATCGTCCATTATCCATCGCTGGTAAAGTAGCATTAAAGAGCAACAATGTATTCGAGCCAGAGATTCGAATTATCGATTTTAAAAAGCCAGTACTTACGATACCAAACTTAGCGATTCATATGAACCGCGATGTGAATAAAGGTGTAGAATTAAATAAACAAATTGATATGATTCCTATTGCTGCAATGGTATCTGAATCTCTTAATAAAGAAGACTTCTTCTATAAAAAATTAGCAAGCCTTTTAGAAGTTCAGGCAGAGGATATCCTAGACTTCGACCTACAAGTATATGCATATGAAAAAGGTGAATTAATTGGGTTCGAAGAAGACTTTATCTCTGCTCCAAGAATCGATAATATTTCTTCTTGTTTTGGTGCTTTACAAGCACTTAAGAAAAATCATAGAGAATATGGTATTAATGTAATTGCTTTATTTGACAATGAAGAAATAGGAAGTAGAAGTAAACAAGGCGCAGATTCTAATCTCCTAACAATTATATTAGAGAAAATATGCGCAGGCTTAGGCATGTCTCATATTGAATTCTATCAAATGATTATGAAAAGTATGATGTTATCTGCTGATGTTGCTCACGGATTACATCCAAATCATCCTGAGAAAAATGATCCAACTAATATTACAACTCTCAATGAAGGTGTTGTATTAAAAATAAACAGTAACCAAAAATATGCTACTGACTCAAAAGCAATCGGAATTGTTCAGCAATTATGTGATAAACATGAAATTAAATATCAAAAATTTGTAAATAAATCTGATATTGCTGGTGGTGGAACTCTTGGTTCACTGGTTTCCTCCCTTTTACCTATGCTTACTGTTGATTTTGGTGTACCTATGCTCGCTATGCATTCTGCAAGAGAATTAATGGGTAGTAAAGATCAATATTATATGGAAGCATTGATGGGTGCTTTTTTTGCCGAATAACTAGATATGATATATACTTTTTCAGTTTAAGTGCAGTCATAATATAATTTATATTACAAAAGTAATCTTCAACGTTTGAAGATTACTTTTTTGTATTTTATTCCATGTTGTATATTTTTCTTTCTTCTACAGATACTAAGCTTGAAATAAAGAAAAGGTGGTATTGCTATGTTATATGAACATGAAGAAAAAAAATATTACCGATTTCCTAGCAAAAATAGTTTAACTGATTTTGTAGAGAATGGTCCAATCTACTTTCCTTCTCAAACGCTATCAAGCACAGAAGAAAAGAATGATTTACCTGAATCTAGCTTAAAGAGAGGTGATATACAATGAGATCAAGTAGTGACACTTATAAAAATGTAGCAGAAAATTGTAGTCAATATAGTCCTAAAAACGGATGGGATACTTTTAGTAATAGTACCTCCGAATGTTCTTGTACAACATGTAATCATTTCACTAAAAATGCTTTTTGTGATATTGATTTATATGATGAAATCGTAGAAAATCACGATTTATAATTTAACAACAATGAGCTATGTAATGATATAGCCACAGTACAGCATTGTCTTTCTTATAAACTTAAAATAGATTGCGGGTAATATGTAACTTATTATCTGCAATCTATTCTTTAACCCGCTTTTTAGGTTATAAATCAAGTATTCTATTATCTTAATTACTACAAAGCTTAAATTATTGATTAGAGTGTTATAAGCCTTTTCTCAAAGTAAATTGTGTATATTGATGTATGATTATTAATTTTGGCGTAGTCCGGCTGAAAACATTGTTTATATTTAGTCAAGACTCAAAGTGAAAATAGGAACGTGAGTGAGTATTTTCACTTTGAGTCTTGACTAAATATAATGTTTGAAGGAAAGGTAGCCTAAATTCATAATCATACAGCAATATACACTCAGTAAACTAAGGCTATTAACCCTCTAATCAGAATGTTTACTAATTATTTTTTTAGACTGAATCTCTTTACCTATCAATACAACAATTGAGCGAGATTGTACATTGCATTTTCTCTGATTAGTTAATTCACTTAAGGAATCAGATGTATCGATTAATACCGTCCATTCTCGGTTCATTGGAAGTTTTGGCAAGTCAAAATCATGATTTTCCCAATGCATATTGATTGCTAGATAGAAGAAATCATCCTCTTTGGTTCTGTCTATTTTGATGTATTTTCCACATAACAGAACACCTAGTATTCGACTATAATTAGAACAATCCGGGTACCAAGCTTGTGTTCCATGATAAGATAAATCAGGATATCCGCAGGAGATATAATCCATCACTCGAAGCTCATCTTCCATATGTAGAATAGGATGATCCTTTCTAATATCGATAAGAGTTTTCATAAAAGAATAGATTTCTTTATTCGTTTCTGTTAACTTCCAATTAAGCCATGTTATATTATTATCTTGACAATACGCATTGTTATTTCCGCTCTGTGTTTGACCAAATTCATCGCCAGCTAATATTAACGGTGTTCCTTGGCTAAAGAATAACAATACCAAAGCATTCTTAATTTGTTTTATACGTAGTTTAAGTACCTTTTTACTTCTAGTCTTTCCTTCAATACCACAATTCCAACTAAAATTATAGTCGGTACCATCTGTATTATTCTCTAGATTATTTTCATTATGTTTAATATCATAAGATACCAGATCCATTAGTGTAAAGCCATTCGTATTCGTGATGTAATTAATGACCGCATTCTTTTTTGGATTTTGTCGTATGCGATACATATATTTTTCAACTTGTTCTTCATCACCTTTTAATAACTTTCTAGCGTCTACTAGAAAACCATCATTGTATTCAGCAATATTTCTATTGTAAGGAGCTTCCTCATATCCATCCCAGCCATTCGTATTCCAACTTGTTGCAAATAATTTGGTTTCTCCTAGTAATGGATCATTTTTAATATATTCAAGTGGAACAACATCTGAATTAAGCTTAAATCCATCGATATGATATTCAAGAACCCAGTATCTTAGGCAAGCCACAATAAGATCTTGGTTCGTATTTTTAGCAAAGTAAAATTCCATGATTACTTCGATTCCGTTTTGATGCATCGCTTTAATCATGGTCTTTAATTCATGAATGGAATTCTCCTTATCATAAGAATATGACACCTTTGGTGAGAAATAATTTGCTTCATCCGTATAACCCCAATAATTTAATTTCACAAAAGAAGATTCTTTCTCTTTACTATCTTTCTCTTTGTTAGATACGATATAACTTTGATTTTTCTTATACTGATAATTAATATACTTACTCTGATAGTCAAATGGTCTCTTCTTTGATATTTTCTCTTCAAATTCATACATTGGCATAATCTCAATCGTATTTATCCCTAATTCCTTTAGATAAGGAATCTTTTCAATTACTCCAAGAAATGTACCTTTATGATGGACTTTTGAAGATATATGGTTGGTAAACCCTCTAACATGTAAGCGATATATTATCATATCCTTATAATGACGTAAAAGCCTCCTATCTCCTTCCCAATCAAAAGACTCAGAGTAGATGACTCCTCTTACATTTCTCTTAGTAACGGTATCGTCACCCCACTTCTCTCTTCCTGTAACTAAGATAGAACATGGATCAACGATCTCTTTTCCCTTAATTTCATACATATATTCACATTGATTAAGGTCATGATTTTCAACCTTAATAGAATAGATATTACCAAGTTTATGTTCATTTGTTAGTTGAATTGAGAAGAATGGGGTTTTTTCTTCTTTATGATATATATTTAATTTACATTCTTTTTCGAAAAGGGCGATTGAAAAGTTCAAAAATTTATCTACCTTTGTTACACCTAATGGCAATGGTATCCCCTTTTGGGTCTTAATTTTTTTCTCCAATTTCCTAATGCCCTCCTATCTATTTATTTTTAATATCTTATTATAAATTAGAACAGCTTAAACTAGTACACATTCTCTATGTTTATGCTTCGATGTGTGATTGTATTCATACAATTTTAAATACTTCTTAGCACTATTCCGCTTGCCTACTACCTATTAACTTACTTCTTCTCATTTTCAATTCGTTCTGCCAAGTCATTTAGATATACCCATCGTTCCATTCGGTATTCTAAATCTTTTTCTAAGTCTTCCTTCTTTTTCATAAATTCATTCAATTTGACAAAGTCCGTGCTAGATTCGAGTATTTTCTTCTCCGTAACCTCTATCTCGCTTTCTATCTTTGAGATTACTTCATCAATTGTTTCGTATTCCTTTTGCTCATTATAGCTGAATTTTAGTTTAGCCTCTCTAGGCTTTTGATAGGATTGTTTCTCTTTTTTATCTTCTTTTACTGCGCTATTATCTATTGGTGTATCTTTTGCTTCCATAGCAATCTTATAATCTGTATAACCGCCTTCGTATTGGGTTACAGCACCATTTCCCTCAAAAGCAAAGATTCTCTGTACGACACGATCAAGGAAATAGCGATCATGGGATACGGTTACTACAATTCCATCAAAGGTATCTAAATAATCTTCTAGAATGTTAAGTGTCTGAATGTCTAAGTCATTGGTAGGCTCATCCAGAATTAATACATTAGGAGCATCCATCAGAATTCGTAGTAAATATAGTCTTCTCTTTTCTCCACCTGATAACTTTGATATCATAGAATACTGCATCGTCGCGTCAAATAAGAATCGCTCTAACATCTGGGATGCGCTGGTACTTCCATCTCTTGTCATGATGTACTCTGCAACACTTTTAATATAATCGATGACTCTCTGATTCTCATCCATGTATTCATTCTCTTGTGAGAAATATCCTATTTTAACCGTCTGACCAATCTCAACATAGCCTGAATCAGGTTCTACTACACCATTGATTACTCTTAATAAAGTTGATTTACCGCATCCATTTGGTCCGATGATACCGATACGATCCTCTTTTAATAAAATATAATTAAAATCGTTAAATAGAATCTTATCTCCATATGCTTTCGTTAAGTGATTAAGTTCAATTGTCTTCTTACCTAATCTAGAAGAAAGGGAATTAAGTTCTACATTCTTATCTTCTGAGATTTTCTTACGATCTTTTAAGTCATTAAAACGTTCAATTCTTGCTTTCTGCTTTGTAGAACGAGCTCTTGCTCCTCTTTTGATCCATTCTAATTCTACACGATAGAGACTCTTATTCTTTCTCTCAGTAGCAAGCTCCATATCTTCTCTTTCGCTTTTTAATTCTAGAAATTTAGAATAATTCGCATCATAACTATAAAGATTACCTTTATCAATCTCAACAATGCGATTAGTTACAGAATCTAAGAAATAGCGATCATGCGTAACCATGATAAAAGCTCCCTTATATCGTCTTAAATAATCTTCTAACCATTCTGTCATCTCATTATCCAAGTGGTTGGTAGGCTCGTCTAGAACTAGGATATCAGCTGGATGAATTAACGCCCTCACTAAAGCAATTCTCTTTTTTTGTCCTCCAGATAATGTATCCACTTTAGCATCATACTCTAGGATACCAAGGCGATTTAGCATAGACTTAGCTTCCCCTTCTTTATCCCATAGATTATCCTTGCCACTTTCGTCATTTAACACATTCTCTAAGATATTAAGTTTTGAATCAAAGATTGGATTCTGAGCTAAATATATTACTTTAATCTGATTTCCTTTAATGACATTACCCGCATCCCCTTCTTCAAGACCTGATATGATCTTAAGAAGCGTTGATTTACCCGTTCCATTAATTCCAATAACACCAATTTTGTCACCCTCATTAATTCCTAATGTAACTTGATCAAATAGTAATCTATCCGTATATGTCTTAGACATTTTTTCAACCGTTAATAAATTCATAAAAACTCCTTATCTATTGATAAAGTAACACTTCAGTCACAATAAGTTCTTTACATATTACATAAAATAAATGCATTGTAAATCATAGTCTTAACTGAAAATATTACTCTGCACATCATAACATTTTACTACATCAAAGAATAGGGTGTCATGAACAGACACCCCTTAAACTTATACTATTATACTATGATTGTCATACTTATACAACAAAAATAGCAGAAAAGACTTGCAAAATAATCAAGATACGGTAAAATAGAAATGATTATACACTAGGTATATCCTAGCCAAAGTATGGAACATGATAAAATTTATAATAGAGAGGTTAACTAACTATGATTCAAGCAAGTAACGTTACATTAAGATTAGGAAAAAGAGCCCTTTTTGAAGATGTAAATATCAAATTTACAGAGGGAAACTGTTATGGTCTTATTGGTGCAAATGGTGCTGGTAAATCAACATTCCTTAAGATTCTTTCTGGTCAAATTGAACCAACGAACGGAGATATTATTATCACTCCTGGACAGAGACTTTCTTTCTTACAACAGGATCACTTTAAATACGATGAATTCGACGTATTAAACACTGTTATCATGGGTAATAAAAGACTCTATGAAATAATGAAAGAAAAAGACGCAATCTATGCTAAAGAAGACTTTACCGAAGAAGACGGCATTAAAGCAAGTGAATTAGAAGGTGAATTTGCTACATTAAACGGATGGGAAGCAGAATCTGATGCAGCCAACCTATTAAATGGTCTTGGTATCAATACTGATTTACATTACAAGTTAATGAGTGAATTAAATGGTAGCGAAAAGATTAAAGTACTTCTTGCACAAGCTTTATTTGGCAATCCAGACATCTTACTTCTAGATGAGCCTACTAACCACCTTGATATCGATGCAATCCGTTGGTTAGAAGAATTCCTTATTAACTTTGAGAATACAGTTATTGTTGTATCCCATGACCGTTATTTCTTAAATAAGGTATGTACGCATACTGCAGATATCGACTACGCAAAGATTCAATTATATGCTGGTAACTATGATTTCTGGTATGAATCAAGTCAGCTTATGGTTAAACAAATGAAGGATGCGAATAAGAAGAAAGAAGAAAAGATTAAAGAACTTCAAGAATTTATTCAAAGATTCTCTGCGAATGCATCCAAATCAAAACAAGCAACTTCAAGAAAGAAAGCTCTTGATAAGATTGAATTAGATGAAATTAGACCATCAAGTAGAAAATATCCTTATATCGACTTTAGACCATTTAGAGAAATTGGTAATGAAGTATTAACAGTATCTCATTTATCAAAAACAATTGATGGTGTAAAAGTTCTTGATGATATTTCCTTTATCATTGGTCGTGATGATAAAGCAGCTTTTGTTGGACCTAATACATTAGCAACTACTACTTTATTCAAAATCCTTGCAGGTGAAATGGAACCTGACGAAGGTGAATACAAATGGGGTATTACTACTTCTACCGCTTACTTCCCTAAAGATAACACCAAAGATTTCTCAGGCGACGAAATCATTGTGGATTGGTTAATGCAATTCTCACCTGAAAAAGATGTTACCTATGTTCGTGGTTTCTTAGGTAGAATGTTATTCGCTGGTGAAGAAGGCGTTAAAAAAGTTAAGGTATTATCCGGTGGTGAAAAAGTACGTTGTATGCTTTCTAAAATGATGATTATGGGTTCTAATGTTCTTATCCTTGATGAACCTACAAACCATTTAGACATGGAATCTATTACTGCTTTAAATAATGGTTTAATCAAGTTCCCTGGTGCAGCTTTATTCACCTCACAAGATCATCAATTTATTCAAACGATTGCTAACCGTATCCTGGAACTTACTCCAAACGGTCTTATCGATAAGATTTCAACTTATGATGAATATCTTGATAATGATGAATTAGCAAGAAAAAGACAGGTTATGAGCATCGTAACTGAAGAATAATTTAATTAACGAATAAAGCGATAGGAATAGAATCGAGTAGATTCTATTCCTATCGTTTTTATATTTATTACTCAAACTTCCAGTCAGAAGTTCATTGAATACTTGATAAATTCAGGTGTTAGGTTCTCCAAATTACCATGATTGAATCATTTACATCTTACGTTCCATTGCCACATTTGGAAGTTACTAATGTTTTATCACTTTGATAAATACAGCTATAAAAAGTTCAAACTAACCCACATGCCTGCGACTTGCTCGCAGGCCTAAATTCAACGTGTGAAATGCTTTTTATTTCACACTCCTCACTTTCGTCAAACAGTGAACTTTTTATAGCTAAATCAAATTGATAAAGCATAAGTAACTTCACAAATGTGGCAAAGTCACGACGATATAAACGATTCAATCATGGTAATTAATCTCGTTTTTAGGCCTGAATTTATTAAGTATACGGTAGTTTTTGCTCGAAGTTTTAAGTGATTAACATTTAAATAGCTTCAGCAATTTCAACCTTCTTGTATCTTTCGCACGAATACTGGTGATATTCATGAATTGCATCTAGAACATTACTACAGATTTCTACAATATATTTACAGTCAACTTCGATTCCGTCTGCATATTCTAGGTACTCTTGATGCTTATCTAATATATATTTAGATAATTCATCTTCATATTGTTCAGGGTTATCCCATGTAATCTCACTCTTTCTAATTGTATGTTCTCGTTCATTTACATAACATAGCAGACCTTGAATTAAGTCTTTTTCATAGGAGCAATGTTCTTTAATAGATCCATTAAAGTTTTTAGTATGTGGATAGGTAAAATAATCTGCTAAATAATGTGTTATGATTCCAAGATGTCTATAATAAGTAGCATCTATTTCCTTTTGTAATTCATTTCTCGTCGTAATATTCCTTATTTCTAACCTTAGTATATCAAAAGTATCTTCTATCGTATGCCTTTTTGTTATAAATGATGGTGTACAATCAGGCAAAATACTCCCGATATAAAAAGAACGCCTATATATTGTGATTCCTTGTACTTCTATATTATCTGCTAGATATTTTGCTAATGTAATATGAGATATTTTTCTCATGTTCCACCTCCGATATTTTATATCATCCATTTATTTTTAAAATTAATTTGACACCCTAACCAGATTTATTTCTGTACTCTCTACTCTTTTTAAATATTTTCTTCATTATACACTAAGATTGTGAAATCCATATGAACTGCATGTGAAATAACACTCCAACTAATTCTGACTCTCAAAATCGCAGCTCTCTTGACACAATAAGCGTATTCAGTTACAATACTATTGTCATGCAAAAATCAAAAAACATATTTAGGAGATGATAATTTGGACCCGAGTGAAGTCACGCAATTGTTTATTTTATTTATTCTTATATTGCTTTCCGCATTTTTCTCATCCGCAGAAACTGCTTTCAAAGTTGTTAACAAACTAAGAATACGTACGTTAGCTGATGAAGATATAAAAGGAAGTCATAAGGTAATTAAGCTAATTGAAGAACCCGAAAAGATGCTAAGTGCCATACTGATTGGCAAGAACATTGTAATATTAACTGCTGCTACAATAACTACTCGATTGACATTAAACCACTTTCATAGTATTGGCGTAGGAATTGCAACAGGTATACTTACGATTGTCCTTTTGATCTTTGGTGAAACTATTCCAAAGACAATTACGAATATATATGCCGAGAAGTTAGCTTTAACATATGGTGGATTCATCGCTTTAATTACTCTTATACTAACACCAATCATATTTATCGTTGATAAGATTTCGAATGGAATTCTTAAGATATTTGGTATTAATGCCAAGTCGAAACTTAATTCTATTACAGAAAGTGAACTTCGAACGATTGTGGAATTCAGTCATGAAGAAGGTGTTATTGAAAGCGAAGAAAGAAAAATGATAACCAATGTAGTTGATTTTGGTGACTCTTTAGCAAAAGATCTGATGGTTCCTAGAATTAACATGGAATTCGCCAATATAGATTTTACTTATGATGAACTTGTTGCTGCTTTTGAAATAGAGAAGTATTCAAGACTTCCTGTATATAAAGAAACAAAGGATAATATCGTTGGTATTATCAATTTAAAAGATATATTTTTCTATCATAATAAAAAAGAGGATTTTCATATTGAATCCATCATGCGTAAACCTTATTTCACATATGAATTCAAAAAGACCTCTGAGTTATTAGTTGAGATGAGAAGAGGCTCTATGGCAATGGCTATTGTATTAGATGAATACGGCGCTACTGCTGGACTTATTACCTTAGAAGATCTATTAGAAGAAATCGTTGGAGATATTAAAGATGAGTACGACGAGGACGAGGAAGAATCTATTCAATGCATTTCTGAAAATGAATATATTGCAGAGGGTAATACTAGATTGTATGAAATTAATGAAGTTATTGGCCTTAATCTCGAATCGGATGAGTATGATTCGATTGCTGGGCATATCATAACACTCTTAGAACATCTACCAGTAGAAGGCGAGTCAGTAACGGATAAGAATATAACTTATACAGTTGATTCATTAGAAAAAAATCGAATCGAAAAAGTGCATATTGTACTTCACGACTCAGTTGAGGTAATAAATGAAGAGGATGATTAATCATCCTCTTTTTGTTTTTATTTGGTTCTTTATTCATTTAGTATCGCTTGTATGAGTTGATGTACATTACCTTTAGAATCTTTCTAATATGGATTACTGATTACAATCTTCATACTCACAATCTCTTATCGTATTGCCTAATGTTGCATCTATTGCACCACCGCTATAATCCGAAATGCATTTGACAAACTTGCAATTACCAATCTCACCTTTTGCTCCATACATTAGTATTGCTGCTCCATTTTTCGCTCTAGTTGACACAAATACCGAATCTGTAATCTTTCCAGAGCAAGCGTTCAGAGCACCTCCTAAGCAATATGAGAAGATACAGCCTCTAATCTCAGGTTCAAATGCGTCAAATATAGCACGTCCACCAGAGGTATTACGAAAGATGCAATCAGATACCTGCATTCTTGATCCAGTTGCACAGAATATTCCAGCCCTTAAGTGTCCGTCAAATTCTGATTGACTAATATTTACGCCTCTTGCTCTTGTAATAACGAAGATATCTCTACCAACATCATTACCTGCTATGATATTTGAATTTTTTATGATCAGAACTCCACTGCAAATAATAGTTTTCTCTACATATACTGTTGCATTGTTAATAGCTAATACTCCTAGGCTAGTAATACGTAATGGTTGATCTAAGATTGTAGACACTATGATGGTATATTCATGATCAATCACTTTTTCTTCATTCGAGGTAATATACTGAATTAATTCTTCCTTTTCAGGTCTGCACTTAATATATTCACAATGTGAGACATTAGATTTTACTTCACCATGATAGAATATAGCTGCTCCATATCCTTTTGCACTACATTTGCTAAATTTACTATTGAGAATCATAATTCCATCTCTTGTATCAATTGCTCCACCATTTTTGGCTTCACAATTCTCAAATGTACATCCTTTGATAATTCCGTTACCTGTCTCAATCTTAAGAGCTGCACCATCTTTATTCGTTAAACAGTCATGAAAAAGTGAATTTTCAATATGTATTTCACTTCCCCAGAAGCGAATTGCACTTTTTTTGGTGGTATGAAAGAACTTACTATCGATTACTTTTAATTTTCCATTATCTTGATCTATTGCACTTCCCATATATCTACAATCAAAATTAGTATTGTATATTTCAACTTCGGAAAAATTCTTTACAACAATTAAAGTATCACTTTCCTGATCTTTATTCACTAATTTACTATCACGAATGACTAATTTTCCACCATCTACAATGATAGTTCCATACATATGAATTACTGCATTTGCTATGTATAAGGTAGTTCCCGTTGGCACGATTATCGTTTCTTTAATCTCACAATTATCTACCAATCGAAGATTCATTCCTTTTTTCATAATCTTACTATCTATCTTCGTAACATAAGCAATCTCAGGTATATAATATTTTAATTCTGACATTGTAATGGATAGTTCTTTATCAATCATCTTCTCAAATACTTTGATACAATTATCACTATCAAAGTTGGTTGAACATTTGATAAAATCATAGAGTAACTCAAAGGTTTCTACCTCTATATGAAGCAATTCAAGATAGTTCTTAATGGATTCCATTTCCTCTTCACATAGCTCTGTACTTCTCATTGCTACACTTGATATATCCAATAAGAATAAATATTTTTTCACTGGTTCATCTAATAACTCTATGATATCACCTACGATATCCTCTTTCTTCTGAGCAAGATTAATTACATTAGCCATCTCTTTTCCATTAAGTCCTAATCCTATATTTAATAATCGTTGCAATTCAAAGTTATTTAATGTATTAACTGTTTTATTAAGTGCTGCATGAACGAATACTCCTGCAGCATATTTAATTTTAAAATCAAGACTCTCAAAAAACAAAGGATGCTTTGGTGAAATCCACATTTTTTTCTTATTATTTAATTTTGTAAGTGTATCTAATTTCATAAGCGTTCCTCTTTTCCAAAGGTATTATCTCTCTCCAGATAGACATTTTCTATAGCACTGTTTTCAGGTGAATATTGACTAAACTCACAATTAATAATCTCTTGACCATATTTCTTATTCGCAAAATAAACTGCACCCGCTATGTATTTTGCTCGACAATTCTTGAATACACAACTGTTTATCAAACCATCATATAACGAATCAAAAAAGATAGCTCCTCCATGATCTGCCTCGCAATTATAAAATGTACTATTTGAGACTTTCATAATCGCTTCTTCTATTACAATCATGCCTCCATTAACACAATCTTCTAGAGTACTGTCCTCCAATGTAATTGATTTTCCTTTAAATTCAATACCTGCGGATAACTTGGTATTCTTTAATTTTGAATCTCTAATTACTAAATGTCCTGCATCTTGTAGAATAACACCACATTTACTATTACAATCAATTGTTGTTCCGAGGATCGTTATCATCGCTATATTCGTCGCTTTTATCAGTGTGTTGCTACTACAATTAGTCACTTGAATCTTTGCGTCATGTATTTCAAGTTTACCTCCATCGACAAATATGTAACCATTGATTTTTAATTCACCACCATCAATCGTTAATTTGGAACCATTCCGAACAAAGATATTTCCATTCATTACAGTTGGTTTGTCAATAACAAAAGATTCACCCTTTTCAAGAACGATATCACCTAATTGCTCTTTTAATTCAAAATTATAGCACATATACTGTAGTAATTTATAGCTAATCGTATAACCATTCTGTATAAATATCTGATAGATAACTCTCGCTTGTTCTAGCTGATTTTTCTTAGATGCTAATGCAAACTGCTCAAAGAAATCTCTTTCTTCTTTTGAAAACTTAAAGATATTCATATACACTTCTATTACATTATGACAATATGATTTAGACCAAGAAGCTGTACTACTCAATAAAAATAAATCAGCTGCGAAAGTATACTGTCTTTCTTTGGTATCTAAAATACGAAATACATCATTAATTTTATAGTCAAAATTATTATTAATATCAATAATGATACGATCTCCATAATTTTCAGAGAGATCGATATTCTGTAACATCTTCGAAAATGGTTCCTTCAATTCGGTCATTGCTTTCATATGACCACAAGTAAGTACTCCAATACCGAAGCAGTACAAATATTTAAAAGTATGCTCCGTATGAACAAATGGATGTATGATTATATTCTCTTCTGTTTTTTTCTCTTTTAAGAATCCAAATAAGTCCATGTCTTTCTCTCCTTTGTATGGCACAAATTATAAAAATATAACTTTACATAATGTACGCTATACATAATTCTATAATCAATTAAAGCCAATCCTGTCTACTATATACATCGACATGATTGGCCATTTTTATTATTACCAATTGCTACAATCCTTAAATTTTTAATAATAAGGGGATTAAATATTAGTGTGTGCCTGAGGATATGTAATCCTTTGCAGCAGACTTATTGACATCATATAATACAAAATCTCCGTCCTCAAAATCGAATTCATTGTTCTTATAATCCTTTTTCTTATATAAATAACCTTCTCTATTCCACATGTTGCAATATCCGAACTTTGCATTCTCTTTGTTAATATAGCTCAGATGTCTTTCATTATTCTGAATGGTTTCAATATCAAAGTTTATTAACAAATATCCATTCTCAAGCCAAAAATCTTCTTTAAAATCAATTGGTCCGTTTTCAGTAATATATCTTGTAAGGTTAAAATCTTTTGGAAGTATATGTATCTCACTTGGAATGTAATATTCGCAATACCAATTCTGAACGGACTGTGTTAACATCTTTTCTTCAATTTCATAGGGCATCGACCTTGATGGTAACATATTCTCATTCCCGACAAATGTTCTTAGATTCTCTGGTATCATAATATTAGTAAATGTGTAAACATTCCTATACAAGCTAAGTAATTTTGATTCCAGTATATTTAATAATGTAGCGGTATCCCCTATTTCCTTTCTAGGTACAGACAAATACGGTTCCCCTAGTGATAACCTTTTAATATTTGTTTTATCTAATTCACTTCCCATTTTAACCATTACATGTTTATTATTCAAGAAGGATTCCGAATAGTAGACATCCACTTCTTTCTTATTCCTACCCAGATAATCTACATAATAAAATGTTGGCTTAATTCTTATATAATCATTATACCCATACATATTACCAACTGTTGTCAGCATAAAACGTACCGCATATCCAGTTTTTAATGTACCTATATTCTTATACTTTGGATGACTTCCATTAATCAAAGGTAAGGTATACTTCTCTTGATTTCCATTACTATTCTCATCTTGGTTCTTCGTTCCCACAGTATACCTAAAACCTGTTAATTGCATGGAATTATTCTTTCGAAATACATTTTGCCAAGTAGGATAATCTGATATATCATAAATATTCAATCCATAGATTCTTCCAGATACCTCAACATCTATAGAATCGCAAGCAACATAATTATCAATTTCTGTGTTTGCCAAATACTGTGTTCTATCCATTCCGCCATTAGCTTCGGCATTTAAACTAATACTACGAAATTGAATGGTATATTTTCCTTCCTCTACCCAAGTTGGGAGATAAAAGGTTTCTATATCAGACATGTCTACCCAGGTATTCGCGCGAATAAAGCTACTACCATTATACACATCAAATGGTAAGCAAACTTGCCTTGCAGCTATATATTTAGCATAATCTCTATAATCATATCCATTGATAAAACGATGTTGGCCTGTTGTTAACAATTGCACAGAAAACCTAGTACCTAAGATTAATGAAAATCTCGTTCTATCTGGTGATATCATCTGATTATAAGAGTCGCAATTCTCAATATAAGCATCACAAACTGTTGGTGTATGTATTACAACATCATTGATATCTTCGATCGGATAGTTAAGATTGTTAGCTTCTTTTACATTAATGTGAGTAACCGCTTTATAACCCACCGTTCCCTTGCTATGATATGTACCATTTGTCTTATTTTGATCAATTGCTAAGTTTGACAGATATAATACATTTTCACCAATCTCATCGCTACCAGATGGCATGTCTTTGGGATCGTCTGTCTTTTTCTCTTTCTTCACATTGGTCATAATAGTTATTCCGTTTATCGTCAGATTATCATTTTTAACCAAGATCTGTTTTACTTCTTTTTTCGCTAATGCTTCCCATCCACTTACATAGGAATCATCGATACTTGGTTCTTGGTCTCCTCCATTAATTGATATATCTTCCAATTTAACATCTTTTGGTTTTGGCTCAATAATGTGATCATTTTCAGCATTGCTATAGCTACAAACTACTGTAGGAGGCATATAATTATATGGTGTTAGAATTGCTTTACCATTAGGTAACGCATAATTTTCAACGTTAGCCATATCAAGTCCATATACACCTAATCGTTTTAATTCCCAATAAGAATACTCTCTTGGTATCTGATAACTCATAGATAAAGGTACTGTTTTACTTTTTTCCTTTTTCCTTCCATCTTTGCTCTCTTCATCCCAAGTTAATATAAAATTTCTAGTTACATTCACAGTATAATACTTAGTTCCAAAGGTTCGAGTAAATTTATAGGTCGTTAAGAATTGACTTGTAAATACATTGCTATAGAGATGTTCTGTAGTTGGTATTCCATCTTCAACTGTAAAGGCTTCGTTCCCCCTGTCATCTGCTCCTATTACTCCTGTTGGTTCAGGTATCTCCAGCGATTCGGATATACTTTCCGTGTGTTCACTATCCTCTTGCTCGGTACTTTTACTTTTAAACATATATACTATTGTAGTTCCATGATCTGTTACCTCTGCTTGAATCGATTGTAAAGATTGAATTTTAGATTTATAGTTTTTATCATAAATACTTACTTTTTTATCTACAAATTTTTTGCTTGGTTTATCATTATCATAGTAATAATGACGATAAATGAGATAATCCTTTCCTCCAAAGCTTATGCTTTTCGGAATATGTATACCCTTGTTCTTTGAACCAATCTTAGCATTATTAGCATCCAAATCACACTGACTGCCGACTTTGTATTCTCCTAATTCAATATCATCTGCTATCTTTAGATTCGTATCAGCCATACGAAATTCAACCTTGACGGCTTGATCAGGTGATTCATATGTCACAGGAATATTAAATCGATCCCAAAAATCATATGGATTACGCCATGATTGTGCAGTTGAGATTCCACCTTCACCTTGGTACTTGTAATAGAGCTTGTTATCAATGGGTTTACCATTTTTTAGGACTCGGAAGATACCGTTGAGGTAGATTGTTTCACCGTCTTTGCAGTTTAGTTTTTGGCGGATTTTATCGGTTTTGAATTCGAAGTAGACGTTTGTGATTTTACCATCTACTTCTTCACTTTTTTTCCCCTCGCTCATCCATATAATAGAGTACTTACCACTTCTTGTATCTTCTGTTTTACCAACTATATTATTTTTAATTACAAATCCAACTGTTTCCCAAGTGGTTTTTGTTGATGCTGTTGTATCTTCTGTACTAAAAATCAATAAACCATTCTTACAATATGCGTTATTGTTGTACGCCTTTATTTTGTTTGTTATTATACATAAAAATACTAAGAAAATTATTATCACAATATACTTTTTTCTTCTCAGCGATAATCACACCCCAACTTCTATTTTCCTTTATATGCATAGTCATTTATATAGTCTCTCATTACAGAGAAATCAGAACCGTTACTAGCAAGATTTGAAGTACCAATACCGATATCGTAAACTCCTTCAATCCATACATTTTTTGTTATTTTTTTTATCCAAACATAATCACCAAATATTAATTTATTATGATCCATATTAAAATTATCAGCGCTTATTTTAAATTTTGCATAAACTCTTAAAAATGTAACATGTGTCATACTTTCATATAATGTAGAAGGTTCAACAACTACCTTTGCACTTTTAATAATCACTTTATTTTGCATCATATTTTCAATATATTTTTTTATAATTTTAGACTGCCTATTATCATTTTGCTTATTATTAAAAATAAAATATGTATTTCTTAATTGTTTAAACCACTTATCATTTTCATTAATAATTTTATAATTTGCATTCAACCTTGTATAAACATTTGTATAAACTTTGTCAACCCAATCATCTAGATATTTATTCATAACATATTCCATACTCCATTTTCCACTTGAAGTCCATAATATTTGTTTTTTTATTTTTGCAGGCGAAAAATATGTTTTTCCATCAATTTTCTTTTCGCTAGATTTTATATACTCCCAATTAAATTTCATCTCATAAAATGAGTTTGGAAAGCTCTCCAATATATAAGGAAACTTTTTATAATTCTTAGGCAATTTTGATGTCCTGATTACTTGTCCATCATAACTGACTTTATTACGTGAAGTTTTGCTTATTAACTTCTTGATGATTAAATTCGCTTCTTTTTCTGTTACTTTTTTCTTTCCATGAAAAGAACGATTTTGTGAGTATGAACCATTTGAATCGCCTATCATAATACCTTTGGAGAATATTTTGTAGATAGCAGGTTGATATGTATTGTTACATTTTGAAATATCCGAGATTCTTTTTTTATGTTTGATTTGATAATAGAGATATTCATCATATGAATATTTTTTACCAGATAGAAAGACATCTGCTTGATTTGTCAAATAAGCAGCATATTCTCTGGTTAGAGCTGAATCTAATTTATTTACATCTGATTCTGTTATGATTTTTTTTTGAAGTGCGATATTAAGATATGGATCTTCTTCTGATGTATCAATAGATACTTTCATTGATTTCAATAACTGGACCAGATACTCTTTCCCAGTATATTGCTCATTTTGTGTTGCTTTTGCGTTAATTCCACATAAACTTATTACTACAATCCCAATAATAATAAATTCTGCTACCTTTTTTAATATAGTTTTTTGCATACCCTTTTACTCCCTTTACCCTCATTATTTTTGTTATACCCTCCTTATTATAACATTATTATCTATATTATTCCATTTCAATCTTGATACCCGTTCTTCTGTTATCATTTGTTATCATTTCCTGTTCAACTCGTTCAACTTCCTATTATTCGTTATATTAAACAAAGAGAAACGAACTAAGTTATAATCAAGGTTTACACTTAGAACATGGAAAAGCCCCCTCTTTCGCACATTCCTCCTTAGTTGAATACATCTCATCCTTGTTCTGTAGTTCAGAACAATTATCTTTATGATAATAACGCCTTCCATCTGATCTACTTTTTTCAACATAATAAGATTTTGATTTTGTTATTCTAGCACCACCAAATGCATAACGATTATAAAAGTCCTCCCCTGTAATTCCATATGGATATCCTTGAAACAATACTAGCATACTAATATCATCAATCGTGCGATACCAATCGTTCTTCTCGATCTGTGGCAAATAAAACTCATAGGTTATCCCAAAATTCTGAGCAATATGATTATGTTGATTAATATACTCCCTCATATAATCTTCTATTTGATTAATAATTGTTCTTCTTCTAATATGTTCAAAGGTTGTGTCTTCGGAAAGTATTGAATTCGGATATTGACTCTTCAAATCAGTATATAGCCCTTTACTTCTAACATTTGTAGTCTTATCATAAAGATACACATATTGATCTAATGTAAATCTGTAGATCAGATTATCCTTTTCATAAGAATATGGAATCTTATCCGTCCAATGTCTCTCTAATACTCTTTCCCCATTTTTCTCAACTACATCAATATGATATATATAAAAACCATCCCTATCAATTACCGTGATAATCGGAATATAGAGACCTAATTTTTCTTCCAATACCTTCTGTCCTAATACATTAAAATTTGAATATAAGGAATTCATTAACATATTAACTGCATTTTCCTTATTTAAAGATATCTTGCGATTATTATCAAGTTCAACTAATTCATAAATTCCATCATCTATTGCATTATCAATTCTTCTGTTGTATTCTATTTTCATCTTTTCTTGGGCACACAAATTATTAACTTTTGCATCTATAATTACAAACGTTGCAATTGATAGCACAGAAAATACTATTGCAAGATTAGTTAGTTTCACTACGAATTAAACCTCCATATGTCACAACGATTTGCTCCTTTGGAATATTGGCCCGATATATCATTTTCTGCAGTTTTGTTCCAAGTGTTTCAGACTGATTTACTACTTTAATCGTTATATAATCTCCTTTAGAAAATGAATACTCGCCATTCTCTTCTAGAGCTTTTCTGATATCCTCATCATATGTATTCTCATAATAGCTCACATACTCGTCAGTATATGATGCTGTCACATCATCAAACAAAGGCTCCACTAGTTTATGTGCATGTACTATTGATATTTGATATGATACATTGGTTGCTGATATTTTTCTTAAAAAAGCGGTATACATCTCACTGCTGAGGTACCCAGTGTTCCTAATACTGTCAACTAAACTCGCTGTTTCATTCGATACATAGACTTGTGATATCATATCTTGCTTCTGTGTCAAGTACATAAGTGGTGCCACAAATAGTAATAAAATAGATATTATAATAGCTACTATTTTACTAAAAGAATCCATATCTCCCTCCTTGCTAATGATGAATTGAATGGAACTCAACACGAATTAATATTCCATTTTCATCGTAAATATCAGTTTTTCTATAACTGTTGACTGCAACATTATCATACTGATAACTTAAAGGAGAAAATTCATATTTCTTCAATAATGTTCCATCAATCCATACATCCGTATCAATATCGTTTAGTAAAAATGAAACCACTTCATAATAGGATATAAGTTCACTTTTCTCCTCATTAACATCCTTTTCATAAATAGTGTTCGTATTCTGCATGGTTTCTTTTGTTGTTATGATTAAGTTATTAAGTTTCTTGCAGCTATATATTAGGATTGCGAATGCAAAGCAGAATATAAATATCGCTGCAATCTGGTGTATATACTCATTCATTTGTTCCATAATAATGACACCCTTTGTATAATACTTTTAGTTGCTTATTTCTGTGCACATATTTTTTGTCTTAAGAAAACAATTATATCTGTATAAAACTAATTCCTATAATTGAATTATTGGAATCACGTAATACTTCTCCAGTAAATTGAGCATTTTGATTAATATAGTAGACACTTGACGATTTCTGGGCATCTTTTACGGATGCATTACTATCGGTTCCAATTTCTGTATCACTACTTGATAATATTTTTCCATAATATACGGTGGACTTCTTTGTTTTAACCTTAATCGATATATCTCCCTCGCGGTACTTATTAATCAGATTAATTACTTCACTTCCTGATACATCCAGTCCATCATACATTACCTTATCACTCTCATTAAATTCTGCATTCAATTTGCTAATCTGTCCTGCTCCTGATGATGCCGTATCTCTTGCTTCCCTTGCAATGTAAAATCCAAGTCCAATCACAATACAAGTTATAATGGTACCTGCCGCCAAAATTAGACCTTTTAAACTATTATCCATAAATTTTCCTCCTTATATGGTTCCTTTATTTTATATTATTATTTAATATCCTTGCATCTGTTTCACGTAATTTAAAAGTCTAGTAACACTTTCGATTACAAAAGGCAGAATTAGATATAAAGCTAGTGTTGCAATCATTGGAATGTATGCCACAACTTTTCCGATCACTGCTTTATTCGTAATGATAATGTCATTCTCTTGCTTTCTCTTCTCAATAAAATAATTTCGATCTGTTTTTATTTCATCAAACGCTTTCTCGATTCCAACTTTATCGCATGCCTCAAGATTTGAGACAATTCGAACAAATGGAAGGAATGGTTCCCTTTCTTTCAATCTAGTAAAAGCCATCTCTTCATCATAGTTATATGTATCTACACATTCCATAATAGCTGGCCGAAATATTTCGGCAAAGTTTTCTAGCCAATCAAGTATCGTATCAACACTCATCTTCTTGATATGCATCAACATGATTATAATAGCTTGAAATTGCATTACCTCATCTTCCATACTCATTTGCATCAATTGTTTTCTAAGTAGTAAAATAATATATGGGATATAGGAAGAGACCCCAGCAACGAGTAGTGATAAAATAAAATAATACAAATGGTAATGGCATTCTTGAAAATGAATGATTCTTCTAATAATTTCATTTGTTAATAATTTTGCAATATAATCATTTGTAATTGCTTCTTTTTCTACTAATTCTTCTTTGATCTGCTTGAAGAAACTCGAGTGTTTTTTTATCTTTTTGGTGCTTAATTTATTCATCTTACTATTGTTAGTAGGATTATTTATATTCACTTTGCAATATTTATTTGTGTATTTCTTAACAATCGCTTGAAAGGTGAGAATATCTGACTTATTGCTAGAGAATGTAGAAGTTTCAAAGTCTTTTACATAATTTAAATCATTGTTTTTTGTAGCATTAACTGAGCGAATTATGATGGCATTCGTAAACAAGAAGATCATAATAAAGATAAGAACTCGTCCTAGATAGAACTGTTTTATAGTAATTCCTTCTCCTATTCGCTTAATCAGATTATCAACTTTACTTGCTCGTCTGTAGTTCTTAGCAATCCATATGGATATATACTTGTCTATTTTATGAAAAGATAACAATTTCTCTAAAACTTCATAATTTGACCGAAAGCCTTTTTCATTTGATTTCAATCTTTGTATTAACTTATAAGAAAAGAGTGTTATGAAAAATATTGCAACAGATACGATAATTCCATATCCTCCATCATAATATTTTTTCATCTCTTCGAGGTTACTAACACTCCAATTTTCTATCATGTTAAGGGTGAATATAGGTAGAATTGAGATAAAGATTAAGCCTGAAAATACATGTTTTATCTTTTTTCTCTTTAAGATTTCTATATTAATTTCATTTTTAAGATAATTGAGATTTGTCAAGAATAAGGATTGATCCTGATATATCGTATCCCCATACTGAATAGTAATCTGACATAATGCTAAGAAGGTCAGGAAAAACTTATTGGGTGCGATTTCTTTATACTGTTCTACTTCATATGGGTCATCCTTCATTAGAATATCGTAGATTTTACTGATATGTAATGTGATTCTTTTTGACCTCATTTCTAAAGAATCATAAATAGCTTCTTCTACCATTCCACTAGAATAGAAATAATGCCTGAGATCCCCTAGATACTTTTCTAATTCATTAAGTAATTGAAATTCTAATCGATTTAATTGATAATGAACCATCCCATGATGTATAAGATAAACAAATATTAGAATAATCATAGCACTATATAAAGTAGTCCCTTTGATGCTAAGACTCCAAAATAGAATAAAGAAAGAAATGATGCTTGCTCTTAATTCGATACGCATAGAAGATACAATTACTTCATATGCATTGGTTGGATGTAATATCTCATAGATATTACGAATGTGACTTATATATTTTTTTGCAAAGAAAAAATGCATTAGTAACAAATAGATTCGATATAGAATCTTCTGTTCATAATATAAAATAGATTGTCTTACTCTATTCAGAACGATTCAGCCCCCAGTCTAAGAAGCACTCATATAATTCTCTTTGTTCTTCTTCATTTAGATTTTTATTTAGTTCCTCCATTGTTCTCACACTTAGATAATTCTTAATAACATATTGATTATTCTCAAATGCTATAATATCTCTACACTCAAACATACTATTTGTGAGATCTTTTGTTGTATTCCTTTCCACATGTGGATTAGACATATCCTCACCACTTTTTGGCATTATTTCAGTAATTCGTTCGATATATCGATGCCCCTCCCTCGATTTTCTCATATGAATATCAAATCGGATCGCATGTATTACCTGTTCTGTCGCAACGTATTCATTCGTGAATCCTCCTTCTAACAACAGTGCATTTCTAAGCGATATGACTAGATCCCTAGTTGTCTTAGCATGATGAGTAAATAAGGTGAATAAAGAAGCCACTAAAGACATCTGTACCAACCAATTTGCAACTGGATTCGACGCAACCTCTCCTAAGATATTAACTGTTCCATCCGTCTTCTTTTGAAAATCAAGTCCTTCTTGGCCAGAAATACCATTTACTTCACGAAATGTTACAATATTGCGTTCTGGATAGATCTTTCTTGCATGAAGTTCAAAGGATAACTCTTGTATCCGAAGATTATACGTCGGATGAATAAAGCCAATAAGAGACATAAGAAGGGTTGTCTTTCCACTTCCCTGCTCCCCTGTAATCCCAATCACTTGGCAGCCTTTTATTAAACTTTTCATAATTAAGATTGGCAGATTACTATTACGGTCGGTAATCAGATGATGGATATCTTCTTGCAAAAGAGTATCAAATTTACGAATAAAAAGAATCCAACTCTCACAAAATGGTGGCCTTGCTACAGCTACCCTAGACCCATCTTTCATTTCATTTACAATATAACCAGTCACTTCACTAAGTTGTCCCGGACTGTTATATCGATAAATATTCTTGCATACCCGAATCAATTCTTTGTAGCTACCAAAACTCAAGAAAGAAAGATGAATTGACTTTCCTTTATAGAAGATCCAAACACTATCATATGAGAGGGAATATTTCGTATTCTCTAAGATTTCTTCCATCTCAAAGTTTTCTGGAATTCCTGATACACCAGCAGATATACCATCAATCTTCATATCTCGAATCGTATCAATTACACCATTTCCCTTGTATCTTTCATAGATTCGTTGGGTTACTATTTCTAGTTTATCGATAAAATCTAAGTGATATTGTTCCTTTTGGTATACATTTTGAATCATCTTTGCATCTATCTCATAATAGATATCACCTAATTGATTTTTTTTAGGTTTATCAAGATTATATTGTTCAATGAGATGTTCTAACGCTTTATTTTTATATTCATTCTGTCTATGATATAACATAATATCAAATTGATCTTCTACCGTTAGATATTGTTGTTCATCAAATGCAATTAATCGGTTGATATTTGATTCATTTATTCCGTATTTCTTAATCAGTATTTCCTTAATGTAATCTTTTACATAGATTTTTGCTTTTCTATCTCCATAAGCACAATTACGTAGCGATCTTCTTAATTCCTTCTTTAGCTCAATTCGTTGATCTATATCTTCTTTAGAGAAAGCATCCTCATATTCATTCCTTCGTAGAATCTGATTAAAGGTATTCATGATTTCTGGAACAAGGTATTCTATAGATAATAACTGCTCATAAATATTTTTCTTATTTGTTACTGAATATTGAATCAGTTTGGTTGATTTTCTATCTGTATGACTTCTTATGCTCCCGTCCATTCCTTGACTAGACATGAAATCAAGATTTGATTTTCGTATCCTATTATGAGATAGTCTCCTAAGAATCTTAGATATCTTGGAATTTGATTCATATGCCTCAATAATACTTCGTTTTTCAATCTCACTGTAAGTGTTCTCAGGCTCCTTTAATCGACTAGACACTTAATACCTCCTTCTGATAATTCCTGCTTTTCTGATAGAGAATATCAGTTGCATGCCTTACCTCTCTTATAAATGTATAATTATCGTCTTCTTCCTTACAGTTATAGTTCCTTGCGATAAATTCTATCACTTTTCCTTCACTGATCGCATCTTTGTATTCCACATTATATGGTATTACCGCAATATTCTCTTTTGATATGTGATATTTACGCATAATATTTTTCACATTGTATTTGGATCTAGAATCATATTTACTAATAAGAAAGATTGCTTTTGGAATTAATGCTTGATAATGCTCAAAGAAATGCCTTATAATCCTAATGTCCTGACTTAGATTAACTACTACGAGGTCTGCTTCTTCTAAGATTGCTCTAGAAGTTAGATTAACTTTTCCTTCCATGTCTACAAAAGTAATATCGGAACATTGTTCAGCCTTTTCTAACAAACGGCTAATTACTTCATTTAACTGGAATTCAAGCACCTCTTTATTCATGGTATGACTTTGTGGGAGGTAATAGATGTAATGGTTTAGGAACTTTTTCGAGGCTGACTCAATCATATTATCATCTTCTTTTTCTGAATGTAGCTTCTTAATCACAGCTTCTATACCAATATGATTGAAATAATAATAATCTTCGTTAACTAGATAATGCTCATGATACCTTACAAAAGCATTCTCTATACTATTTAGATTTGAATGATTCTCAATTATCATGCTTCTTAGCTGATATTCCATCGCACACATAATACTGATACAAGCGATGTTACTAGTAACTCCGTTTTTGCCACTTACATTACTAAAAAATGCTGTTTTCATATACAACTCCTTTTCTTGCTAATTGAAATGCCTTTTTTAATGTTTTATCTGACACTTCTACATCAATTATCATTTCTTTTAGCATCTCTTTTGCTACTTCCATAAGCACCTTTTGATATTCCTTAGAAATGTTTTTAAAATCTTGGAATGTTTCATATTCTAATCGAATTCTATATTCATAATCTACTTCATCTAATGGTATTTGATATCTTCTTATGCTATATTCATATCTTTCAAAATAAGTATTCAAATAATATTGCATATTAAGCTTTCCTTCACATATATCACGAAGAATAATCGTCACTTTTTGATTAAATAAATTAATAAAATCGGTTACTTTTTCAATATTGTTTTTTGTGGAATCCGTTATTAGATAGGTTTGTTTTAGATTGTTACTGAAATAAGAATGTTTTAGAAATAAATTTTTATTGTCTTTTGATTCTTCAAGTTCTTTTAATATAGAATCATTAAGATCAGATAAAATGAAGTATACTTGATATTGCATATCTAAACATGCTTCGATATCTTGCTGTAAGCACATATCACCCATCAAACTACTATACTTCTCCAAAAGAGTCTCCATGTTTATGAAGTCAATCCCTCTATAATGAATTGGTTCTGGTTGTTCCTCTGGAATCTGAATACATTGTTTCATTTGATTCGTTTCATCGATAATGAGAACAGATATACTTAAATTCTGCAAAATGGTGGCAAGATAAATAATAAAATCATTCGATGGCTTACCAATAAATAAATATACACTATGTTCTTGCAAATAAATTTCCTTTCTTTATTTAATTTTATAGTTTTGAGTATCAATAGCCTAATATAATTATTTAGTGTTAATCACTGTACATAATATAAATTGAGAAAGGCTTTTGTATTCAAATCATTTTAGTTGGATTCAAAAAGATGAATTGTTAAAACTTATTAGAATATATTTGATAAATAGTAATTATTATAGTAAATTGTTTTCATTGAAGTTACTATAATAAAAAGATTAGATTAGAATTGTTATATATTTCATATAATATAACATTAATTTACATTTGTAAAGAGGATTTTATATTTTTCTACATCATATTTCATTCATTATACTTTTATTATCTAATATTTAGATGATGTTAAGGTCAAAACATTTGATAGATATAGCAAAACAGACAGTCCATAATAAGGCATTGTAACCTTATCCGAACTGTCTGTCTCATTTCATAATTAAAATAATAAATGTGATTTATTCTTTAACATAATTGCTCCATTAACAATCGTCGCGACACCAATAGCTACTCCTAATATAATGGAACATATTCCTAGTACAATATTGCAAATTCCTGCAGATTTCATAGATTTATAAACTTTTTCGCTCAAACGAATACCTCCTTATATTATTTTATTTAATTACACCATACTCCTTATAGTATGCATCAATTGCTGCTTTTAATGTATCATCAATGATGATATTTCCATTATAAGGCTTATTATAAAGATGTTCAACCACTTCTTCCATTGTTACAATTGCAGTTGTCATAAATCCATATTTTTCTTCAATCTCAGTTAAAGCACTCTTCGTTCCCTGACCTCTCTCCATACGATCCACCGATACAACAAGGCCCAATACATCTACATCACCTTGAGCTTTCAGAATAGGTAGTGTTTCATTAATAGAAGTTCCAGCTGTTGTTACATCCTCAATAATTACGATTTTATCATGATCTGCAATTGGACTTCCAAGTAGAATTCCAGTATCGCCATGATCTTTTACTTCTTTACGATTGGAACAATATTTCACTTCTTTATCATAGAATTCACTTATAGCCATTGAAGTAGCAACACCTAAAGGAATTCCTTTATATGCAGGGCCAAATAAGATGTCAAAATCAAATCCAAATTTAGTTTCAATAGCCTTTGCGTAGTATTCTCCTAACTTTCTTAATTGTTTTCCAGTTCTATAGAAACCAGTGTTCACAAAAAAAGGAGTCTTTCTTCCACTTTTCGTCACGAAATCTCCAAATTTTAACACGCCACAATCCACCATAAATTCAATAAATTCTTTCTTGTATTGTTCCATTTTCCTCTATCCTTTCTGAATATAAAATCTTAGGGCCACTATATTACTAAAGTATTACTTCTTAAATGCAGTTATATATCATATACATTTTCTATTTAACACACCCTATTAAGTTCTGAATATTATCGATATGATTTTTCTTAAGATATTCTTCAATTCCCTCTACCACTTCTATTGTAGCATAAGGATTATAGAAATTGGCTGTTCCAACTGATACCGCAGTAGCTCCAGCCATGATGAATTCTAGTGCATCTTCTGCATTTTGAATTCCACCCATACCGATAATTGGTAACTTAACTGCATTTGCTACCTGATACACCATTCGAACTGCGATTGGCTTTATAGCTGGACCAGATAAACCGCCTGTCTTATTCGCTAATGCAAATGCTCTTTTATTCACATCAATCTTCATTCCTGTTAAGGTATTAATCAACGAAAGTACATCTGCTCCACCAGCTTCCGCTGCTTTCGCCATCTCTGTTATATCGGTTACATTAGGACTAAGCTTCATAATGATAGGTTGTTTTGCTCTTTTCTTCATCTCTTTTGTAATCTGTTCGATTGAATTTGGATTTTGTCCAAAAGCAATACCACCTTCTTTTACATTCGGACATGAGATATTTATTTCTAAGAGATCAACTTTCTCATCAGCAAGACGTTCCACTACTTCACAATAATCTTCTGTTGTTTTACCACATACATTTACAATAATCTTCGTATCATATTTTTTTAAGAATGGGATGTCTCGTTCAACAAATACGTCAATTCCAGGATTCTGTAGACCAATTGCATTTAACATACCACCATAAGTTTCTGCGATTCTTGGTGTAGGATTTCCTTTCCAAGGAATGTTAGCAACTCCCTTGGTTACAACTGCTCCCAAGCGATTTAAATCAACAAAATCACTGTATTCTGCTCCCGAACCAAATGTTCCAGATGCTGTCATTACTGGATTATTAAGTATAACTCCGGCTAGATTCACTTTTGTATTCATTATAACTCTACCTCCAATGCATTGAAAACAGGGCCTTCTTTACAGATTCTCTTATTATCTACATTGGTATGGTGATCAACCTCTTTTGATTTACATACACAAGCAAGGCATGCTCCAATACCACAAGCCATTTTCTCTTCTAATGATAGCCAAGCAGTAATTCCATGTTCTATTGCATAGGCTTTGATTCCTCGAAGCATTGGCGTAGGACCGCATGCATAGATAACCTCAGCATCTAATCCATTTTCTTTGATTGCATCAATGACATTTCCTTTTGTTCCGACACTTCCATCTTCCGTTGAAATGTATACTTTCCCATAACTTTCAAACTCTTTCTCAAGGAATAACTCATCGCGGTATCCAAGTACTACTTGTTTCTCGCCAGTCAAATGCTTAGAAAGTTCTAACATTGGAGGAATCCCAATTCCACCACCGATTAATATAACCTTTTTTCCTTCATTATCTAACGGAAATCCATTTCCAAGTGGTCCCATCACTTCGATGGTATCACCTTTTTTCATTTTAGAAAATTCTTCTGTTCCTTTTCCAACTACTCGGTATACGAGACGAATTGCACCCACCGCTTTATCAATCTCACAAATACTAATTGGTCTTGGTAAGAGTCTGCTTCCTTCGTTACAATATAGAGAAACGAATTGACCTGGTGTTGCATTTGCTGCAATCTCCTCATCCTTAAGCCACATACTAAAAACATCGTCTGTTAACGCATCCATACTTTGAATCAGTACTGTTTTCTTCTTTGAATTCGACATCGTATTTTCTCCTAAAATGTTAATTTATAAACTTATTCAGTATTACTTACTGATTAGTCCCGCTTTGTTCTTGTAACAATATAAGTCTGTAATATAAATTAGTATCTCAATTTTTACCTAAATTGTTATCATTATAAACTATTCGCTTTGTGAATTCAAGGTATAACTTAGAAAGTATTCCTCATATATCTTAGCAAGTTATCCTCATCAAAAAGGCCAGAATGTTTAAAACAAATGTTTTTCACTCTGACCTTATCTTTCATTATTCAATTTTGCTATTTGAGTATCTCAAGCTTTAAAGTATACCAATATGTATATTGATGTATAAAAAATAGTAATTTTACATCATTCTCTTAACAATTACGAGAATACAACCTCACCATATCCCACAAAGTCCATATGCATCATACATACGTTCTTGCCGCCAAACAAATGATTCATGCCGATTGCGATATGAAAAGTTCCTGCTTTCTTCTCATCTAAGACAGTATATCCTTTTAGTTCTCCAATATTCGGATTCATACCAAGACCTAATTCACATACAATATCTCCATTTGGAGGTAGCTCATTTATGAACTCTAGCATCTGTTCTGAATTCGCATCAACAATTCTACCATTTATAATTTTAAGGATTACATCCGTTACAACAATATCAGTATCTAACCATAACTTTTCAAAATATATTGTACCATTTGTTTTCTTTTCTACTGGAGCAATGGATACTTCTCCACTAGGAAAATCTCCTTCGCCTGCATCCACGTACCACTTTCTATCTGTTAACTCCAATTTCAACTCACAATCATTCTTTGTATATATAGTTGCTTTTGTCTTGTTCTTAAGTTCACTACATTTATCTTCACATATTATCTTTAGATTATCATAATCGATATCATATGCTTTGTACATGTCGTTTATAAATAGTTCAGGGTCAATTCCTTCTTCCATCGCAAATTGCTCCGTTGGAATACGAATTTGAACGAACTTATTTTTTGACTCTAAAGCCCTAAAAAGATCTGACATATACTTTCGATAATAATTCATTTGACTATCTTCAAGTTTACTTCCTAACTGTACTGGCTGATACATGCATATATCAATCACAATATCTACCGTATCAAATATTTTAAAATAGTTTTCACTAAAACATCCTTCTTCCATCCCTTCAAATAATTTAGCATTAGCGCTTCTAGATTGATGAAGAACTAATGGAGAACCGCCTATACTCGCTACCTCACAACTAAAATTATGAAGTATCTCAAGATCAGAATCCTCTCCCCAGAAATGTAATAATACAAGTTCACTTTTTTTAATCCCAATTGCTTTAATTATCTTTTTAATGAGTCTTTGATCAAACATAACTAACCTCCGTATACAATGATTTGAATACCTTTACTTCTAACTATACTTATATCATAAACGATACTAGCCAATCACACGATATCTGCTATTCTCTCGTTCCAATAACTTATCCTCTACCATGTTCTTACGTATTGTGCAGAAATCATCATTAAAATCAGCAATAATGATGTTCACTTCTTTTTCTGTGTACTCCTTTTCCTTGTCAAAAGCCTTTAAGATCTCTTCATACACAATCCTTGCTTTTTTTCTTTGAACTGGTATCGTTATTAATTTGTCGTATTTGAAAAAATGATCTATTACTTTTTTTCGATAAATCTCTTCTCTTTCCATCTGTTCATCTACATCATCTCTATCTGCTTTCACTAATTGATATAAAGTGCTTGATAAGATGTCTGGATTGACTTCATAGATTACATAATACTGCTCTTTTCTAGAGTACACGAATCCTGCATCCATTAATTTCTTCAAATGAAACGATACCGTGGAAGGTGTAATGCTCAATCGTTCCGCTAATAATTCTACGTACATCGGTTCTTTTATTAAATTATTTAGTATTGCTAATCTCGACTTATCTGCTAAACACTTAAATAATTGCACTGCGTCTATCTGTGGCATAATAACCTCCTATCTGCTTACTGAATATAGTACTTTAGCATACTTAAAATGTTTCTATTAAAGTTAAAAATCATATTTATCATTCGATACAAGAGAGAAATAATTCCTTAATCTCCTTAGCAGTCGCTAATTTAACTTCTTCTACATAATATACTTCTACCATTTCTCTTTCTTTTGCTTTTTGATAATTATCCGCCCAGTTCTTAGGTATCTTATCAAATGTTAATAAATATTCTTTCGTAAAACACTCCCTCTCATCCAAATTAGGATTTCCTGCTTTCATTTGAAGCACTTTCTTTTGAGTTGCCGAAAACAAAGTCTGAAATATTTCATAGATATTTATTTTTATGATTTCAAGCTTTGCTTCATCGTAACATTCATCCTCTCTTAGTTTCTTCGAATTGATGGTACAGTTTTGAATTCGTTCTTTTAATTTTTTTAAAAAGTTTTGTTTTAATTCTTCCATAATCCAATCTCCTTAATATTCCATTTACTATATTACTTATTATATATATCTATTTACTGTTTGTCAATCTGTTTTTATATATATCGAACTAATTATTGTTATTTTATTTTTATACAATGTGTTTGGACTGCAATTTATCTATCTTATCATAAATTACTCTATAAAGAGCAATAAAAAAGATGTTAACTTTTAGATAAACTTAAGTTAACATCTTTTTTTAATTCTTTATGATACGAGTTATTTATCTAACCCTCTATAATTGTTACATTTTTGGCATGTGCATTTGTTTTAACATGTAATGTAAACGTTTTTACTTATCATAGCCTTCAATTATAATTGAAACATCTTCGTTATTTTTTCTAATTGATCCGCTAATTCTTTCGTTTCATGAACCATTCCTGTTACTTCATTTGTTGACATAACAACACTTGTTGTCTTATCCGCAATGTCAGTTACTCCATTCGTTGCTTCACCCATTGTTGTATTAATTCCTGAGATGGCCATTGCTATTTCTGCGGAAGAATTTTGTAATGCAGTTGCTAAATAATTAATATCGTTCATCGACATTTGAAGTGCATTTGCATCTGAACTATATTTAACACTAACATCAACAAATCCATTATAATCATCCATTACTTTCTTATCAAGGAAGTCTAGGGTTACTTTTAAACAATCACTCATATTGCTTACTGCTTGGTGTACTTCTGTTACAATTTGAAGAATGTTATTAACCGTAGCTGATGATTGGTTTGCTAGATTTCCTATCTCACTTGCAACAACAGCAAAACCTCTACCTGATTCACCAGCTCTAGCAGCTTCAATCGAAGCATTTAAAGATAATAGACTAGTTTGTTCAGCAATCTCTTGAATTGTGCTAGATAGTACATTAATTTTATTTACTGCTTTTGATTGTTCCATAGCCTCTTCCGTTTTTTCTTTTACGGAATTATACATCTGAATCGTTTCATCTTTAGCAGAAAGTGAATTGACATGTAATTTTTCTGCACGTTCCATGATTTCTTTTGCCATATCAAGGCCATTCACAGATTTTTGATTGATATCATCAGCGCCTGACTTGATATGACTAACATTACTATCAATGGTTTCAATGGTAGCTGATGTCTCTTCCATACTGGCTGCTAATTCTTCGCTAGTTGCAGAATTATCAGTACATGCTTCATCAATTGTTTTTGTCAAGGTTGTTAAACTGTCCGCATTGACAACCAGTTTGTCTGCGGCTTCTTCTAGTTTGACTACCATATCTCGCAATCCATCTTGCATCTTAACCGTCATACGGCTGATATCACCAGTTTCATCTTTTCGAAGGATTAGATTATCTAACGTGGAATCCTTTGAGAAATCTAATTCCGATGTTTTCTTCACAACTTTTGTTAAATTAATAATTGGATTAATGATAGTAGACGCAAATATGTATCCTATCACACTTAAAATTAGGATTGCGATGACAGCTGAACCAATGGAGTAACTTGTTATATCTCTAATTGGAGATAAAATATCTGTCTTTTCCGCTGTAACAATTAACATCCAATGAGTCTTTTCAGATATGGAATAACTTGCATATTTTTCTACACCATCTGTACTCTTATATTCTCTGATGTCTGATTGTTTATAATTTCCACTCTTAATTGCCTTACTAAGCTCAACTACTAGTGAATTATCAGATACCACTCCAATACGAGCAGTATCTGGATTATATAAGATCTTGCCATTCTCATCAACTAAGAATAAGAAACTACTATCTACATTTTTAATTCGAACTTTTGATAATATATTCGTAAGTTCCTCCGTTGATAACGTATCCTGTCCAGATGCTTCTACTGATTTATCTAATAGGGCCATGTAAGAAGTTGCTAGATCATACATATTACTTTGTATTGCAGTCTCAATTTCTGATCTACTTTTTGGAATCGTATTGATTAATACAATTGCTACTGCAAATATAACACCTGCAACCACTAAAGCTATTATCTTAGTTCGAATGGAGTGCATGAAGTTCATTTGCTTTTTATCTTTGCCTTTTTTGGCTATTTCTAACTCCTTATTCATTGGATTCATATAATCTCCCTCCTATATGAAAAATAATTATATTGTAATTATACTACTCAATTATTTTACTCCTTTTATGACGTGATTGGAAGATTTATATTATGTTTTGTAATTCTTTGTCGAATCCGTATATCATTTAAATAAGTTGCTTATTATTTTGAAATACCTTATCAGAATAAAAATCTACTTATTGCTACTTAATAGGCAAAATGTACGAACTTTGATAATTTAATCAAGAGATTCTATCTCTAATTGCAACTGATCCCATTCTTCCATATAAGCTAACAATTCTTCCTCTTCTTTGGATATATTTTTATGAATTTCATCTAGCTTGATATAATCCGAAGCATAATCGGAATTACTTAGATCGTTATTAAGATATTCTATTCTATCCTCGCACTCCTTAATTAGCTCTTCTATCTTCTTAATCTTTCTTTCCTTTTTTGCCTTTTCTTTTCCTGGATTATTCCTATATTTCTCTTTTGCACTATTAATATCAGATAATTGATTGACACCGGTATTCTCATTCGAGAAATCATCCATTCCCTCTTTTCTCTTTGCAATATCCTCCATATATTCTTCATATCCATATGGATAATATTTCACTTCACCTTGTTCAAATACAAGTAAATGATCTGCCACCTCTTTTATAAAATATCGATCATGTGATACAAAGAGTACAGTTCCTGTATAAGCTTTTAACATTGCTTCTAATGCTTCTTTACCAACAATATCCATATGGTTGGTTGGCTCATCTAATATCAAAAAGTTAGGTCTTCTCTTAAATATTCTACAAAGAGCAAGGCGTACCTTCTCTCCACCAGATAACATGCTAACTTTCTTGAATACTTCGTCCTGTGAGAATAAAAAAGCACCCAAATCACTACGAATCTCCTGTTGCATTAGATTCGGGAACTCATCCCAATAATCGTCTAGTACCGTCTTTTCACTTGTATATTGAGCCATTTGTTGATCAAAATAACCAATCTGAACATGAACTCCGAAGGAGAAATCCCCACCAAGTGGATCTAATTGTTTCACCAAAGTCTTCAAAAATGTTGATTTTCCTAGGCCATTTCCACCTAAGATACCAACTTTCTTGCCTTTTTTTATATCAATTGAGACCTTAGATAACACATTATCATAACCAATCTCTAGATTACGAACTGACAACACATCATTTCCAGTCTCTTCCCTTGGCATAAAGGAAGCGTGAAATGCCTTTAAATCATATCGATCTGGTGCTTCTATCTTATCCATATGTTCAATTTGTTTTAATTTAGAACGTGTCATCGCTACCTTAGTTGGTGTATTCTTGTACTTTTCAACTATCGTATTTAATCGTTCTATCTCCTTTTGCTGAGCAGTATAATCCTTTAGCTGCTTCTCCCAGTTTTCTCTCTTTCTATTAACAAAATCAGTATAATTTCCAGGATAACGTTTTGAAGTTTTATATTCGATTTCATACACAACATCTACGACTTTGTCTAGAAACATACGATCATGTGAGACAATAACAACTGCTCTCTTGTAACTTTTTAGATATTCCTCTAGCCATTCCACTGTTGATACATCTAAATGGTTGGTCGGTTCGTCTAGTAATAAAATATCTGGTTTACTTAGTAATAGTTTAATAAAAGCAATCTTGGTTCTCTGTCCCCCTGAAAAATCGGATAATGGCTTCTTTTTATCATCCTCTGTAAATCCAAACTTCTTTATAACAACCTCATATTCCTTTTCAAAATAATAACCTCCAAGATAATTAAAACGCTCCTCAAGATTGGTATACGCCTGAATATTTTGCTCTGAGTTATCCTGTTCCATAATATGAACCAATTGTTCCATCTTTGCTTTCATATCAAGAATTGTTTGAAAAGCTTTTCTTACTTCTCTCTCCATGGAGATCGTATCATCTTCAAACGCTGTCTGCTTTAAATATCCAATCTCAGGCTTCCCAGCTTTCGCAATATAGATATCCTCATCGCTATCCCTTTTTGATAAATCAACCTCACCTGCGATTAGCTTTAAGAGTGTGGTCTTCCCACCTCCATTTCTTCCAACAACCGCGATTTTTTCTGTATCTCTAATTTCAAAATTAATATTTTCTAAAATGGTTTCCGCACCAAATCTTACGGCTCCATTATTTATTTTATATAACATGTCCTTCTCCTTCATTGCTAAATAAGATTCCAATATAATGTTCTGACCTTATCTTATAGTAGTTTTCTTAATTATAGCATAATTTGTCATCTTCAAATAGTACAAAAAATTATTATACTTGTTTGTGACACTAAAAGGAATTGAAAAAGCTGCACTCTTATCTCTTAAAGATAAGAATACAGCTTTTTATAAAGTCAGTTCAATAAATTACTTATTAGCAAAAATAGACTGATACAAATCTTCCTTCATATCAATAACCGCTTGTCTTGAAGCATCCGCAAAATTAGTTTCGCCAAATTGCTGATATTGTGGTTGCTTGTATGCAGCTATGATTCCTCTTGATGAGTTAATGATTGCGCCTAGTCCATCCTTATTAAAGTATGGAGCAAGATCAGAGGCTTTCCCTCCTTGGGCTCCATATCCAGGAACTAAGATATAAGACTTCGGCATAATACGCCTTAATACTTTTCCCATCTCAGGGTAAGTTGCACCAACAACAGCTCCAATGTAGCTATAAGAATCACCCATATGAGCCTCGCCCCATTCAGCTACTTTTCGTCCAACCAATTCATATAAAGGTCTTCCATCTACTAATTGATCTTGGAACTCTCCACTTGAAGGATTCGATGTCTTAACTAAGATAAACATCCCTTTCTTTTCTTCTTTGCATACATCTAAGAATGGATGAATTCCGTCAGAGCCTAAGTAAGGATTTACCGTAACAAAATCTTCATTGAATCCAGCAAATGTCTTGTCTCCAATCTTTACTCCACCAAGATGTCCAACTGCATAAGCGGTCGATGTTGATCCTATATCTCCTCTTTTGATATCACCGATCACTACCAGATCTTTTTCCTTACAGTAATCAACCGTCTTCTGAAATGCTATCATTCCCTCTATTCCGAATTGCTCATACATAGCAATCTGAGGTTTTACTGCAGGTATTAAATCATAAGTAGCATCAATGATATCTTTATTATATTGCCAAATTGCTTCTGCTACACCTTTTAGATTTTCTCCGAATTCTGCATATGCCTTTTTTGTGATGTGATCAGGAATATAAGATAACATTGGGTCTAAACCTACTACGATTGGTGCTTTTAACTGTTCTATTTTATTAATTAATTTATTTATCATACTTGCTCCTATCTCCTTCTTATATGATTTTACTTTTTCTATTTTAATGATGTTAGATGGAAAGGCTTTTGACCCCAACTCATTTAATTTAACCTTACTGAAAAGGATATACTACCTTTCCACCAACTATCGTTGTTATAATCTTTCCTCTAACTTTCTTCCCATGAAAAGGTGTATTCTTACCCTTTGATGCAAATTCATCTTTATTTATCTTATATTCAGCGTCAATATCTGCTATTACGATATCTGCTATTTTACCTTCTTCTAGAGACCCTTTATCTACTCCAATAATCTTTGCTGGATTATAACTTAACTTCTCCACTAATTGCATTGGAGTTAGATATCCTTGATTCACTAATTCTGTTACTGTAAGTGCAAATGCTGTCTCAAGTCCAACAATACCAAAGGGAGCTTCACTTATCGATAATCTCTTTTCTTCCTCCCCATGAGGAGCATGGTCTGTTGCTATCACATCCATGATATTATCTCTTAATCCTGCTTTTAGAGCTTCAACATCTTCTTTGCTTCTAAGTGGTGGATTCATCTTATAGTTCGCATCATCCGAAGGAATCTCATCATCTGTCATAGTAAAATGATGTGGACATACTTCTGCGGACACTTTTAGATTCGCGTCTTTTGCCATTTTTACAAATGTAACGCTATCCTTTGTTGAGCAATGGCATAAATGAAGTCTTGCTCCCGTTTCTTTTGCAAGTAAAATATCTCTCGCTACAATAACATCTTCTACCGCATTGCTAATACCAACTAGTCCTAATTCTTTTGATTTCTTACCTTCATTCATTGCACCATTACCAACTAGACTCTTATCTTCACAATGTGCAAGTACTGGAATATCAGCTTCCTTTGCTAATCTCATGGCTTCTCGATAGATTTTCGTATCCATTACTGATTTACCATCTTCACTAATAGCCTTCATTCCTGACTTTTTCATCCCTAGTATATCATTCAATTGGTTTCCTGTTTGATCCTTTGTAATTGCACCTACTGGAAGAATATTGACGATAGAATCTTCCTTCGCCTTATATAGAAGGTATTCAATCATATACTTATTATCGATGGCAGGTTTGGTATTTGGCATAGGACAGATTGTGGTAAATCCACCTTTCGCTGCTGCCATTGCACCTGACTTAATCGTTTCTTTATATTCAAGTCCTGGTTCCCTTAGATGCACATGCAAATCGATAAATCCTGGCATAACATATTGATTGCTTGCATCAATAACAACGCAACTCTCTTTCCCAACTTTAGAGGTAATTGCATTCTCATCAATCTTTGCTTCAACTTTCATAATTCGATCGTCTTCTAATAGAATATCATAGATACCGTCCCTACCAGACGCTGGATCAATAACATGTCCATTTTTAATTATCGTAATCAAAATATTCCTGCCTTTCTAGCTAGTTATAGCAATTTTTATAATAATTTCTTCTCCTATTCTATGCTAGATTGAATAAATTATCAAGATACAACCTTTTTTCTATAGAAAAAGACTAGGTTAAAATTATTCTTTCTTAATTCTCTCCTAGCCCTATTTATGTTTTTATTATGTTTTTTTATTATTCTTTTACTAATACCATAGCTGATAATTTATTTACTACCACTTTTCCACTTGTAATCGTTTCAATACACTCATTTCCTGCTACTTGATCGTTCACATACAGATTCCAACTACCATTTGGAATATTCATTGTAACTGGTTCTTCATTTGCATTATATATAACAAGTAGTGAATCTTGATTATTATCACTGCTATTTATGATAAATTGAATTACATTTTTTGTATCCTCGTTCATAAATGCAATTTTTTCTCTAACCTCGTTAGCAGTTGTCATTCTTAATGCCTTATGCATCTTACGAAATGAGATTAATCCTTTATAATACTCAAATACTTCAATATACTTCTGTTTATTAATCCACTTGATACTATTTATGGAATCACTTGATATATAACTATTATCATCAAATGTACCATCTTCTCTAACCTTACTCCTTAGAATCTCTTCCCCTGCTTGAAAAAATGGAATGCCTTGAGAAGTAAATACAATTGCTGCGACTAATTTATTTCTTCGAATACGATCTTCTATACTATCATCTGGGCATGTCAATGCAAGCTTATCCCATAATGTATAATTATCATGCGCAGATACGTAATTGATACTTTGTGTAGGGTTCATTGTCCATGCATCGTCACATTTTACTTGTGGATGAGTGATAGAACCAACGACACCACACTTTATGGATTCTTCTAAGTGCTCTGCTCCATTTACATATCCACTATCGTTATCATTGAATACACTTCCCTTAATATTGTCTCGAATACGATCGTTGAACATTGCAATTGAAGGCACTTTAGATGCATTATCTATAATTGCTCTTTCTTCTTCATTAAGAGCTGATTCGCCACCATTCCATCCTTCTCCATATAGTAGAATAGAAGGATCTATTTTATCAACAGCTAATCTAATTTCATTCATAGTATCGCAGTCCAGTACTCCCATTAGGTCAAAGCGAAATCCATCAATATGGTATTCTTTTGCCCAATAAATTACAGAATCTACAATATATTTTCTTACCATCTTTCTCTCAGAAGCAATTTCATTCCCGCAACCAGAACCGTCCGTATATATTCCATCCTGCCTGCGATAAAAATAATGTGGAACTATCTTATTAAAATCTGAATCTTCTGTTTCAAAGGTATGATTATATACAACGTCCATTACCACTCGAATATGATTCTCATGTAATATCTGTATCATTTTCTTTAATTCCTTTACCCTAACCTCACCTGAATAAGGATTGGTTGCATAGGAACCTTCTGGCACATTATAGTTCTGTGGGTCATATCCCCAATTGAATTGTTTCTTAGATAGATTATCTTCATCAACTGTTGCATAATCATAAATTGGAAGCAGATGCAGATGAGTAATACCTAATTCTTTGATATGATCTAAACCTGTAGATAGACCTTCCTCACTTTTCGTACCTGTTTCTGTTAAACCTAAGAATTTACCAACATTATTAATATTAGAATTCGGATCACTTGATATATCTCTCACATGTAATTCATAGATCACTGCATCTGTGACTTGTTCAAAAACAGGTTTCTCATCTTCGTACCATCCTTCTGGATTGGTGCTTTTAAGGTCAATTACCATCGCCCTATGTCCATTCACGCCTGTTGTTCTTGCGTATGGATCCACTGCTTCCTTCATTTCACCATTTATGGTGATTAGATATGTATAATACACCCCAACAAGGTCTTCTTTTACTTCTATTACCCAAGTTCCTTCTTGATCTTTTGTCATTGGAATTGACTTTATCAAATTATCTTTCGATCCCTCACGATACAGATTAATCTGAACTAACTCGGCAGTTGGTGCCCATATACGAAATCTAGCTTTCTCTTTGGTATAGGTACACCCAAGATCCTCTCCGCTATAATATTGATTCTTCTCAATATCCATTAATTCTTTCTCTTGATTATCAGTATACATTATTTGTTTTTTTTGATTATACATAAAATCCTACCCTTCCACTCGATGTATTGAATACTATCCTAGTATCTACTATTCTAGTAATTACTATCCTATGAGTTGACCGACAAATGACCTGTTTCAAAATCTTGCCTGGCAATTTGCACAAAACAGAAAAAATGAATGCGCCTTTGAATATGTATTAGAAGATCTTGTTCTCGGATCATTTTGTGTTATATGCTAAGACAGATCTGTCTGAACGAAGGGAGTTATCTGTCCTAGCATATGTTTTACACAAAATAATCTGAGAACTAGAACTTCTTATACATACTCAATGAAGCATGAGTTTTTCTGTTTTGTGCAAATTGCCTAGACTGTCTCCCAAACAGGTCATTTGTCGGGCAACTCATTCTATTCATTACCATCCTATTGGCCTAACTATTTATTGATTCATTATAGCATAGAAAGGCGATTGATTAAAGATATTTTTTCGAATATTTTCGAAGTTTTCATTAAATAGTAATATTATGTAAGCATAATAAATATAAAAACACCATTCAGCTACTACTAATATCTAAGTAGTGGTTGAATGGTGCTCAATATTACTATTAAAATATTTTAATAACTCAAGTTGAATAAATAGAATAGACTATTTCTTATCTACAGCTTTAATCAATCGAAAGATCTGCTCCGTTGTCAGTATAAGATTTTTCTCTGCGTTTTCTATATCCATTGCTTCCTCAAGGCTAATCGGTGAATTAACAATTGAAAAGTACGCATCAATCCCGTATTCATTACATTTACCTGCCTTATCTGATACACTACCAGCAAGGGCAATCACTTTAGCACCATATTTCTTTGCTAATTTTGCAATCCCAATTGGAGCTTTTCCCATTGCTGTCTGGTCATCTAATTGTCCTTCCCCTGTAATTACATAATCTGCATGTTCTAACTCTTTTTCTAATCCAGTCAGCTCTAAGATTATCTCTATTCCAGGCTCCAATGTAGCATTTAAGAAAGATAAAAATGCATATCCTAAACCGCCTGCAGCACCAGCGCCATATACCATTTCATTTTTACTTCCAAATGTTTTTGTTACTATTTCTGAAAAATGTATCAGTCCATCATTCAATATTTTTACATCCTCTATTGAAGCACCTTTTTGTGGTCCATAGATATATGCAGCACCATTTTCACCATATAACGGATTTGTTACATCACAAGCGATTTTAAAAGTACAGTCTTTTACTTCTGGCAAGACATGATCTGACTTTATATATTCAATCTGGCTCAATGCTTTTCCTCTATAACTTACAAGCTTATAATTCTTATCTAAGAATTCATATCCTAACGCAGAGAGCATTCCGATCCCTGCATCACAAGTTGCACTTCCACCAATACCAATAATAAAATTCCGTCCACCTCGCTTAATTGCATGATAAATTACTTCTCCAACTCCATATGTTGTAGTAATCATAGGATTTCTAAGATGTTTGGGCACAAGGGGTAACCCTGCTGCATTTGCCATCTCAATAACAACAGTATGACTTTCTTCAATATAACTATATTGACAGACTCTTTCTTCTAATAATGGCCCATGAACCTTTACCGATTGATAGACTCCTCTCATGCCTTCCACAAGTGCTTCAACAGTACCTTCTCCTCCATCTGCGAGAGGCTTTATAACAACATCTGCATTACATACATTTAGAATTCCTTTTTTAACCGCTTCACCTGCTCTTATTGAGCTTAAACTTCCCTTCAATGAATCCATAGCTACTACTATCTTCACTAATCGTCCCATTCCTTTCTTTTTGTACTTAACAGAATTAAATATTCATACGAATGTATCCATTACTATATTATACCAAAAATAGCAATTACTCAGTCATTTTTACCTAAAGTAATTGCTATTTTTATTTTTTTTATCTTTCACTAAGTGCCATCTTCCATTTTCTTTGTCGGAATTTAATAAAATAGATAAATCCTCTCGTACATTCATCCATAGTCATTGCAATCCATACGCCTTCTAAACCTAATCCTAATACCTTTCCAAATAAATAAGCGAATAATAATGCAATTGCCCAATGCCCCGTAATGCCGACAACCATTGGTGTCTTTGCATCACCAACTGCAATAAGCGCTCTTGTCATAACGATGTTTAACGCTCTTCCTATTTCTAAGAAAAATTCAATCATTAAGATTCTTCTTCCAAGTGCATGAACTTCTGGATTAGAGGTAAATGCCCCAAATACAAGATCACTATTAATCAATAATACCAAGGTCAAACCTAAACATACAGATAATGCTACCTTAACCGAATTCCATACTCTCTTCTCTATGGCATCTAATTCATATGCTCCCAGTAAATAACCCAGAACAATCTGAGATGCTTGGGCCATTGCAATTGCGTATACATAGGAAAAGTTCGCTAATATACTACAATATCCTTTTGTTGCTGTAACCATGGTACCAAAGGTATTAATAATTCCTAAGATAAAGAGCTGCGACATATTATAGGATAAACTCTCCACTCCAGATGGAAATGCAATCTTACATAATTTTCGTAGAATATGAGTCGGAAATGGCTTCATATACTGGAGTTTAAGTGGTAATGCCACTTTCTTACGATAGATATATATAATAAGCGCAAGTCCTATGATCTTACTAATAACTGTCGAAGTGGCAGAACCACTAATCCCCATCTGTGGGAATCCAAATAATCCATTGATAAGGATTGCATTTCCTATAATATTTAATACATTCATGATAACAGACACTATCATAACATGTTTCATGAAAGTAAATGTTCTCAATATCGCTGCAAAATTAAGATATAAACCTTGTACTAAGATAAATGCACCCACGATTATTAAGAAAAGTGTTGCTTCTGACAGTATCTTTGGCTCTATATTCATGAGTTCAAATAATCTTTTGTTAAGGCCTAAAACAATTATGGTAATCACAATACTGATACCAGAGATTAAGGTAAGCGACACCATACAAGTCTTTGTTGCATTTTCTTTATCATTTGCTCCCAAATACTGTGACAGTACAACTGAAGTTCCCATACTAATCATATTTAAGACTATAATCACTAGATTCATAATCTGATTTGCGTTAACAATTGCAGCTGAGGAATCCTGGGAATAGTGACTGATCATGATTTGATCCATATTACCAACCAGTAGTTGTAGTAAAAGTTCAATAAAGATTGGGATAGACATTCTAAATAGGTTGCGGTTTGTATTCATCTTTTGAATGTTAAGCTTTTGTTCCATGTTAGTTCCTCTTCTATCTGTTTTATCCTATCAAATAACTGATAGCCATTACTTTACATTTTAATTTATTCAATAATAATTTCAATATATTTTCATTATATCTTCAATAATCATTCATGTATTATAATAAATAAAATAGGAAAGAACAATGGATTACTTTATCCGAATGTAACGATTAAGATTTCAAATCAAATGGCATATCCTCAACGCTGTCACTTAAATATACTTCTTGATATGTACCAAGTTGGGTATTATATTCGATTGAATTCCTTGTATTCTCTTTTTGGCTATTCTCTATTCCACTATCTTGATTCTTAGTTGATTTGTGTACCCTTTTTTCTTCCTTACTTTTTTCAGGAAGGCCTTGATACTTATCTGTTTTTTTATACTCTTTTACCGCCTCTTGAACTGCATTAATCATAGCTTCCTTATCCGGATCTTCTTTGCTAATACTACCTAATTCCATCGATATGACATCTTCCACTTCTTCTTTTGAGCTACAATTTTTCAGATGATTTTCTACTGCTTGACGCTTATACTGCAATTTAATTGCTTTCATGTAAGTTACAGGATCTGTTTCTCGTAGAAAATTAAGCTCTGCAGCTGTTAGTTTTTTACCGGCTTGCACTTTTTGACATATCTTTTGCGCATATGCTTGTTTTTTTTGCTCCATTGCTACTTTTTCTTCTTCATTTTTGGCAAATACGTTATTTATAATATCTACAGCGGATTTTTGATTTATATTTAATGATTGTACTTGATTTAGTTTCATAATTCCTCCATATGTCATCCAATATTTACTAACTTCTAAATAAGTTATCGGATAAATAAGAAATTATTTTATACTTATACAATAAAATAGTAATTTTTCACTTTCAGCCTTCCATATTATTCATACTAGAATACTTTTAAATCATAAAACTTCTTATTTCATCATATTGCACAGAGTTCTTTTCTTTCCATAGGTTGTAGTATTATGTATTTCCATCGATTCTGCTAGGATTTATCTTAAACCGTTTATTCTCATATTTAATTCCAATGTTTAGCTTCTGGATACATTGTCTTTATATGCTCTATAATTTGATTCTGTAGTTCTTGTTCATGATAGTCTTTTTGCAACATGAATAAGAGAATCGTACATTCATCCTTATCATACTCAATTTCGATTTTACCAATCACATTGTCATTCACCATAATAAAATAACACTCATAACCTTCTAACATTAATTTTGTTTCAATTGGCATCTCACCTTTTTGGTGTTGCGTAATTGTAACATAATTAGATAGACTTTCTTCCTCCATTCGTTTCATATCTCTTAAACCAACCTGCTTTAACTTTATAGCTTCCATTTTCATACCACCATTTCTTTCTAATACTTCCATCTCTCATATCCTCCTGATTAAATTATATTTTTATCTATTATAAAAGGTTCATAAATTGTAACGATTTGGGGTTATCGCAAAATTGCTTGTATTTCGAAAATTTAGAGCAATTTTCTATAAAATAAAACCGCACAAAACATAATCTTTATTATGTCTCATGCGGTTCATTGCTTTTAGCAATTTATATACAAGTGCTATCTTCATTACATATACACTATCCGCACAGACATAAGACCTATTCGCTTACTTCTGTGCTATAGACAGCTATAAGCTAAATACGTCTCCATGAAAAAATATTAAACGAATAATGTAAATGTAATAACATCATAGTACCTTCCTTTTCATTTTTTCCAAGGATAACATATGCTTCTAGAAAAATCAAGTATTTTTTATAAATTCATATTATAAACGACAAATTACCTGAATATCCTCTTTTAATTTCTTTTATTGTGTGAACAATTTAAAAAATAAAGTCAATTTGCACAATTAGATTCTATTACTTACCTTGGATAATCTAGTATATATTATCAAATTATATGAATATAATTTATTTGTTATACAAATATATATAATGATTTATTAAAGATAAGGAGCCTTCTATGAACGATAAAACAAATTTTGTCGATAATCCAAAATCATATTGGTTGAATATGCCTCCTCATACTAGCTATCCAACGTTAAGTGAAGATATTGACGTTGATGTAGCTATTGTTGGTGGCGGAATTACTGGAATTACTACTGCCTATTTTCTAAATAAACAAGGACTAAAAGTAGTAATCCTTGAAGCTGATCGAATCTTGCATGGCACGACAGGACATACCACCGCAAAGATAACGTCGCAACACGGATTAATATATAACAAAATAAAAAACAAAATCAGTGAAGAACTTGCAAGACAATATGCAGATGCTAATGAAAGTGCAATTCGAACAATAGAAAATATAATGAAAGATCATAACATAGAATGTGATTTTTACGAGCAATCTGCTTATGTATATACCCAACAAGATAATTATATAGATAGAATCCAAAGCGAAGCGTCCTTCGCTTCTTCACTTGGTATTAAAGCAACTTTTATCAATAAGATTCCATTACCGATTGATATTAAAGCAGCTGTAAGATTTGAAAAACAAGCACAATTTCACCCTTTAAAATTTTTATACCCTCTGGCGGATGAATTCACAAAATATGGTGGTAAAATATATGAACAAAGTAGGGTTGTGAACCTTGAACAGCATAGTACTTACACTCTTATGACTAGTAATATGAAAAAGGTAAATGCGAGACAAGTAATTATTGCATCCCATTATCCTTTCTATAACAAACATGGCCTATACTTCTCACGAATTTATCCAGAACGATCTTATGTGGTTGCTATTACAGCAAAAGATAATTATCCTGGCGGTATGTATATAACCGCGGAAGAACCAGGTATATCCTTCCGTAGTCAGATATCAGATCAAGGAGAATTAATCTTTGTTGGTGGTGAACACCACAAAACAGGTCAAGGCGAAGAAACCACTCATCATTATGATACATTACTGAATGTGGCCAAAGAAACCTTTACTGTTCAGGATGTTCCATATCGTTGGTCAACACAGGATTGTATGACAATTGATAATATACCTTATGTCGGACATTTGACATCAAATACACCAAATCTTTACATTGCTACTGGTTATGGTAAATGGGGCATGACGAATAGCGTGGCGTCTGCAATGATACTAAAAGATTTAATTGTAAACGGGAAAAGTGAGTGGCAAGATGTATATACCCCTTCCAGACATACAATATCAGCTTCTACGAAGAACTTCGTTGTAGAAAATATTAATGTTGCGAAAGAGTTAATCAAAGGTAAATTCGGACCACTTCCTACTAATATTGATATAGAAGTTGGGGAAGGTAAGATAACTGAACTGAATGGTCATAGAGCTGGTATCTATAAAGATGAGACTGGCGACCTGCATGTTGTCAATACCACGTGCCCTCATATGGGATGTGAAATCAATTGGAATGCAGCAGAAAAAACATGGGACTGCCCATGTCACGGTTCTAGATTCTCCTATACTGGTGAAGTAATTGAAGGTCCTACCGTGAAACCACTCGATATGAATAACGATGTAAGCACCATTCAGAAATTATTTAAAGACGATTTTTAATCTATAGAAATTACAATATTATAAATATAAGTTTAGTTATCATTCAATTGATAACCTCTGACTATTTAATTAAGTATTCAAATAAATATTTAAATAAGTATTTATAACTTAATCTTGGCAGTAATAAAACAATAGAATACTTAATAAATTCAGGCGAAACCGTATATGAATTTATTAAGTATTCTATTAACTTTATAAATGCGAAGATACCAATTCTTCTTATATTTCAATTGAAAAAACTTGATGAGTTCTTTTTATAGTGAATCCTATAGATTTATATAAACTGACAGCATTCACATCACTTTGAACAACCCAAAGGGTTATTTCATGATTTCCTCCCCTTCTTAGCTTATTAATTCCATAGGATACCAACTCTCTTCCAATGCCTTGTCCACGATATTCCTTAGCAACTGCAATATCATCAATTTCATTTCCAGAAGCATACCCTAGGGCAATAATCTTACCCTTATCTTTTAGAACATAATATCCTTCTTTATGTAACTCCATATATTTTCTAGAAGATTCACTTGGATGAACGAAATAAGGCTTTATTCCAATACTCCTTCTAAGATCATAGAAAGCTTTACTTTTCAACCGATATACTTCTTTATACATGTTGTCCTCATATGGTCTAAAGACTAGATGATTTTCTAACCTTTCTCCTGTATACCCCATGAAAGAAGATTGAAATTTTAAAGTCATCCCTCTATCCACAACAAAGTGCTCTAAGTCTGAATCTACCTCAAAGTCAATGATAACTTGGTTTATTCCTAAATGTCTAATGTCAGCAAATATTGCTCTTATTAAGCTCGTTCCTATGCCGTGCCCTCGATATTTAGTATCAACAAATAAGGTAAAACTAGCGACCTTATCCTTATGAATGCCAGTATGTATAGCGATTGCTGCAAGATGATTATCCACCTTTACTACTCTTGCATTTTGAGGGAACTCCTTTATATTTTTGATGATGTCCTCTTTGACATATTGTGAAGCTGAACTTAATATATCTATAATGAACGGAAGCATTGTATCATTATAATTTATAATCTCCATTTAATTGACCATACCTTTCGTTTTGATGATCTATGTAGATAAAATTTTATGACTTTCTATATACTTGATAATTCTCTTTGTTCTTGAACTCAATCTCTTTTCAATCTATTTTACGATTTTCCGATTTTCCAATCTTCTAGTCTTTTAATCTCTAGTCTTTTAATTTTCTATTATCTCACAATGAACTTCAACTCTACCCTGATCTGGACATTTCATATCAAACATTGGAGCTTTTTTATTACCATAATCAAGAAGTGCTCCATTTTGTAATGCATATACAAATGGATAGATGCCATTCCATAATTCGTGGCATAGTGGAGGACACAGGTCTTCTACTATAAACTCTTCTCCTTTTTTACAATAACCGCCTCTACATTTGCTTTCTGTAATTGTGATTTTTACTTTAGCCATTCGATTACCTCCTAGTACTCATTACTATGCCATATGATTTTTATCTCAAATAAATTATTATCAAGTTCAGCACTAATTTGTCCATTCATTAATTCAACTAATTTCTTCGTAATGGATAGTCCTAACCCAGTCCCTCCAACACTTCTAGAATCATCTGCAGTATAAGTTCTATCAAATACTCGATCAATCTCAATAGTAGAACCTGATATCATATCGTTTATAAAAATAAGCGTTACCTGATTCTGTTCCTTCTTTAGTATAATCTTCATTAAGCTATTTGCATAACGTAAAGCATTTTGTATCAAATTCGTTATAATACGAACAACACTTTTCTGGTCCAACATTAAAAACGGGATATCTTCCTCTAATTCCAATATAACTTCTATCTTTTTGCTTTCAAAATCTTGATAGAAGGCAAGTAGGATTTCGCAAATAGTATTATATAGATATACCTTTTCTTTCTTTAATACATAGTCCTCTGATTCTACATTAGATAATTCATAAAAGGACTCTACCAATGTTTTCATTACTTCGCTTTTTTTACGAATAATCAAAAGATACTCCATTCGTTCCTCATCAGTAATCTTCTCATCATTAAGAACTCGAATATATCCTAGAATGGAAGTTAAAGGTGTACGCAAATCATGTGAAATATTCGCGATTTCCTTTTTCAATGCTTTTTCTCGCCTTATATGAAGTATATGATCCTTCTGATACAATTCAATGTACTCATTCATACTTGCTAACAGTTGTTCCACCTCTTTACCCGGTGCTTTTAATTTTAACCTAAGATTCATATCTGGATGATTACAGATATCCTTAAGTTGTCTTCTAGCCTTCATAATACTATAATTTTGTATAAAAAAGAGTATAGAAAAATAAGAGGTAATTATTAATATTACAATTACGATTCCTTCCATTTTCTACACTCCTTCATTCTTTATATTCTTCTTTTTCTGCTTATTATCAAAGTATCAGAAGCCTTTCTCAGTCTAATTTGTGTATATCGATGTATAGTTATAAATTTTGGCGTAATCCGGCCGAAAGTATCGTTTATATTTTGTCAAGACTCAAAGTGAAAATAAGAAAGCTAGTGAGTATTTTCGCTTGCTATGAGGCTTGTAAAAAATATGATAAGTTTGTTTTGTAAACTTTTTAAGGGAAAGGTAGCCAAAATTAATAACTATACATCGATATACACTCAGTAAACTAAAATAAGGCTTATGATACTCAACTTTCTTTATTTTATTTCATTTCTTTTAAAATGCACATACCCAATTATTAAGAAAATAACGGTTAATCCTATTCCTACCAAGTAACATGTAATCATACCATTTGTCGTATTGCCAGCCATATATACATGGCGACCTTTTAGATAGCTATTTGACATTAAGTATACTACACAGTGATAGAATAACCAGCGAATTGTCTCAAACTTACCACCTAGAAAATAACCTATTAAAAATGGCAACAGATATACTCCACCGTAGCACAAAAAGACATAGTTTGTATTTGGTGACCAGAAATAAAGGAAATGATATGTTGTAAGTCCTGCTAATAGTAGAGGAAACATACCAATTAAGGCCATAATAAAATCAGTAGTAAATGTGATTCCACTGTCTTCTAAAAATAGATAAGAACCCATCATTGATATCGATACTGTGATAACTCCAACAATCAATAGTCCAACAACATTCACAAACCATTTGCCAAAATAGATGGTACTTCTGCTTACACCAAAAGAAACCGAATTTTTAAGAGTCTTCTCTCTAATTTCTTCGCCTACAACCGTTTGTGGAATTGTTGATAACATAAAAAATGGTATAACCATCATAGATGCTATTGTACTTAAAAGATATCTTGTATTTGCATATGGAAAATTTGGCGTCGCTTTATTGGTTAGAAATAACACAATACATGCTGCTATGACTAAAGCAGAAAATACAGCACTTAATACCCATATGCTTCTTTCACGAAATATTCGATAGAATTCACTTTTCACATAATTAAGCATGTAGACCACCTCCAATTAATTTTAAGAAATACTCTTCTAGGTTCTCACCTTTTTGATAAATGGAGAATACGCGCACACCATGATCTGCGAGTATTTTATTGATCCTATCGCTTTCTTCTAAATAACCATTAATTCGAATATTATTATCCGGCAAGATTGTGTAATCAACATCCTTACAATTTCTTTCTAGAATAACCGAAGCATTTTCTACATTATCCACCTTCACCATAAGATATTTACTACTTTTCTTTTCTAACTCTTCCTTCGTTAACTCCTCGATAATCTTACCATGATCAATAAATGCAAATCGATTAGCTATGGTATGAACCTCGGTTAAGATATGGCTTGAGATAAGAACTGTTATATTTTTTTCTTGATTTAATCTTCTTAATAGACTTCTTATCTCTACAATACCTTCTGGATCCAATCCATTCGTTGGCTCATCTAAGATAAGTAATGCTGGATGTGTCATTAATGCTAACGCTAGACCGAGTCTTTGTTTCATACCAAGGGAAAAATCAGCGAACTTTTTCTTACCTGTATCCGTTAGGTTAACCTCTTCTAATGCTCTTTGAACACATAATCTATCTGGTATTCCTCTCTGTATACGATAGTACTCTAAGTTTTGCTTTGCTGTAAAGTTTGGAAAAAAACCTGGTGTTTCAATGATAGCACCTATTTTTTGTCTCTCGTTTAATAGTTCTCTTTCAGCGCTATATCCAAATAAGAAAATGTCTCCACTATCTGGTCTTAATTGTCCTGTAAACATCTTAAGCATCGTCGTCTTACCAGCACCATTTTTACCAATCAGTGCGTAGATATCGCCCTTTTGAATATGAATATCTGTTGGATGCAATGCCGTGAAATCACCGAAGTTCTTGCTTAACTTACGGGTCATGATAATATTATTGTCTTGCATAATTACTTTCCTCTCTATGACTTCAATTTATAATAAATGACTCAAACTTATTCGCTTCTGTCATTCAACTAAATTAATTATAAAGAAATCATTTTTAATAATCACTTAAGTAAACTTAAAGAAATCATAAAGATTTATTTTATACTTATAATGAAAAGAGAGTTCATTATGCCATCTTAAAACCAATTCCCCATATAGTCTTAATATACTCGTTCTCGTCATATTTTTGCAGTTTAGAACGGATATTACTGATATGTACACTTATGGTATTATCTTCTCCAAGATACGTTCCATGCCATATCTTCTCATAGATCTCAGCCTTTGAAAAGATCTTATCTGGCTCACTCATCAATAATGAAAGAATGTCGAACTCAGAAATGGTAAGACTAATTTCTTGATTCTTCAACTTAACAAGACGATCTTTTTTATTTAAAGTTAAATCCCCTTTTAAATATTCGTCCTTTTCTTGTCTCACTACCGTATTCTGATAACGTCTTAATCTTGCCTCCACTCTTGCAAGTACTTCTTCTTTCTCGAAAGGTTTGGTGATATAATCATCAGCACCCTTATGAAGAAGTGTAACTTTATCTTCTAAAGTAGTCCTTGCAGAAATGATAATTACTGGAACATTACTACCATTCTCTATACGAATCTTATCCATCAGTTCCTCTCCGGTTACCCCTGGAAGCATCAGATCTAATAGAATGAGATCATATTCTTCCATAGATAAACGTAAAAGTGCTTCACTCCCTGAATAAGCTGATACAGGTTCATACTCTGAGTTTTTTAATATATGTACAAGGAGACGATTAATATCTTCGTCATCCTCAATTACAAGAATTTTTCTATTTTTAATCTCAGTATCCATGCTGTTTTTCTCCTTCACATCTTGTCCAAACAAAAAATCACTTCTCTATATATTGTAATTATAATTATCAATATAATTAATCAATACTTGTACCTAATTTTTCTATTCCTATTAAGTGTATCACAAAATGGTTATCTCTACCAGTCCGCTCCTTTAAGTTAGCTTATTATAATAAATAAAGGGCTATCATTCATAACCTGTGATATTAGTTATAAATGATAGCTCCTTAAATATTTAATTTAAATTCTCAATTGTTACAAAATATCAATTAGCTCACCAGATAATGCTTTATTCATACTTCTGACAGCGCAGAATTTTCCGCACATAGAACAAGTATCTTCATGCTCTGGTTTTCTATCTTCTCTGATTTGCCTAGCCGTCTTAGGATCAATGGCACATTCCCATTGGCTTTCCCAATCCAAATTCCTTCTTGCATCAGCCATTCGATCATCAAGCTCTCTTGCTCCTTTTATTCCTTTGGCAATGTCAGCCGCATGAGCAGCTATCTTAGAGGCAATAATTCCTTGTTTTACATCCTCCAGATTCGGTAATGCCAGATGCTCAGCAGGTGTAACGTAACATAAAAATGCTGCTCCAGCCGAAGCCGCTACAGCTCCTCCTATTGCAGATGTAATATGATCATAGCCTGGTGCAATGTCAGTTACCAATGGTCCCAATACATAAAATGGTGCTCCATTGCATATAGTTTGCTGGATTTTCATATTAGCTGCAATCTGATCCAAAGGCATATGTCCAGGTCCCTCCACCATTACCTGAACATCCTTCTCCCAAGCTCTTTTCGTTAATTCTCCAAGCCTTACTAACTCTTCAATCTGACACACATCGGATGCATCTGCTAGACACCCCGGCCTGCAAGCATCCCCAAGTGATATTGTCACGTCATATTCACGACATATCTCAAGAATCTCATCATAATATTCGTAAAAAGGATTTTCCTGACCTGTCATACACATCCATGCAAATACTAAGGAACCGCCACGAGAGACAATATTCATTTTTCTTTTGTGATTTTTTATCTGTTCAATTGTTTTTCGTGTTATTCCACAATGTAAAGTCACAAAATCAACACCATCTTTTGCATGTAGTCTTACCACATCAATAAAATCCCTAGCTGTAAGCGATCCCAAATCTCTCTGATAATGTATTACAGAATCATAAACTGGAACTGTACCAATCATTACAGGACATTCCGATATAAGTTTTCTTCTAAATGGTGCAGTATCCCCGTGGGATGATAGATCCATAATTGCATGAGCTCCCATATTTACTGCTTCCATTACTTTTTTCATTTCCACATCATAATTTTTACAATCTCTAGAGACTCCAAGATTTACATTAATCTTTGTACTAAGCATGGAGCCGACTCCCTGTGGATCTAGACATTTGTGATTTATATTAGCGCATATTACTACTTTACCTGACACAACTAATGGAAGTAGCTCTTCCACTTTCATCATTTCTTTTTCGGCTACCGTTTTCAATTCATGCGTTATAATCCCTTTTCTTGCAGCTTCCATCTGTGTTGTATATTCTCTCATTATAAAATATCCTCCTGCTTTATATTCCACATATGATTTAATGGTCCATTTCCTTTTCCAAGATCAAGCATAGCTTCCAATGCACCTGTTACGTACTCTTTAGCTAACTGAATTGCTTCTTCCAGATCTTTTCCTTTTGCAAGTTCTGCCGCAATGGCGCTAGACAAGGTGCATCCAGTACCATGAGTATTTAAGTTATGTATCCTCTCTCCTATAAACCATCTATATTTCTTATCGTAATACAGTAAGTCATTTGCATTCTTTTCACTATGACCACCCTTACATAAAACTGCACATCCATATTCTTTGCTAAGAAGCTCAGCTGCTCTTACCATATCCATTTCATCTCTTATTGTGATTCCAGATAATACAGAAGCCTCCCATAGATTCGGTGTCAATAACGCCCCGTGAGGAAACAGTTTATCTTTCATAATATTAATTGTTTCCTCACGAATTAATCTAGAACCACTTGTTGCTATCATAACTGGATCTATTACTATATTCTTAGCATGATAATATTCTAGTTTATCCGCTATAGCTCTGATTAGATCTGGTGATGGTACCATTCCTATTTTCACTGCATCTGGATATATGTCAGTGAATATACTATCAAGCTGCTGTTCTAAGAATTCTTTAGAAACTTCCATGATGCTCATAACACCGGTTGTATTCTGAGCAGTAAGTGCAGTTATTGCACTCATGGCATATACTCCATTTGCTGTCATTGTTTTCATATCTGCCTGAATACCTGCTCCACCACTGGAGTCGCTTCCTGCAATTGTTAACGCTGTTTTCATCATTTTCACACTCTCTATATACGTTTATATCTATCTTATTTATTTATATTTGCTAAATCATCTACTAACATCTGCTCCGTTAACTGTTTCAGTTCTTTAGACGCCTCCACAATGTCTGAACTTGCAAAAATTGCGCTTATTACGGCTATCCCGTATATTCCAGTTCCAGATAGTTCTAGCACATTATTTTTATTAATACCTCCAATTGCAACCACTGGAATATTCACAGAGTTACATATATCACTCAATACTTTACGTGTTACTTCCTCTGCATCCTCCTTAGTTCCTGTAGGAAATACTGCTCCTACCCCTAGATAATCTGCACCCTTTTTCTCTGCCGTCACAGCTTGTTCAACGGTCTGTACCGATACTCCAAGAATTTTGTTCATTCCTATTAGTTTTCGAGCATTTAAGGCTTCCATGTCTTTCTGACCAACATGAACTCCATCTGCATCTGTTTTAATAGCAATCTCTACATTATCATTTATAATAAAAGGTACTTTATATTTCTGACATACATTTTTTATCTCTTTTGCTTCTGCTAAAAAAGTTTGATCATCTAACTCTTTTTCTCTAAGTTGAAGGAAAGTTGCTCCTCCAATGATTGCTTTTTCTATTTGACTAACAAGGGTATTATCTCCAATCCATGATCTATCTGAGATAGCGTACAAAAGAAGGTCATTTTTATCGAATTTCATACTTTGCTCCTCTTTCTAACGTATCTCCATCCATTCGATAGATTGCATCAATGATTCTTGTTCTATAGGTGGCATTACCATCCGTAGCTTGCATATTTCTCCATCCAATTTCTCCTGCAAGTCCCATAGTACAGGTTGCTGCTGCTATGGCTTCAAGTACATTATCTTGATTAGCTGCCATAAATGCTGTCATCATTCCAGACAGCTGACATCCTGTACCCGTTATTTTTCCCATTTCAGTTCTTCCATTTCTTATAACATAGCTTTGATATCCATCGGTTATTATATCAATTGCTCCTGTAACAGCGATTATACTATTTACTCTCTTCGCATATTCCTTAAGGAATATTATCGTATGATCAAGAGATTCTTCTGTTACCGAATCCGTTACATCAGCATCTACTCCCTTGGTACTTCCATTTCCTAATGCCAGTGTCTTGATCTCCGAAATATTTCCTTTGATTACATCAAATTTAATCTCTTCTATTAACTGAATAGAGGTAGTTGTACGAAGTCGACTAGCTCCTGCTCCTACTGGATCAAGCAGTACTTTATGCCCCAGCTCATTTGCTTTCTTACCAGCTAGAAACATAGCCTCTATGGTATTTTTATTCAAAGTCCCAATATTAATATTTAATCCATTACAGATAGATATTAGATCTTTAACATCCTCAATCTCATCGGACATAATTGGACTTGCCCCACAGGCTAGAATTACATTAGCCACATCATTCACCGTAACGTAATTTGTTATATTGTGAATAAGTGGTTGCTTTCTCCTTACATTTTCAATACAATCTTTAAACATATTATCTCCTTTCAAATAGAACCCGAGATTATGTCAACAAAAAAATGCATGGATACCCTATGAAAGTATACATGCATTGTGTGCAAAATATCCCTACGTTGGCATTATCCAAATCAGGTTATGGGTCAAAGCATACAGCTTACTCTCAGCCCGCTTACTGCGAGCCCCCCTTGTTGTTTTTTCTAAATTGTACCAGAATAATTATTTTCCGTCAATCATGTTCTTTAGAATTTAAATGTATTAATATTAACCCCTTCACAGTATTCTTTTAAAAATATAGATTAAGATTAGTTTATTAAATCTCATTGAATGAATATCTCTTTTACAAAACGAGATACTAACTTTGTTAAGGTTAGAGAGGACTATTGTAACTTATAACCCTCAGACCCTAGCTAATTAGATAACTAAGAAAGGGAATAAACAATGAGTAAACAATCTAATCAACGTTATAGAAAAGAACTAGATAAGAAAAATAGTACAAAGGATTCGGTTACAAGCAAGGGAACCAATGCTGGTGCTAAAAATAATAGTCCGGATGGTGATTACGCTGCACCATCTTCCAGTACTATAAAATAACTAGACAAATTAATGATCATTTTTAAAAGGTGTGTGAACCTCTTCACATACCTTTTTATAGTGTACTCATGTTAGATGCTAAAAGTAATAACCATCTTTAGCCCCAGGTAATTGCGAAACATAATTACGAAACTGGTTATTTTGTTGCATTTTAGCTGAAGAATATTGGAATCTATTGTAATATTAAGTTTAATTTTGTAAATCTGTATAGAATTCTATACAGATTTTGTAATTATTTGTATGTTTCGTGCATTGACGAAACCAAATCGAAAATTTAAACTGTAGTTGTTTGCAAGCTTGCTAATAAAATACTGAATAAATGAACTATTTATGAACTATTGTTCAATAAATATAACGAATAACTCATTGTTCAAACCTATTCAAAGGAGGATATAATGATTAATAAGAATTTCAAAAAATACATATTTTCAACATTACTAGCATTTTCCCTATCAGGAACATTTATGTTAACTACGACTGTAAACGCTCAGGTCTCTGTAATATCCGACACCACTGTTGAAGAATTTGATAGTACTCTAAGCACTTCAAAATGGCATCCAGAAGGATATTATGGTTTTAATAAGCCAACAGTAACTACCGGTAAACTTTCTGTCACATGCGATGGAAGTACTTTTCAGGCGGACGGGGTTACTTTGAGTGCTACTTCATACGGTTATAGGACATATTCAACATCCCTAACCTTACAACCAAATACACCTTATGTTATGTCAGGTTATGTCAGAGCTACCGATGTTACAATAAACCCTAATCATATAAAAGATGGAAGAAGCCCTTTCGGATTTTCTATTAGAGATGATGATTATGGCGATTCATCAAACCAAAAAACAAAAACCACACTTTTACTAAACTCAGAAACAAATAGTACAGACGGATGGAAAAAACTAGACTTCCATTTCATTTCTAATTCATCTGGTAATACAATTCTTGAATGCCATCTAGGTAGCTTCTACTGTGATGCCAAAGGAACAGTCGAATTTGCAGGTGTTACATTAAAAGAAGATTCTAGCTACAGGAAAGTTTCTTTCTCAAACTTTGCAGCTGCAGTTCCTGTAAGTCAACTAGAAAAATATTCTGTAAGCGATGTAGCATTAGATAATTGGGGGGCTAAACTCAACGATGCAGCACAAAAATTACAACAACTAACGGGTAAAGTTAGAGGAGTAACTCAGTGTTACTTTCATAACAATCAATCCTTAGATAATGATTACGGTGAACCTTATGCATGTGCAGGTGCACCTTGCCATTTTCGCACAGATGCTTCCGACGATACTATGAAAACTGCCCCTAATCAAGATGCTGTAGTACATGGACAACTTCATGAAATTTCACATACGTTTAACACTGACTATAACCGTGTATGGAACTTTAATGATGAAATATTTACGAACGTCCGAGCTACCTATGCTGTCGTAGAAAATAATACAAAGGTGGTTTGTCTCCCTAATATAGTTCCATATCAAGGAATAAAGTATAAAGACTTCTATGATGATGCATGGAAAAATTATATAACCCCTACAGAAGATAAGACCACACATGAAATGGTTTACCCATACTCAAAAGGTTACGAGCTCTTTGCTATGGCTGATGTTTATTTGAGAATGGTATACGGTGATGCTTCTGATAATTTACCTGCACTTGGGTGGGGCGTATTTACTGAATTCTTTACAAACGGAGCTTCTTACAATCCTACGAATAAAATCCAGTTAAACCCTAATTTAAATTACTCTGATGATTTTAAAGTATTTACCAACAGTTTGAATATTATTGGACAAATTGCAGGAAAGAATCCTTATGAAATTGCTAGATACATTCCAAATGCTATGTATTGGAACTGGTTAAATAATCCTTCACAATATCCTTTTGTACCTATCAATTAATTGCTGGTGGAATGTTATAGAAAAGAACTAGATAAATGAAATAACTGATTATTTTAAAAAGGTGCGTGAACACTTCACACACCTTTTTACTACCTAATTCTATTTTATATCATTCTATTATTTCTAGAACAAACTTAAAGTATTGTAGTTACTTTCTTTTTGAAGCGACTCATCCATGCTGCTAAGCCAAGCAATAGTAAATTAGCCAGTACACATAGAATACATTTAAAACGATATCCGGTAAGTAAGATATCTCTTGGCATTCGCTCACAATTATTTTTATTTATGATACTATCTTGTATCTCTTTCTGTTTATTGATATAGAATTGAAAATCAGACCATTTTGTTGGTATAAATTGACTTGGCACGTGAATTGTAATGGGAAAAATTCTATATATTATAAAACCGATTACTATAGTAAATAAGCCATAACTAATACATATGAATAATGATTTGCGATTTTGATAAGTAATCTTTATGTACATTACTATAATCAAGACGGTTAAGATTAATATAGGTAGCTTATAAAACCACTGTAGAAACCAAGAGGTTATCTCTCCATCAATCATAGCATCCGGTTCAGGCGCTCCTTGATCGATTAGCAAATTTTTAAATATCTCGCCCTCATTATCTGCAAGATTATTCTTCACATTGTTCTGATAAATGGCTTCTACATTTTGATATAAATAATCATCATCTTCAATGGGTAGAAGCATCATCGTATCTTTCGCTTTAACAACTCCTCGAACAATATATTCTTTTCCTTTCCATATAACAACATTATTCACCGCATTTATTGTCCCATATAAATCAAATGCTGTTTTTGAATCCATCACGCAGCCTTTATCATCCTTCATACTTGCAAAAGCCCCTGAAAGAAAAGTCATAGGTACCACCTCTGACATACTACCGTTAACCTCAATTACATTTGTTTTCACAGTTATATCCGTTATTTTATTCTTGATAATCTCATTCTTTAATCGATTCCACAATGTTATCTCTGGTTTCTCAGAAACTTCTGAATTCTCAAGATTACTCAGAGCTTTCTCTATTATTTTAGATGATACACTAGCTTTCTCATACCTTAAACTAACCGAAGATAGATTATCTTTCACATAATTTGCGAGGCACATACTAAGAGCTATTAGAGTAAAGAATAAAAATAGTCCAACCACCTTGTAAGCAGTACGTTTTTTCCTCATATGAATTCCCCCATTACTGCTCTAATCTGACACGATCGTTCTCATTTATATTTTTATTACTACTAATAATAACATTGTCATCAACAGAAAGAGAGCCTTCCACTGCTGCCATTGTATCATCTTTTTCTACCACATCTACTGGAACTTTAACGGCTAATAACTCATCTCCTAGTATGGTCTTTTTCGGTTGTGTAATCAGACAGTAAGCATCGTTTCCTTCTGAACGGATCGCAGTAAGTGGCACACAAATATCATAGAGGTCAGAGTTCTTAGTAATGTTAGCTTCTAATGTTGCTCCTGGGATATATTCACCTTCTGGCATAAGTGCAGTTATTTTTGTTAGTTCCTCTGATGTTCCATCCTCCGCCACTGAATCGCTGGCACTAGAATCCGTAGTTGTATTCTGTGTTCCTGTAGTAAAGCTAATGTCTTCTACTTGAACTGTGATCTTATCCTTCTTTCCCTTAGCGGTAAGTTCGATATCATCTCCGATTGATACATATTCACCTTGCTCCTTAGGTACTGTTATTAAGATTCCATATCCTCCAGTATCAATCACTACGCTATTATCAGCTGCGGATTTTTTACCCTCTTCAAATGATATTTGATCTACTGTTCCGGATACTGGTGCCTTTACCTTACCATTGTTTTTTTGTATTTCTAATAATTCACTAACCAACTCTTTCTTAGCATCTAAATCAATCTGAATTGCTGATACACGTAAGATAGCTGCTGCTTCTTGTTTTTGAAAAGTTTCTTCATTTAATCCATCTTGTTCCTTGGCTTGATTTTGATCTAATTTTGCGGCTTCTAGTGCTCTCTTTGCCGTATCAACTGCCTTTTTTGTTGTTTTTATATTCTCTTTTTTAGTGTCCAACTCATTCTTTGCAGTATCAATAGCTTGTTTTTGCGACTCGGCTGCATCCTCTTTATCATAAGTTCCGTTATCAATACTATCGATTATTTCTTGTAACTGATCTAATTTATCTTGTTCTATCGACAAGGCTAGTTCATTTTTCTTGTCAATAGATTTACAATTTTCTTCCGCATCCATAATTTTTCTATTTGCATCTTGTAAATCTTCCTGATGTTTTTTATAGCCATTGGTTCCATATATACTTTTCTTTACGTTCTCTAATGCATTTTGTATCTTGTCTGTATTATTACTTGCTTTTACAGTGATATAGTTATTTAGTTCTGTTCGTATACAATTCTCTTTTTTCTTCACTTTACTAAGATCATCTTCTGCATCAGATACCGCTCTTTTTGCTGTTGTTACTGCATTTTGATAAGCTGTTAGATTATCTGCACTTTGTGGACTGAATAAGTCAGTTTGTGCATTCAATAAATCCTCCTTTGCACGAGCTAACTTCTTCTCTAATGAAGCTCTCTGGTCCTTATAGTTCTCGTATGCTTCCTGATCTCCATACGCAATTATAAATAGATTCTCTAAAGCGTCATTTGTTTGCTTTTCATCCTTGCCATTGTAAAAAACATAATCATCTAGAAACTCTTTTATATTAGAATCGATTGTCTGCAAATCGGACAAAGTTTTCTTAGCAGAATCTAATGTCTCATTTGCATTTTTTAAAGATTCTTCATTGGATAATTGAATATTTTTATAACTCTTTTCTTCTGCTCTATATTCTCTCATCTTATTAATATATACTTGTTTCACATTCTTAGTTAATGCCTTCTGATAGGTATTCTGAGCTTGTTTCACTTTATCTTCCGATTCCCTATAACTTTTCTTTGCATCTAGATAATCCTCCTTGGCACTATCTAGATCCAGCTTTGCATTACGATACAATAGGTCGGCTTTTTCCTTCGTACTAAGATTCGAATCAGTTACACTAAGTTTCTCTTGTTCCATTTGATTTTCATATTTCTCTGCTTCTCTATTTGCTGTTTTTAATGCTTCATTGACATCGGTTTGATCCAATGTGAATAGAACATCTCCCTTTTTAACTTCCCTTCCAGCTTCAACATTAATCTTATCTACTCCAATACCATCTTGCACTTTTACATATTTTTTTGCATCCGCTGTAATAGTTCCAGTTCCTTCAATATTAAAAGTAAGTGTACTACTCTTAGGGCTCTGCGTAGATACTCTTGCAATCGTAATAGAATCTGCTACTCTAGATAACACCGTAAGCGCAAACATCATCGCAAAAAAACCGATTAACAATCTTCTTGCTTTCTCTTGAAGTGTTAACTCCTTTTTATCTATTTCAACCTCACTAACGATTTCTTTATCATTTCTATCTTTTATGAAATGCCCTATTTCAGTTACGAACTTCAAGTTATTACCTCCTTTTTACTTCAAACTTGGCATGGTTATATGTCACTCTAACATCCCTGCCTTCGACTTGCTCGCAGGCCTAAATTCAACGTGTGAAATGGTTTTATTTCACACTAATCAAATCTGTTGCTAATTCCTCCCACAGATACATGCCCTGTTCCATACCTTGCCGGTAATTTGCACAAAATAGAAAAGCGAGTGCGCCTTTTGAAATGTATTAGAAGTTCCTTTCTTGGTTAGGATGTCAAAAGTCTTTCTTAATCTAAATTGTGTATATTGATGTATAATTATTAATTTTGGCGTAGTCCGGCTGAAAACATTGTTTTTATTTTGTCAAGACTCAAAGCAAAAATAGGAACGTAAGTGAGTATTTTAGCTTGTTTTGAGGCTTGTAAAAAATATAATGAGTTTGTTTTATAAACTTTTTGAAGGAAAGGTAGGCAAAATTCATAATTATACAGCAATATACACTCAGTAAACTAAATAAGACTTTTGGCATCCTAACCTGAAATAGAACTTCTTATACATTTCGAATGAAGCATGAGCTTTTCTATTTTGTGCAAATTACCTAGAACACCTAACCTACAGGGCATTCGCCTTATGAAAAACTCTACTCCTTAAGCCCAGAAGCCTTGATCCCATCTTCTAGATAACTTTGACCAAATAAGAAGATCAATAGCGCTGGTAACATCATAATGACAGATGCCGCCAAGGACACTCCCACATTATCTGTGGCTATATTTGGTAAATACAAGGATAATGGCCAATTAGATTTATCATCAAGAAAAGTTAATGGTGGCTCAATAGCATTCCACTGTTCTAAAAAGCCAAGAACCAATGCTGACATAATGCCTGAATTGCCAAGTGGAATTCCGATCCTTATAAATATATTCCATTCATTTGCACCATCAATCTCAGCAGCTTCAAATAAATCAGCTGGAATAGAAGAAAAGAACTTCATCATAATAAATACAGGAAAAGTTGCAAATATAGCTGGTAAAATAATTGCAAAATTCGTATCTAATAATTTCAAATGATCAAGGACCAAATAACTTGACACCATCGTTACCTGAAAAGGCATAATCATTAGTGTAATATATACGGTAAATATGATCTTCTTTAATGGAAATTCAAATCTTGCAAATGCCCATGCCGCAGGAACACCTATCAATAATTGACCTATTAATATAGGAATTACTTGCTTACAAGAATTCCAAAACATTGCAAAAAATGCAGGTGAATCAAGCAATAGTTCAATGTAAGGACGAAAGGTTGGATACTGTGGTAATATAGGCCAAAAAGCTTTTCCTTTGCCATCTGATAATACTGGTGCTAGATTTCTAGTTATCTCATTTTTACCTATAAAAGATCCACTAATAACCATCCATAGCGGAATGATAATAAGAAATGCAAATAGCAATAGAATCAAGGCAGCAATATTCTTCTTAATAAAATTCCTGAAATAGTTCATTAGGCACCATCCTTTCTCACCATTTGCGATCAATTATTTGGAGTAATAATATAAATAGTAATATCACACCCGCCATAATGACTGCACCTGTACACATTTTCTGAATATCCAAAGACACAAACCAATTACTAAAAATATGTTGTAGCATATAGATACTCTCATGTGGATAATCCCCTGCAATTAAATAAGCTTCTCTAAATACTTTAAAAGAATTCACCATCGATAATACTGCAGTGATATAGATGGTTGGTAAGAGTTCTGGTATTGTAATGTAGCGAAGTCTAGCAAATGCTCCTGCTCCATCCATTTTTGCAGCTTCATACAGGGAAACAGAGATTCCAGAAAGCCCAGCCAACCATAATACCATATCATAACCTGTATTCTTCCATATGTAACTGAATACTAATACATAAAACGCCTTATCCGTATTCATAAAATCAATTGCTGTTCCACCAAAAGCGGTTATCACTACATTGATTAAACCGCTCTTATGAAAGAATACTTTCCATAGTAATACAACGGATGCCACTGGAATTGCCATTGGTATTAAAAAAGTAGTTTTAAAAAACTCACCTTTTTTCTTAATGCTACCAAGCATCACTGTAAATAGAAGGGATATGGTTAATAATAATGGAATACATATCCCCAAGAATTTACCAGTATTCTTGGCAGCAAGCAAGAAAGCTTCATTATGTAGTACAATGCTATAATTCTTCAATCCAACAAATTTACCACTCATTGCTTCGTAAAATGATCTTCGAAAAGCATCAAGAAATGGAATCAAAACAAAGACTGCTACTCCAATAAAACTAGGCGCAAGAAAAAGATAAGCTGTTCTTACTTTCTTCATCTTATAATGATGTATCTTTTTACTCGATATACCCTTTCCTTTAGAATTAGGGGCATGAATTCGTTTTTCGATGCTTCTATTTTTGTGAATACTGAGTACATTCACTTTCATCTGTCCCCCCTTACATATCAATATGAAGTGTATGATATACAATATTATTCAATTGATATTTTTTACCATTCTTTCACTACTCACTTACTATAGTTTCTTTATTCTTGTAAATAGGTCTTTGCCTTCTCTATGATCTGATCTGCAGCTGTCTTACTATCAGACTCTCCGCTAAGATAAGGAATAATTTCTTTACTTATCATATTGAAAAGTACTTCATCTACTTGGACTGGAGTTGTTACAGTTTTGCATAAATCAAGAATCTTTTGCATCTCTTCTTTACTCGTCTGTTCAACTGTAAAACCATTCCCCCCACCAATCATATCATCATATTCCATCCCAAAATTCACTAATGCTTTTGCATTCACTGGGAACCCATCACCTAACTGTACTTTTTGTACATTTTCTGCAAATAATGTCTTCATAAATTCACCTGCCAGATCTTTTTGATTACTAGCATTATTGATGCCAACAAGACCACTTGGCATAAATTCATGATTAACCGTTGTGAAAGCTCCATCTATTTTATTTACAACTATGGAAGGTGCATAAGTCTGAGCCATAGACCAGATATCAGCTAACTGAAGAGACGCTTTTTTATCAAACAGTAATTGTGAATCTGGTTCATTCCAATAATCTGCTACTTGATCCATTGTTTCTTCTGATTTCTTTGGTGCTACTTTCACTGCTTTAGTCTGGTCACTAATTAACTTTAACTCATCTAGAAAACGTATTAACTTTTCACGATTAAATCCTTTATCCGTTAGAAATTGATTGGAATATAATCGAAATAGGTTAGTTGTTAAATCAGAATAGGATAATCCCTTATCACCAAACAATGGTATCTCACTTGAATTTTTAGCGTAATCTGCTAATGTATCCACAGAATCTACAGATGCAACCGCATCTTTACTACCATAAGCAACCATTAAGTCATATCGAATTGGTATACTATATATTTTTCCGTCTTTCTTGTATGAATCAACGATATTACTTAACAAGTCACCTTTTTTCTCTAATGGTGTGATAATATCACTTAGATCAGAAAGTACACCTTTTTCGATGTAGGAATCTACAGGCATTCCATCTAATACTAAGACATCTGCTCCTTTTCCTGCTAATAGTTCTGTATTAATTTTCTTGATATAATCCGTCGATGTGGTCCCATCCTCATCACTCATAAGAGCTTTATAATCCACTTTTACATCTTGATTTTTATGTTGATAGTCAACAATTGCCTGTCTTACCGTATCATTTTCCTCTAAGGATACAACTGTTAGAGTCTTACTTGGCGTGGTAGGGGTATTCTTATCGTATACATAATATTTCATCTGGGCTAATCCATTGGAATCAGAATATAAAATATAGAAATCATCTTTATCCCCTCGAATCACTGAGTTAACCCACATGGATGGCATACTCATGGAAGCCAAAGCTCCATCTAAGATGGTTTCCCAAGAGTTTCCTCCCTTAACCATTCGATGTATACCTGCTCTATTAACCATATACCAATTCCCTTTTGAATCATATGTATAGGTTCCATTCTGTGACTTATCTAATGGAGCCCCGGATAATATATTTCCTGTCGTCACATCAATAATAACACCCGAATCCATTTTTTCGTTCATACCTAATAGTTGATTACCATTGAGGGCATAATCAGTTCCGCCAATTTTAAATGTAGACGTCTCTTTTCCCTTTTTATATAAAGAAAAAGAATCAATGTGGTTAACTAATATAGAGTTATCTTTTAGGACATTAAAATGATATAAGATTTTACTATAATCTACGTCTTTCTTATAATCATCAATTACCACATTCTCGCCATTAATATTATCCTTGCTTTTTAATATTTTTACTTCAATAGAGTTTGGTTTATTTTTATTGAAAGCAATATACTTTGTTCCATCAGGTGCATACGTTACATCAAAGTCTCCACCTTTTCTATTCATCCATTTTGGTACACTTTTCACCCATTTATTTTTATCTAAGGTGTATTGAATAATATGTTCGTTTCCTTTGTCTTTCCAAGGTTTCGCATACAGTTCAATCTCCCCCTTAGGATTCTTAATGATCTGTGTCGCCCATTCTTTACCTGCTTCTATGGCTTCTGGCATCGCAACTGACTTCTCTATGTATCGCCCCATTGCTACATTTTTGACTTCTTTTTTATCATCGTTCTTACTACATCCAGTTACTGATGTAATAGTAAAGATTATACTGAAACCAATTGCTAATATCTTCTTGCAATTCATCCTTTCTACCTCCAAGCTTATCTAGTCTAATGTTAGGTTCTTATATTTATTCATTTAGATAAGCCTTTGTCTTTTCCATAATCTTATTTACTGTAGAATCCAAGTCTGCATTGCCACCTATATAAGCTTCTGCTTCTGTTTCAATCATATCTAATAGTGTCTGGTCAATCGCAATCGGAGTCGTAACTGATCTGCAAAGTTCTAATATTTTTTGCATCTTTTCTTTACTTGGCTGTGTTACTTCTAGACCATTCGTGGTTGTTAAGATAAAGTCATCATAAGCCAATTCATAGTTTTCTAATGCTTTTATGTTTACAGGGAATCCATCTCCAAGTTCCGCTTTCTGAACTTTTTCACTATATAATTCCTTAATAAATTTAGCAGCAAGTTTCTTTTGACTGCTGGCATTATTGATACCAAGGAATCCGCTTGGAATATATTTTCCATCTATCGTATCATAATCGCCTTTGGTTATATCCAATACTTTAAGTGGTGCAAATATACAGTACATATCAGAAATATCAGTAAGACCTAACAAACTAGTCTTGTCGTATAACATAAGAGATTTTTCCTCATTCATCATATTTTCCTGCCAAATAGATTCCTCGTCCAATTTGCCACTTTTTGATTTTGATTGATCTGCTATTATTTTTGTCTCTTTTAAGAATTCAGTTAGAACATCTTTATCAATGTTATTATCTTTTATCATATCATTTGAATAATATTTATACAGTTTCGTAATCAAGTCTTTATTTATAACCCCCTCACCAAATATAGGCGTCTTTGCACTATTTTTTGCATATGTTCCTAAATCTTTAATGGATTTTGTTGCACTTACTGCTTCTTTATCTCCGAAAGCAAATGTTACACTGTATTTAAGAGGAATGGAGTAAATTTTACCATTCTTTTTAGAATTCTCTATAATATTTTTGTTCACTTCTTTTTTCTTAATCAGTGGATTAATGATATTGCTAAGATCAGCAAGTACTCCCTTTTCAATATAGGAATCTACTGGTAGTCCATCTAATAAAATGATATCGGAACCTTTGCCAGCTAATAATTCTGTATTGATTTTCTTAATATAATCAGATGCTGTTGTTCCGTCATCTTCACTCATGAGTACTTTATAGTCAACTTTTACATCTTGATTCTGATGTTGAAAATCAGAAATTGCTTGCCTTACTGTCATATTGTCTTCCAGTGATACAATTGACAATGTCTTACTTGGAGTGGTTGGTACATTTTTATCATATATGTAATGCTTTATCTGTCTGAATCCATTGCCACCCGATTCATACATGACATAATAGTCATCTTTCTCTCCACTTACAATACTATTTGGACTCATGGAAGGCATACTCATAGAAGCTAATGCGCCATCTAATATTGTCTCCCAGCAGTTCCCATTCTTTGTCATTCTATGAATACCTGTATTGGAAACCATCTCCCAGTTACCCTCTTTATCTGCTGTGAACGCTCCATTGCTTGATTTACTTACAAATGGAATCTCAGAAATTGTTTTACCAGTTGTGACATCTACTTGAATGCAACCATCTTGTTTGGCATTCATACCTAATATAGTACTTCCATTCATTGCATATGTATAATCGCCTAATTCAAAACTACTCGTTACTTTCCCATCTTTGTAAACAGACCATTTTCCATAAAAATTCAGTAAAATAGAGCCATCCTTTAATACTTCGATTGCGTCAGGTCTTCTATTATAACCAACATCTTTTTTATATTCTTTAAAATCAAGCTCTTCTGCTTTTTCTCCATCCGTACTTTTTAATAATTTCACTTTTACTTTATCATCATTAATATTTTTAGTCCATATTGCATACATAGTTCCATCGGGCGCATAGGATACATCAGATACTCCACCTTTTGGATCACCCAATTCGTTTTCATTGAGCCATTTTGGTACTGATCTAGTCCATGAATTATTAGAATCTAGTGTATATTTTATACTAGATTCCCCTTCTTTTGGTTTCATTGGAACACTATAGATTTCTAGTTTACCCTCAGGATTTATCTTCATTAAGAAGGCTATCTCATCTCCTGATTGTACAGCTTTTGGCATATCTATGGTTTGTTCCATATAACGTCCCATTGCCACTTCTTTCTCTTTCTTTTCTTTTCCTGTGTTACTACAACCTGTCATTGTACCTATAATAAGTACAATAGACAGGAGTATTGTCATTTTCTTCTTCCACTTCATATTGCTTCCTCCAATTTTCAGCAACTACTTCTTCCATTTTCATTGCTATCCTTTGTTATACAGTGTCTTCATAAGAAAACCCTATCAACGTTTTTATCTTATCAGGAATTTCTCTAAAAAAACTTTAAGCTTTAAAGATTTATTAAAGGATTTTTCAATCGAATTATGCTAGACTATAGTTATCCAAAATATACCACAAATCACCTGAAAGGAAGACCTATTATGAGGTTATTAATTATAGAAGACAATAAAGATTTATGCGATAGCATGTGCTTTCATCTACAGAATGAAGGATATACAACTGATTCTTGTTACACAGGCGAACATGCCTTATATTATGCACTTCAACAATCTTATGATGTAATCATATTAGATCGAATGCTTCCTGTAATGGATGGATTATCGATTCTAAAATCAATTCGTAATAAAAATATCAATGTGCCAGTCATTATGGTTACTGCAATGGATGGGCTACATGACCGAATTGATGGATTGGATTCTGGTGCAGATGACTATTTAGTAAAGCCATTTGCCATTGAAGAATTACTTGCAAGAATTCGTGCTCTTGCCAGACGTCCACAGAAAATTGAACAAACCGAACTTCTCACATTTTCTAATCTTATATTAGATGTGAAAGGGCAATCGATATTGGCAGATGATAAATCATGCTCATTATCAAAAAGAGAGACTGATCTTCTTGAATACTTTATGCGATGCAGTAATCAGATTATCTCAAGAGAAATCATCTTATCCCATGTATGGGGCCCAGATAATTTTGTAGAAGAAGGAAATCTAGATAATTATATACACTTCTTAAGGAGACGTTTAAAAACAGTGAATGGTAATGTACAGATTAAAACAATTCACCGTGTTGGATATCGCCTAGAAGAGCTTCAAGGAGAAGCATAGTATGTTACATAAATTAAAAATAAAACTTATCATAATGAATACCGCTATTACTAGCATCATTCTTAGTATTGTAATCATTGGAGCTTGTTTCATTAATATCTCTCAATATAAACAGAATAATCTGGATAACTTTAAGGAATTACAAGATTCTATCGTATATAAATGTCAAACAGATAATACGATTAAAAATGCTTGGCTATCCAATCTAGAATCCAAAAATAAAGCAATCATACATATAGAGGATAATGGAATCCCATTTTTCTTTCGAGGCTCTTGGAATCCCTCAACGAAAAGAGAAGTAATGATTAAAAAGGCTCAAAAAGTAGCCTTAAAAGAGGGGGTTGATACAACTCAATATACGACTGCATCATATAAGAACTCTACCTCTGTCTTTCATCTGACTGGCAAGCATGGTGAACCCACCTATGCTTCTGTTTGCATTATACCTACCGATAATGGATATATGAGTTTAACTTTAATTCAGTTTTTTCCACATGAGAAAGCAAGAATGTATCTGCAAATATTACTCTTTATAGGAATTGATCTCATAGGTAGCTTCGCTTTATTTCTTGTTAGCTGCTTTTTAATAAATATAGCATTAAAACCTGTAGTAGAAAATCAGAAGAAACAGAATGAATTCATCGCTGCTGCTTCTCATGATCTTCGCTCGCCTCTTGCAGTAATTCAAACCAATTCAACTGCCCTCCTAATTGAGGGCGCTGAACCCAAACGGTTTATTCCAAAGATCATTGAGGAATGTACCAGGATGTCAAGACTGATTAGCGATATGCTTATTCTAGCTTCTTCCGATGCCAAAACCTGGCAAATCCAAAAGGAAGAAATTGATACAGAGACTTACTTAATCGACCTTTACGATTCCTTCTCTTCCTTCTGTCAGAAGAAGGAGCATAATCTATCTTTAGATTTTCCGGAGGATTCACTTCCAAAAATCAATGCTGATAAAGGAAGGCTGACCCAAGTATTGAGTATTCTAATAGACAATGCGATTAGTTACTCTCCTGCGAAAAGTATGATTACTCTTCGACCATACTATCGAAAATCTATTTTCTATATTGAAGTGGAGGATCAAGGAATTGGTATATCAAAGGAAGAGAAAGAAGCTATATTTGACCGCTTTTATCGTGCAGACAAATCTCGTAATGATAATTCCCATTTTGGTCTAGGTTTAAGCGTTGCAAAAGAATTGATGGAGTTGCAAAACGGTAAAATCGGGGTGAAAGACACTGCAACAAGCGGCGCTACTTTTGTTATTGAGTTACCATTATAGATACTTCCTTAAAACTTCCCAGTAACAAATATAGGCATAAAAAAGATTGAATATTTATCTTTCAATCTTTTTTTATTTTTTGGAAAGTTAACTTGACATTTACATTATCTAGTAATATACTTTATGTAAAGTTAGCTTTCCATTCATTACAAACATACCCTAGCAAGCTTTTACCTCAAATAAAACAGCATGTGAGTTTCGTGATATGTGAAGTTATAAATAGATTGTAAGAAAGGTAAGGTAGAAACGTGAAAAACAGATTGGAGGAACTTAGAAAGCAGCGAGGAATCAGGCAAGAAGAACTGGCAGATATTCTAGAAGTCTCAAGACAAACAATAGGTTCTCTTGAAAATGGGCGTTATAATCCCTCAATTTTACTCGCATTTAAAATAGCCAAATTTTTTAACATGAGTATCGAAGAAATCTTTATCTATGAGGAGGATGTAAAATGACAACAACAAACAAAATGACTAAGTATATCTTACTAACAACATTAGGCCTTATTCTAATAGTATCCGGCGCTATTATAGCAAAAATCACTAGAGATGCTGATGGTATTCTTCTATCGCTACCCTATGTTATGATTGGTATCGGTAGTGGTATATTTGGCCAGAATCTTGGTATGATTATAAATATCATCAATATGAAAAAATATCCAGAAGAAGCTAGAAAAAAAGAAATTGAAGTAAATGATGAACGTAACATTGCCATTCGTGATAAAGCAAAAGCTAAAGCATATGATCTTATGGTTCTTGTATTTGGTGCACTTATGCTATCTTACGCAATGACTAATTCTAATTTATACGTTATTTTATCTTTTGTGATTGCCTATTTATTTGTAACACTTTCAAACATCTACTTTATTAATAAATTACAAAAAGAAATCTAATCTTGCTATTGATTCACCGTTATAATGACCTGCCGTTAATCCTCTCAGGATATTTGTACAAAATTCTGAAAGGTTTTCAGCAGGTCATTTATGAACGAATCATTATATATTACTTTCATTAAATCTCTCCGTATTCTATGCTTACAACTATTATAGAAAATCAAGAAAGACCATAACCAGTATAATAATTATAATCTCCTATACTTTTTCAATGAAAGTACATTGATACCAAATAGTACAATAATAAATATCACTAATCCAGTCAGGAAAGGTGTAATATCCATCAATCCTTTCCCTTCAATCATTACTTTATCAAGTGCAGTTGATGTATAGTATATTGGGATGATATATTTTAGATTGCCTAATCCAAGTGGTATTGTATCTATTGGTATCAATCCAGAATAGAAGATCTGTGGGATAATGACAATTGGTATGAATTGAACCATCTGTAATTCATTATTTGAGAAGATAGAGAATAATGCTCCCATAGATACTGCTAAAAATGACATTAATATCATAACCAAAATACATAGGAACACAGAGCCCTCAACGTGAATCCCTAGTACATATACGGTAAATAAAATAATAAGAACACTCTGGACGGCTGATATGATTCCATACCCTAACGTATAGCCACCAATTACTTCAAATCGACTTATTGGTGTCATTAACATTCTCTCTAATGTCTGTGAAAATCTTTCTCTTACAAATGACATACCAGAAAGTAGAAATACAAAGAAAAAGGAAAGCACCCCTAAGAATACATAACTTAGGGAATCTAATTGATTCTCGTCATTTGTTTCATATAGATAATGAATGACCGGACTAATTTTCATTGGTGCAAGCTTTTCATTCGTATTTTGAATTACTTTTAACGCCTTTGCTGATTTTGTATTCTTTCTTTCCAATGTAATATGAATTCCTTTAGAATCCTTCCAAGCAATTGCATCTACCTTATTTTCTTCTAAATAGCTATTTTCCTTAGGTAGTTTTGTTAGCTTCGTTATACTTGCTTTCTCCTCCAATTGCTCTACATATGCTTTATCCATAGAATAAACTGCAATATGAGGAGTATAATCAGAATCCCCTAGTATAAAATATAATAAAGTTAACACCAATAAAGGTGCAATAAGTAATAATCCTAACGATCTTTTATCATTTTTAATTTGAATTAATATACGCTTTAATATACATAACATATCCTATCTATCTCCTATCTCTTGCTTCATATGTTCACTCATTTTCTCCCAGAAAGAAGAGTTCTTCAATTCTTCCATCAGTTGTTGCTGATAACAGGTTCTCCACCGTATCATTTGCAATGATATGCCCGTTTCTTAATAACGCAGCATGGTCGCATTCTAGAACTTCATCCATGACATGTGTTGTAACCAGAATCGTAGTTCCTTGTTCTCTTATTTTTTTAAGGTAGTTCCATATATTCTTTCTTAAGACTGGGTCTACTCCAACCGTAGGTTCATCTAGTAATAATAGTTTTGGTTGATGAATCAATGTGATTGCTAGTGATAACCTTTTCTTCATTCCACCGGAATAATTACGCACTAATTTCTTTTTCTCATTACTTAAACCAACTACTTGGAGTACTTCCTCTGCATTTTCTATAAATGTCGTTCCCTCTATTTTCTGTAAACCTGCAAAGAACTTAAGATTATCCCATGCTGTCAGTTCATCATATAATGCATCATTCTGAGGCATAAATCCAATTCGGCTAAGAAGTGTTCGATTCGGTACTTTCATTCCATCGATGATAACCTCTCCCTTTTCTGCATTGATTGCTCCCATAATAATTCGAAGTAGTGTTGTCTTACCAGATCCTGATGCTCCTAGAAGACAAAATATTTTACCAGAATCAATGGTCATAGATATTTGATTCAAGACTTTATTTTTTTGAAAATACTTTTCAATCTGATTTACTTCTATATTCATTTCCTCATTTCCTTCCTTTTTTTATTTACACACTTTGCTGTTCTATTTTCAGTTTTATTATAAAATCCTAATCAATTCATTTCAATCAACACACTTTGTAAATGTGTTGGATTTTATGATGTAAATTAAAATTGAATCTATTCCTTTATTGTTATATGATTGGTTCATAATTATTAATTTTAACGTTTGGAGAATAGCATGAATCAAATGTCGACTACCGCTCAGATTACTCGTCAAAACATAATCGATGCCTTCTGGCAACTTTATTGCAAGAAAACAATAGAAAAAATAACAGTAAAGGAAGTCTGCCAAGTTGCAGGCTATAATCGTTCCACCTTTTATGTATATTTTAAAGATGTGTATGAAATCTTAGAAGTAATTGAAGAAAATACTGTAACAGCAGAAGATTTTGAAACAAGTATATTAAAACAAGTGTATCAATACCATGCCTCCCAAAAGCATATTATTATGTATCATCTTCTACAATTTTTCGAGAATAATAAAAAATATCTTCCAGTGCTACTTAGTGAAAATGGTGACCCTAAGTTTCGCCAGAAGATATTAAAAAAATTAAGACCTATTGTATTTGCTAGTTTTCGTGAATTAACCGACGAAGAAATAGCAAAAGCAGATTATATCATGGAATATCAAAGTGCAGCGGTGCTAAATACCATAGCAAAATGGTATAACAATGGAAAAGATATTCCTTTAAAAGATTTTATAGATTTACTAATATCGATTACTACAAACGGTATTCAAAGTGAATTATTAAAATACAGAAAGTAGTATAATTGTAATCTTTTACATATTTTGGATCTATTTATTCAAAAATCAATAATTAACAATTATTATTATGATTATCCTTTAAAATATCAATTACTTCTGAGAGATTATTTCGTTTTGCATATAAAATACGACTAATCTCTTCATCTGGTTGCCATAGATCAGGAATCATGATTGGCTTACATCCTGCGCGATATGCTGCAAGTAAGCCATTCCTTGAATCCTCTAAGGCATAACAACTGTCTGGCTTTACACCCAATAATTCACTTGCTTTTTGATAAATCTGAGGATCTGGTTTTGATTTCTCCACCATATCTCCACCAACCACTACATCAAAATATTCTAATATTTTTGCATTGTTTAGATGATGTTTTACTTTCTCTATGTAGGTTGATGATGCTGCTCCAATTTTATAATGATGTTCTCTTAGGTAGCTTAATAGTTCATAGAGACCTGTCTTTACAGGAACATCATTCTCACTATAATAGTGTTCAAAGAATTCATTGGTATAAAGGTCTAGCTCTTCTGCTTTAAATACCTCACCATATTCTTCTTTCCATACTTCCCTACTCAAGATACGATTCATACCAAGAGTTTTAAGAACCATATGTCCAGTTTTACCAAGTCCCATCTTCTCTCCAGCATAATCCCATGCTAGCATCATCAATCGTTCTGTATCAAACATTAATCCGTCCATGTCAAATATAACCGCTTTTATCATAAATTAGTACCTTTCTTGTATTCAGTTTTAATGATGTTGAGGTCAAATACCTTTAATTTAGTGTACTGAGTGTATATCGCTGTATAATTATGAATTTTGCATTCTAACCAATCTTATAATTTACTTTTTATTTATTCTATCATAAATCTACATTCAATTCTATTCCTAACGATAAATTACCATGAATGCAAACTCCCTTACCATAAGACACTAGCGATCTTTAATTTTTTATTATCCTTAATAATCACCATATGGTTAACACCATACTCAACAACTTCTTTTCCACCTCGACAATATTTCTTTTCATATCTACTACTTACTAAAAATGTGTCTCCCTCTTCGATATGCTGATATCCTAGCTGTCTCTCATGAAAACCTAACTCAAATAATTGTGGATATTGTTTTATGGCAATTCTAAATTCGTCTATATGTTGTTCTAAGTTTTTCTGTATGATAATTTCGTTATCTTTTTCCATCAAAACTGCATTTGAGATAAATAATTCTTTAAACTCAGTTTCTTTAAATTCTTCATCTTTTTCAAATGAGATGACTTGATAAAAATTATCTAAAAATCTGTCTAACATAATAATGTCTCCAATTCTTTTTTATAAATATTTACTTATTTATTCTAGTATAAAATAACTGTCAATACTTGACATAGCAAAGTAGCTAGCCTATAATAAATTCGTACCTACTTTGTATTGTAGAGTAGGCAACTAAATCATAGCGATTATGGAGTTATCTATGGAAGAATCACAATTATTAAAAGGAATTTTAGAAAGTTGCATTCTCGCAATCATTGCAAAAGGCGAAACCTATGGATATGATATTCTGTCAACCTTAGAATCGAAAGGATTTGATAACATTGGTGAGGGTACTTTATATCCAGTCCTTACAAGACTTGAAAAAAAAGAGTACATTCTATGTCGTATAGGTAGTTCACCCTATGGTCCAAAGAGGAAATATTATACCATCACTGCTCTTGGGTCAAAGCAATTAGTTCAGGCAATTGAAAATTATAAGAAGATTACGCATACGGCAAATCTAATTCTTTTTGAGGAGGATACATGAGTTATTTAGATAGTATTGAATATAAAGAATCAAAGAAACAACTAGTCGGAGAATATAAGGATACCTTTCACCAGATTGAGTCTTTTTATCTTGCTTATGATGGTAAAAAATACGAGGCAATCCTCACCCTGAGTCTCATTATGGACAGTTTTTTAGAAGCCCAAGCAAGTAAGAAGCCAATTGAGAAGATTACAGGAGGCAATACGAAAAAATATGCCATCGAACTTTTGAATGCAGAATATGATAGACATCAAACAAAATATGATTTCATAAAAAGTATAGTTATGTATTTATTCATTATATTAATTGTTATAACCTATAAAACATTTATTATTCACCCATATGCAACTGATACTTTAACACAGAAAATGAACCACTTAACCTTTGGCATATGTGAATGTAGCTTAATCATCTATACTCTAATTTATACTAGTTTCAAGAAATTCTTAATTCAAATCTTTTATGATAAAAAATGGTTAGGCAAAGCTCTCTTGTCTTTGCCTTATATATGCTTAATGCTAATACTTAATAGATTTGGACGCGTTAGCTTAGAAGATAATACATCTCCGTTTAATATAGAATGGTTTACGATTCCTTTTCCATTATTCATCGTACTGTTTACATTAACTGCTGTAAGCTTAATTTTTCTATTAATTCTAGGCAAAAAATACGACAAACGAATCGAACTTCGCGAAGAGTTTGAACACTATCAATTAGCAGAAGTCACCTGTCTTACTTGCGGTAATGAATATGATTACGACTATCCTAAATGTCCATATTGTGGCAGTGTGAATGAAAGCGTTTAACACTCCTGATTTATATGATGGAGGTGGTAAATATAGAGTCAAATGTGAAATAAACCTATTTTACATATTGAATTTAGGCTAGTATGAATAATACTTTAGGAAAAGAGATTTCATCCGAAGATTACTATTCTTAAATAGAATGAGTCAAAATCCATATATGCTGCACACCATGTATAAGCATAAAAAGATTTTGACTCATAATTCAATACCGTAGACATTTACTTTAATTCATCTATTCTATTGATTTGAAAGATAATCAAAAGCAAAGTAGCAAACAAGCAGGACTAATAATACGTTTAATAAAGCATAAATCGAATTAATTATTACAAGCTTTTTGATAATAGATTCCTCCAATCTCTTTACATATCTGTATTTAAAGCCCATTCTTCATCAATATGATTAATCGGACTTACAAATCCTTGATCATTTCTTGTAAAATTATCATTACCTCTTTCCTATCTATATATACAAAATGGTATAGCTTATCATTTTGCTTTTATATATCTATCGAGTATTCTATTATTTCATCATCTTCTGTTTTGTTATTTACTATATATTCCATTTTACCATCTTATTAAGGATTCGTAAAGACTACTTCTTTAATTTATTGTTTGTTTTGTATATTTTTTTATATGTTATTATATATTTTTTGTCGTTTTTCACAAAATCATGTTTATTTTACTAATATTTAAAAACTCTAAAGGAAGAACGTTACATGGTCTTTCTATTTTCATAAATTATTCAATCGAAATGTATTCGATTCGATAAAATTGCTTTGATTGATTGGCGTGTTTGGCTCATCACTTCGTTCCCCAATTAAGATGGATACCTCTTCCGCTATATTTTCAGCAAAGAATTCATAACTCGCTGGTGGCAGGGCAAAGAAATAATTCTTCACTTCATTTTCCTTAAGTATTACCTTTTTACTCCACCATAACCTTCCTAAACCGTCTGCTGAATCTAGATTAAGAATACTGATATTCGCTTCGAATGCACGACTTGATTCATTATGAAGGATAAGAACTAAACTTTTCGTCTTCTCATTTCTTACAACTATTCCTGTTGTTAATGTTTCTTTTCTTTCGCTATCCAATTCTAATAGGTATTTTAGCCTTAGACTATTCCTCTCAAGGTGAGCTTTTAATATATTTATCGATTCTTTCATCTTACTTACATCATCAATTACTAATGTTGTTGTATAAGCGGTCTTTGTATCTCCCTCAGATTCTACACTAATTAAGTTCGTTACTTCTTGGAGTTCAATTGGGGATACCATAATATAGATTACTGTGCTCTCTAAAACCTCCAACATTCCAATACTGAACTCCAATACACCTTCCTTATAACTGTAACTTCCATTACCTACAGATGCAGCTAGAAATCTAGTATTTTCAGGTATATGATCAATTAGGGTAGCACCTGAAGATTTATCAGGTCCCATATTAGTTACTGTTATGGTATAAACTAATTGATTACCAATGTTCACAGTCTTCGGAGCATCTAAAATAAGTTCAAATGACAGAGTCTCTAGACGTAAAATAGCTACAAATCCTTTCATATAGCCACTAAAATTCGGTTGTATTGCATGAACTACTGGAAAATCTACTGAATTCGTTACACCCACAACATACACGGTTCCGTTATTATCAACTGCTATTCCAGTACCTGTATCATCTGTTGATCCACCCAAAATGGTTGAATACCGAAGTTTATTACCTGATGCATCCAATTTAGTAATAAAGGCATCATAATCTCCATTCAAATGATCCTCAATAGGATACCTCAGTGGAAAATCTACTGAATTCGTTGCACCAGTAATATAAACATTCCCCTGATTATCCACTGAAAGAGGTACTATGTTTTCTGAATACTGTTCCTCAACACCACTACCACCTAGATAAGTTGAGTAAATAAGCTCTTGGCCGTCCGCTCGTAACTTTGTTATAAATATATCGCTGCTTCCCTTTAGTACACTTTGAAATGGATTTTTTATTGGAAAATTAACCGAACTAGTCACTCCACACACATATGCCGTTCCATTCGTTTCAACAACGATTGCGGTTCCTGTATCATCAAGAACTCCACCAAGATAAGTTGAATAGATAATAGCTGATCCATCTGCTTCGAATTTGGTAATAAAGGCATCTCTAAGACCTTTTTGCTTTGACTGATATGGATTCTTAAGTGGAAAATCAATTGTCTGGGTATATCCTGTTACATAAGCATGATTCGTTCCATCGATAGCTATACCATATCCAACATCATTTACCTCATTATCATTAAACGGATCTCCATCATCTACTCCGCCAAGGTAAGTGGAATAGATTAACTGAGAACCAGTATTATTTATTTTGCTAACAAAAGCATAAGTTCCATTCTTATCTCCTAAGTATCCTAAGTATGGATTCTGTAGTGGAAAATTGGTTGATTTGGTTTCACCTGTTATATAAGCGTTGCCTTCTTCATCCACTGTGATACCCCAGCCACGATCATCATTGTCACCACCAAGATAGGTAGAATAACTATAATGACCTAAAGAATCTAATTTAATAACAAATGCATCAAACAAATCACCTTTTGTCTCTTGGAATGCCCCTTGCGTTATAGGAAAATCATTGGAACTAGTTGTTCCTGTGACATAGATATTGCCCTTGTTATCTAAAGCAATTGCATTCGGATCATCATCCGATACTCCTCCAATGATGGTTGTAAAGAGTTCTATTTGTCCATCACTGCTTAGCTTGGTTACAAAACCATCTATACTGCCATTGTTTATATCATAGTAATTTCCCATGATACAAAGTTCCTTATTTTCATTTATTTTAATATTCTTTAGTATCTCTACTAAGTTCTCACCATAGTAGGAGGAATAGACAAGAACAGGATCAATATTCATTTTACAATTCTTTTTATATTCACCAAAAGTAAATGCTACATACTTTTCATCTACGATATGATAGGAACATAAAACCTCTACTTTACTTTCATAGCACTCTTGATATACATAAGGTTTCATAAATCGAAGGGCGCCTGCTTCTGAATCAATGACTAGATTTCCATCACCATCTATGTTATATTTCTTTGCACCTGATAAGGAAAATGCTATCAAAGTAGGATCTGCTTCTTCACTTAAGATAAAATTGAATTCTAATTCTCCTTTATTTCCAAAGAATTCAATATCTATACCAGGATACATATTCTCATATCTAATTTTCTTAAAAGTAGCAGCCCCTTCTACCCATTTCTCTTTTTTACTTCCAATATAATAATTCACCCTACCAGGTAACTGTTCTTCTCCAACGATCTCTGGATTCGAATTAGCATCATGGAACTTCATCTCTAAAATAGTTGTTAAATAAGAATCCTCTTTTCGATAACTCATTGCATAAGTAACTTTATTTGGCGCAAAAAATGCAGTGTATCCCATGTTTCTTAGCATATATTTAGCTTCATATTCATATTGTCCACGATATTCTTCAAATCGGAAGGGAATATGTTTTAATAATTGTGTAGTTCTTTCATTCCTATTCACCTAAACATCCTCCATTAACTTTAGGAATCTATTAATATAATATTATATGAGGATATCTTGTGAACGGAACAGAAGCATCATTGCATTAATGATTCAACTAGAATAGGAACTTTTCTGATCTTAATCGATGATACACTTCTTCTATAACCTTTTTCTCTTCTTCAATTCCACTTGCTTCAAAAGTTACAGATATTCGAATATAGCTTCCAACATCATCCCATGGGACCGTACTAATTTGTTTTTCACGAATTAAATATTGACTAAATTCCTCAGCATTTCGAAATATCTTTCCCCCTAGGATTCCCTTAGGCACTCTCACATACAGATAAAAGGAAGCTTTTGGCTTCATCACGGTAAAGCCAAGCTGATTCAATACCTTGATTAACATTTCATGTCTTCTAGAATACTTCCTTGCAATCTCTTCTGTAATTTTTGGATGTTCTAGTGCGTATTTTCCTGCTAATTGTATTGCCTTAAATTGACCAGAATCATTATTCTCTTTTACCGCACCAAATGCTTTTATCACTAGTTCATTACCAACAAGAAAACCTAACCTCCATCCTGTCATGTTATAAGCTTTACTTAAGGAATGTATCTCAACACCAACTTCTTTTGCACCTTCTACACTTAGAAAACTAAATGGCTTTTCTCCATCAAATGTAAGTGCTGCATATGCTGCATCCTGTACCACAATAATATGATTTTCCTTAGCGAGACTGATTACCTTTTTATAAAAATCATAGGTAGCTGATGCACCTGTCGGATTATTTGGATAGTTGATATATAATAATTTCGCTTTTTCCAAAATCTCTTTTGGTATAGTTTCAAGGTCTGGCAAGAAATTATTTTCTTCTAATAATGGCAGTCGATATACCGTTCCACCTAACCATTCCGTCATAGTTGCTAGAATCGGATACCCTGGAACTGTAACTAATGCAATGTCACCTGGATTGATAAATGCTTGTGGAATCATCGCAAGAGCTGGTTTAGAACCAATGGTGTGAATCACTTCGGATTCAGCATTTATGCCTTGAACTCCATACACACTTTTCATATAATCAGCTGCAGCTATCTTAAAAGAATCAATTCCATTATCTGCATACCCTCTATTCTCCCATACTCCTGCTTCCTCTTTTAATACATTAATAATTTTCTCATCCGCCATATCGTCTGGTTCTCCAATTCCCAAATCTATAAACTTTCTATCTGGAAATTCTTTGATTGCCTCTCTCTTAGCTCTTTTAATTTTCTCAAATTTATAGATCACAGTTTCTTTTCCGAATCGATTACCACCAATTCGTTCCGCGAACATTGATTGTATATAATTATTTGCGTTCATGTTAATTCTCCCTTATTGACAAATTTATTTTCTTTATGATGTTATGATTCGAGAGTCAAAAGCCTTCCTTAACCTAAATTGTGTATATTGATGTATAATTATTAATTATGGCGTAGTCCGGCCGAAAGTATCGTTTATATTTTGTCAAGACTCAAAGTTAAAATAGGAACTTTAGTGAGTATTTTAACTTGTTCTGAGGCTTGTAAAAAATATGATGCTAGAGGGAAAGGTAGCCAAAATTCATAATTATACAGCTATATACACTTAGTAAACTAAAATAAGGCTTTTGACCCTCGAATCATGTTATGTTATTTCCCATCTCTATGATGTATGTGTTTCTTATACTACGATGATATGTGTCTTTCCATCTATTGACTTATTATATACACAGAATTATAATCTGTATAACGAATTATTCAAATAGTCATGATTCGTTTTTTCGATAATTGTGATTCATTGTGATAAGAATGTTCTATTTAATCACTGATTGTATTTTGTTGTATAATGGCATCCTCATCATTATTAGTGACTTACACAATTATAATCTCAACAATAGAATGGATAGAAATGGAGTAAAAATGGATACTCAAACTTTAAAAACTTTCTTGGTATTATCTAAACTTAAGAATTTTACATTAACCGCAGAACACCTTTTTGTAGCTCAGTCGACGGTTACCAATCGTATAGCAGAACTTGAAAAAGAATTGGGTAAGTCACTTTTTCATCGCCAGAGAAAAAACTTAACTCTTACAGAAGAAGGGCTAGTATTTTACCAATATGCAAATAGAATACTCGAGCTAGAAGAATCTGCTCTTCATGATATCAATTCCTCAGCTTTTTATAGAAATAGCATTCGCATTGGTACGACTAATACCATATATGAATGTCACCTCTTTCCAAAGATGAAAGCTTTCCTAGATTCCCATGAGGATACTTCAGTGAAATTATTCTTCGGTCATTCCCTTGAATTGATTGAGATGTTACAGGATCATCTTCTTGATGTTGTCTTCTCATATCTTCCTTTGAAGAAAACGGGATTTCACTGTACCTCTTTTATTTCTGACGAGCTTCTTCTTGTAACATCGCCAAGGAATACAGCTTACGCAAAAGGTATCCTAAAAAGTGATTTGACTAAGATTAATTACCTCTTCTGTAACTTTGCGTTACAAGAGGTCGGACAATTTATTCGTGAGTTGTTTCCTCCCTATTACCAATTTTCCTTTGAGATTGATAATAGTACTAAGTTAATACCATATCTTCTTACTGGTACTGGATACAGTTTTCTTCCACGAAGTCTTGTTAAACCATATCTTACTAGTGGCGAATTCATAACAATTCCCATTCTTGATTTTAGTACACCAGTCATCAATAGTTATCAGATACAAAGGGATGATAAGTCTAGTAAATCCTTGTGGAATATTTGATGTAAAAAAAGCTTAGAGCTAAGCACTTGTGATCAATCACGAAAGCCTAGCTCTAAACTTAATTTAATTATATATTTGTATTTTCTAACTATTCTACTATTATTTTCTTCAATTGTACCTACTCTTTTTATTATTATTCCTTGGAAAGGTAACCTGACTTAATCCCAATAATGTAATAATACTAAATATAAAAAGTAATATATATTTCACTATGTTCATTTCATCATAATAGTGAATGGACACTAAATATTTAACCACAAATCCATGTAAGATATAGATGCTAAGTGTATTTCCTCCTAATGAAGTCAATCCATTCTTCTCTTTCGGTATTAATCGAAAGATAGAAAATAGCATTATCGTTTGAATAAGCATCAATACCAATCGATACAAGATTCCTCTATCCCACGTAACATGAAGTGCTTGATAGGAATCCGCACAATACAGCCAGTTAAGATTAAACTTATTTCCATATAGCATTAGTACTAGAATTACTAGTGAAAGAAAACCTAGCGCTATCTCTTTTCCTTTTATCGTTAATCTGGTATCGAATCCTTTCACTTTAAAATAGTATCCTAACATGAAATAAGGAAAGAACACAATAATTCTAGATAAACTATACTCCCAAGAGATATTTTCATTTAAACCAGCGAGTAAACTGGCAAGAACACTAAAGATTAATATATATTCTAATTTAACTTTTAGATTTACCAAGATTCTTATTGCAATATTCCAGCAAAACATTGCGAAAAGATACCAGTAGATATATGCTGGTTGCAACAATGTATATTCATAGGCAGTTAAGCCAATGAACTTAGTATACCAAATAAAAATTAACTGAATTACAATATAAGAAAGTAGAAATCTGAATGTAATCTTTTTTATGGTACTTATCTTTAAATCAGTCTTAGAAAAGTAACCTGATATAAAGATAAATGCAGGCATGTGAAATAAATAAAGGAACATAAATATCATTTTAGTTTCTTCACTTTTATTAATCGTAGGCTCAATAAAATGCCCAGTTACAACGAATAACATTAAGATTAGTTTTGCATTATCAAAGTAATAATCTCTTTGTTTTGATAGATTCACAGTAATTTGCTCCTTAGTATTTTATTCCTTAATTTTTAACACCATGATTTATGCTAGGTCACTGAAAAAGTCCCTTATTGTAGTTTCCTCTTGAATATCACTGTATAAATATGCGTGCTGTATTTTTGTTAAAGAAGTATAAGAGAATCTAAATGAAGAAAGAATCCTTCAAACATAATCAGATGGAGCGAACTCGCTGGAAAGCGCTCAGACAGCACTCCTTCTGATTATTGAATGATTCCTTTCTTCATTAAGATTTTCTAATACCCTTTAAAACAAAAATACAGCGCACATATTTATACAGTAATATTCATTATACTTTTTGAAAGGGACTTTATCAGTGACCTCGTATTATGCTGCTAGATCTCTATGATTATAATACCAAGCACCTACAGTTATGCTTATGATCATAACGATAAAACCGATTCCTAATAATTTCATATCAATGCCACTCTCTGTTAATACATCTGCTGCATTCGCATAGTAGAATGGAGTCACGTATTTTGCAAACTTTAGTTGGTCAAGAATTCTTGACATTATATCAAGGAAATATAGCAACAAGGCTACTCCTAACCCAAGTCCAAGATTCACTTTCTTCATAAATGCTGAAAATAAGATACAAATGGTAGCCACTTCAACATGCATGAAAAATTGAGCTAGATGAAAGAAAAATAACTTTTTTATCTGAAGATCTGCATCAATGATTACAAAAGATAGCACTCCAAAAAGTAAGTTAATAATATCAAATGCTAAGATAAGAAGAATGACTGCTGCAACTTTTTGAAGCACAACATTTACACGGCTAAATGGTAACGTAAATAAAAATTCAGATGTATGGCCTGCTTCTTCTTTGGATAGGATACCAGATCCGATAATAGCTGCAAATAATGCCCCACCTAAAGTAAAGATTGATCCAATCTCAGCACCATAGAATCCGATTGGTTCTGCCATACTTAATCGATCCATCCCAAAAGCTTGGGTAATAGCTCCCATACTTGCATATGCATCCATTGCATTATTTAATGCATCTTGTAGGCTTGGATACATTAGCATAAAGCCAAAGTCCATACCAGCGATAATAATTGTCCATATAAGAAAAGTTTTTATATTTAATTTCAATTCATGTTTTAATATCATCTAGTTCTCCTCTCTGTCGCTATCGGCGACATACAAATCAGGGAGTGTGAAACACTTTATTTCACACTCTACTCAGTCTTTTCATAATAATGCATAAATGTCTCATCCAATGAAGGTTCCTCAATAATAACATCGGTAATCTCCATGTTACTTAATGTTGTGAGTAACAATTTTATACTACCTTGATACATAAAGTGAACAGTATCATTCTCTGAATGGAGCATTTTAATACCTGGTATTGAAGGCTCTTCATGAATCCCCTTAACAATTACTTTTTTAGTATTCGTCTTCGTTAGATTACTAACCGAATCCATAGCAATTAACTTACCTTCTTTGATAATTGCTGCATGATTGCAATAATTTTGAATCTCTGATAGGACATGAGAAGATAAGAATATCGTAGCTCCACTTTTGTTTACCTCACTTAGCAAACTAAAAAATTCTTTCTGCATTAGAGGATCAAGTCCAGAGGTTGGTTCATCGAAAATATATAAATCAGGCTTATGTTGCATCGCACATACGATGCTAATTTTTTTTCGATTACCAAGTGAGAGTTCCTCAATTCGTTTATTAACATCCACTTTTAATCTTTCACATAATTCACTTGCTTTTTCACTACAATCCATTCTGTATGCATTCGCTGCCATTTGAATAACTTCACTCACTCGCATTCTAGGATAGAACATCGCCTCAGATGGCATATATCCAATATTTCTTAGAATCTCAACTTTTTCACTCTCAATGTTCTTATTAAAAATACGTATCGTTCCTGAATTTTTCTGAATTAAACCTAGCATTGAACGTATCGTAGTAGATTTACCAGCTCCATTCGGGCCAATAAATCCATAGAAATCCCCCTTTTCTACATTCAAACTAATTCCAGATACCCCTCTTGCTTTCTTATAAGTTTTCACTAAATTTTCTATCTCAATTGCATTTTCCATAGTTCTACCATGCCTTTCTATGATAATTTTGTTATGAATTCACTCTCTACATGACCTGCTCATAAATATCCCTGGTAATTTGTACAAAATACCTAGATACTACTGCTAACATGATTAGAGTACCAAATGCCTTTTTCAGTCTAAATTGTGTATATTGATGTATAATTATTAATTTGGGCGTAGTCCGGCTGAAAACATTGCTTATATTTTGTCAAGACTCAAAGTTAAAATAGGAACGTGAGTGAGTATTTTAGCTTGTTATGAGGCTTGTAAAAAATATAATAAGTTTATATATAAACTTTTTGAAGGTAAGGTAACCAAAATTCATAATTATGCAGCGATATACACTCAGCAAACTAAAATATGGCTTTTAAACACTCAAATCCCTAATCTCTATTTGCTTCCTTCCATATGATGCTTGAAATTCTCTAATTGCTCATTTAACTCCTTAGTATCATACTTCTTACCTAATTTAAATAATATCCAAACCGTAACATAGGAAGCAATTAATAAAATATAAGTTGCAATACTTGCCCAAATAGGCATTCCTTTAAACCAGCCTCCAAGTTCACTCGTAATTAGAACTACGATAATAGAAATAATACTAATAATTGTTCCCCTAACAATGAAACTTTTAGTAGTATATTCTTTGTCAGAGTTTAGTAATATCTGTTGTAATGTTGAGAGTGCGTAATTTGTAAGGAACATTTCCAACATAATAAGAATACTAACTTCATGCACTCCCGAAATTATCTCAATAATACAATACCAAAAGAGCATTCCAGTAAAATATCCACATGCAATAAATTCATTCTTTAGCTCCCAATTACTCCACCTAATTAGTCTTTTCATAACTTTGAAGCCTCCTTTAAGATTGCTCTCAACTGTTTTGCATAGTGCCTAGATATTATAATGTGCTCCTCATTCGATAATAGCGCATCGATTCGGTTTCCCAATTCGCTTTTTAGGCTCTTAATCGCATGGATATTCAACACCATTGATTTAGAACACCGAAAATATCCTATCTCAGAACACGAAGCTTCTATTTCATTTAATGTATATGTAGTCTTATATACTTGATCTTTTGCATATATAAATACTGCACCGTCAACACTTTCACAATATAATACTTCATTAATATCAATAACATGCTCTTTACCATCTGCAAATCCAAGTAATTTCTTCTTCTGCATATCGATTAACGAAATGATTCTATGTACCTTATCATCTACCTGATTACACTTTATAATGATCTCAGGTTCTGATCCATATGCATCACTTTGATCAATTCTTATTCTCATGTGCTTTATATGCTCCTATTCATTACCATTCTTTATATATACTATACTAACAGATAAATTGCAATTCATTCTATAATAAGATGCATTTTATTGGAGTTAAGTTGCACTTTTATATATGTAAAAGAAAAAAGAATCATTCAAATTATCACCAAAAGCAATTATCCCATTTTTCTACGAGTTCACTTCTTCTAATGATATTCTGAATGATTCTTTTTTATAATTCTATCATAATTTATATTGCTTTTCTTAATTCAAAGACTCTACTATAATCACAATGTCTTAATCGATTAATATATAATCCCCTACGCATAAAATACTTTTGAAAATCATTTGATAAAAATTGATCAAATCCTTTTGGTTCAAATAATTTAATAATAGAAAATTTAAGTTTTTGAATCCATCTCTGTGGCTCTTCCCATTCTACCACAATAATTTTTCCTTGTGGCTTTAGAACCCTTTTAGCTTCATCTAATATATCAGTTGCAACATCATCTGAGACCTCATGTAATACCAGAGATATGAGAACTACATCAAAGGTATTCGCTTTAAATTTGGTTTCCGTTGCATCCATAACAAAAGTCTTTAAATTATTAGACGTATTTCCTTCTTTTTTCTCTTTTAATATATGTAACATCTCTTTGGAAAGATCGATTCCATAAATTGAAGTATTTCTTTTATATTCTGATATCAGAAGACTATTGCTTCCTGTTCCAGTACATACATCAAGAATTTTAATACTATCATTAGGAATTACATTCAAGATTGCTTGCCTTGGACTTCTCTCTTTTTTATTAAAATAAATATAATCTAATATATCATAAAATTTTGATATTACACGGTAGTTGTTTATCATATATCTCATTCCTTCCTAGATAAAAACTTAACATAGTTAAATTGGGCTATACCAAACTTTATTAGCTTAGGTTACTTTATTATAAATTCATTTCATTTCCAATGCAATGTTTACTAAATTAAGATACTCTTGCAATTGACTGAAGAGTTCTTAATATAAAATGTATAACTATTAATTTATCTTAATATTTGGTTCTGGTGTCAGAAAACTTATTATTAGTTTACCGAGTGTATATTAAGAATGACTTTATTATATAAACGCGCCGAACGAAGTGAGTGTGCATCTGCCGGAGGCTGTCGAATTCCCATGCCACTTTTATATTCGTAGTAGCGCCAAAAACTTGGCATGGGAATTTGACACAATAACCATATTGTATTGCAGAGATATAATAATCTCTTTTACTACTTATAAACTACTTTAAAATCTTCAAAAATAACAGGCATTTCCTCTGAGAACTCATATCCTAATTCTTCACCTTCTGCTTGAAAGAATTTAATATGGCCTTCTCTCCATGATTCTAATGTGTCATCTTCACCTTCACGCTTACAAATATCATATGTAATCTCTTTAAATGGAAGTGTAGTTACTGCAACTGTTTCAATCACACATTTGGGATTGCCATCCCAATCTGTAATTATACTAAAATCTCCGACAGCTGGTAGCTTATTCTCTTCTGTTTGAAATGCAAATAGACTACTTGCAGTGGCACTTTTTTGTCCAATAAGAACCAGTCTTAATAATTCATTCGCCAAATATTCATTTAATTCAAAATGAAATGCTTCAAGATACGTAGTATCCGCTGGCTTTTTTGTTTCTAATAAAAACTCACTCCAAAACTTATCAATTTTTACTTGTTGTTCCTTCGTATACATATTTTTTTAATCCTTTCGATAATTATCTTAAGCAAAATTAATTCAATTGTAAAATCTTTGAAAGTCTATAGTTTTTAAATATGATTCGTTTTTGAAATAGCTAGATTCTATAGAAAACCACCAGATTTCATTCATTTGAAACTGGTGGCTTTATTCTTTATATTAGGTTCATTTGATTTGCCCGACAAATGACCTATCATAATCTAGCCTGGCAATTTGCGCAAAACAGAAAAGCGAATGCGCCTTTGAACATGTATTAGAAGATCTTGTTCTTAGATCATTTCGTGTTATATGCTAGGACAGATCTGTATGAGTAGTCGGGCAACTCATTAATTTATTTTTATATATAATCAAAACTAATTACGCCGCTTTTAAAAATAAGCTAATTACATACTCATTATTTTTCATTTCTCTATTCGTAATATTTTCCTGCTTTTTAATAGTTGTTTGAAACCACAATTCTTCTGCTGCAACTAATAGATGAGCAAGAATAATACCAATGTCAATATTTTTAGCTTCATGATATGTCCTTGCATGAAACGTCTCTTTTTTACTAAATAAATGGATTCTGTTATCATAAATGACAAAACGAAAAGGTTGCATAGTGCGATTTGCAGTAGAATAACTTGCAATCTTCATCAATGACTTCAAACTCATGTCAGGTTCGCATTTATAAATGCATATATCCTTCTCATCAATATGTTTTAATTTGCGAACATCTCGGTATATATTATCTTTTGCTTTTCCAAAAGCCATGATTAATCCCGAGTCATAATTTAATCCATCAACTAATTCCTTATTTATTTTTTTCTTTCCAATTAAATATGATCCAATTCCTTTGGTTGTTAGGTACAAAGAAATCTGTTCCATTAAATAAGCATTGTTCATTAAACTTAGATCATCGTTATCTGAGGCGATTACAAAATAATAGGGAGCTTTCACAGAGAATATACTTAGCAACTTGTTATCTGTATATGAATGATGTAATATTTTATATTGTACTTTATTATCTTCGGTCAACATCGATAAATGATTAGCAAAATTCAAAATATTATTCAACATCGTTTGCTCTAATTCATCCATATGGTAGTTTTTCACTGATTTCCTTACAAGTATAGCATCGTATAAGTTCATGTTTCTCACCCTTCTATTATAATATATTACGATTTTATTAACTTCTTAAGTTTTCTTAATATTCTCGTAATATTCTGTAACTTTATAGTATTCTCAATTTACTATTCGCATTTGATAGTTTACCACAGCTATAGTCAATTTAATGCACAATTAATAATCAAATCCAATAAACTTTTTTGTCTATTTTTTTATTATCCTCAAAGAAATCAGCATATTTTCCAGTTTCACTATTCCAAACATAGTCTTTACTATCCATTTATAACAAACCCTAATATATCCTCTATCATAAAATCATCGAATTAAATAAAAGTATGCGTTATTTTTCATAGTTCTTTCATCCTTTTTTACGAAATATTCTTTGTAATATTTCGTTCATACTTATTCTATTCCTCTGTTATATTAATGGTTAGGTTATCCATTCACACTTCTATAATAATACATTATATTGATTTTTCTGACCTTCTCTTACTGTACCATTTTTATTCTTATAGAATTTATAATAGAAAAAGATCTAAATTGAAAATCAATTTAGATCCTTATTCTTAAGCGTTTTTTTGTCCCGCTGTCTTCTTATAATACAATGGTGATATTCCGTAGTACTTTTTAAATAACTTACTAAAATGATATACATCTTCATATCCCACACTATTGGCTATACTCTTAACGCTACCACTTTCTGAATTAGCTAATATATCCTTGGCCTTTTCGAGCCTTATTTTAATCAAATAATTAATAGGTGATTCACCCGTTTCTTCTTTAAAAATCTTTGAAATGTACACTGGACTAAGATACATATTATGTGCTATCTTATCAAGAGATATCTTATTCGCGTAATTCTCATTCAAATAATTAATTATTCGCTTAACTGCATAACTTTTATTATAGGACTCAAAATTATAACTCTTCTGATCATCTTCTTCTACTTCAATTATTTCACGTAAAATAGTTAATAAAATTTGCATCAAGTGAGCTTTTAACATGAAGTATTTACCAACTTGTCCTGCATCATTTTCTGCAATCATTTCATAACAATGCCTTGATATTTCTTGTTTCGCAACTGAAGATGTATGTAAAACACATCCACCATCGTTTAGCATAATAGAATTCGGAGGCATATTTTTAAATTTAAAATCAGTGAATCCTGCGAAGAATTCAACAGTTGGTTCCTTTGGATTCACTAAGATGTTCTTGTGTTTCACACCTGGATTACACATAATGATGTCACCAGCTTCTACATCTACTGTGTCTCCATCTACTAAATACTTACCTTTTCCTGACAATATATAAGTAAGTTCTGTAAAATCATGATCATGATAATTACTTTCCTTTAACATTCTTTGTTTGCTCGCAAAAAATATAGTTGGATTAAAATCTCCATCTGTTATATCAAATTGCCATTGTTCCATTTCATTCACCTCTTATTCTAACTTACTATTACGAATTATAAATCTCTCTCATTATACCATCAAATTATATAATTAGAAAGTTTTTTGGGGTATTTTTTTCGTATTTTTTCATAAAAAACACTCAACAATGTTGGTATTTTCTGGTTTTCGTTAAATGTTTCGAAAAGAAATAATCTACATCATTTTAATAACATAGTACATTTTATTTCAATATATTATGTTTATAATGGAACATACGTAAAAAAGTAGTGTTATAAGGAGGACAACAACATGACAGCAATGCAATGGTTTTTTTCTTTCTTGAAAAAATACCGAATGAAGCTGATAATTGCATTATTTTTAGTAACCTGTACATCAGCACTCGCAATTGTAAACCCATATATATCGGGAATCATTGTTGATGATGTTATTAAAAAAGGCAACAGGAACTTGCTAGGGGAATTAATTATCTTGCTAATTTCTACTACTGTAATTCGTTCTGTATTAAGATATATTTATTTATATATCTTCGAAACATCTTCTCAAGGTATGCTCTATACCATGAGAGATCATGTGTACAGGCGATTATTACATCAAGATTTTAATTTTTACAACAAAAATCGTACCGGTGATTTAATGTCAAGACAAACTGGTGATATGGATGCAATTAGGCACTTTGTAGCTTATGTTATATATTCCATTTACGAGAACTCATTACTCTTTCTCTTTGCATTAATAATGATTTTTACCGTTGATTTTCGACTAGCATTATGTATGATTGCAGTTATGCCAATTACTGTTTTTATTACATACAAGCAACTTACCGCAATAAAACCAGCCTTCCATAAGATCAGACAGCAATTCTCTAGTTTGAATACCTTTGTTCAGGAGAACGTAAGCGGTAACCGCGTGGTAAAGGCATTTGCAAAAGAAGATTATGAGATTAGTAAATTTAATAAAGAAAACGATGCATATCGTGACTCTGAATTAAATGCCGCTGCCATTTGGAAAAAATATGTACCAATCTTTGAATTTTTATCAAGCTCTCTTACCTTTATTCTATATCTTGTCGGAGGTATCATGGTTATTAAAGGGTATATTACAATTGGTAAATTAGTAACCGTTAGTGGATACTTATGGATGCTTAATAACCCTCTTCGTATGGCAGGATGGCTTGCAAATGACTATCAACGTTTCGTTACAAGCGTTGAGAAAATCTACTCAACGATTAATATTGAACCAAATATTAAAGAACCTAAAAATGCAGTAGAGAAAAAGAAATTAAATGGTGAAGTTGAATTTCGTCATGTGTCCTATCTAGCTGATGATGATGTCATTTTAACAGATATTAATTTTAAGGTTAGTCCTGGGCAAACGGTTGGAATTATTGGGGCTACTGGCTCGGGAAAATCCACATTAATGAATCTACTCTGTAGGTTCTATGATGTTACTGATGGAGAGATCTTAATCGATGGAATTAATGTTAAAAACATGGACCTATATAGTCTAAGAGATAGTATTGGTATGGCTATGCAGGATGTATTCTTATTCTCAGATACGATTGAAGGTAACATTGCCTACGGTAAACCAAATTGTAGCTTTGAAGAAGTAAAAGCAGCTGCTAAGATTGCAAATGCAGATGAATTTATCATGGAGACTCAAGATGGTTATGATACTATCGTTGGAGAACGTGGAATGGGATTATCCGGTGGTCAAAAGCAAAGAATATCTCTTGCTCGTGCCTTACTCAAAGATCCTTCTATTGTTATCTTAGATGATACGACCTCTGCAGTAGATATGGAGACCGAATTCCAGATTCAAAATGAGTTAAATTCACTCTCCACTTCAAGAACTGTATTTTTAATTGCTCATAGAATCTCTTCAATTAAAGACGCTGATCTTATCTTAGTCGTTGATGATGGCAAGATTATTGAATCAGGAAATCATCAATCCCTAATCGATAAAAATGGTTATTATGCAACTGTATTTAACCATCAATATGGTGAATTCAATCAGATGAAGAATAGAAGACAAAAAGGAGGTACGAAGTAATGGCAAGAAATAAATATGATATCGATGAATCATTAGAAACAGAATTTAGTTTCGAGCAATTGAAACGACTTGGTACCTACATAAAACCTCATAGAAAAGAAATGATAATTACAATACTAATCATGATGCTATCCAGTGCTCTAGGTATGTTAACTCCTATTATATTGAAAAATATTATGGATGATTATATTCCTAATAAGAACATCAGAGGCGTTGTATTCATTAGTATCGCTTTACTAATTATCAATCTGGTTATAGTAATTAACCTACGGATCAAAATATCAATTACAACCAAGCTAGGTCAAAGTATTATTCATGAGATTCGAAGCGACATTTTTAATCATCTACAAGAGCTTCCCTTTTCCTATTATGATGACCGTCCACATGGTAAGATTCAAGTTCGTGTAGTTAATTATGTAAATAGTTTAAGTGATTTATTATCAAATGGTATTGTAAATACGATTACTGATTTGTTCAGTTTGATATTCATTGTTGCTTTTATGCTCTTTCTTAATATAAGGCTAACCCTTATCTGCCTATGCGGTTTACCACTACTTATGATCTTAATCTTTGTAATTAAGAAAAGACAAAGAGTTGCTTGGCAAATATCAAGTAATAAATCTTCGAATCTAAACGCTTATATTGCTGAAAGTATCAATGGAATTCGTGTTACACAAAGTTTTGTTCGTGAAAGAGAGAATATCGAAATCTTCAATAATTTAAGTAGTAACTATAGTTCCGCATGGATGAATGCAGTAAAATATAACTTTTTACTATGGCCTGCTATTGATAATATTTCAACTCTTACAACAGCAGCAATCTACGTACTAGGTGTTGCATGGATTGACCAAGGAATATCTAGTATAACAGTGGGTGTTCTAATTGCATTTACCGGTTACATCGGACGCTTCTGGGCACCAATTAATACGTTAGCAAGTTTTTATAACTCACTGCTAACTGCAATCTCCTACTTAGAAAGAATCTTTGAAACGATAGATGAACCTGTTCTTGTAAAAGATATCGAAGGTGCAACTACCATGCCTGATATTAAGGGAAAAGTTGAATTTAAGGATGTTACTTTTAGCTATGATGAAGATGCTATGATATTAAATGGAATCGATTTTACTGCTAATGTCGGTGAATCTTATGCAATTGTAGGTCCTACTGGAGCTGGTAAATCTACCATTATTAACCTAATCAGCCGATTCTATAATATAGATTCTGGTCAGATCCTAATTGATGGAGTTGATATTAATACAGTCACTATCAAATCTCTTCGTAAGCAAATGGGAGTTATGTTACAAGATAGTTTTATCTTCTCGGGTACCATCATGGATAATATTCGTTATGGAAATCGTGAAGCTAGTAATGAGGAAGTAATTCGCGCAGCGAAAACCGTATGTGCACATGACTTTATCATGGGACTTGAAAATGGATATGACACAGAAGTAAACGAACGAGGAAGTAGATTATCAGCTGGACAAAGACAATTAATATCATTTGCCAGAGCATTATTAGCAGATCCTAAGATTCTTATCCTTGATGAGGCTACTTCAAGTATCGATACAGAAACAGAAATTCTACTTCAAGAAGGATTGGCTAAATTACTTAAGAACCGAACTTCTTTTATCATCGCTCATAGATTATCAACGATTAAAAACTCCTCATGTATTATGTACATAGATGGAGGACAGATTATGGAAATGGGAACTCATGATGAGTTGATGGCTAAGAAAGGCTATTATCATGAATTATATATGTCACAGTATAGTTTCTTAAATGATGATGAAATTAAAGTAGAGGAGTCTATATTCTAGGATAATTATAGTAAAAAAGATGTTCCTAGCATATAAAACAATTTTGAGTCCGTTTTAAAAAGTATAATAAATACTCCTATATAAATATGCGTGCTGTATTATTTTAAAGAGTATTTAAAAATCTTAACAAAGAAGGAATCCTTCAATAATCAAAAGGAGTGTTGTCTCAACACTTTCAAGCGAGTTCGCCATGTGATTATGATTGAAGGATTCCTTCTTCATTTAACACTAAATTATTCCCGTAAACTTCTTTTAATCATCATTCAACCAATAGTTGAATTCACATATTGTAAAACTCAACAAATGATTTATTTTCATTTCCATTATCTATGTTACAATGATACTATCAAAAGACGGAGGAATGCATATGAATGAAAACCAAACACCCTTTCAACTATGTAAGAAAATCACAGAATTAAGAAAAGAAAATGGATACACCCAAGAAATGTTAGCTAATAAATTAGGGATTACTTATCAAGCTGTCTCTAAATGGGAGAATGAACTCTCCTATCCTGATATCACTTTACTCCCAATTATCGCTGATATATTTAGAGTAAGTTTGGACAAACTATTTGGCAAAGCAACAACTTCCATTACAGTTCCAGATGATAACAACACCAAATACTATTCCAACGAACTACCTTGGGAAGATGATGATACTTTACGTATAGTATTATTTCGAGGTAAACACTATATTCCAATTAAAAACTCTCATGAAATAGAGAAGATTAAAGATTTTAAATTTATCTACGAGGGTGATGCATTAAATATATCTAGCGATTTCTCTATAGAGTGTAGAAATTGTGATATTACAGGCAATGTAACGGCAGCTGCCAATGTTTCTTGTGGTGATGTGGAAGGTAATGTAGCTTCTGCTGGTAATGTAAATTGCGGTGATATCGATGGTAATGTTACATCAGGCGGTGCTGTAAATTGTGGAGATATAGATGGTAATGTTTCAGCTGGTTCAAGTATCTCATGTGCTGATATAGATGGTAGCGTTGAATCTGGTAATAGCATCACTTGCGCTGATATTGATGGCGATGTAATAGCTAGCGGTAATATTTCATGTGGAGATATTAATGGCAATGTAGAATGCCAAGGTACTATAAAATGTAGTTCTTTTTAAACTTCAAAATGGAGTACCACAATGTGAACCTTTCCCGTCAATAGACAATTGAAAAAAGTATATATTTTATCAGTTGTCTACTTGACGGGGAGTTCATATGTGACACTCCATTATATATTTCAGTATATAAATACCTACTATATTATATAAATATGATTATTTAGTAAGTTCTAAGAATTCATCAATTAACTTACCAAAAGATTGCAAGCTCTTTCTAAAGAATTCTGGATTTTCCAAATCAATTCCTGCTTCCTTAGCAGCATCTTCAACTGTACTTACTGTTGTAGCCTTTAATAGCGCTTGATATTTAGGAAGGAAAGTTTCTCCTTCTTCCATATATTTTTCATATAGTCCTCTTGCAAATAGACCACCAAATGCATAAGGGAAATTATAAAAACTTAATGCTTCTGAGTAATAATGACTCTTATTAACCCACATATATGGATGTAAGAATTCTGAATCAAGTCCGTCGCCATATGCCTCTTTTTGAGCATCTAGCATCATTTGTTCAAGAGAATCTGCGAATAGGAATTCCGTTTTAGATTTTTCAAAAACAGCACTTTCAAATAAGAATCTTGAATAGATGTCACAGATAATCTGTGTTGTATCTTGTAGCTGACTTTCTATCAACGCAATCTTTTCTTTATCAGAAGCTTCTTTAATTGCAGCATTCATTACTACTGTTTCATTAAAAGTAGATGCTGTCTCCGCTACTGGCATGCTATATTCCCAATTCAGAGGGCGATGTGTCTCAATCATCTTACCATGATATGCATGACCTAACTCATGTGCTAATGTTACTACGTCACTAAGTGAACCATCAAAATTAGTAAGTACACGACTTTGTTTTACAAAAGACATATTAGCACAGAATGCGCCACCAACTTTACCCTTTTTAGGATAGAAGTCAATCCATTCATTATCAAATGCTTCTTTCATCAAATCTGCAATATCTTGGCTAAATGAACTGAAATGATTTAATAAATAATCTCTTGCTTCTTCAGTAGTAAACTTTCTATCACTTTCACCTATTGGAGCAAATAATTCAAACCATGGAAGACCATTTTTATATCCAAGAAGTTCTGCTTTTCTTCTAAGATATAAGTGGAATTTAGGCATATATTCCTTCATCGCTTCTAACAATGCATTTAAAGTTTCTTTCTTCATTTTTGATAGCTTTAATGTCATTGCAAGAGGTGATTCATATCCTCTAAGTTCAGAAATCGTATTTACTTGAACCTTAATATTATTTAAGGAAAAGCTTATCGCATCTTTAATTTTATTATAAGCCTTTAATTCGGCTTCATAAGCAGCTTTACGCACATTCTTATCTTTGTTATATGCTAAATTACGGATTTCTGGTAGTGTTACTATTTTACCATCGTAATCTACTTCAAGAGTTGAAGTTAAAAAGCTTTGCATATTATTCCAAGAAGCTCCTGCAGATAAATTTAGCTTTGATATTACTTCTTCAACATCATCACTTAGTAAATATTTTGAGTTCTCCTTTATTTCTTTTAAGAAGAATTCATATTCTTTTAAAAATGCATTTTTTTCAATGATCTCTTCCAAATTGTCATAGGAAGCAATGTATTTATTGATCATTGCATTTGCCTTTGATACTGAACTATTCAACTTTAGAATTGCACTTATTTGACTTACTGCATCATTATCTGTAGTATTTGTCGCTTGTCTTAATTCAGCATAAGAATAAAGCTTTGTGATTAATAGAGAAAACTCTTCCATTTTCTCAATAATAAGAATAAGAGTCTCTTCATTTTTAGCTTTATCTGCTAAACTATTACTTAATGTATTCATCTCACTTGCTAGATCTTCAAATCGTTTGAAATCATTTATATATTTTTCATCTTTAAAATCTTTATATAGAATATCTAGTGACCATTCTCTATTCATAATACTCCTTCTGCCATATCGATGGCTTTGCAATTTTTTAATAGACTCAACTGTATTGTTTTTGTTGTTTTGTTGTTATAGTTTTTTACTACCAGGGATATCAATTGTAATATACACTCAGCCAATTAAAATAAGCCTTTTGTCCCAACATTATGATTATGATTTTCTTGACAAATGATTTGTTTCAAAACCTAGCCTGGCAATTTGTACAAAACAGAAAAAGCGAATGTGCCTTTGAATATGTATTAGAAGTTCTTGTTCTCAGATCATTTTGTGTTATATGCAATGACAGATCTGTCTGAGCGAAGCGAGTTATCTGTCATTGCATATGCATTACACAAAATGAACTGAGAACTAGAACTTCTTATACATATTCAATGAAGCATGAGTTTTTCTGTTTTGTGCAAATTGCCTAGACTACCTCCCCAAACATGTCATTTATAGGTCTAATCATCAAAAACATCATTATAATACAATAGAATGCCCAAAACTGGGCATTCTATTATTTGGATATAACCTATCACGATAATTAACGAAAGAAAAAGAACCATACAGATCCAATCATAATTGCAAATATTATTAAAGCAATTGGAAGTATTACAATAACACCAGCTATCATCATAGCCAATAAATCATGCTTTTCAAGTTCAAGACCATCTTCTGTATAATCTTCTTCTTTCAATGCATTCTTATTTTTATTACGAACTTTTTCTAGTGCTCTTCTAAATTTCCCTTCAAATATCATAAGGTTTCTCCTTTATCTATTACTTGTTTTCGCCTAATTTGTGGTGACATGCAACAAAATGTCCTGGCGCAACTTCTTCAAATGCAGGTGTTTTTTGTTTACAAATATCAGTACAATAACGGCAACGAGTATGGAATTTACAACCACTTGGTGGCTTAATTGGACTTGGAATATCTCCTTCAAGTAGTACTACTTCCTTCTTCACATCAATATCCGTTGTTGGGATAACAGAAAGTAATGCTTCTGTATATGGATGCTTTGTATTAGCAAATAATTCTTCTGTAGTAGCAAGTTCTACTAAGTTACCTAAATACATAACACCGATTCTGTCACTAATATATTTAATAACACTTAAATCATGTGATATGAATAAATATGTTAGATTTTCTTTTTCCTTCAAATCAAGTAGTAAGTTTACAACCTGAGATTGGATAGAAACATCAAGGGCAGATACTGCTTCATCACAAACAACAAATTTTGGCTTTAATGCTAAAGAACGTGCAATACCAATACGTTGTCTTTGTCCACCAGAAAATTGGTGAGGATAACGATGAATGAAGTATGGTGCTAAACCACAATCTTCCATTACTTTCATAATGTACTCTTGCATTTCTTGACCATTTTTATCAAAATATTTATGAGTTAGTAGACCTTCTCCAATGATTTGACCTACTGACATACGTGGATCTAATGAAGAATATGGATCCTGGAAGATAATTTGAAGATCTTTTCTTAGGTATCTCATTTCTTCATATTTTAATCTTGTTAGATTAATACCATTGTCTAAATATTCTTCGTATTTAGCGAAATCTTTATTCGATGCATATTTTTTCTTTAAGTTATCAATATTAGATTTAATTGCATCTAACTCTTTTTGTTCAGTCTTAATCTTAGCTTCTAGATCAGCAACTTTTGAGCTATTTGATCCTTTTCCACCCGTAGAAATCTTAACATCATTTAACTCTTGATTTAGCTTAAATAATCTAACTGATACATTATATTTTTTTAATAGTTCAGATGATACTTCCTGTAAATTATCAGCTACATATAAACCACCAATTAATTGTACAATATCCAAGAATAAATCATGTGCTTCTTTCTTTGCTTTGTCTAACTTAGGCTCAAAAAGTCTCTTTTGTTCAGGGTCTGAGATGTTATTATATTCTTCTTGTACCTTTGTTTCTTTTTCATATAGTTTATCTAAATGTTCACGTTTTGATACAAGATTCTTTAAGATATCTTCTACATACTTTGGAGCTAACTCATCAATAGTACGACCATGATACATGGTACGTCCGTCAGTTTGATGATAAAGTTGAAGTAATACACGACCGAATGTTGATTTACCACAACCACTTTCTCCAACAAGACCAACAGTTTCGCCTTCATAGATATCTAATGAGATACCGTCATTTGCTTTAACATATAATTGCTCTTTTTGAAACATTTTTGTTTTCTTTATTGGAAAGTATTGCTTTAAGTCTTCTATATGAATTAATACTTTTTTATCATTATTTTTTGCCATCTGATCTTACCCCTTTCTCAGGATAGAAGCATCGTATCACATGATTTTCTTCAATCGATACTAATTCTGGCTCTTCTTCCCTACATTTATCTGTTGCATATTTACATCTAGGAGCAAATTTACAACCTTTTGGTAAATCAAGTGGATGAGGAACTGCGCCTGGAATTGCTTCTAGACGTACTCCTGCAGGCGTATCAAGTCTTGGTATTGAGAACATTAATCCTTCTGTATAAGGATGTGAGTATGAGTTCTTACCAAAGATTGTACGAACTGGAGCTTTTTCTACTACCTGACCGCAATACATAACTGCTACATCATCCGCCATTTCATTAATAACACCTAAATCATGTGTAATGAAAAGGATTGAAGTTCCTCTTTCTTTCTTAAGTTCATTCATAAGCTTAAGAATCTGCGCTTGAATTGTAACATCAAGAGCAGTTGTTGGTTCATCAGCGATTAAGAGCTTAGGTTGACAGGCAAGTGCCATAGCTATCATAACACGTTGTCTCATACCACCTGATAGTTGATGTGGATATTGCTTAGCAACACTTTCAGGATTCGGTATCTTAACAGAACGTAACATTTCTACTGCTTGCTTTCTTGCTTCCTTTTTACTCATTTTTTGATGGACCATAAAAGGTTCACTTAATTGTCTTTCAATTGTAAAGATTGGATTCAAACTTGTCATTGGTTCTTGGAAGATAACTGAGATATCGTTTCCACGAATCTTACACATATCATTTCCTTTAACATCAGCTAAATCTCTACCATTAAATATGATACTACCGCTATCAATACGACCATTTCCATCTAATAATTTTAAGATACTCATAGCAGATACACTCTTTCCACTACCACTTTCTCCAACAATTCCTAATGTTTTTCCTTCATCTACCGAATAGGAAACGCCATTTACCGCTTTAACAGTTCCCTTTTTTGTTTCAAAAAAGGTATGTAAATCATTTATCTCTAATAATGCCATGTTCTACACTCCTATCTTTCTTGTGATTTTGGATCAATTGCATCACGCAAACCATCACCAATTATGTTGATACAGATTGTAGCAAGACCAAGCGCAACTGCTGGAATCACCCATCTCCACCAATATTCTTGAATAACAACACCGGAATTGGATCCATTTAACATATTACCCCAAGTAGGGTTAGGTTCGATAACACCGAATCCTAAGTATGAAAGTGTAGATTCTGTTAACATAGCGCTTGCAAAATCTAAGGTTGCATTTACGATAATAACTGATATTACATTTGGTAATATATGTTTAAATACAATTAAGTTTTCTTTTACACCCATAGCTTTTGCAGCAGTAACGAATTCTTTCTCACGCTCTGCAAATACTTGCGCACGCACAAGACGACAAAGACTAGGCCAGCTAAGTAAACCTAAGATAACCATAATTAACGCAATACGCTGTGTCTCCGAAATTCTATTACCAACAATTGCTGATAAGATCATAGCGAAAGGTAGGAAAGGAATACCAGCAACTACTTCTTGAAGACGCATTAAAAACATATCTATCTTACCACCGTAGTAACCTGAGATGCCACCAATAGTTACACCGATAATTGTAGAAATAATAACTGCAATCGCACCAATAGTCATGGTTAAACGACCACCTGAGATTAATCTAGTAAGCATATCACGACCCATTCCATCAGAACCGAATACGTAACCTTTTAATCCCCAAGTTAATACACTACCATCTTTTGTAATTGCATAATTTTGATAATACCCTGAAAATACAGCTTTTACATCTGCTTTTTGAATACTACTTGGAACAGTTGATTGCTTGAAGTTATTAGCGCCCCAAGAATATGTTTTTCCATCATCTGTAATAGCTGTGAAATGATAACGTCCAGCTGCAATAGATACAACTTTTCCATCAATCTGTGGAACTTTATCAACATTCTTTGTGATATTTCCCCATACAGTAACTTTTCCATCGTCACCAACTGCAGCTATGGCATTAGATGTTGAAGCTATGTCAACTACTTTACCTAGATCCTGAGGAATTCTAGAGTAACCATTTTCTTTAGTCATTAAGGAAATAACTTTTCCATCCTTAGTAAGACCAATAACACCACTACTTGCAACAACTACTTTATCTATTTGGCCTTGGTACTTGCCTACATTAAAATCAATTACATTAGTATTACCCCAACCAAAAGCTTTACCATCATCTGTTACAATGATCGAAAATTGGTAACCAGCAGCAATTTGTTTAATATTTGTAACACCTTGAACATCTAATGGAAGAGATCCTAAATGGAAACGATCATTTCCCCATGAGAATAACTTACCTTCTGAGTTAAGTGCCAATGCATGATCTAAACCTGCAGCGATTTGAACAACTTTTCCCATTTCTTCTTGACTAGGCATTGTCTTTATCATTTTTTCCTTAGGTTTACCCCATGTATAAACTTTACCATCATCTGATAAACCAACACTAAAGGTGGAACCGATTGCAATCTGTTTAACATGCCCTTTTAACTTACTTGGAACCTTCATTAATGAAGATGTAGGAGCAATGTTTTGTTGTGTTACTTCTTGATAAGATAAATCTAATTTCAAGAAATTAGGTCCAATAAATACAATTAAGAACATTGTTACAAATATAATAAGACCTGTCATTGAAAGTTTATTATTCTTAAAATTACGTACAATTGTTTTCATTGGACTGTGAACTTGTTCTTCCTCTAATACAGAAGTTTCAACTCTTTCTTTTTGTCCAAATAATAATCTACTAAAGATTAATGATAAGGTACTTTTTTTCTTACTATTCTTGCTCATATGTACCCTCCTAATTAATTTTAACTCTAGGGTCTACTAAACCATAGCTTAAGTCTGTAATTAAGTTACCAACAATAGCAATAACAAAATAGAACATATTTAATGCTAATACTACATTGTAATCCTGTGCTTGTAATGATGTATATAGTAATTTACCCAAACCATTTAATCCAAATATCTGTTCTATAACAACAGAACCGCCGAATATACCTAAGAACCAACCAATAATAAGTGTAATGATTGGTAATAGGGCATTACGGAATGCATGAGAATAAATAACTACCTTCTCTGTTAATCCTTTTGCTCTAGCAGTTCTAATATAATCCATACTTAGTGCCTCGATCATTGCAGCACGAACGAATCTTGTCATACTACCTAATGACGCTACTGTCATAACAATCAATGGTAATGCGAAGTGATACATCTTATCGAGGAATTTTTCCCATCCTGTTCCACTAAAACCAGGCGTATTCATACCACTAACAGGGAAAATTTGTAACTTTATAGCAAAAAAGTATATAGCTACTAATGAAACAATAAATGATGGCAAACTATAACCAACAATAGTTCCAACTTGAACTACATTATCGAATTTTGAGTGTTTTTTTACTGCTTGTACAATACCTAAAGGAATTGTAATTAATAGTGCAGCAACTACATTGAAAATGTTAATAAATATAGTATTTCCCATTGGCTCTTTTACGATATTTATAACATCATTACGATATGACTCCGAATAGCCAAAATCGCCTGATAACATTTTAGTAATCCAGCTAACATATTGTACTGGAATTGGTTTATCTAATCCTAATCTTTCTCTTGCTGCATCATATTTCTGTTGATATACAACAGGATCTGTTTTTGGAACATCTTTAATTGCCATAGCTGCTGGATCTCCAGGAACCATCTTAAAGATGCCAAACATAATGATTGACATAATAAAAAATACAAAAATAATATATAAGATTCTCTTAGCTATATATTTAAGCATTTTGCCACCTACTCTTTCTACCTTGTTTTCTCATACTAAGAAATAGGGCATATTGGATCTTATGCCCTATCTCCTTAAGCATTATTACTCTTTTCTCATATAGCTATTATTTAACGTGAGCATATAAAAGTGCATATGATGGTGTCCATATACTATTACCTTCATATCCTACTAACTTTGGATTATAGAAATCATGATATTCATCTGAATATAATGGAAGATCTGGAAGATCATAGTTCCATTGCTTTTCGAATTCTACCCACTTACTAGCATATCCTTCTTTATCTTTGCTATCAGTTTGTTTCATTGCTAAAGCTAAGTCATATAATTTTTGATCTCTAATATAGTTTTGGTTGTACATTCCCATGTAACTATCATCTGTATTATATTCATTTGATGGATCGTATACAGATGCAAAACTATTACCCATGTTAAACATGTTGTATTTTGGTTTGTCAATTCCTTGTCTGTAGATGTTATTGATTAGAACACCCCAATCAAGAGTTGTTGCTTCTAACTTCATACCAACTTTTTCCATACTTGATGGAAGCATTGTTGATAATAAATCTGATACAGGGTTGTTAGCTGTATTTGCCCATTGAATTGTAAGAGGCATTAATTTGCCATCTACTTTCTTGTAACGAAGTTTATCTGTTCCTTCAACAAAGTTTTTACCATCTTTGTTTAAAGTCCATCCATCTTCTACAAGTAATTTCTTGGCTGCATCGATATCGTAAGCATAACTATCAAGTTTGCTGTTAATATCATCTTTCTTTTCTTGGTACATCCATTGTGCTAAACCATAAGCTCCATTAACAACTGATGCATAACCACCTGAATATTGGTTAGCGAATTCATTTCTATCTAGTAAGTGAGCGATTGCTTGACGAACTTTAACAAATTGAGTTGGTCCTATATCACATGTAAATACAATCATTCCATATCCATTACGTAAGTAAGAATTATCTTTAGCAATACCTTGATCTACTAAATCAAGACCTGCATTGATTGAATCAGCGCCACCCATTTGATTTAACATATCAACGTTACCAGTTTTTAATTCATCTGCAGCTGTTGCAGAAGTTACTTTTTTAATAATGATTTTTTCGATTTGTGGTTTTTGGCCAGTGTAATCTCCAGCATATTTATCATTTACTACTAATGTAGCAGTTAAACCACCTTTATCAAATGATTCCACTTTGTAAGGTCCACAAGTAACAGTTGGATTATATCTTTCTTTGTTAATTGGGTCTTTAATTAAAGCAGTTGTAAACTCTTTTGAAAGGTAAGCACCATTACCATCATCTTTAAGTGTAACACCAGGAGCATATACTGCCATTGGGCTTGGTGTAGCAGCTGCATATGTTAATTCATAGAAGAAAGGTAATTTTTCTTTTTTAACTGTGATAGAGAATTGGTTATCGCTTAATAAATGAACACCAGTAAATTCTTTCGTTGTTCCTTTATTGAAGTCATCGTAACCAGCAATGTAATTTCCACTTGTAGTATCAGCTTCTAACTCACCCCATTGCTTTGATGAGGTTAAAAGTATACTAAACACATAATCTTTAGCAGTAATTGCAGTTCCATCATTCCAAGTTAAACCATCATTGATAGTCATTGTGAAAGTCTTAGTACCATCAGAATTATCTTCTGATTTAAAATCTTTAAGTACAGTTTTGTTCTGAACGAATGTACCATCTTTAGCTAATGCTATAGTGCTATATCCGTTGTAACCATATGTACCAATTAATTCTCTAACACGCATGTCAGATGCTCCAGAAGTCCAACCAGACATAAAATCACCAGTTAAATCTGTAATATCACCAATGATTAATTGACCAGATGCTTTCGCAGTCTTTGTTTCACTTGACTTTTTGTCAGTTGATTTTTTATTACTACTACATCCTACAAATGAAGTAACAGCTAGTGTAAGAACTAGTAGTAATGAAAGTGTTTTCTTTGTAAATTTCTTCATAAATAATCCTCCTTTTTATTCTTTGCAAATGATATTATTGTTATTTGTTACCATGTTAAAGTGTCGCACTTTAGTGTAGTAAAGCAAAAGGCTTAGCAAACAGAATCACGTCTCCATCGTCGCTAAACCTTAATGTATTCTCTTATCATTTACTCGTTCATGTTATCACAGATTTTATCATATTGCAACATTAAATTGTATAATTTAGAAGTTTTGTTAATGAATATCATAATCACACAATATCTCTCAACATTTTTGTATAAATGTGTTAAATCTGATTATTTCTCAGCTATTATATATTTATACATATTTATTTATATATATAATATGGTAATTTTGTTTAAAAAAAGACCCATTTCTACCCAAAGCTTTATATTGTGGAAATAGATGTATTCTTTCCAACAAATTCAACATCTCCATATTATATAAATATAAATTTCTTCTATAATATACATTTTAATTTGTAAGCTAAAAATAACATTTTGTGTGTATTATATATTATATATTCTTTACAAATAGATATATGACTATCTAATAAATTTCATGAAAAAAATAAGCTAAAAACGTATACATGTTTTTAGCTTATTTTGCACTAGTTATTTCTTAGATATGACTCTAGTTTAAATCTCATTTACTATTTAACTATACTTATCATTGTTTTGCTATTTAAAATATTCAACACCAGACTCAAAGATATATTGATTTTGGTTACCATAGATATTCATGGCTACCGCTTTTCCAATACGCTCAGAATGCGCCATTTTTCCTAATACTCTACCATCTGGGCTTGTAATACCCTCAATTGCATAATACGAACCATTAGGGTTATAATCTTCATCCATAGTAGCATTTCCATTAAGATCAACATATTGAGTTGCAATCTGCCCATTTTCTAATAATTTCTTTATCCACTCTTCACTTGCTACAAATCTACCTTCTCCATGTGAAGCTGGCACAGAATAAACGCCACCTAATTCTGCTTTTCTAAGCCATGGTGATTTATTTGTAACTACTTTTGTATAGACAGATTTTGAAATGTGGCGTCCGATACTATTAGTTGTAAGTGTTGGTGAATCTTCTTTCTGCGGAGTTATTTCACCATAAGGCACTAATCCTAATTTAATTAAAGCTTGGAATCCATTACATATACCTAATACTAGTCCATCTCTTGACTTTAACAAATCGTTCACGGATTCTTTTATTCTTTCGTTGCGGAATGCAGTTGCTATAAATTTACCTGATCCATCTGGTTCATCTCCAGCTGAGAATCCGCCTGGGAACATTAGTATTTGTGCATCTTTAATTGCTTTTTCAAATTGCATTACAGACTCTCTTATATTATCTGCATTTAAATTTTTAAATACAACTGTCTCCACCTTAGCTCCTGCCTTTTCGAATGCCCTCACAGAATCATATTCACAATTCGTTCCAGGGAATACAGGTATAAATACTTTAGGCATCGCGTTCTTATTATTAGAAATATAGATATCTTTTGTATCATATAATTTTGATTCTATCTTTTTCTCTGCTACATCAGATCTAGTTGGGAATACCTCTTCTAGTCTTGAAGTCCATTCCTTTACAGCTTCATCCATTGTAATTACTGCATTTTGATAAATAAATTGTTGTTCTTCAATTACTTCACCAACGATAGAATACCCTTCTGTTATATCAGCTAGCGCTTCTTCTGAAATCTCAGCTATAATCGAACCATATTCTGGATTGAATAAATCTTCTGCTAAAATATCATCGCTTATTTTAACACCAAGTTTATTTCCAAAAGCCATTTTACTAACTGCTTCTACAATACCATTAGAATCTAATGCATAAGCAGATACAATGCTTTTATTGATAATTAATCTATGAATCTCGTCATAAAGATTCATGATATCTTCATATACTGGTAAGGAATATTCATCCCTTGTAATTGTAAACTTTATCAACTTATTACCTGAAGTCTTAAGCTCAGGTGTAATAATATCATTGTAATTGGCAACATCTACTGCGAAAGATACCAATGTTGGAGGAACATCAATGTCACCGAAACTTCCTGACATACTATCTTTACCACCTATTGAGGCAAGATCAAGTCTCATCTGAGCCTCATATGCTCCAAGTAAAGCAGCAAATGGTTCACCCCAACGTTTCTTATCGTTTCCAAGTCTTCTGAAATATTCTTGGAATGTAAAACGTATCTTCTTGTAATCTCCACCAGAGGCTACTATCTTAGCAACTGAGGATAAAATAGCATAAGCTGATCCATGATAAGGACTCCAGCTTGATAAATATGGATCAAATCCATAGCTCATCATGGTAACTGTTTCTGTAGCTCCTTTTAACACAGGTAGTTTTGCAATCATACATTGTGTTGGAGTTAATTGATATTTACCTCCATATGGCATTGTTACAGTCGCTGCGCCTATAGAGCTATCGAACATCTCAACAAGTCCTTTTTGTGAACAAACATTAAGATCATTCAATGTTTTGAGCCATTTCTCTTTAACATCCTCTATTAATGGTTTTTGTTCTAAATAGTTATTCTCTTTGGATGGTATCTCAACTACCACTTCTGCTTCTTGATGAGCACCATTTGTATCCAAGAATGCACGACTAATATCGACTATTGTTTTGCCTCTCCAACTCATTACTAATCTTGGTTCCTTGCTTACTTTGGCAACTACAACAGCTTCAAGATTTTCTTCTGCTGCATAAGCTAACATTGTGTTTACGTCTTTCTCATCAACAACAATAGCCATTCTTTCTTGTGATTCTGATATTGATAATTCAGTACCATCAAGACCTGCATACTTTTTAGGTACCTTATCCAGATCAATGACTAAGCCATCTGCTAATTCTCCAATAGCTACAGATACTCCACCTGCACCAAAGTCATTACATTTTTTAATTAACTTGCTTACTTCTTCTCTACGGAACAAACGTTGAATCTTTCGCTCTGTCGGTGCATTACCTTTTTGTACTTCTGCTCCACAAGTCTCAATAGATTCAACTGTATGAGCTTTAGAAGAACCTGTTGCACCACCACAGCCATCACGTCCTGTTCTACCGCCTAACAATATAATCATATCACCTGGATCTGAATCCATTCTTATAACATTTTTTCTAGGTGCAGCACCCATTACAGCACCAATTTCCATTCTTTTCGCTACATAATTAGGATGATATATTTCAGTAACCTGTCCTGTTGCTAATCCTATTTGATTACCATAAGAACTATAACCACTTGCTGCACCAGTTACGATCTTTCGCTGAGGTAATTTACCTTTTAAAGTATCTTTTAACGATACAGTTGGGTCAGCAGCTCCAGTTACACGCATTGCTTGATATACGTAACCTCTTCCAGATAGTGGATCTCGGATTGCTCCACCTAGACATGTTGCAGCTCCACCAAAAGGTTCAATCTCGGTTGGATGGTTGTGTGTCTCATTTTTAAAGAAGATAAGCCATTCTTCTGTTACTAGTCCTCTACCATCTTCATAATCAATCTCAACTGGCACAATAATAGAGCATGCATTAATCTCATCTGATACTTCCATATCATCTAGTTTGCCATCAGCTTTTAATTTTCGCATTGCCATGAGGGCTACATCCATTAGAGACACATACTTATCATCTCTTCCTTTAAATATAATTTCACGATCTGATAAATATTTATTATAGCTATTCATAATTGGGTTTTTATAATAACCATCTTTAAATTCAACATTTTTAAGTTCAGTTAAAAATGTTGTATGACGGCAGTGATCTGACCAATACGTATCCAATACACGAATCTCAGTCATTGATGGATCTCTTTCTTCTTCCTCCCTATAATACTGCTTAATATGAAGAAAATCTTTTAGAGTCATTGCTAGATTCAATGATTGATATAATTCTTCAAAATCTTTATCGTTCATTGATGTAAATCCATCAAACACTGTAACATCTTCTGGTTCTTCGAATTCAGTTACTAATGTCTTTGGCTTTTCTTCGCCAGCTTCTCTTGAATCTACTGGATTGATACAAAACTCCTTAACTTTCTCGAATTCGTCATCTGAGATGTTTCCTGATAATACATAAGTAGTAGCAGTTCTAATGACTGGTTCCTCTTCTTCTCTTAAAAGTTTAACACATTGAACTGCTGAATCTGCTCTTTGATCAAATTGACCTGGAAGATATTCTACTGCAAAGATACGATCAGTATCTTCAAATGGAAATGCTTCTTCATATAAAATATCAATTGGTGGTTCAGAAAAAACAGTACCTAATGATTTTTTATATGTTTCTTCTGAAATATTTTCAATATCATAACGAATTAAGACCCTTACATTAGATGTATTTTTGATACCTAGATAACTCTTAATCTCGCTAGCTAGTTCTTTAGCTCTAATTGCATATGGTGCTCTTTTCTCTACATAAATTCTCTTTACGCTGTTCATTACTAACCTCCACTGATAATAATTATTAATTATTGTTAGTTTATTCTACAGATTTTAATCCTATTGTTGTATTGTTCTAAAACTATTCTATCACACACTATTCTATAATAAAAATTAATATATTTAAGAATATTAATTAGATTTACTAATCAAAAAAGGAGCAACTAAATGCAAATCGCATATTAGTTACTCCTTCCATAAATTCTATAAATATTTACTATTATTTATTTCCACTATCAGTCTTTGAATCTGTACTTGATTTTGAATCTTCTGTAGTTTGCGTAGTTCCAGCAGCCCCAGTAGTTCCAGTTGATGAGTTAGTTTTATCTGTTTGAACAATAGTTGTTTTACCCATAGTAATAGTATCCCAAACTTTTTTGTTTACAGTAACTTTGTAATTCTTTTTAAGTTTTTTATATGCTGCATCAAATTGCTTTCCAGTTTCTGTTTGTACTGCTTGATCAACTGCAGTATCATAAGCTTCTGATGAATTATTATTAGTCATTTGAATTACATAGTATCCATCAGTTCCTTCTACAACGTTACTGAACTCTTTATTGTTAAGTAGCTTAGCAGCTTTTTTATATGCTGCATCTGTATTTTGATCACTATCTGTGAAATTTTTAGAATCAGAAGTTGCAGTAGTATATGTTTTCTTTAAATCAGCAAATGATTTGCCTGCTTTTAAACTTGTTAAAGCTTCTTGAGCATTCTTTAAAGCTTCTTTCTTTTCCTTATCAGATAATGCTACTGCTTTACCACTAGCATCTGTTTTTGTTGTAGGGAATAGAATATAATCAGTGTTATATTGTCTATAATCAGCTTTTTTAATTCCAGCTTTAATTGCTTCTTTATCAATATTAAAGCCCTTAATCATCTTGTCATAATACTTTCCAGCAACAGCCATTTTTTCTAAAGTTGCTTCAAGATTTTTTTGTGTAAATCCAGTAATCTTTAATTGTTCTTTACTAACTTGTCCTAAAAGTGTTTTAACATTGGTCTTAACTGTCTTTTTATCGTCATCTGTCAATGTAAGTTTATCTTCATTTGCTTTCTTAGATAGAATATCAATCATAACCACATTATCCATAACATAATCTTTAGCTTTTTCACGATTTGTTAAACCATCATCGCCTTTGGCATCCCAATAGCCTGAACCAGTATATGACTTATACATTTGATCATAATATTCACCCATTGCTTCTGTATCGAAAATAAAATACATTGCATCTTTTAATTTAATTTTCGTATCATCCACGGTAACAACCACGTTATTCAACTTGTCACTACTTTTTTCAGCTGAATCCTTCTTTTTACAACCTGTTACTAATGTCATGCTCATTGTTAAAACACCAATTAATGCGTATGACATTACTTTTTTCAAATTCTTCACTTTGCGTCCTCCAATATTTTATTATAGCTTTATTGTACTTCATTTCTCTTATAAGTCAAGCTTATATGATAGAGTTCACAAAATCTACTTATTTTATTTATAAAAATTTTATATAATGCTTTAAATAAAACGTTAGACAAGATTCTATGTATTGCTGCATGACTTAAAGAGCGTCACTTTTAATTATAGTCCATTAAAAGAAAAACGCAAGTAATAGTTTTCCTTTTTTATACACAGCTTTACTATACCTGCTTTATCAATTTGAAATAAAGTATAAGACTAAAGCATATTATTCATGGAAAAGGGCGATAGGGTTGGGTCTCACTTCTTTTCTAAATATAGGGAAGGTCTATAGCCTTATACTCTATTTAAAATCGATAATGTTTTATACTTTATCTTCACTTGCCTTAGTATATTTATCTACTATGATGTAATTCTGACACTGACACTAAAATTAAGTCTTATGTAAATCAACTGAATTATCCTTCTATATTACGAAAAGAGGATATCACTCTTCTATTTCACTATGTTTGCTCAACTCTGTTATATTATTTATTATCAATTTCTTCGTCTCTTCATTCATACCTTGTAAAACTAGAACTAATTCGTATAATTCGCTATCACATATTACCTCCACTTCTTCCATCATGGCACTCCTCTGCTTTAGGTTCTACCACGCATAATGACCTTGTCCAATATATAATGTATAACATATATATATTCCTAGCGTGGTGCAAATATTCCTATAACTTTATTCAATAAACAATAAACAAATCATATCACTAATTTTTATATTCTATTTTGCTATTAATATTATCAAATCTTGTATCATTTGTAAACTCAGTTGTTTTATATGAATACATTTTAATCCATTAATCTTATTTTGTCAACATATATTCAGATAAAAGTTTACAAATAGAACTGTCTATGTTATTCTTATCATATACTAGATGAATTTTGAAGATATTATACCAACTACGGAATCGGAGTATATTTAGTTAATTTATAGACAATACACATACTTACTGAAAAAGGAGTATCACTTTATGAATAATAGGGTTAAAGAAATTAGAGAATCCTTAAAAATGAGTCAAGAAGAATTTGGCCAAATTATTGGATTAACCAAATCCAGCATCTCGAATATTGAAAATAGAACAAGAAATGTAACAGAGAAACATATAAAACTTATCTGTAATGAATTTCATATTAACGAAAAATGGCTTCGCTTTGGAAGTGGTGATATGTACGACAGTAAATCTAAGGATGACTTTCAAAAAATTGCTGATTATTATAAATTAGATGAATTAGATATTCAGATTCTAAAAGAATACTCCAAATTGGATTCTGATAAACGTTCCGTAATCAAGGATTTTATCAAGCAAGTTGCAATAAGTTCTGTGTCTCATACAATGTTCGAACCCGATCAACTTGTATCAGAAAAGACAAGATATGGCGAAAAGGATAGATAAAATTAAGGATTGCCCGTTGAATGACTATTAATATATTACTTAGCAAATAATTATCAGTTCATTTTCCGGGCAATAATGTTATTCATGTAATCTTCGAATCAGCCTATAGATAATACAATTTTCCATCACTAATGGCTTTGCATGTGCAAAGAAAATAATGCCATCCGTTGGCGATACAATCTGTGATATTACTTCTCCTTCGTAAGGATCTACTACTTCTGCAAGTATATCTCCAAATTTAACTTCATCTCCTGGATTCTTAAATCTCCGATATATTCCTGATACATTCACACGTATTGGCATTAAACTTCCTTCTTCAATAATGCTTGCAATGTATCCGCCGTGACAATTGTATTTAATAATTCCCATTCTCGTTAAGAAACGTAACACCGATGAAACTGCTTGCATAGCAGACTTCTCATCAATCTGTTCTGTTGCAGTTGTATAGATTGAAAAGGCATTTGTATTCGTCATTTGCCAGTTATAATTTAATGTTACTTTATCGATTGGTTCTGGCTTTCTTGTTACAACATAAGGTAATCCAAATAAGTTCGCTAGACTATTACTTTGGTATCCCGTTTCCATCATTCGAACATGTGGTATAAAATCTCCTGGTGTATGAAAGCTAGCAAACTGAATTCCATAGTTGAATCCTTTTACTCTTTCAAAGATTCCAGCAGCAATTCTTCTTGTTGTCTCTCCGTTTGCATCTCCTGGAAACATACGATTAATATCTGTGTTATCTACGGACCAGAATCTTCTTTCAATATTCATAGAAAAGTGATTTACGGAAGGAATCACAAATATTTCTTTTCCTGATACAATCGAACCATTCTTTTCTAAATTCGATAATATCTTTATCAGTTGAGAACAAATATATAATTGTTGCACTTCATTTCCTCTTGTTGGTCCTACAATGCATGCAGATTTATCACCTTTACCAAAAGTATATCCATAAAGATTGAAGTCTTCTCTGTATGGTGATTTTAATGTGTAGATTATTTCTTTCATCATCTAATTTGCACCTCCTAGAATCCTTGCAATTAGAGATCCATTATGAACAACTGGATATTCTCTTAAGGTAAATACCATACCATCACAAGGTGCTATCACATGATGAACAATGCTTCCTGTAAATGGATCTAGTATATCACCAACACTATCTCCTTTTCTTACACCCTTCCAATGCTTAATCTGAGGGACAAATATTCCTGATGCTTCAGCATGAATGAATGATACCTCCCCATCTGTAGAGATTATCGGTGATTTTGGTATTATGCTTGTCCCAGACCATATGCCCATTTCCTTTAGGATAGCAAAGATACCTTCTGTAAGTTGTTCTCCATATTCCTTTGTAATTCTCATTCCAACTCCCATTTCAACAGCAAGAGATGGAACCCCTAATTTATTCAAGCTATATACCAATGTTGATTCTAAAACCGTTGCTGATTCATGTACCCATACAAAATCAACATTTAACAATTTCGCATACTGCATTAAAGAATCCGAGTTTTCATGTGTCAAACGAACTTGTGGAATTTCTCTTATAAAAATATTACTGGCATGAAGATCAATACATAAGTTGGCTCCAATAATATCTTCTACTAATTTTGCAGCTGTATATTCAGCCATGTCACCTTCTATATTTCCTGGAAATATATGATTTAATTCAAGATCAAAAGTAGGCATTCCTCTTGATACAGATTCTAATCCTAAAGGATTGATAGCTGGGTAAATATCAACGATTCCATGCAAACACTTAATGTTTTCATTAATTCTTCGTATTAATTCATAACAGACATATTGACCTTCCAACTCATCGCCTTGAATTCCTGTAACAATGGCTATTCTTTTCTCTTCACCAGTAATATTAGAAGGTGTTAATGTATTTTTACGAATATGTAGAACTTCACCTACTGGTAATCCTACAGATGAAATATTCTTAAGCATACTACAATACCCCTTTCTCTTTTGGCATAAAAAAAGCACCCAAAATGGGCGTCATTACCTTTTTTCTATCATACTATAGTTTACTTACACTGTCAATTCGCATCTAAACACAGGTTTTTTTTGTTGTTATCTTATTCGTTTTATGCTATTATTTTCTTGAATTAGATAATACTTTGTAAAATCGAACGGAATATACATGAAACGTCTAAGAAAAAATAAATCGTAGTGTTCAGATAAATACATACTAAATTTATTGTTTTGAATACTTATTCGAATACATTATTATCTAGGAAATATTCATATTCAACAGTTCTTGATAGGATAAATATCAGTGACTTATTTTGAAAGGAGCACCTTTTATGGACATTAATTACGAACTGTACAAAGTATTTTATTATGTAGCGAAAACACTAAGTTTTTCCGATGCTTCAAAGGAATTATTTATTTCTCAATCTGCTGTTAGTCAATCGATTAAAGTATTAGAGAAAAGGTTAAATCTTTCACTATTCTTAAGGAGTACTAAAAAGGTTAAGTTAACAAAAGAGGGAGAATTGTTATATAAGCACATTGAACCAGCTATTAATCTAATTCTCCGTGGTGAAAGTCAGATAATGGAGGCAAATTCACTAAGTGGCGGTCAACTTAGAATAGGTGCAAGTGATACTATATGTAGATATTTTTTAGTACCCTACTTGAACAAATTTCATAAAGAATATCCTAACGTCCATATTAAAGTTACCAATGGAACCTCTTTACAATGTGTTGATTTCTTAGAATCAGGTCAGGTTGATATTATCGTCACTAATTCACCAAACTCCAGATTAAATAATACAAATGCTGTGAAACCAATTAAGGATTTTAAAGATGTATTTGTTATGAATCCAGATGCTTTTGATCTTGGTCAAGGACCAGTATCATTAGCCAAATTGCAGACTTATCCTATCCTCATGCTCACCAAACAATCTACAACAAGTGAATATCTTCATAATCTATTTCTACAACACCAATTAGATTTGGTTCCATCTATAGAATTAAGTAGTAATGATTTATTAAAAGACTTAGCTAAGATAGGTTTAGGAATTGCTTTTATTCCTGATTTTTGTGTTACTAATGAAGATGACTTAGTAATCATTGAAACCGAAGAATTTCTTCCTACAAGAAAGTTAGTCGTAGCTTATAATGATCAACTCCCACTATCTGGAGCATCCGAATATTTCCTTAGTATTTTAGGAAGATAAGATCTAATGGAATGCAAGATAAAAATATCTTGCATGAGGATATACAATACTAACTAAAACATTTATATTATGATTTTATATACTAAAATAACGTAATCTTTCAATGCATGCTTATCATGAAAGATTACGTTATTTTTATTTTATTTTTAAAACTATTTTCTAATATTAATATTCTATGCGTTGTCTGGCAAATGACCTGTTTAAAAATCCAACCTGGCAATTTGCACAAACAGAAAAAACAAATGCGCCTTTGAATATGTATTAGAAGATCTTATTCTCGGTTCATTTTGTGTTATATGCTAGGACAGATCTGTCTGAGCGTAGCGAGTTATCTGTCCTAGCATATGTTTTACACAAAATGAACTGAGAACTAGATCTTCTTATACATATTCAATGAAGCATGAGTTTTTCTGTTTTGTGCAAATTGCCTAGACCACCTCCAAAACAGGTCATTTGTCGGACATCATCATGCTATTGAATTATTAGTCGATAGCTTTTAATCGATACATAAAGCTTCTATAATCACCAAATCCTAATTCCATTGGAACGTTAACTCCATAATTCATTAATTGTTCTCCACTTAATATATTATCTAATTCTTCAATCTTATATTGTAAGTCATTATCCAAACCATCAAGTTTAAAACGATATAAAGGTGCATTTGGTGTTCCTTGAACTTTATAAAAGAAAAGAACCGCTTCCTTTTTATTATCCGATACAAAGTTCCATGCAGTGAATTGACCATCAAATGGATTTAGCAATCTGTAAAATTCACCATATTGAACAATTTCTCTGATTTCCTTATAGAGTCTAACTTGTTCTTTTACTAACTCTTTTTCTTCATTACTCATTTTAGTAACATCAAGTTCATAGCCGAAGTTACCTGCCATAGCAACATGCCCACGAAATTCAAACGGCGTGATTCTACCTGTCTGATGATTTGGAACTGCAGATACATGGGCAGTCATTACACTTGATGGATATACCAAGCTCGTACCGTATTGAATCTTTAATCGTTCCGCTGCATCCGTATCATCACTTGTCCAGTTCTGTGGCATATAATAAAGCATACCTGGATCAAATCTTCCACCACCACCTGCACAGCTTTCAAATAATACATCTGGGAATCTGCTTGTAATTGTCTCTAATACTTCATATAATCCTAAAATATAGCGATGTGCTGTCTCCATTTGATTCTTAGCTTCTAGCATAGCTGAACCAATCTCTGTCATATTACGATTCATATCCCATTTCACATATGAGATGTCTGCTGTGGATAGTATCTCGGATAACATTTCAACGATTGCATCACGAACTTCTTTTCTAGAATAATCAAGTATTAATTGATTTCTACCTGTAGAACGATGTCTATCTGGTACATGAAGGCACCAGTCTGGATGAGCGCGGTATAGATCACTATTCGGTGATATCATCTCTGGCTCAAACCATAAACCAAATTGCATTCCATATGCTTTCACATCTTTAGCCAACTGTCCAATTCCGTCTGGAAGTTTTTCTTTATTTACATACCAATCTCCAAGCGAAGAATTATCACTATTTCTCTCACCAAACCATCCATCGTCTAATACCATCATTTCAATGCCTAAAGCACTTGCTTCTTTTGCAATTTCTTTTATCTTATCTGCATCAAAGTCAAAATAAGTAGCTTCCCAGTTATTAATTACAATTGGTCTCACCTTATTTTTATACTGGCCTCTTGCAAGTCTGTTTCGATATAAGTGATGATAATTTCTAGACATCTCACCATATCCATTACTTGAATATGCCATAACTACTTCTGGTGTTTGAAATTCATCTTGAGTTTTTAATTCCCATTCAAAGTCAAATGGATTAATTCCCATAGCTACCCTTGTTGTACCATATTGGTCAACCTCAACGCTTGCTAAGAAATTACCACTATACACAAAACTAAAACCATAAACTTCTCCTGCATTTTCTGTTGCATTTTTACTAGATAACGCAATAAATGGATTTTCTGAATGTCCACTTGCACCTCTTCTACTTTCAATGGATTGAGTCCCTGTCACAAGTGGCCTCTTTACAATATGACGTTCTCTAGTCCAACTTCCGGACAGATGTATCATATCGAAATCATAATGATCAAAGTCAACACTCATACTAAGTGCTCTAAGTATTGTTAGATTGTCACTTCCCTCATTTACGAATCTTGCTTGTCGTATCACTACATCATATTCATCAAATACAGTGTAAGATAGTATAACTTTTAATCCAATTAGTGAATCTGTTAAAGTAATAGATAGAGTACTAGCTTCACTATCATTTTCTGTATATACTGCAGGAAGCCCTTTCAACCCTGGCTTTCCCTTTGTAATCTCATATGAATCATATGATAAATCTGTAATTCTTGTACCATTATTCAGTTTCACCTGATAAGCTGGCATTCTTAGATCCGTGTTACCATACGCTGGATATTCACTAAGCATCGTATCTAATGTGAATGTATCATCTTCATCAGGATTAGGTGAAAAAGAACACCTAGAAGCCTTCTGATAAATACTATCAGATGATGGATTAACTATCTTTTTACCCCAATATATATGTGCTAAATACTTATCTTTTAGTATTTTAATTATATAAGTACTAGACTTTGCTTGTAATATATAACTTTTTGTATTACTATCGAATGTAATCCCCATAAAACACTCCTCCATACTAATGTAATCGGTTACAATAATTTATAAAACTTTTATTCATAGAATTAACTCCTATAAACAAATTGTACTAAATGAATGAACGTTTTGCAATATGAACCTTATAAAACTACTTAATTCGACATATTACTAATTATTACTTACATGTAAATATAACATCTTTTATAATCAGAGATTCTTATAATGAAAAATAGAGATAACCTACTAAATTATAAGTTATCCCTATTTACCTTTATTTATTCTATCTATATTTTATGATCTTATTAATCTTTTTATTAATGTGGATATATCTTCACTCTAACTCAAGATGGGTTAATTAATCCCTATATCGTATATCTTTACAATCTCATTTTTCACACTATGATGGCTGAACAAAGCCTGCAACTTTACCATTATAGATTGCTATCAAAATGATACCATTTGTACTATTTCGGTAAATAAAATATTGAAATCCATAACTTGAACTATCTGTCTGAACAGGTGTACCAAGCTTAGTTATTAGTGTGTCAGCTGTATCTCCCATTGAGATTGGATATCCATTTATTATTATTGTTCCATTTGATACTGAACTAATATTTCCGCCTGATACTGTTACCGTACATTCCGCATATTTGCCATTGCTTGTTGATGCTATAATCTTAGTTGTTCCTGCCTTGATACCAGTAACTAAACCAGAACTAGACACGGTTGCAACTGTCGGATCTGTTGAAATATATGAAATACTTGTATTTGTCGCATTCGATGGAATACTATAGGTAGTCAGTTGTACTGTATTGTTCACGTTAACCGTTACATTTGCTTGAGCAAATTGAATATTCGTAACTTCCTGATTCTGATCCGTTACATGAATAATGCAACTAGCTGACTTTTGATTACTTGATAGTACATATATAATTGCTGTACCCTTAGATAACCCTGTTACAACACCATTGGAATCCACAGATGCTACATTTTTATCACTACTAATGTATGTAATATTTGTAATTGCAGTGCTTGGATATAAGACAGGCTTAATTGCATATTGAGCATAAAGTCCAATCGAGACTTCTGATGAGCTTAAATATATGCTTGTTAGATCAGTAGTTGTAGTTGAAGTGGCTGTACCACTAACAGTTACTACGCATATTGCAGTTATCCCGTTATTGGATTTCGCAATTACAATTGTTTGACCATATTTCAATCCAGTTATAACACCATTACTTGTAATACTTATATAATCATTGCTTAAACTATATGTTATTGTCTTATTCGTTGCATTCGAAGGTGAAATGGTTGGTGTTAATACATAAGTTCCTCCTAATGGAACTGTTGCAGTTGATGACATTGTAATCCCTGTCACACTAACATCAGAACCCGTAGTACCGCTTGAATTACTATCATTAGAAGTTGTAGAATCCGCTGATATTACATTCACTGCACATTCCGCTATCAAACCATTCACAGTTGATACTACAATATGACATGTTCCTTCTGATAACCCTTTTACTACTCCACTACTAGATACTGATATTAAATCACTATCATCACTAACATACTTTACTTTCGTATTAACGTTTTTCTTAGGCGAAAGTGTTACTTTTAATTGCTTTGATTCTCCTACTTTAAGTGTTAAGTCCGAATAGTTTAATTTGATATCGGTTGGATTTTTCTTCTTTGCTAAAACTTTTGCAACTTTTAAATTCGTATTCTTACTGCCAGTCTTATTTGTACTTGCTGAAACAACAGAAATATTACCCATTAGCATGGTAATTATAACGAAACATGATACTATTGCTTTTAATAAATGATTCTTTCTTCCCTTATTCATACTTTCCCTCCTATAATACACGAGACAATCCTGAATACCTTAATTCGCATTGGTTTCAATTGAAATCAGTATGAAAATCAGAATTAAACTACAGATTGTTATTAGACGAATCGACTCACCATTTATGTATTCTCGTAATATTACTTAATTAATATATACCTTTTTATAGTATCACAAGATACATATATAATCAACTTTTTTCATATTTTTACTATTGTAAATGGTTACAATTAAGCCTAACATTATCATAGACTGAACTGTAATAGAAAAGAGTCATACTCCAAATATATCCTTTTTGAGCATGACCCTTTTCATTTCTATACCGAATAGTTAGAGTATCTAACCTGATTACCGCATAGATCTCATTATTTTAAAGTTACAACGATTTCTTTTACTCCAGCAGCTGGAATTAAAGTCGTACCTTTTTCACATACAGTTACTTCTGCTCCATTAACAGTAGCAACATCAAATACTCCATTTAAGAATAATTTGTATGGTTTAACTGCATCTACAGTGAACTTAATCTCTTTTCCAGATTTAAGTGCTGTAGCTGTTAATTCTTTTTCAGCAGCCATATTGTATACGCTTGTTGAAGCTTCTTTACCATCTACTAATTCGAATACTTTAAGTGTTACGTTGTTTGCGTAATCGTATTCTGGTTTGTTATCTACTTCACCAACAGCAATGATAGAATTTTCTCTAGCGAAACATGGAATGCTTAAATATCCGTGATGTTCAGTATACCATTTTCCACCTACAACTTTTTCTCCTGTTAAGAAGTTCGTCCAAGTTCCTTCTGGTAAGTAGAATTCAGCCATTCCTTCTGGATTAAAGATTGGAGCTACTAATAAGCTATCACCAAACATATATTGACGATCTAAGTAACGAGCTGTTAAATCTTCTTGGAATTCTAATACCATACTTCTCATAGTTGGGATACCAGTAATTGAAGTTTCAATTGCATTACGGTATAAGTAAGGCATTAGAGAAGCTTTTAATTTGGTAAAGAATCTTGCTACTTCTACGGATTCTTCATCATAAGCCCAAGGTACACGGTAAGAAGTACTTCCATGTAATCTTGAGTGAGATGACATTAAACCGAATGCAACCCATCTCTTATATACGTCTGGAGTTGAAGTATCTTCAAATCCACCGATATCATGTGACCAGAAACCGAATCCTGACATAGTAAGTGATAAACCACCTCTTAGTGATTCAGACATTGATTCGAAATCTGACCAGCAGTCACCGCCCCAATGTACAGGGAATTTTTGACCACCAACTGTAGCACTTCTTGCGAATAATACAGCGTTGCCTTTTCCTCTTTTTCTTTCCAATAATTCATATACACATTTATTATAAAGGTATGTATAGTAGTTATGCATCTTAACTGGATCTGCTCCATCAAACCAAGCAATTTCTTCTGTTGGGATTCTTTCGCCGAAGTCAGTCTTAAAGCAATCTACACCCATATCTACTAATACTTCTAATTTATCTTGGAACCATTTGTATGCAGCTGGGTTAGTGAAATCTACTAAAGCCATTCCTGGTTGCCACATATCCCATTGCCATACATCTCCGTTTGTTCTCTTTAAGAAATATCCTTTTTCCATGCCTTCTTCGAAAAGAACAGATTCTTGACCGATATATGAGTTAATCCATACGCAAATCTTTAATCCTTTTTCATGAAGACGCGCTAACATACCCTTTGGATCTGGGAATACTTCGCCATCCCATACAAAGTCAGACCATGCAAAACCTTTCATCCAGAAACAGTCAAAGTGGAATACACTTAGTGGAACATCTCTATCTGCCATTCCATCTACGAAGCTTGTTACAGTTTTTTCATCATAGTTAGTTGTAAATGATGTTGATAACCATAAACCGAATGTCCAAGGCGCTGGAAGTGCTGGTTTACCAGTTAAATCTGTATATCTTGCGATAGCATCTTTCATTGTTGGTCCGTTAAAGAAGAAATAATCTAAGCTTTCGCCTGGTACAGAGAATTCTACTTTCTTAACCATTTCAGTACTTACTTCGAAAGATACTTTATCAGGGCTATTTACAAATACGCCGTATCCTTTATTAGATAAGTAGAAAGGAATGTTCTTGTATGATAATTCTGTTGATGTACCACCATCTTCGTTCCAGATATCTACTGTTTGACCATTTTTGATGAATGGAGTAAATCTTTCACCTAAACCATAGATTAATTCACCTACGGATAAGCTTAATTGTTCTCTCATGTATGCATCACTGTTGTTTACTTCATAAGCAAGACCTTTATAATCTGCCTTCATGTATGCTAGATCGCGGTGTTTACTTGAAGTTAACACTTCATTACCACGTCTGAAAGTCATCTGCGCGTTGTTCTTATTGATTGTTAAGCTTAATGTACCACTTTTAAGAACTAATGCTTCTTCTGTTTCTTCTACTGTTAATTTTGCATTGTCATCAATTGTTAATTCAAAGTTAGGTCCGTGATCAACCACTCCCATGTAGTGGAAAGTCTGTACACGAAGTACCTCTTCTGCAGGTGCAGATACTTTAATTGTTAAGTTTGGTCCGCCTAAAGTATCTCCTCTATGATTGATTTTATGTGTTGGCGCACATATTGTAACTGATTTATCATCTTTTTTGAATGAATATACCTCAGCAGGTGTAAAACATTCTACTCCTTCTTTTTGTAACCAACATCCATTACTAAATTTCATTGTGAAATCTCCTTTCAAATATCATGTTAATCTTATATTTTTGAAATTATAACTAGCATCATAACCATTTAGTTTAATAACTAAATTATATATGGTAATATCGAAAAATGGTATCCACATAATTATAGATAAAATACCCACTAAATTAGTGGCTCGAAAATATATCACTAATAATTAAGGATGTAAACTAAAGTTTAGTTTTCACCATATACTTCAACATCAGATCCTTCTTTGATAAAGATTGGTATCATATCAATTGGTGCATCCACTTTAATTGTTTGACCACCTTCATATACTTTTCTAGTGGCGGATTCAACCCATTTTATACCCTTAGGTAAATACACTTCTCTTTCATGTACTTTTTCTTCCATAATAGGAGCTACTAAAAGCTCTGAACCAAACATATATTGATTGGTTAACTTCCAGCAAGTATCATCTTCTGGGAACTCATAAAACATTGTTCTCATTACTGGTGCTCCATTTTCGTGTGCTTCTTTCATTAGGTTTCTAATATATGGTCTTAATTTTTCTCTTAAGAATAGGTATTTCTTAAAAATCTCATATATTTCTTCGCCAAAACTCCAGACTTCATTATCTTGTCCTGATGAAAACATTCTAGTTCCATCACGGAATTCTTCCTCTAATGGATAGAAAGGAGGTCTTTCTCCGTGAAGACGGAATACAGGACAGAATACTCCCCATTCAAACCAACGAACTAATAATTCTTTGAAGTTATCATCATGAATATCTCCACCTAAGAAACCGCCGATATCTGTTGTCCACCATGGAATACCTGCGATACCCATATTTAAGCCTGCTTGTAATTGTTCTCTCATTGCACGGAAGGATGAATATACATCCCCTGACCATACCAATGCTCCATAGCGTTGGCTACCAGCCCACGCACAACGAACCAAGTTAAGAACTTTGTCCATTCCTTCTTTCACCATGCCATCATAGAAAGCTTTCGCATACATAGCTGGATAGATATTGCTTACTTGTAGTGCAGATCCCTGATAATAACGGTAAATATCAAAGTCATATGGACCATACTCTGGTTCAGCTTCATCTAACCAGAAGATATTTACTCCTTTATCAAAGTAATTTTCTTTACATCTTTCCCATACATATTCTCTTGCTCCTGGATGTGTAGCGTCAAAGAACGAAGTCTCACCCATCCAGTTCATCGTGATTGATACACCACGATCATATTTTAATAGATAGCCTTGTTCTGCCATCTTTCCATAATTCTCAGAACGAGAATCTACGGTTGGCCATACTGACACCATTAGTTCTACACCAAGTTCTTTTAACTCGCGAATCATCTCTTCTGGATTCGGCCAATCAACTGGGTCGAATTTGAAGTCACCTTGTTTAGTCCAATGGAAGAAGTCAATAACGACAACGTCCATAGGTAGACCTCTTCTCTTATGTTCACGCACTACATGTAATAATTCTTCTTGGTTTCGATATCTTAATTTACATTGCCAGAATCCCATTCCATACTCTGGCATCATTGGAACAGTACCTGTAGCTTTTGCATATTGTTTGATAATCTTATCTGGTGTATCTTCCACTGTGATAAAATAATCAAGTTTCTTCGTACTTTCTACCTTCCACTCTGTCTTGTTCGTGCCAAAGGACACATTACCAATGGCAGGATTATTCCAAAGGAAGCCATATCCTCTACTAGAAACGAAAAATGGTACACTTGCTTGTGTATTTCTTTGTGCTAATTCTAAGGTAGCACCTTTCTTATCCAAATTACCTTCTTGATATTGACCCATACCAAAGATCTGCTCTCCTTCGTATGCTTCAAATCTCAAAGAAAGACGATAATCACTCATTCCAGGTACTGCCTTTAATTCTCTTGCTGGAACATTAATTGGTACTGCATAACGGTCGATACGAATACGATTTCTCCAGTATTCTTCTAATATCACTTCACCTTTTTCATTTTCAAAGGATATCCATCCTTCAAAATTTACTTTCGCTGTAATCTTGCCATTGGTTATACTTGCAATGTTAAACTTTTGCTTATGACTTTCTCTCTCTTCACCTTTATACCAAGGCTCTACTACTTCAATTTCCTCTATTGTTATCTTAGGATTGCATTCTTTTTGTTCTATAGTTAAAGCCCAATCATTTGTATCCATCTGACTATCCGCAGTCATACGAACTCTCAATGAATTGTCGCCCCAACTTTCAATCCATATAGTCTCACATCCATTTTTACATACGAGACGATTCTTCTCTTTACTAAATAGCATGTTAAGTACTCCTCTCCATATTAATTGGCAATTACGTAATTACCAGTTTCTATTTGTTATTCTACAAAAGATTCATGTTCTCAACAATGTATTATTCCACTCACTTGTTGTCATATATTATTTCGTTTTGTTATTAAACTAATTAATTTTAAAAAAGGAACTGTAAACTACCGTTTATCATCGTTCCCTTAATATTACTAATTCATATAAGTTTACACATTATTTACCCTTACCTATACAATCCACCTCTAGCATCGCTTGTATTATCATATCTTCCGTCACGATGAATCCCATATGATGCATTGGTTCATTGTCTAATAAACTATATTCTGCAATTCGCTGTAAAGTATCTCTATCACCAGATGTTAACCCCATTTCTTCTAATGTAACTGGCAATCCCACTTGTACACAAAATTCTAACACTTCTTCAATTTCCTTTTGACTATGACTCTTACTATCTACATTTTTATTCCTATCGCTAGTACTACACTTTTCATATTCACGTTCTAATACTAACTGTACTAATGTTGCAAAGGCGACTTTTTCACCATGTAATCTGTGATTGCAAGATTCGATTCGTGACATACCATCATTAATTGCATGTGCCGCTGCAAGTCCCCCACTTTCAAAACCAACTCCACTTAATAATGTATTTGCTTCCACTATCTTCTCAACCGCTATGGAACTTATATGATTTATTACATCCTCTTTTGCTTGTACTCCGTATTGATACAGCGACTCAAGACATAACTTAGACAAATAATAAGCTACATCACTTGATTTAGAACCATTTGGCAATAGACAGTTTGATTGCTGACAAGCTCTTGCCTCAAAGTAAGTAGATAATGCATCTCCCATCCCTGCAACTAACAATCTAGCTGGCGCCTGAATGATAAAATCAATGTCCACGAATACAAGGTCTGGATTATGCTTTAAATATAAATAATGATCAAAGCATCCCTCCTTGGTGTTAATCACTGACATGCTACTGCAAGGAGCATCTGATGCAACAATTGTTGGAACAATGGCAACAGGAATATTCGCATAGAAGCCTACTGCTTTTGTAGTATCATGTAACTTTCCACTACCAATACCAACGATTACCTCAATTCCCTGTTTCTTCACAATATCTACAATCCGTGATATCTCCTCATTGTCACATTCTCCTTTAAACATTTCATAACAATATGTATCATGTACTATCTCATCTTTATTTCCATTATTAATTAAGGAACTCTCATTTTCTCCAAGATACCTCTGGTAGCTTTGATTCCTGTGGTAACTTTGATACCCTTGGTCGCTTTGATAGCTCTGGTAACATTGATAACTTCGATCAATACGCTCCTTGATAAGATCAACATCCCTATCTGCAAGTAAATACAAAGCTTTTCTACCATATGTCACAACATGTTTCGCTAAATCCTTCATAATACCAGTACCTTGCATATACTTTCCTGGTGCTTTTAACTGTTCTATCATATAAATTCTCTCCTCTTTTTACATCCATTCCATCTGTAAGGATTATATTTAATATGGCTCTCATTCTACAATCAAGAAAAGCACTAAAATATTTCTATACTTCTATACTATGATACATTTCCTTAGTTCTTGGGTTAAGAAACCATGGTTCAACTGTATTTATCCACTTTTTAAAATGTGTAGTTTCTAAATGATCTTCCATGGCTTTGGTCATTTCGTAGCCCTCAATCAGCATAAATTTATTAGATTCTTCCTCCGATTGTATAAATTCAAATAAAACTACGCCTTCTTCCATACGAGAATTTCGTTGATTTTCTATGGTAGCATCTATAAATTCAACTACCTGTTCTGCTTTTATATAAAAAGTTACATTCTTAATAATCATACCTTCTCCTTGTTCACCTATTATATTTTTATTATAAGTATAGCATTCCTTTCTACTTTCGAACATTTATTTTTTATATACTACAATTATTTTAACCCTTAGGTCATTTGTCGAGCGAACCATTTATTAATATAGTATTTTTTAGTACTTTTATTTGACATAAAATAATCAATTTGGTACTATTTAATATATATATTTAGGAGGAGTACATATGAAGAAAAAATTAACTATAGCTTTATCTTGCGTGATTTTATTTTCAACAATAACAAGTGTTAATACAATGGCAGCTTCCAAAGCAGATCTTGCCAAGAAGGCATACAGTACATGGCTTAAAGGCCAAAGTAGTAATGCTTATTTTACTTTAGTAGACCTTAATTCAGATAAGGTTCCAGAACTACTTTACACAGAAACCTTAGGAAAAAGTAATACAATGAGTACAAAAGGCGGACATATAGATGTCTATTCCTACATCGATGGTAAGCTATTTGAAACAGGCGGAATTGGAGCGAATACCTATGATATCTACTACAACAAAAAAACAAAACATTATCAAGTAAGATATACTCAAGGCGATACTCTAATTGGTTTTACAACTCTAGATATTGATAAAGAAAGTAATTATATTATTCCAAAAGATGGTTGTGACATATTTTATCAAGTAGCACAAGCTGATTTTACAATCAATGCCAAACAAGTAACAAAAACTGAATACTATAAATATTTGAATTCCAAGTATCCTATTTTTGATGGAACAAAATTCAATAAGACCCAATACCAATATGTTAAACCATATAAGAATACAAGCAAATTAAGAAGCGATATTCTTAAGTAGACATATTTTTTAATTAAGATTCTTTCTAAAATGCAAGTGATTGATAAGAATAGTCGATTTATCAATCATTTGCATTTTTTATTATTTTTTTATAATTCTTAATCATCTTTTAATATTTTCCTTGACTTTATTCACATAAATTGCTATATTTAATGCGTAAAATAAATAGTAAATAATTATTTGCTAGGGGCGCCCACGGCTGAGAAGTGTTATTTATATGACACTGTCCCTCAACACTTGATCTGGTTAATACCAGCGTAAGGAAGCATTTTTTGTGGCCCCTCCTACGCATTAGTCTAAGGAGGTTTTTTTATGTTTCAAAAGTTATTTGATTTATTTGTCTTATCGTCAGTGAAAGATGGTGAGACCAGCTATGACTTGACTACATTAGGTTATGGCTCTGTTATTCTATTGATTCTATTGCTTTTAATTGTAATCTCTATTATAAGTGGATCAGGCAAGAAATTAAGTACCAAACAGTTAATATTCGCATCTACTGGAATGGCATTAGCAACCGTAACCTCATTTATCAAGTTCGGTCACTTACCTTTCGGAGGTTCCATCACATTTTTTAGCATGTTCTTCATCTGCTATATAGGTTATCTATATGGTCCCAAAATTGGATTATTAACCGGCATGGCATATGGTCTTTTACAATTTCTGATTGATCCATATTTATACCATCCAATGCAGATACTATTAGATTATCCTTTGGCATTTGGCTGTTTAGGTCTAGCAGGTCTATTCTATAAATCAAAGTTTGGTTTATTAAAAGGCTATTTACTTGGAGTATTCGGAAGATATGTATGCCATGTGATCTCAGGCTATGTATTCTTTAGTTCCTATGCACCTAAAGGTATGAATCCAATGTTATATACACTAAGCTATAATGCTACTTATATTGTTCCAGAGGCAATTGCTACAGTCGTATTAATTAGTCTTCCACCTGTATTAACTGGATTATTATATGTTAAGAAATTAGCGACCGCAAACTATAACATGTAATAATGATAAATAATATTATTCAATAAATAACTGAATATAAATTTTATATACATAATTAGAATACTTGATTCCAATTGAATACTTGATTGAATTTAACTATATTATTTATATTATATTAAAATAGACTATCATACTGGCTCTTTGTCAAGTGTTGGGGTGCGAGGTGCATTGCACCCGCACTAACATTGACAATAGAGCTATTTTTATGACTAGGTTCTATAATAGATGTTTTTTTGCATGACAAATAAGCCTCTTGAAAACCGACCATTTTTTTACATAGAACTGTGAATGATACGTGTACGAAATCTTTCAAAATTACGTACACCATAAGAACTTCTTTTTAGTACTTTGATTTTATTATTAAATCCTTCCGTAGGCCCATTTGTATATCCATACTTAAAAGCATTAAGTATATACTCAGACCAACGTCTATATGTTTTTGCACAAGCTTCAAATTCGTGTAATCCAGAACTTTCAGCATTCTTTACCCATTCCCAAAATTCAGTTCTTTGATATGTATAGCTGTTACTCTGACATATTTCATAGAACCATTCTTTTAACTTGTGAGCTAGTCGTAAATCATCACTGTATAGTAGCATTAAATCACAGGCTTTTTTGTTTTCGTCTTTTAATTTAGAATATCGAGTCAGTATAAGTTTTCTACTTCGTTTATAGTACTTTCTAAGAGTTGGTGTCATGGATGCTTGTAAACGTTTACGAACACTTTCAATTGCCCAAGAAACCTGACGGATGTAATGATATTTATCTACGATGATTGTAGCATTAGGAAAGAATGTTTTGGCAAGATCAATATAAGGTTGCCACATATCAGAAATAAAAAATTTAACACGATACCTTTCGTCCCGACTGCAAGATTTAAAATAATCAATAAGATGAGACTGAGTACGATCCGGTAAAACATCAAGAATACATTTTTTCTTTGCATCTACCAGAATACATTGATATTTGGAATTACCAGCATTCCCTTTAAATTCATCAATTGAAATACATTGAGGAATAGGTGGTTTATCATACGAGAGTGTGTCAAGAATACGTGTTACAGTATTCGTAGAGACATTAGTTTGTGAAGCAACATATTTAATACTGTTGGTTGAACGAAGCAATTCAACAATCTTATAGGATAGTCGTGTTGTACGTTGCTGATATTTAGCGATAAAGCTATATTTCTCATAAAAACGTTTGCCACAGGAACACACATATCTTCGTTTCCTCAACATTAAATAAGCATTTGATAACTGAAAAGGTAAGTCTTTAATTTTCTGCCAACGATAATCGTGTATTTTAGAAGTTTCAGCTCCACAACAAGGGCAATTTTGAGGTTTGGGATTGGTTTCAATCTTGATAATAATCCCCTCTAGTGTGTGTTGCACACTTTTTAATTTTACACCTTCTAAATTTAAAAGATTTTTGTTACAATTAGATTGCATCTATATAAAATACCTCCTTTAAAATGTTTACTTTGGTCGGTTTGCATGTTAAGAGGCTTTATATAGATGTATTTTAATATAAAAACAAAAATGTTGGAAGTGTTTTTAACACACCCCAACATTTATTATAGAACCATCATACTTACGATTACTCATCGTAGGTTGATAGTCTATTTTTTACGGAAGTTTAAGTTGCTGTTAAAAATTAACTTGGCTTTCTGTTTTACTTGAAAAATGTTTTACTTTAGGCAAATTAATATTTTTTAAATAGCAAAACATACGTATTGTAACTATAACAATTAGAGACAAATACACAGAAAGTGATTTACCAAGGAAAGGATAAGCACCTTTTAATACTAAAGCACCGATTATCCCAGCGATACAATAAATATCAGACTGAAATATCATCGGTTTTCTTCTAGCAAAAATATCCCTTAATAATCCGCCACCTACACCAGTAATTGATGTTACAAAGATAAATAACACAAGATTATAGTGATTGTCAATGGCCTTAATACCGGATGATACAACAAATGCAGCTAACCCTATTGCATCCACTGTGACAAATAGCATGTGGTCATCCCACTTGCCCCTTAAGAAGATAGCAAGAGTTGTTGCTATGAAAATAACAAGTATCGCTCCATAGCTCGTAAAAAATATTGGGATTCCTTGTTGTGTAACGATATCTCGAATGATTCCACCACCCATGGCTGTAACCATTCCCAAAATATAGATACCAAGTAAATCAAAATCCTCTCGCATCGCAATGCTTGCTCCTGATATTGCAAAGGCAAACACTCCTACGTATTCAAGTAACGTTATTCCATTCATGAATTCTAACCCCTTTGTTAAGATTCAAGCTCCAATTATATATAGGCAAATAAAAAGAAGCCTACTGTAAGCTTGTTACAATACGCCTCTGTTATTTTACCTGAAAGATTCTCATGTCATGATTGCTTCGTCGGTGCTATGCTTTCCAGAGTTTCGTCCAAATTCGGTCCTTTTGCCTGAGAGTTTGTTGCGTCTTCCCCTTCGGCGCTGATTAATCAGTCTCTCCCGAATCCTTCATCCGATATATTCATCTACTCTATTATATTCACCAAACATAGATGTGTCAACACAAGGAACACTTATTACACAAATTAATATGTTTTTCTATTATCTGTTAAAATATGATAAGCTGAGCAGAACATTCCAAACAGAATACCTGTGATAGGGAAAACGATCCAGTTAATATCCCATTGCTCATATACTAAACCACTGACTAAAAATATACACACTGCAATTGGCCAAACGATAGCAGATACAGCGCCAATTACTCGATCGCTTTTTTTCTTATATTTTTCTCTTTTATATTCCTCTAATTTAAGTAATACTTTATATCCTTCTCTAATTCCACCGAAATAACAGAATAAATATACTGCAGTTGCAATTATACATAAGAGTAATACCACTGAATAAACGGAACCGCTATCACCAAACATCGTTCCTACAAATATAACTGTTGGAGATAGAATGCATATAGATACTCCTAGTATTATTATTTTTGTGAATCTATATGAAAAATTCTGATATTCTTCTTCAATCACTGATTGCAATGCGGATGGTAAATAAAAGTCATCCTTTAAGTACTTGTATCTTTCCATTCTAGCACCAGATGCGATAAAAATTGCTACTGCTGCAACAACAAAGATTAGTAGAGTTATCACTCCAATAGTTCCTGCTATATCATCTGTTAATGTATTACCAAAAATCATATCTGTACCTAATTGAGTGATTAATATTAATACAGCCGCGCCAAGGATGCATAAGATTACTCCAAAAGCCACACTTCTCGCATTCTTCTTTTTATCCTCAAGATATTGGGCAACTTCCGTTTGTGTTAATGTTACATCCGCTGCTTTTGTATCCACTGTATTCATATCCTGATTTGTAATCTGATATTCATTTAGTAATTCATCAATGTTTCCAAATTCAGAGATTACTATCCCGATTGCTTCATTTTCTGACTTTCCACTCTTTTTTAATTCACTATACTTCTCTTCCATATTTACTAAAATATCTTCTTTCAGTCGTAGCATTTCTTGATTCTTTGGTAAATTTAAAAACATGTTGTCTAAATAATTTTTAATTGTCTCCATAACTACATCTCCTTTATAAATCGATTAATAACATCCTTCGTCAGATTCCACTCTTCACATTTTTCCTTATAGTAAGTAATCCCTGCCTGCGTAATTCTATAATATGTTCTTTTCTTTCCGTATAGTTCTTCTTCCTCCTTGCGAAAAGAAACAATATACCCATTCTTTTCGAGACGGCTAAAAGCGGAATAAAGTGTAGTTTCCTTCATAACATATTTCTCATTCGAAAGTTCTTTGATTTCCTTAGATATCTCATAACCATAAGATTCTTTCTCCAGAAGTAAAAATAAAATAATGGTATCATTATATCCTCTTATAACATCACTACTTATCAAAATATGATTCCTTTCTCGTTCGTTATATTAAATAAATTGTTTCCTAATTTTACTATGACTGTCATACTTTATCTGTCGTTACCTCGCCTGTCGTAGTAATTATATCACACATACTACGACAGGTAAAGTACTTTTTAAATTTTTTCTATTTTTACTATAAATTACCTCAAACTGTTATTTTATAATCTACCTATCTAATAAAGACATACAACCAAAAGCTATGTAACTTCGCAGAACGCTTCATTTATTCCAATAAAAACTAACCATATTAATCATGTGAATATAAAATGAATAAATAAAATAGATCCCCAAAAGAACAATTCCCAATATATCTGCCGGTTTATCCCCAGGATAAGTTATTGGAAATAAATATGCAAATAAGAATATTAAAACTATATAATAGGGTATCCATAAGATTGACAGTGAATATCTTATTTTACCTATACATAATTTCTTAGATATAACATAAAAGATAATCGTTGATATGAAAAAAATCACAATAATTAGAATTGAATCAAAGCGATAAGTAAACCACTTAAAAATTCTTTCTAAACGGTATACATTTAGCGCTAATTCTGTTTGAATAAATAATATAAGTCCATAAAAAAAAGCTATCATATTAAGTTTCATCACGTTCTTCATAAAAGCTCCTATCAGTCGCATCTGGCGACATACTATCAAGGGTGTGAAATGCTCTTTGTTTTACACTATCCCCATCCTTAGTTTCTATGAATTATTATAGCTCTCTTATATATATTTTTCCATATTTTGTTTTTTATACACTTTGCTTTAACTTAAAACCATAACATAATCTTTATTGCTTCTTATTTATACTTCTTTTTTCTATTCCTTTTTCAACGCACTCGATAGCAAAGCTGGAGTAATATTTCTCAGAAAATCACCCCAGCTTCTTGTCATGAGTTGCCCCACAAATGACCTGTTTCAAAATCTAGCCTGTCAATTTGCACAAAACAGAAAAAACGATTGCGCCTTTGATTAGGCATTAGAAGATTTTGTTCTCGGATTATTTCGTGTTATATGCTAGGACAGATCTGTCTGAGCAAGGCGAGTTATCTGACCTAGCATATGTTTTACATGAAATGATCTGAGAACTAGATCTTCTTATACCTATTCAATGAAGCATGAGTTTTTCTGTTTTGTGCAAATCGCCTAGACAACCTCCCAAACAGGTCATTTGTGGGGCAACTCTTGTCATTACTATAATCCAAAATACAATTTACGGCGTAAGATCTACGTTGCTACCCAATCTCCACAGCACTATCTCATAATCACCCATCTCATCTATTACTTGCATCCACGATTTAATTGTTGTGTTATCTGCATACCAGACCTCATGCTTTATTCCATTCTCCTTATAAGTAAAGACTTGACATTGACTATCTTTATCTCGTTTAGATATTGTTTCATACGAGTTCATTAATTCAACCGCTTGAGATTGCGTAAGTTGTGTTACTTTTTCATTATCAGCAAAGTCAAAACCACCTGTTGCCAATGCGAACCCTATTGTATCCTCACAGTTCTTATTCACATTTGCATTAACTTCACTTTTATTATCCTCATATATCTTTCCTATCATATGTGTCATTTTCTCCACCAATCCCTTGATAAATTGAGGATTAGCTTTTGGTCCTGCTGCTGTCCCATAGCCATACAGATTATAGCACATCATGATATATTTCGGACCTTTTGGTAATGTAATCTCTTCGGAAGTTACATTTGGTTCCAAGATTATTCGAACCGGAAGGTTTTCCCCACTCGCTTTTTGATATAGTTCTTTTATAAATTGTATATAACTGTTCCAAAGAGTGATATCCTTTTTGATTGCTTCATAATCAATTTCTATACCGCTATATCCACCTTCTTTTACCATATGAATAATCTCATCAATATGGTTACTTCTAGATTCTTTGGTAGCAAATAATTTTCTTAACAAATTAGTATCTTTTAACGACGAAGTTCCATCCGATTTTACAAGATCATTGACAAAAGTAAGATAGTTCTGATATTGATAATCTCCGTAAGTCTGCTTCACATATTGTAGCATGCCTGTTGTTTCTTCTCTAATAAATGGTTCATTGTGTTCATTAAAATATACTGCGAAATAGCTGATAGTCCCTATTCTATCTTTTAAAATACCAAGTTCCTTTTCAACATGATTGGAATCCCAATAGGTTATCCAGACAGAAAGTTTTTTCGCTGGGTCTGATTCATTCTTTTTAGAATTCACTGATGTTGCCCCACTTCTATCATTGGTTATAATTTTATTCTTATTATCTAAAGTGCTACAGCCAGTCATTAGTAACAATTCTATAATTAGGTATAAGATTATAACAATTCTACTCTTCATACTTGCTCCCATCTGTCGCCTCTGTGACATATAAATCAGTGATGTGAAACGCTTAATTTCACATTAACGTCCATACCTGTAACTTGCTCGCAGGCCTAAATTCAACGCATGAAATTGTATTTTATTTCACGCTAATAAGCTATAAATAACTATAAATTCTTAATAAACCAATTTACGACTCTTTCCCATCCATCCTTTACTTCTTCTTTTACCTTGTCCTGACCCTTTAATCGATTATCAAAAATAATCTTATTATGATTCTCTTCTGATATCTTATAAACAACCAAATCTTGAAAGACTCCATCATAAACATCATCAACTATATTTCTTTGCCTATATCCATACTTCGATGCAGTGGATGCTAGATATAGATCCCCCGAAGACTGGTTTGAGACTATAAGATCATTTACTACTTTCTTATTATTAATTTCTACATTAATCGAATCTCGTTTTAGAGTAACGTCAACTAGATAGTTTCCTGCTTCATTCATCTGAATGGTTGAATTATTTATCTTATTTAGTTTTGTTAGATTCTTTTCAAATATCTTTTCACCATTTTCCTCTATTATTAGAAAATCATTTTGAACTTTCACAGATAAGTATCTCTTACATAATTCATCTGCACGTAAATAGATTGCTTGTGTACCAAGTTTATTTCCTAATAACTGAACTGTAAGATGAACATCTCTTAGCTTATCACTTCTTAATCGAATGAGTCCATTTCCTTTGGGCTTGGAAGTAAGCGCTATCGTTGCTCCATTATATTCGCAAGCACCCTTTATTAAGTTCCATTCTTTGCTTTTCTTAAGATCACCCACAACAAAATTTAACTTATCTTTCGTATCTTCTGCAATACGCATAAGAAGATGATTTGTATACCAATAAGCTTGTGGTTGAACTCTTGTAAGATCATAGATATCATTCCTTCCCTTGTTATAGGAATTGCCTTCTCTGTTAAAATTCATACTAAATATTTTCTTTAACCATTCTTCGTTCACTTCACTTGCTTTCTCATTACTTCCAAAACTACCTGTATTCGAATGCATAATTGCATATACACCTGGCACTTCACCAAATTCCTCTGTATATACCTTTTTCATCAAGGAGTAATCCGATGCAATACGGCTCGTCATCTCGTCTTTTGTTTCCTTCGGTATATTATTCTCATCCCGGATAAAGTCCATTAAATATTCGTTATACTCTCCACTAATATGGTTACGCAACTGTACAAATTCCTTAGAACTTAATTCTCCAAGATAATTATGATTGCGATCAAATACATTGATGTAGGATAATCGATATCCATTGCTTCCAAGCTCCCAATAAGAATTCTTTAATAGCTTTTTAATATCATTTGGCATAAGGAACTTCGAATCTTTTTCTGCAAATTTCTCTGCATACGTAAATATTGTGCCAATGTAATTATATTTCTCCATAATCTTTTGAGCAAAGATTACAGTATCCTTTCTTCCATCTTCAAACATTAAAAATAATGACTTCTTTGGAAGTGGCTTATTATTATCATAATAATTCTCAATGTCTTTCTGTGTGATCGTAACATAGCCATTCTTCTTTAAGGCTTTCAGATGTTCCTCTAAACGCTCTGTACGAATCATGGAAGGAGATCCATTACGATCTACTGCAAGATAAGATACTGCAATAAATCCATTATCTTCTTCAGTAACTATCTTTTTATCCCTATAGTCGTAGGGAGTATAATGCTTAAATACGAACAACGCTCGAAATGTTACTATAAATAATACAATTAATATGACTGCTTCAAATATAGTTCGTATTACTTTTCTTCTTTCTTTTTTTTTCAGTAAAAACTCCATACGAATCCTCTCTATGCTTTGCTTTCTTTGGCTTACTATCTGTTTTCTTCCTTCTCACTTTTTTTCTTCTTACTTTGCTTCTTCGCTTTCTTTTCTAATACTTCAACATCACTAGGAGTTAATCTTGTGCCCCAAGTGGATTTCCAGAAGGTTACCCAGGCAATTGGCATCTGCCATAGAAGTACGACTTCATAATAAAAGCAAAATAATATTCCAAAAAGCCAAGTGGAGCTCTTTCTTAAGAACATCTGAGCAAAACTCATAAGTAAAGCCATTAACAATAGTCCTACTAAGAATGCTGTAGGAAAAATATGATGCATGATTGGTACATAGATTAGGTTATATACAACAACGATAGGAGCTGCAATAGGAACAAATAACCCCATGTAGAAAGTAATCGCTGCAAACGGTTCCTTTCTCCACATAAATTTTCCTGCAATTAAAGATTCTCTTAACCAAGATCGTTTCCATCTCATTTGTTGCTTTAAGAATACAGAATAAGATTTTGGAACAATTGTAGAGCATACCGCAGAATCTTGATAACATGTCCGATATCTTCTAAGAACAAAATTAGTCATTGCTCTATCATCTCCAAAAGTTGCTCTCTGTCCCAAAAATTTTTGATTGAGCCATGCTTCTCTGTTCTTAAGAATAATCTCTTTTTTATAACATGCGAGTGGCCCAGATAGGCATGTAACCGTATCAAAATAACTTTCTGCCGCTTTCATGATACGAAAAGCAATATAATATCTTACTGACTGCATCTTCGTAAGTTCATTCGTATAAGTATTCGCTACATCTGTTCTTCCTGCTACTCCTCCCATCTTAGGATCTTTAAAAGGTTGCACTAGATGCCTAATTGCAAAAGGATCCAGAAAGCTATCTGAATCAACAAAGACTACAAGATCATGTTGCGCTTCCAACACTCCTCTTGCAAGAGCTTCTCTCTTTCCTGCATTATTCTCTTGTACAATACACTTAAGCCTATTCTTCGTATCAAATTGTTCCGATTCCTTATGTATCTTTGATACGATCTCATCAATTTTTTTAACAGATTGATCACTAGAACAATCATCAATAACGATAACTTCTAATTTATCAATAGGGTAATCTTGATTCATGCAACTTAAGATTGTTCTCTGAATCCATTCTTCCTCATTAAAGCAAGGAATTAATATGCTAACCCCAGGGGTATAATCTACGTCAATTGGTACTTCTCGGTATAAGAATCCAAAGAAGTACCGACTTAACAAAAATCCAGCAGCTATAATACTATATAAATACAACCATTTATTAAACTCAAAATAGATTACACTCTCTGCACGCATTAATATTATAAAAAAAGTAATAATAAATAGTAAAAGACTTGAAATAACTAATAAATATTTTCCCTTTTTCTTGGCTGAATAAATGGATAATGGCTGTTCAAATACTAGCCCACATAATGATTCATTCTCTTTTATTTGTTCCGTTCTAGCAATATGTGCCTTCATATTTACATTCATCTCGTAACCTTCTGGCATAGAACCAGGAATAATCTCAAATCTTAACTTAACTGATTGTGATTCTTTCATTCTTAAAAGATGTTTATTTTCTTCTAAACGAATTAACATACCAGTTGTAGAGATATCAATTCCTTGACATTGCAACCTATATTTGACTCCTTTATAACGATAAGATACTTCCACTGTATAGTTCACACGATAACGTATACCAGCTTTTTTATTTGCGATAAATTCATTTACATTTTCTGATATTTCTTCTATACTTTGATATCCCCTACGGTCGGTATTGGAACGAACTTTTGTCTTATCTGGCACATTCGAAAGAATTCTTCTATCTTCCTTAGGTTGTAGGAGAATATCATCTTTAGTATTTATATTGTCATTCGTACTTTTTTTCGATAGCATACTCATTTTTCTCCTACCTCATTTTTTCTTCATTGTTTCTATTATTTATCTACCTTAAGTTAAGTTTATTCACCTACAGAGAACACCTCACCTTTCTTATCTGTCAAATATTCTCCTAATGTTGCAAAATGATAACCTTCTGCTAATAATTTTGGAATCACTAGATCCAATGCTTCTGCAGTGATATCAAGATTATTTCTTGGAGTTACTTTATCATCCGACATATGCATAACTATGATACTACCATTTTGAATCTTCCTAACACCGTTCTTCAATGGTATTCCTTTCATAATCTCGTCAGCCAAAGCTTTCGCATCTTTTGCTTCATAATCATGAGTACTAAAATCACCACTTACGATATACGTAAATCCAGTATCAAGGATTGCTTCCATTCCTTCTTTACTCATAGCAAGAGTTGGTGGTCGTAATATCTTAGTGAGCGAAGGAACACCGTCAATCTCTACATCTCCAATGATATTTAGTAGTTTGTTATAGGAATTAATGATATCTTTTTTCCTTTCCGCCACTTCTTTTGGAGTTAATGAATAATAGACTGAAGTTGGTTCTTCCTCTTCTATAATTGTATCCGATGTTGCAAATGACAAATGCATATCAGTATGACTTCCAATATTATGTCCCTCAATTGCGATGGATCGAAGAAGATTAGGATTTTGTTCAATATAATTAGTTCTTACAAAAAATGTGGCTTTTATCTGATATTTGCTTAACACGGTTAAAATCTGATTAATTGGCTTATCACTTCCCCAATCATCAAAGGTCAGATATAAGACTTTATCTTCTGTGAATCTTCCACTCTTATCAAGCTTTGATAGCTCTTCCTCTGTAAAACCTGGTAATGTCTTAATTGTATTAATACTTGGAGTCCCAATATATCTTCCTGCAATATAGCGAAACTTTTCATCCTCTGTCATGTCACTTAAGTGTCCACTATATATAGAATCTTTCAGACTTTCTATGATATTTTCTTTCTTCACAGGATACGTATAGACATACTCGCTATTTAATAATTCATGCAGTGTCTTCAAATGATAACTAGAATCCTCCTTATTCATATTATCAGGATAAGCAATCACTTGAACTCTGGTTTTATAAATAGTTTGAATTAAATCTCCAATAAGGTTAGGATCATTATAATAATCCATTCGAAAATACAGAATATACCCTCTTCGAACTGTGATATTTCCTTCATTAAATGCATGCTGCATTACTTGATCTATCGTTGAATTCTTGCTTAATGAAGAACTAGCCAATGAAATATCCTGACTTATATACTTACAACCAGTACTTTTTACTGCTTCAAGCAATTCATTCGATGCCTTAATCTCATATGCGTACCTTACTAAATCTGGCTTTTGATTGCAATATTGATTAATTAACTTTTTCATTCCTAGAATTGTACTAGTTATAGAATTATAGTCAGTTCCATCAGATATACTAAGACAGATTCCTATTTCATGACCACCTGCTGCTATTTTCTTCACTAATGAAGCATTCTCAAGTAAGTCATTCTTAGTAACGAAGAACGTAGCTTTTGCATTGATTTTCTTAAGATTTTCCATTACATTATCTAATACCTTTTTGTTACTGATTCCATAAAATGTATAGCTTAGCGCCTTTTGGGTAGTGTATACAGTACGAATAGGCAAATTGACCTTTCCATGATTCTTCTTACGAAGATTAGATAAATACTCTTTCGAAAAGGTTGGCCAAGCTTTTTCACCATTTATATTTTCATTTTTATCATTACTTTTCTGATTTTCTTTCCCTTGATTATTTATATTGTCATTATTTTCCGATTTATTTCTATAGTCATAACTTTTTAGAAGATCATCATGTTTCCTAACGGAATCCTGATTAGCTCTTATCCTACGATTTTGATCTAAGATGCCTTTTAATAGTAATGTTTTGATATCTACACAATAGAATTGTTTTTGTATTAATTGCTCATATGTTGCCTGTATCACCTGATTTATATTCGTATAATAATCGAATCGATAATATATAATGTCACCACTTGTTACACCTTTACGATAGTATTTCATAATACGATTGACGGATTGTTCTTTACTTGTTATCGGATTCTTACTATATGTAACAATGGTATACCCAAGAGTAGACGCTGCTTCTCTTACTAGATTATTATATTTCCCAAGTTGTGGCATATATAGATTTGTATCAATACCATAGCGTTCTTTTAAAATACGTTCACATTTATATATAGATAGACAGATATCATTAAAGCTCATCTTTGTTACATCCTTATCATTCAACCCGCCATTACCGATTGCCTGATTATAACTTATTATCTTCATTATTCTGTCAGGATAATCTATCATATCATCCACAGTCACGAAGAAAGTTGCCTTAATCTTTTTCTCTTTTAGATATTCCAATAAATGATCTAACACACTCTCATTCTTTATACCTCGAAATGAAAAAGATACAATATTACTATTTGTCGCAACTTTTTTATATACGGTAGCCAATTTCCCTTGATTTTCTTTTCTTAATGTAGTAAAACTTTTATCAAAATCACTATCTTTATATTTATCTAACTCTTCTACTAGCACTGTTTGATAATTTGTCTCATCTAACGCTTTTAGTAACCACTCTACGACTTGAACCAATCTCTCTTGTTCTGTTAACGTAGTGGTTGTATCATTCGAAAATTCTACTTGATTTGTACTTGTTGCTTCTTTCTTATTTACTTCATTATTTGTTTCTTTCTTTCTTAATTCTTTCTTCCTTAACTCTTTCTTATTTGATTCATTTTCCTCTTTATACTCTCCCTCATCTAGTGTCCCCTTCATCTTAATTGTTATGATAGAACCTCTGTCCATAGATGACACATAGTCAAGTACTTCTTGATAACTTGAAAAGCTTTGATAATTTATATAAGTTGTTCCATCAACTACCTTTTGATATCCCGATACATAGGCAGCCTTTAATACTGAATTTGTATATTTCGTCGAATTGCATTCTAATATAGAGGGAACCTTCTTGGTATACCTAGATAGAATCTCATTTGTTAAGCAAAAATCTTTGATTAATTGTTCTGTAGACCAATCTTCTATATTTTTCGTTCCAGATAAGGTATTACTACCAATCCTATGCCCTTTTTCATTAATTTCACTTACAATATTTGAATCCTCTGCTGCTAGCATACCTGGTATAAGGAAAGTGGCTTTTCGATGATATTTGTCTAACAATTGAATGATGTGTTTATTTGTCTTTGTATCTGACAAACCCGTAAAATCAATGGATACTACTTTTTCCACTGTCTTAACATCTTTTATGATCTTTGATTGTTGCTCATTAGTTTTTATTTTTTTGAGTGCAGCCTTAATCTCATTGGTAGCATCATATTTATTTTCTTTTCCCAGTGGTACTTCTTTATTTCTATTAATTAAAATAAAGGAAAAGGTGAGAATTATCATAAGAAGGGCTATAATCATGACTCCGATGGCTATTACTAATTTTTTCTCTTTCTTCATGTTCTTCCTTTCAGTGTCTTTCTAGAGTTATATAATGAGTTGCCCGACAAATGACCTGTTTCAAAATCTTGCCTGGCAATTTGCACAAAACAGAAAAAGCGAATGCGCCTTTGAGTAAGTATTAGAAGATCTTGTTCTCGGATCATTTCGTGTTATATGCTAGGACAGATCTGTTTGAGCAAAGCGAGTTATCTGTCCTAGCATATGTTTTACACAAAATGATCTGAGAACTAGAATTTCTTATACATACTCAATGAAACATGAGTTTTTCTGTTTTGTGCAAATTGCCTAGACTACTTCCTAAACAGGTCATTTGTCGAGCAAATCATATTATAGACTCCAGTAAGAATACCCCTCTTCCATTATTTCTTCCTTATTAAGTATGCTTTTCACATCAATAATTACTTTTTCCTTAGAAGGTAGCTCAAGGAACATTGCACGGAGTTCCTCATTGCTTAATTGTTTGAATTCATTATGAGCCACTGCAAATATTACCGCGTCAGCATCCTTTACTTCCTTTATGGAAAGTGGTTCTATTCCATATACTTTTTTTACTTCATCTTTATCTGCCACGGGATCAACAATTTTCACTTCTACTTCGTATTCTCGAAACCTACGAATAATATCATATACTTTGGAATTACGAATATCAGGACAATTTTCTTTGAAAGTAATTCCCATAACAAAGACATTTGCACTCTTTACCATTTTATTTGCCCGAATTAATTGCTTAATAGCAATATCTGCTATGAAAGTTCCCATATCATCATTGATTTTTCTTCCTGATAATATAATCTGTGAGTGATATCCTAACTGCTCTGCCTTATAGATAAAATAATAAGGATCTACCCCTATACAATGTCCACCAACGAGACCTGGTGTAAATCCAAGGGCATTCCATTTTGTATTCATCGCATCAAGTACTTCTATTGTGCTAATCTCCATCTTTTCAAATACCATCGAGAGTTCATTCATAAAGGCGATATTGATATCGCGTTGTGCATTTTCCACAAGTTTTGCAGCCTCAGCTACCTTAATACTTCCAGCTCTATGAACACCCGCCTCAATTACTAGTTCATATATTTTTGCAATTTCTTCTCTTGTCTCATCATCAATTCCAGATACAATTTTCACTATATTCTGTAACCTATGAACTTTATCTCCAGGATTAATTCTCTCTGGTGAATAGCCAACGCTAAAATCTCTTCCACATAAAAGTCCTGACATCTTCTCTAAGATGGGGATACATACTTCTTCTGTAACTCCGGGATATACTGTTGATTCGAACACAATAACGCTCCCCTTATCAAGGTTACGTCCAACTATCTCACAGGCATTGGTAACTGGTGTTAAATCAGGTGTTTTATCAACATTTACCGGAGTTGGAACAGCTACAATAATAAATTTTGCTTCTCTTAATCGCTCTTCTTCGCATGTAAATTCTAATGTAGTATTTCTGATTTCCTCTTCACCTATTTCATTGGTAGGATCAATTCCACTTCGATACTCTTCTATTTTATTACGATTAATATCAAAACCAATAGTTGTTATTTTTTTTGCAAATGCTATCGCAATTGGCAACCCCACATACCCGAGTCCAACAACTGCTAGTTTCTCATCTTTCTTTTTTATTGATTCAAATAAATACATAGTGAATCTCCTTTAATTACTTGTTAGCTTTTTTTCTTCCTTATTTATTTTTATTTATATATAGCTTTTTCAGATTTCAATAAAATTATGAAATTAAGTACAAAAAAAGGATGCCATAAAGTCTATTTACGGCATCCTTTTTCATGAATTAATTTTGAAAACTATATAATTTTATATCTCAGCAATATTGATTAAAGTCATGTTTCCAGCATAAGATATCTCTAAACTTGTTAATAGAGCATTTGCAGTATCGATGGAAGTAAGACAAGTTACACCTGTTTCAATTGATAAACGTCTGATTAAGAATCCATCGTTGGAACGGTCAAGACCTTGTGATGGAATATCAATCACTAAGTCAATATCATGGCCTAAGATTAGATCCATTAATGTTGGTGATTCTTGCTCAATCTTGTTGATGCGAATTGCCTCCACACCATTTTCATTCAATACTCTTGCAGTACTCTTCGTTGCATATATCGTATACCCTAACTCTTTAAAACGTTTTCCTACGCTAATTGCTTCAATCTTTGCAGAATCTTTTACTGTCATAATCATCTTCTTATGCTTTGGTAGGTTGATTCCAGCTCCTAAGAAAGCTTTGTATAATGCTTCATTAAATGTCTTCGCGATTCCTAGACATTCTCCTGTTGATTTCATCTCTGGTCCAAGGCTGATATCAGCTCCACGAAGTTTCTCAAATGAGAATACAGGCATCTTCACTGCTACATAATCTGCTTCTTTTTGAAGTCCTGGTGTATATCCAAGATCCTTGATCTTCGCTCCTAAGATTACCTTTGATGCTAGGTCAACAATTGGAATACCAGTAACTTTACTGATATATGGTACGGTACGACTGGAACGTGGATTTACTTCTATTACATATACTTCATCTTCATATACGATAAATTGAATGTTGATTAAACCGATAACATGAAGTGATTTAGCAAGCTTTCTTGTATATTCTTCAATTACAATTTTGGTGCGATCTGAGATATTCTGTGTTGGATAGACTGATATACTATCTCCAGAGTGAATACCTGCTCTTTCTACATGTTCCATGATACCTGGAATTAAGATGTCCTCGCCATCACATACTGCATCTACTTCTACTTCTTTACCCATTAGGTATTTATCAACTAAGATTGGATGTTCTTGAACCGTACGATTAATGATTGCCATAAATTCTTTTACATCTTCATCCGATATTGCTATCTGCATTCCTTGACCCCCAAGAACATAGGAAGGTCTTACTAGCACTGGGTATCCTAATTCATTGGCAGCTTCAATTGCTTCTTCTTCTGTATATACTGTTTTACCCGCTGGTCTTGGTATGCAACATTCTTCTAATATTTCATCGAATAACTCTCGGTCTTCTGCAGCATCTACATTCTCAGCACTTGTTCCTAAGATTGGAACTCCCATCTTGATTAAAGCTTCTGTTAATTTAATTGCTGTCTGACCACCGAATTGTACCACTGCACCATCTGGTTTTTCTAGATTAACGATATTTTCAACATCTTCTGGCGTTAATGGTTCAAAATATAATTTATCTGCGATATCAAAGTCAGTACTTACTGTCTCTGGGTTATTATTTACAATAATAGTTTCATAGCCACTTTCTCTTAACGCCCATACACTATGTACGGAACAGTAATCGAATTCGATTCCTTGCCCGATACGAATTGGACCAGAACCAAGAACCATAACCTTTTTCTTGTCACTTGATAACTCAACTTCATTCTCACTACCAAAGCATCCATAATAGTAAGGAGTCGTAGCTTCGAACTCAGCTGCACAAGTATCTACAATCTTAAATGCTGCTACAATTCCATTTTCCTTACGCATTGCTTTGATTTCTTCTTCTTTTTTACCTGTAAATCTAGCAATTACTTTATCTGGAAATTCTAGACGTTTTGCTTCTTTTAGTAAATCCACTGTTAATGATGTTGTCTTCAACGCTTGTTCCATCTCAACAAGGATTGCTATTTTATCGATAAACCAGATATCGAATTTTGTAATTGCATTGATTTCTTCATATGAGATTCCTTTACGTATTGCCTCAGCAATTACATAGATTCTTCGATCATCAACAACGTGTAATTGCTTTAGAATCTCTTCGATAGTATATTGATCATAATTACCGTACTCTAAGCTATCTATATTTTGTTCTAGAGAACGTAAAGCTTTCATTAATGCACCTTCAAAATTAGTGCAGATACTCATGACTTCTCCTGTTGCTTTCATCTGAGTCGTAAGCGTTCTCTTTGCGTTTATAAATTTATCAAATGGTAATCTTGGAAGCTTTACTACAACATAGTCAAGCGCTGGTTCAAAGCTTGCATAAGTCTTACCTGTAATAGCATTCTTGATCTCATCAAGAGTATAACCTAAGGCAATCTTAGCTGCAACTTTCGCAATTGGATAACCAGTTGCTTTGGAAGCCAGGGCAGAAGATCTTGATACTCTAGGGTTTACCTCTATAACACAGTATTCAAAACTTTCAGGGTGAAGTGCATATTGTACGTTACAACCACCTGTAATATTTAATTCTGTAATAATATTTAGTGCTGAGGTACGTAACATCTGATATTCTTTATCTGATAATGTCTGTGATGGTGCAACTACAATACTATCTCCAGTATGTACACCAACTGGATCGATATTCTCCATGTTACATACTGTGATGCAATTACCTGCACTATCGCGCATTACTTCATATTCGATTTCTTTCCATCCAGCGATACAACGTTCAATCAGACATTGGCCTACTCGACTAAGTCTTAATCCGTTAGAACAGATGTCAATTAATTCTTCTTCGTTATCTGCGATTCCACCGCCACTACCACCTAATGTATATGCAGGTCTAACAACAACTGGATATCCTATTGAATTGGTAAATTCGATGGCATGCTCTACTGTTGTAACAACCTCACTTGCTGCAACAGGTTCTCCTATCTTCTCCATCGTAGATTTAAATTCTTGACGGTCTTCCGCTTTTTTTATTGTCAATGATGTAGTTCCAATGAGATTTACATTATTTTCTTTTAAGAAACCAGATTCATCTAATTCCATCGCAATATTAAGTGCTGCTTGCCCTCCAAGGGTTGGAAGAACGCTATCTGGTCTTTCTTTCAGAATTAATTGTTTTACTACATCTGGGGTTAATGGCTCTATATATACTTTATCTGCTATATTTTTATCTGTCATAATCGTTGCAGGATTAGAATTAATTAATACTACTTCAATTCCTTCTTCCTTTAGGGAACGGCAGGCTTGAGTTCCAGCATAGTCAAACTCTGCCGCCTGTCCGATTACGATAGGTCCTGATCCGACAACTAATACTTTTTTAATACTATTATTTTTTGGCATTATTTTGTACCCTCCATCATGTGAATGAATCGATCAAATAAGAAGTTTGAATCCTGTGGTCCTGCGCATGCTTCTGGATGAAATTGTACTGTAAATACATTTTTACCTTTATAAGATACGCCTTCAACTGTTTTATCATTTACATTAACAAAGCTTACCTCTGCAACATCGTCTGATAGTGTATCTCCATCTACTACATAACCGTGGTTTTGTGAAGATATATAGACTCTTCCCGTTGACAGATCTTTCACTGGGTGATTAGCACCTCTATGACCATATTTCATTTTATGAGTCTTTGCTCCATTGGCTAACGCCACAAGCTGATGACCTAAACAGATTGCGAATATTGGAATATTGGAATCGATAAGCTTTTTGATCTCTTGAATGATACTAACACATTCTTCTGGATCTCCAGGTCCATTGGAAAGCATGATTCCATCAGGATTTGATTTGATAATTTCATCTGCACTAGTAAATGCAGGATAGACAGTGACTTCACAGCCTCTTTGCTGTAGAGAACGTACGATATTATTTTTCGAACCAAAGTCCATAAGTGCGACTTTAAATCCATTACCAGGGAATACTTTTCTTTCATCACATGTAACTTTTTTCACGACACCAGCTGTCGTATATCCCTTTAGTTTTTCTAATACTTCGTCAAGCACAAAATTCTCATTGGTCGTAATCATACCATTCATTGTGCCTTTTTCTCTTAAAATCTTTGTTAACGCCCTTGTATCAATTCCAGCAATACCTGGAATGTCATTCACTTTAAGGAAATTTTCAATGCTATCTTCGCTTCTAAAGTTATTTGGTCTTCTTGATATCTCTCTTACGATAAAACCATCTGGCCACGCTTTTAATGATTCCATATCTTCATAACATATACCATAATTACCAATCAGTGGATATGTCATAACTACCGCTTGCCCCGCATAAGAAGGATCTGTTAGTACCTCCAGATAACCAGTCATTGATGTATTAAATACGATTTCACTAATAACTTCCTTCGTAGAACCAATACTAGTTCCTGTTAGCACATTACCATCTTCAAGTATTAGAAAAGCTTTCATAAATTGCACCTATTTCCTTTCTTTTTTTTGCGTAAAAAACAATTTTTGCCAAAAAACTTTAAAAAAAATATGCATGACATAAAAAATTACGTCACTGATATTTTAAAAATGCAAGTTTTTTTATACTTTTTATAGATTAGAATATTGAATGAATGAGATTAGGAAAATTAATAATTATACATATCAATATTTTTGTGGTCTACAAAAAAGCCCATTTTTCCTAAAAATTCTCAAAAAAAAATAGTACATACCGAATAAAAGAGAGAGCTCTTTGATTGGTAATCGCTACTTTTCCTCAAATTGTTAGAATTATATCATACATTTTACACGATTACAATACCTAAAAGTAATTTTCTTTATTTTTTCTATATTTTCTTTAAAATATATGAAACCCAAGAAGAACAAATACCTTTTTGTATATTTATTCATCCCTATTTTAATAGTTTTTTAAAAAATCTTTTGTATAGCATCTAAATAAAACCCGCATTTTCAAAGAATATATCTAATAATTCATTTTTATTTTTTAATTTATTTTGTTTTTTCTGATTTTTTTCATTTTTTTCCATTCATAAATATACATTTGTTTCAAAAGAATTTCTTTAGTATAGTATACCACGAATCTGCATTATCAAACATGAATCACATTTTTCATTTTTTTTCATATTCTACTAGTAATGAATATTGCAACGAGGTGAATAAATGAAACCTAGAGTCTATACAAACCAATTAAAGGCTATGCAAAATGAATCAACAGGTAACTTACAAGTTCAAGTTGTCTCCAAAAATGGTATGCGTCCTATTGAAAATGCTACAATCAAGCTTTCTAGTCCAAGTGATCCTTCAAAGGTTCTTGAAGAACTAAAAACAAATTCCGTTGGTCAAACAGATATCATTGATCTAAAAGCTCCTCCTGTTGAGTACAGTCTTGCCCCTTCCACAGAACAACCATACTCGGAATATGATGTTGAAATCAGTGCGCCTGATTTTGAACCTATTACGATAAATGGAATTGAAATATTAGCAGGGCAAATTGCTTTACAAAATGCTAGTTTAATACCTTTATCGGATAAAGCAGAACCAGGCTCCTATGTCATAGGACCACACACCTTGTTCGGTGATTACCCTCCAAAGATTGCAGAAGCAGAAATAAAACCTCCAAAAGACACTGGCGAAATTGTTCTTGATAAAGTAGTTGTTCCTGAATATGTAATTGTGCATGATGGACCACCAACCGATAAAACAGCTCAAAATTATTATGTTAAATATAAAGATTATATTAAAAACGTTGCTTCTAGTGAAATATACTCTACATGGCCTCAATCAACCATAGAGGCTAATATTTACGCTATTATGTCATTTACTTTAAATCGTGTGTTTACTGAATGGTATCGTAACAAAGGTTATAACTTTACAATAACTTCTTCCACTGCCTTTGATCATAAATGGATACCAAATAGGAATATATTTGAAAATATTTCAGTAACAGTTGATACGATTTTTACAAGCTATTTATCAAGGCCAAATGTCAAACAACCAATTCTTACTCAGTATTGTGATGGCAATAGAGTGCAGTGTCCTAATTGGATGACCAAATGGAGGATGCATATGTAGTAAATTGCTACTTCGCAGTATTAAGGTTATTGAATACTTGATAAATTCAGAGGTAGGTTATCTAAATTACCATGGTTCAAACTGTTACATCTTACGTTCCATTTCCTCATTTGGAAGTTACTAATGTTTTATCCCTTTGACAAAAAACAGATATAAAAAGTTCAAACTCCTCACTTCGTTCGTCAAACAGTGAACTTTTTATATCAAAGTCAAAGGGATATAACATAAGTAACTTCACAAATTCGTCAAAGTCACGATAATGTAACAGTTTGAACCATGGTAATTAATATACTTTATTGACTGAATTTATCAAGTATAATATACGTATTGACTGCGAAGTTTAACTATAATAATTGCATTTAACACTCATTGCAAATAATGCGTATTAATTAGTACCATATTTAACCATATAATTTTATAATTCTTTAATACTTTTGCCACACAATATATTAGTGAATCGTATATAATTTATAAGTAAAGTATGTCGCACTTTATTATATATAATATTATTCGTAAGAGTTTTGATAAAAAGCCGGTAAGCATTTGCTTATCGGCGTTTTTCATTTTAACTTTATGAATATTCTGTATTTTTTTACAGATACTACTCCTCATGAAAGGAGTGAACTAATATGTCTTATGTGGCACCAGCAATAAAAGAGAAGTTCGAGACATTATCTACTGGACTTCAAAATTCTATTCTTGAAAGAGATGTTCGATTGAACTCATTACAAGATCTTATTAATGTTCTTGAAGAAATCGTATCGGAAGCAGAAGGGTAATACCCCCTGCTTCTCTTTTACTGTAACGGGAATCACCTGGAAATATTCCTCATAGACTCTCCTTTTTATTCCTTTGGTTTATATCCTAATCTTTTCATAGCCTTTTCATTTAGATCTTTTGGAATACTCTTCTTTTGCTCTTCACTTATGGAATCCCATAGCATATACTTACCATTTATTCTTATATATCTTGTATTAGTTAGATTATTTTTCATAATTGAACCACACCTTTTAACTATCAATTCTTTTATTTTATGAATTACTGTTTGTACTTAATTCATAAGCAGGAATTATTATCTAACGATTTAAATACTATATAACAAAGTATCAAAAGCCTTTCTTATCCTTAATTGTACAGCAATATACACTCAATAAACAAAAATAAGGCTTATAAAAACTCTAATCAAAAGGAGCTGATAATATGCAAACTGGAGCCGCATACATTCGTGTCTCTACTATAGACCAAACAGAGCTCTCGCCTGATGCCCAAAAACGTCTCATATTAGAATATGCCAAACGCAATGATATTCTAATACCCAAACAGAATATCTTCATAGATGAAGGGATCAGCGGACGAAAAGCAGAAAAGCGACCGGCTTTTATGCAAATGATTGCTACTGCAAAAATAAAGCCCAGGCTCTTTGATGTGATATTAGTTCATAAATTCGATCGCTTTTCTCGTTCCAGAGAGGATAGTATTGTATACAAATCTCTATTGCGAAAAGAATGCGGTATTCAAGTCATAAGTATTACGGAACAGATAGAGGATGACAAATTCGCAGTAATCCTTGAAGCAATGCTCGAAGCCATGGCAGAATATTATTCCTTAAACTTAGCTGAAGAAGTAACAAAAGGAATGACTGAGAAGGCATTACGAGGTGGCTACCAAGCCAGGCCTCCTCTAGGCTATAAGATAGAACACAAAGGTGCTCTTCCAACCATCGTTCCAGAAGAAGCCAAGATTATCAAAAAGATATACTCGCTATACGTTAATGAGAATAAAACAATTTATGAGATATGTAAGTATCTTAATTCTTTTAATTTGAAGACCTCTAATAATAAATCATTTGAGAAACGCTCAATTCAATACATACTTCAAAACCCAACGTATATAGGAATGGTGCGTTGGAACAGAACACATAACGCTACAAATACAGTAAAAGATAATTCTGAATGGATAATCGAAAAAGGACAATATGAGTCTATAATAGATGAAAGTACATTTCGCGCTGCCAATGAACGTCTAGAACAAGAAATGACATTCAAGGGAGCAAGACCGATAGAAAGTCAAAAACATTGGCTCAGTGGTATTTTAAAATGCTCAAACTGTGGTAGAACTTTAGTTGTATCGAATAGATATGACAAACGTTATCATAAATTATATAAGAACTTTCAATGTTATGGTTATAGTAAAGGTAAATGTCTTGTCTCTCATCAGATTAGTGAATCCAAAGTAGTTACCGCTTTGTTAAGAGAATTAGAAGACTTCTTGCAAAAGGAAGATGATGAATTTGTTTGTACTCCCTCAAGAACCACTCTTGATGAGATTGCTAACTTGGAGATGCAATTACATAAGACTATTCAGAAAGAAGATAGGATTCGAGAAGCTTATATAAACGGTATTGATACAATTGAAGAATATCTAGTTAATAAGACCTTCTTAGCAAATCAAAAAGATACGATAGAATCTCATCTCATGCAAATCCAATCACAAAACACTACAGCCAATAATAATGAATCTCTGAATCAAAAAGTAAAAAATGTCTACGATATACTCACTAGTGATACTGTTTCTATGACTCAAAAGAATCTAGCTATTAAATCTATTTTTGATAAAATAGTTTATGATAAAGAGAATGATAATCTTAGCTATTATTATTTTTACTCCTAATATTATAAAGCTCTCCTATTGCATATGTTGTAGCCATTTGGTTGACCCAATGGGGCTCGAAAGACTTAGGCGCAAAAGGATATACTCCAATCGAGATCTTACGTTATTTCTATGGAAGTAATATGTATATTAACACCGCAAATGAAGTATCCGGCGTCCCTTCTTCCTGGCCTGGATTTAATCTTACAATAGGTTCTTCTGGTGATAAAGTCCGACAAATGCAAAACCAATTGAATACGATTGCAGGAACCTACACTCTTATTCCTAAAGTAGCTGCAGATGGTAAGTTCGGACCAAAAACAGCCGAAGCGGTTAAACAATTCCAACAGATATTTAAACTTCCTGCCACTGGAATAGTTGACTATCCTACTTGGTTTAAAATCTCTGAAGTCTATGTTGGTGTTAGCCGTATTGGTGAATTAGTATAATTCCATAGCTCCATACAACATCAATTCAATTAAAAAGAAAAAGATATGACATTGATTATGCTATGCCATATCTTTTTCTTTTCATTAATCATCTTATCTATCTTTTATTTTTTAACTTTCCCATCACTTTATGATATCTACATTATAGTTCTAAACGATATACCTATTTATAAAAAAACTGACAAGGAGTTCGTTTATCTACTGTATCAAACTCAAAACCAGCTTCCTTTATTTTATCAATAATTCTAGGCAAGATCTTGGCTGTCTTTTCATTTATAGAAGCATCATGCAGTAATATTACTGGTTTACAGTATTTTTTAAGTCCTTTTAGTACATTAGAAAGAATAGAATGCTCAGTTGGATTACCAATTGAATCATTGGCACATACGTTCCAATCATAATATGTAAATCCTCTTCTCTCCATTTCCGATATCAATTCATATTTAATTTTTTTATTGTAACTATTTATACTGCCGTAAGGGAATCGAAAAATGGTAGGTTTTACGCCTGTGATATCATATATTTGTTCGAACGCCTTATAAAAATCATCCAAATAAGAATCTACAGAATCATAGATATTATTTCTATGAGAAAAAGTATGTATTCCAACAGCATGGCCTTCCTCTACCATTCTTTTCAAATATTCCTCTCCCTCTTCTGTCATTGTACTTCCTAGGATAAAAAAAGTTGCCTTAATATCATTCTGATCTAAGGTATCCAATATTTCTTTTGTAACATAACTTGGTCCATCATCAAATGTAAGGTAAGCGATCTTCTTACCATCTTCAAGATTATCTGCAATGGCTGATGTTACATACATATCTGGATATTTCTTAGCATATTCAGGCATGTTATCTGTATTATTCTCTAGAGAATTAGAAGAACCAGGAATAATACCTATCCCTGATTCTTCATTCGTATTGTTATTCATTGCTGTAACTATTTCAGCATTTTCATTAGATGCTAATTGATCTAGCTTTTCTTTCTCATTACTTTGAACCATTTCATTATGTCGATAGCTCGCGCCAATTACCAACAATGCAAAAGCAATAAAAATTACATTAAAAAGAGACTTGTATTTCATAATAATATTCCTTTCTAATGACAGTGAATTATTCTTCCTATCTTCACTTATTTCAAATATTATTATATACTTATGCCTTATACCATGTATTCTATACTGCTTTTTGCAATTTAAAAACGCTATTACTTAACTTCAACTGTCCATTTATTATTATCTTCTAATTTGCCTAATTGAATTCCTGTAATGGTATCATATAACTTTTGACTAAGTTCACCAATCTCACCTGTCTTAACTGGCATGATATGGTCTTCCCATCTTAGTTCACCAACCGGTGAGATAACAGCTGCCGTACCTGTTCCAAATACTTCTTCCAAAGTTCCATTTTGATAAGCTTCAAAGATCTCATCGATAGATATTCTCTTCTCTTCAACAGGTATTCCCCAATTCTTACATAATTGAATAACAGAATCTCTAGTAACACCTGGTAAGATACTACCATTTAACATTGGAGTTACTACCGTACCATTAATTTTAAAGAAGATATTCATTGCTCCTACTTCTTCAATATATTTACGATGAACACCATCTAACCATAGTACTTGAGAATAACCAGCATCATGAGCTTTTACTTGTGATTTTAGGGATGCAACATAATTACCACCAGTCTTTGCTTCTCCAATTCCGCCCTTAACTGCACGTACATAATCATCTTCAATCCAGATCTTTACTGGATTAAGACCTTCTGGATAATAAGCTCCTACTGGAGATAAGATAATCATGAACATATAAGTATCCGATGGGCGAACTCCTAAGAATGGATCAGTCGCAATGATAAAAGGTCTGATATAAAGGGAAGTTCCTGGCTTTGTAGGTACCCATGCTTCATCAACTTTTACTAATGCTTTGATTGCATCAATATAATCATTTTCATCTATTTCTGGGATACAGATTCTACGATTGGTACGATTGGTTCTTTCTGCATTTTTATTAGGACGGAATAATAATGTTCTTCCATCATCTGCTCTATATGCTTTTAAACCTTCAAACATTTCTTGACCATAATGAAATACCATTGCAGATGGTTCAAGAGCAATTGGTTGATATGGTACAATTCTTGCATCATGCCATCCCTTGCCTGTTTCATAATTCATGATAAACATGTGATCCGTAAATATTGTACCAAATTTCAACGGATTTTCTTTCGTTGGTAACTCTTTTGGTGCCTGTGTTTTTTCAATTCTAATGTTTAACATCTTATTCATCCTCTCTTCTTTTCATGACTTAACATATATATTAGTCTTTCAGAAATCATTTTTCAAGTTATTCTTTCTTTTTCCTTACAAAAATAGATTAGAGGATTAATAGTCTTACACTAGCTTATCGAGTGTATATTTCTGTATATTTATGAATTTTGGCTACTTTCAGCCGGACTACGCCAAAATTAATAATTATACAGCAATATACACAATTTAAGTTATGAAAGACTCTTGACCCTCTAATCCAATCTTAATTCAAATACATTGCAGTAGCTACTCCTCAAGTTGATATTGACCGATTTGGCTCATAATAACCTCAACAGAAGCCAATAATTCTTCACTTAGTGCGCTACTTTCCTCTGCAGCTGAGGAATTTAATTCTACTACATTTTCAATATTCTGAACACTGTTTAATACTTTCTTTATAGCAACGTCTTGTTCTTTACATGCCTTAGATATTTCTTTTACTAATTCTGTTGATTCTTTCGAAGAATCAACAACGCCAATTAATAATTCAGCTGTTTCTTCTGCTATTGCTGAACCTTCTTTGACTGATTGAATGCTATTGGTAATAAGATTTGTAGTAGTCTGAGCAGCAGCGCCACATTCCCCTGCTAATTTACCAATCTCAGAAGCAACAACTGCAAAACCTTTTCCTTGTTCCCCTGCTCTTGCAGCTTCAATGGAGGCATTTAATGATAATAGATTCGTCTGTTGTGCGATACCATCGATTACTTGAATAATTTTAGATATTTCATCCGATTGCACTCGAATTGATTCCATTGCTTTTAATAACTGTTGCATTTTTTGATTACCAGCTTCAAATTGATTTAGAGAATACATCGAAATGTCCGCAACATGATTCGCGTTATTTGCATTCGTACTTACATTTTCTGAAACTTCATTTATATTATCTACTAGCTCTTTCACTTCTTTTTGCTGATTAGCTGCGCCACTTGCTAGAGACTGCGCAGTCATTGCTAAATTCTCAGATCCTTCGTTAATATTAACAAAAGATTTCTTCATATTTATTAACATGTCATTGAATGTGCTAGTAATATTCTCAAGAGATTCTTTGATTGGTTTAAAATCGCCTAGATACTCAATATCTACTGTAGCAGTCATATTTTTGTTGGTTAAATCTTTTAGAATATCTGTTATATTTTGTATGTATTTTTTAAGTTCATATATCGTTTTTCTAGTATCATTTGCTACTTTACCAAACTCATCTTCTTCACTATATAGAATCTGTGTCTCAAGATTACCAACTGCTAATTGATTCATAGACTGCTCTAGCTCTTCAATTGGTATCATAATCTTACTAGTTACTTTATTTGCTACTCTGTAAAGAATTAAGTCAATAACGACAACGAATATAATAAGAAGTACAGTAACGATTACCCCCACAATTCCTAGTAGATTCTTTCCTTCTTGGAACATTAAGTAACTTAAAATAATTGTAAAAATCGAGGCAATTACCACAACAGGTCCTATAATGAATCCTACAATGGTAAATGCTCTGTGCAAATAAGCAGCAACTGTATTTCCTGATAACCTGCTCTTTTTCTGTTTCTGATTCTGCATATACTTCCTCCGCTCATTAATTAATAAATCTTATTGTTTACATGTATCTGCTAACAAAAATACTCCTACACACAAATGAATTATACCACATATTAGTAATTTCTCAATAAATTTATGTAATATTATCACATTTTCTTTAATATTTAGTCATATTTTGTAAGTTTTATTCCCAATTTTCTATCTTGAAATAGACTGCTGCTAGATTAAATTATGACAATATATAGACGATCTATTGTCGGAATAATTAGTAAATAAACGCGGGGGTATTCAAAATATTAGTTGAGAAAAGAAAAAAGCATTATAAAATGAATACATTCGCTTCACATTACAATGCTTTTTGTTATATATATTATATTCTAATTATTCGCTCTCTCATATTTATAAAATGCATACTCTAAATCATAATATGTCTGTTCTTCTGACTCCTCAGTAATCTTCCATTCTTCTTTTTCATCAAGATTTGGAAAATAGGTATCAGCTTGATATGAAAAATCAATTTTAGTAACATGAGCAACATTACAATATGGTAGCATTTGCTCATATACGGAAGAACCACCTATCACATATATGTCTTCTGTATTGTATTTTTCACACTCTTTTAGAGCTTCTTCTACACTACGAACTACTATCGCACCCTTAACACTATAATCCTTGTCACGAGAAATCACAATATTCGTTCTATTTTTTAGTGGCTGACCACCAGGAAATGATTCCAGAGTCTTTCTACCCATGATGACTACTTTACCAGTCGTTTCGTCACGAAAAAATCTCATGTCTGCTGGTATGCTGATTAGTAATTTATTATCTAAGCCAATGGCCCAATTTTTATCTACTGCTACAATTAAATTCATCTTCCTATCCATGCCTTTCCATTTTTAATTGATCTATTATCGAATAAATCAAATTAAGAAATAACCTTATACTGCTATTGGTATATTGGTTATCTTTTCCCCTGTAACATAATTATCCAAACGGAAATCATCTACTGTAAACTGATAAAAGTCTTTAATCTCAGGATTCATCCAAAAAGTTGGTGCATCATAAGTCTTTCTCGTGATTAATTCTTTGATGATTGGAATGTGACGATCATAGATATGCGCATCTGCAATCACGTGAACTAGCTCACCCACCTCATAACCGCACACCTGAGCTAACATATGAACTAATACAGCATATTGACATACATTCCAGTTGTTCGCAGCCAAGACATCCTGTGAACGTTGATTTAAGATTGCATTCAACTTGTTACCAGTGACATTAAAAGTCATGCTATAAGCACATGGATAGAGATTCATTTCATGCAAATCTTCATGTACATAGATATTTGTCATAATTCTACGGCTGTAAGGATTATTCTTCAAATCATAGATTACACGATCAACTTGATCCATTTCGCCTTCTTTATATTTATGCTTCACACCTAACTGATAGCCATATGCTTTTCCAATTGACCCATTCTCATCCGCCCAACTATCCCAGATATGACTGTTAAGATCATTAATATTATTTGATTTTTTTTGCCAGATCCATAATATTTCATCGATACAGCTTTTAAATCCTGTTCTTCTAAGTGTGATTGCTGGAAATTCCTTAGATAAATCATAACGATTTACTACACCAAATTTTTTAATAGTATATGCAAAAGTTCCATCCTCCCATTTTGGACGAACTTTCTCTCCTTCGGTACTAACACCATTTTGTAAAATATCATTGCACATATCGATAAATATGTTATCTGCTAAACTCATGGTTTTCTCCTTTCAAAACGTGTTACAAAAAAGTGGACAGTTAGATTATATTTTACCTTATCTGTCCACTATAATTCAACTATTTAATTGAAATTAATTGTTCCTCTGCAAATTTCTTAATATTGGAAGCATTAATATATTTCGATTCTTCTTCACCATCAACCACTACTAACGTAGGCGCTTGCATTATTTTATACTTACTAACCAAAGCAGTATTCTCTTCTGCATCGATAATTGTATAAGGAATCTCGCTTAAATAATCTTTTGCAATCTTACAATTTGGGCATGTCTTAGTCGTAAATAGATAAATTTGTTTATCATCATTCTTTTGACCTTCTGTAACATCTTTTGTTTCAATTGTAAAATTCTTATTATGATTAGACGTACTTCCTATTTCTGTTGTATTTATCGCGTTCCAATGCTCTGTAACATTAGTATCATCATTATTTTTTATATTTTTATTTGAGCATTTATCCATACTATAGATCTTACGATTCTTATACTCTTGTGACTTACCTTCATTCCAATTCTGAACAGGTCGATAGTAGCCTGTAATTCTACTATATACTTCAGCTTTTTGATGACAGATTGGACATTCGAATTGTTCTCCAGCCAAATATCCATGATTCTTGCAGATAGAATACGTAGGTGATAACGTATAATAAGGCAATTTATAGTTATCCGCAATTGCTTTAACTAACTTAGCAGCCGCTTCCCAATCTGGTAACTTCTCACCTAAGAATGCATGAAATACGGTTCCAGATGTATATAAAGTCTGTAAATTATCCTGAATATCTAACGCAGCGAATATATCGTCTGTATACTCTACAGGAAGGTGTGAACTATTGGTATAGTAAGGTGTGTCTCCTTCTTTACCAGCTGTTTTTATATTTGGATATTGCTTTTTATCATGCTTTGCTAGACGATAAGTAGTAGATTCTGCTGGTGTAGCTTCTAGATTATAAAGATCACCATATAATTCTTGATAATCAGATAATCTTTCTCTCATATGATTTAATACTTCAACTGTAAAGTCTTGCGTATTCTTATCGGTAAGATTATTTCCAAGCCAATCTGCATTTAAACCAACTTCGTTCATACCAATTAGACCAATTGTTGAGAAATGATTATCAAAGTTACCTAGGTATCTCCTCGTATATGGATATAATCCTTCATCTAGTAATTTTGCGATTACTTTTCTCTTTACTTTAAGAGAACGAGCAGAAATGTCCATCATCTTATCTAACCTAGAATAAAACTCTTCTCTTGTTTTTGATAAGTAAGCAATTCTTGGCATATTAATGGTTACTACTCCGATGCTTCCAGTACTTTCTCCTGAACCAAAGAAACCACCTGTCTTTTTACGAAGTTCTCTAAGATCAAGTCTTAATCTACAGCACATGGAACGAACATCACTAGGTTCCATATCACTATTGATATAGTTTGAGAAATAAGGTGTTCCATATTTGGCAGTCATCTCAAATAATAAACGATTATTTTCCGTATCTGACCAATCAAAGTCTTTGGTAATAGAATAGGTTGGTATTGGATATTGGAAGCCTCTTCCATTCGCATCGCCTTCAATCATAATCTCAATAAAGGCTTTATTTACTAGATCCATTTCTTTCTTACAATCTTTATATTTGAAATCTTGTTCCTTACCGCCTACGATACAAGGTAATTCTGCTAAATCATTTGGAACTGTCCAATCTAGTGTAATATTCGAAAATGGAGCTTGTGTTCCCCATCTACTAGGTGTATTTACTCCATAGATAAAGGATTGAATACATTGTTTTACTTCTCTATATGATAAATGATCAATTTTAACAAAAGGAGCTAAGTACGTGTCAAAGGAGGAGAAAGCTTGTGCTCCAGCCCATTCATTTTGCATAATTCCAAGAAAATTAACCATCTGATTACATAATGTTGATAGGTGACTTGCAGGTGAAGATGTAATCTTACCAGGAATTCCCCCAAGACCCTCTTGAATCAATTGCTTTAGTGACCAGCCTGCACAGTAACCTGTGAGCATGGACAAATCATGTAAATGTATATCCGCGTTTCGATGCGCACTCGCTATCTCATCATCATAGATCTCAGATAACCAGTAATTTGCCGTAATCGAACCCGAATTATGTAGAATAAGTCCACCTACAGAATACGTTACTGTAGAATTCTCTTTTACTCTCCAGTCTTCTTCTTTTACATAGCTGTTCACTATTTCTTTGTAATCAAGAATAGTAGAATTCATGTTACGAATCTTCTCTCTATTCTTACGATATAGGATATATGATTTTGCTACAGCTGTATATCCAGATTGCTCTAATACCGATTCTACACTATCTTGAATATCCTCAACTGATATCATATCCCCCTTAATCTTCTCTTGAAATTCTGCTGTTACTCTAAGCGCTAATAAATTAATAATGTCCTCATTAAAAAACATATTTGTAGCTTGAAATGCTTTCTCTATTGCATTACTAATCTTGCTTAGATTGAATTCAGCAATCTCTCCATCTCTTTTACCTACACGTATCATTACGCCAAATCTCCCTTCCTAATTGTCATAACTTAATTGTTATTATTAATATATCGCATAACAATTTGTAATTTTATTCCAATGCAAAAGGTAATGAGTGTGGGTGCCACTTTTACGCTAATACGCGAAAAATATGACACCCTGTCCTTTTCCCCAACTAGAATATTAGCATACTTTTATTCATTTAGTCAAGGTGAACAATGTACTATATTGTGTTATATTTTTTTAGTAATATACTATATATTGTATTTAAATGTTATTTATTCATACTGTTTTTTTATTGGATTTTTTTATAAAATCTTGAATAATAATGTTTCATATATAACGATTCCTTTCGTTTTTATATTCATTCGTCTAAATTTTATTATACTTTTAAGATTCCATATATACGATTATCTTAGTACTGTAATACTTCTACAGGTATTCCCAACTTGTCCGTATATTCTTGTTCTAATCTTAGTATTAGATCATCTATATAATCATTTTTTGTCTTCTCCTTTGGCCAATCTACAAAGTTACCTTTCTTATCAAACTCAGGTTGTGCATTAAGTTCTAAAACTAGTGCTGTATTCGGTATAATTCTTTCCCCATTAATAGTATTTCCATAGATGGCATTATAGTATTTATTAAATTCATCATCCCCTTCAAATGATACCATTATAATATTCTTGTAGGTTCTTTCAACCATTTTAATTAAATCTTCTGAAATTGCATAATCATAATTTTCTTCTGACTTTTTCAATAATTCCAAATCATCACTATCCAATTTTTCAATATGAATATTATTTCTTAGATAGAAAAAAGTAAGTCCCATATAATCATACACTTGATAAAAACATCTTTTATCTTTATCACCTGGGATAAAGTGAAGTTTACTATTTGCTAATTCATCATCATACTTTTTGATATCAATCTTTTTCATTAAATATTGCTCTAGTGCTTTCTTATACAAAGATTGCATTCTAAGATACTTTTTACTGAATGTTTCTCCTTTAAGTAGACCTTTTTCTTCTGCTAATTCAAAATTATAGGATTGCGGAGAAATCTCCTCTAATTCTTCTTTGCTTGGCATATACAGATCATCTTTTATTTCTGACATTTTATTTTCTCCTATATTCTTATTGCATGCTACACATATAATAGAACAAATAATAAAAACATTTAAAGTTAATAATTTTTTAAAATTATATTTCAATTTTTTACCCTTTCACTGCCACAATATAAGTGATTATGAAAATAATATTTGGCATTACTTTTCTATTTTTCTTTCAACACTTTCCCAATTAGCATTAAATTCATAAAGGTACCTCTAGTTCCGCTTAAAACAATAGTGTGAACTATATTGATAACACTAATCTATTGTTAATCAAAGAAGTATTTAAACACTATTCATTCACTCCTTACCTTTAGTTACTTATAGCTTACTAACTGAAAATCAAAATAAGAATCTTTTTGATTTTCAATCTTATCTGGGTTCACATAATATTTTTCACCCCATGATGATACAATGTATCGTCCATCTTTCGTCACACCTGTTACAGTCATGGCGTGACCGTTTGTTTTATCATTTACCACAGTTTCTCCAAATTCATTTTCTAATTGCACAGGCCTTATAGCAATAACAACATCTCCTTTTTTAGAGTACTTATCATAATTATCTATAGTTATTTTTACATCTTCTACTTTTCCTTTTATATTATGATTTTCCAGATATCTTTCCCAACGATATTCTCTATCTTCTGAAGTCGTACCATTTCCCTCTACTACTTTCGTTTTCTCATTATACTTATCTTCCGAATCATCTTTCTCATCCCAATGAATGAATAAAAAATTCTTATCATTGTGGTTATCTTCTGATGCATAAAAATCAGCAACTACATAATCAAAATTCAAATGTTTCTTTCCAGAACTATCTATACTATACATAGGAAAACCAAAATTTTTTTCAAACTCATCTTCTTTTCCCTCATATTGTTTAAATAAAGTATTTACCAACGCTACATAGCCACAACCTTCACTATTTAATTTATCTAGATAGTCCCGTATTTGAGTATTAGTTAAATTAGGATAGTATTTTTTAATAATATCTTCCAATGTTTTATCACCATTAGAATAAGTATTTTTAGGGCTACCTTGGTCCCCACCATACTCATTATTTGGATCAAAAGTTAATGGATATCCCTTTTCAGCTGCCTTAACCATTTGATCTAGCATCAGATAATAATCAACTATATTATTCTCATTATATTGATACATCTTGGAAGCTGTTTTTAATGATTCTTCCATCTTTAATATTCCATTTTCTATGATGGTCATCATATTATCTACTTCTTCTAATTGAGCATCAATTTGTTGCTTTATTGAAAAATTATAACTTATTGATATTCTCACGCTACTTAGGCTTTCTTCTAACTTCAAAAATTCATTATAAATAGTATGTAAATCTTTTGTAGAATAAGTTAATGTATCTGTATTTACTTTCATAGCCCCTCCAAAACGCAATACAAATATATAATATTGTTTAATATATATTCAAGAATATCACCATTTTACATAATCTTCTATATGCTATATTTACTATATAGAGAATAGATCCATTATCACACACCACCTACCTATCCTAACTTTTTAGTTATTCTAATATTGGTGTTAGCTAATCTCTAACTTATTTTTGTGATCTTTAATTTATTTTTAGTAGATAATAAAATCCCTCAAATTGACCTACAGTAATTTTATAGCTTTCTTTTTCATACCACCTTTTCATTTAATACTTTCATCTCTCATATCCTCCTGATTAAATATTATTTTTATATGTTCTAAAGCTTTCATAAATTGTATAAATTTGGGGTTGTCGCAAAAAAGCTACATTTTTTTATTTCATAGAAAATTCAGAGCAATTTACTATGAAATAAAAAAAGGCAAGTCTAATCTTAGACTTACCTTAAACAAATAGCATGATTTATAAACTTAAATAAATATCTTTAGGTACATATGCTTTCACATAGATTCCATCTTCTTGGTATTCTTCTTCTAACAACTGGCCATATTTACGTATTACTTGAATCTTACTTGCATCTGGATAAGAAAACACTTTCTCAACTAAGACTTTTTGCTCCCTTAACATTTCTTCAATAGTATCAAGTAATTGATTTAAACCTATCTTTTCTCGCGCGGATATTTTCACTATCTTATCTGCTTTAAAATCTTTCATTGAGAAGTTCTCTTCTAGACGATCAATCTTATTAAATGCAGTAATAATTGGTTTATCTTTCACACCAAGATTATTCAAAGTGTCATAAACTGTATACATGTGTTTATCAGCTTCTGAATTCGAAGCATCTACAACATGTAAGATAATATCTGCATATTTCGCTTCTTCTAATGTACTTCGAAATGCATCAATCAAATGATGAGGAAGCTTTCTTATAAATCCTACCGTATCAGTTAGTAATATCTGTTGACCACTATCTAATACTAGATTTCTTGTAGTAGGATCAAGTGTTGCAAATAATTTATCCTCCTCTAGTACTCCTGCTTTCGTTAATGTATTTAATAGTGTAGATTTACCTGCATTCGTATATCCCACTATAGCAATCACTGGAATTGAATTCTTACTTCTTTGCGTTCTAGCAACTTCACGATTTTTCTTAACGTCTTCTAGTTCTTTTTTCAATAGAGATATTCGATCACCGATTAATCTTCGGTCAATCTCTAGCTTTTTCTCACCAGGTCCTCTAGTTCCAATACCACCACCTAATCTTGATAGAGAACTTCTAAGACCTACTAATCTAGAAGAACGATATCTTAATTGAGCTAATTCTACTTGTATCTTACCTTCTCTCGTTGATGCTCTTGAAGCAAAGATATCAAGGATTATCATTGTTCGATCCATTATCTTCATCTGTAATGCATCTTCTAGATTCTTTAACTGAGCAGGAGATAATTCATCATCGGTTATAACTCCAGTTGCATCTAGTTCATATGCTAATTGCTTAACTTCTTCTATTTTTCCTTTTCCAATATAGGTTCCTTGATGAACTGTTTCACGGTTTTGAATGATTTTTGCTACAGTAGTAGCTCCTGCCGTCTTTACTAGTTCTTCTAACTCATTAAGAGAACTCACTGTATCGTCTCCATCGCTTGTAGCTACGGATACTAAGATAACACGTTCTTCTTTTTCTTTATTATCTATCATTTCTGCCATATATACCTCCTATTATTGAACCCTAGTCTTAATAAATTCATATTCTTTCTGCGCACTTTCATCATTTGGATACTTTGCTAGATAATCTTTCATTTTCACAAGTGCTTTGTCAAATTGAATTAATTTTTCATAGGCTACAATCTCATTGTATTTTAATGTTTTTATTGTTTCTGGATCTCCAAGTCGAACTCCGTTTTGAAAAGTTAGCAATGCCTTCTCATAATTTTCTACCGTAAGGTAGCTAACCCCCAACTGATTATATGCGGTACCTGATTTTATTACAGAATTATTCCCAATATAAGATTCATAATACTTTATTGCTTTGTTATAATCTTTATCCCCAAAAGCGATTTCTCCTAGATAAAAATTTGCGTTATCGTTTTTCTCTTTTAATGCTTTCTGTAACTTAGATTCTGCCTTTTTATAATCTCCAAGATAATAATAGATTTTCCCTTGATTATAAGAATTGCTCTCTTTACTTTTTATATTCAGAGCATCCTGTAGTACCTCTTTGGCTTCGTCAGTTCCCTTTGTATTTAGTACGAAGAAATATTTCAGAAAATATACATCATAGTTCTTCTTATCCAGTTTAATTGCTTTATTATAATCGCTTAGCGCTTTTTCATTTTCCTTTAATTTTTCGTAAGAATATGCTCTAGAACAGTAATTTTTAATATCTTCCTTATCTTCTTTTATTAGAGTTGTATAACTCTTAACTGCCGCTTTATACAGACCCAATCTTTCTTCACACTTTGCAATATAATACGTGATATCAAGATTCAAATCATTCATTTCCTTAATGTCAATTGACTTATTGAATGCTTCATATGCTTTCTTATAATCAGAAGATTCGAAGTAAGCGATTCCAATACCTCTATAAGCCTTTTTGTTATTCTCTAGCACGATTTTATTATTCTTATCAAGAATCACTTTAGAAAACTGATTAATCGCTTCTGAATAATCACCTATTTTTATTAAAGAAAAAGCATGTCCAAGTACATATTCTGCTTTATTTTTATCTTTAGTAACCGCTATCTCAAGATTTTCTTCTGCCTTTTTATAATTTTCCTCATTAAAATATTTCATACCTTCTTTGTAATAATATTTTGCATTTTTATTTAAGCTGCATCCACTTATTGCGATACACAATGTAACAATACTTATTGCTAATTGTATTGTTTTTCTCTTACTAAACATTTCGATACCTATTGCCTTTCTATATTTTTATGACCTATTTTTCAAAGAAAAAGTGTCAAATTAGTTAATTGAACTATTTGCCATCTTGCTTCCTCTTATTTCAAATTATTTTTAGTATATCAGTTGTATTTCCAATAATCAATTCATTTCATGGTAAGTTTTTCTTAATTAATTCTATTCTTTTATCCTTCCCATTTTACAATCTATACTATACTTCATAAATTCAGTCGAAACAGAATATTAATTACCATGATTGAAACTTTTAAATCGCCGAAAAAAGCCAATAAGACATTCTTATATCTTATTGGCTTAATACCTCTTATTCTATTGTAATAATCAGAGTGTCTACCATAATAATTCACTTTACTATTCATTAACGCATGATAATAAATGTTTTAGTTTGTAAATAACTGCGTCCAATAAATGGTACCATTTTTAACATAAGTTCCAATTCCAACGTTACCAAAAGAACCATTCATAATATTAGCACGATGACCTGGAGAGTTCATCCAAGCAGTAACCACCGCTTGAGGTGTTGGCTGTCCATATGCTATATTTTCCCCAGCTGTACTATATTTAATATTATAGTCTTGTAATGCTGTGAATGGTGAAGCACCATTTGGTCTAGTGTGAGAGAAACTAGTTACAATTTCTTTTGCTCTAACATTAGCTGCACCTGTTATATTATTATTTGTCGCAAGTGGTTTTAAACCTTGTTTACTACGTTCTGCATTAATTAAATCTAATACTTGTTGTGCGAATGCTGGTTTAGTTACAGGTGAAGTCTGATTTGCTTGATTCGTTGTACTATTTGTTCCTACACTATTTCGTGTACTCTTTACTTGATTAGTTGCATTTAGATTAGTTGTATTCACTTTCACATAAGCTGCAACATGCTGAACATCCGAAAAGGAACTATATACTTTTCTAGCATGTAAAGAATAATAAGCTCTAACCTTATAATAATAAGTTCCCGTTGCGGTTATTTTTTTATCAACGAAAGTTTCATCCATCGTTGATCCTACAAATACAAACTTCTTATTCTTTGCATAGGATCGATAAATTCGATATCCTGTAGCACCATTCACATTGTCAATCTTTAATGTTACACTTTTACTAGTACGATTAGTAGTCGTAAATGTTGGTTTGACCAAAACAGCAGTACTTGAATAATTCATAGCAGCAGAGGCAATTGTTACACCATTTTCCAAGCTTGAAACACTACATAATGTAATTAATAACAAAGTTATTATAACTAATCTAGATTTATTCTTCATTGTTAACCTCCTTAGGTTACACTCCGATTTACAAGATTAGGTTTTCACACTTAGTATATCCTTACTATGGTAATTACTTGTTGTATTTCCTATTAATTCTCATTTGTTTTACGAGCATTATCAAACTTATGAGCTCCAATATGGCAATATCCAGTAGGGTTCTTATCCAAATAATTTTGGTGATATTCTTCTGCTAGATAGAAGTTCTCTAAAGGCAACACTTCTACTCTAATTGGCTCATTATATTTTTCACTTAATCTTGCGATTGAATTGAGAATTACTTTACCATCCTCTTCTTCTGTAAAATAGATTCCTGTTCTATATTGAATACCTTCATCTCCACCTTGTTTATTTACCGAGGTAGGATCAATGACATCATAATACATATTTAAGATAAAATCTAACGAAACCTCCGCGGAATCATAAGTTACTTTTACTGTTTCTGCATGACCAGTGTTATTTTTGCATACCTCTTGATATGTAGGATTTTCCGTATTTCCATTTGCATAACCTACTTCTGTATTCTTAACTCCTTTGATCAAGGCAAAATATTTCTCAACTCCCCAAAAGCATCCTCCTGCTAAATAGATATCCTTGTATCCTTTTTTAACTGTTTGATCCATCTTTCTCTTCCCATTCCTTTCAATCGTTTTTAATACATACTTGCGTCCATGCGCACGACTTGCTCACAGACTAGATTCAACGTGTGAATTGTATGTTCTTCTGCATTAGCCCCATCTGTCGCCATAGGCGATATCTAAATCACGGGTATAATTTAATATATCATACTAAACTTATCAGTTTATATTCATATAGGCATTATAATGTATTTGATGTTATGTGTCAAAATTTATATTTTCATATAATATTATTGTTTTCTTATATATTATTACAAGTTTTTAATAAAACAAACTTGCAGTTAAAAATTCTATATGATACTCGATATATTTAAGCCGAACAATATATAAATTACCATGATTGAAACTTTTACATCGCCTATGTATTCAAACCATAATAGATACATACAATATACTAATCATTCTATTAGGAGCATATATTTGGATAGTCAGAAAATAGGAAATCAACTTAACCTTGCCTTAGATTTACCACCAGAAGTCCGGGCTGTACCATTGATTCTGGTATTGACTATTCCCATCCGGATTTCATCAATCTAGATGGGACTACAAGAATTGCTTATCTGTGGAATCAGACAATTCCAGGTAATCCTCCAAAAGGATATGTTACGGGTACTTTGTATACCAGGGACGATATTAATAAAGCTTTAAAGACGACTGATTTTATGGAACGTCAACAATTAATTCCGAGCGTTGATATATCTGGGCATGGTACGCAAGATACTACTAATAAATTACAAGCAGCTGTAAAATCCAATCCTTGAGCTATGATGTTCAGTTAATACCATGGCTTTCTAGACAAAACCCGCTCTTCCGTTATATGGATAACCGTCATAATTACTTAGAGTTCCCATAAATATTGTTTGATTAACGAATACATTTATTTTGTATACGCATAATTTTTGAAAAATTGTTTTTCCAAAATAAATTTTTGTTTAAAGGGATGTTATTATTGATTTTTCCACACTTCCAATCCAGCCCAAAGAACAGGATTGATAGAAGTAAAGTTTCTCTGAGCTTTTATTAACGCTTCACTTAATAATACATCTGAATTATTCATAAAACCCAGAATTTCTGACAACATAAGATTTGTATGTTTTGTGGAGACATCCCATTTACAGTAAAGTATAAACTTAATATCTTTATTAAATAAAGAGGCCCAAACACCATTATCACACTCTATTCTATCTTCAGTAGGTGTACCCCCACTACATGCAAGTACTATCATATTATCAATATTTGAATAAATATTGATAAACTCTGATAAATCTACTTGCTTTTTTTTAGATAGTGATATATTCTTTGCACCATAGTATTCCTCGCCAAATTGGTTGGAAATTCCATGTGCAGCAAGTACAAATGTTTTTAATTGCTTGTCAACAATTATATTCCCGCTTCGTGGCAATACTTCCTTGAAATAGCCTATACTAGATAAAGTTTTTTTAATTGATGGTAATAATCCGATTGAAGAATCCGATACAAAATAATTACACTCCGTTTCTTGCGAAGTATTAAATTTGGTTTTTCCAATATCATTATAGTCTATAACCAGCTCAATGTTATTCAAAGTTTCTATAATCCACTTACCTTTTGTCCTTAAAAAGTTAGGCGTAATGTGAGTCAGCGTCAAATCTGGCATGTAATAAAGTGTTGAAAAATCAACCAACTGTTCAATAAGTGGTTTAAATAGTGTACAAGATATCTCCTCAAAAAGATCCGTATATTCAGTCTCTACTTCCTTTTCCAATTCATATATGCTCGCATTTATAAAATTATCTAATTTTTTTTGAAGTATTGAGAGCATAGATAAGTCAATTTTTTCAGTTACAACCTGTTGCATGTGATTTGTTACTGTAACATGAAGAATAAATTCTCCAACTAAAACATTTCTGTAGAATATTTCTCCTTCTTCTAATTTGGCACTAATGGATAAAAAACTATTGTTTTCAGTATTATTTATTAAGCAATAAGTAGGCAATGGTTTATAGTTTGGATGATTTTTTTCAAGTATATCTTTGAGAAATAAAAATTCTTCAACTTTTTCTTTGTAATTTGGATTGCTTAATGTTTTATTATTCATATTTTCAATGATATTAAATAATTGGTTGTATCGTTTTTCCTTAACAATTAAATCATCATTAAGAAAAACTGTATAGTTTTGATATTTCTGTTCAATTATTGATTTTGGTATTAAATTTATAATTGCGTTAACACATGATAGATTCAATACAAAATCCTTCTTGCTACCATTTTTTCTACATAGCAATAATAAAATTTTTCTATAAGTTTTGTCTAGCTCACTTCCTAAAAACGACCGTTCTGATTTATGAGATACTCTACGCAATTTTTCGATTGCATCTACAGCCTGTGAAAGTAATTCAATTGATTTATCAAAATTAGAGTCCATAGCATATATTTCAGCCCATCTAATTACAAATTTATGAAGTACATCTTGATGTTCAGACAGGTTTAACAGTAAAGTTGAATAGAATGTATCAATATAAAATATTGCATTTTTTATGTTCCCGCTCATAAAGTAAGAATTTATGAGATTATCTATATGCAAAATATAATTGAAATCATTATCTTTAAAATTAATAATTAATTGAGTATTGAATTTTTTCTTCAGATTTATAAAATTAGTTATTTCTTTGGACTCTACCTCTAATACTTTATCATATTCTTTAGTAATAGAGAAAAATAAGCTTTTCGGATAATCAAGTAAAGTAAAATATCTTTCTAACAATTTCTTTTGTTCTGAATTTAGAAATAAATCGTTAGATGAATCATATAAATATTCAAAAATATTAATCATATAAAATTTCATTGCAAGATAATATTCATTAATATTTATACCTTGATTCATTGCTGCGATGAATGAAAGTATACCTTCTACTACCGCACCAATTTTAAAACAAGTATTCGACCAAGATAATAGACCAAAAGAAATTGCAACATTCTTATATTCATTATTTAGATCATGGGATAGTTTAAAAAAAGTAAATGCTACGTCATTAGACATTTGAAGATTACCTTTTGATGCCTCGGTCTGCGCTTGTACCAACATTAATAGTAATCTTTCATCTAGACTACAGCTTTCTAAATTGGGCATATACATTTTTCCAATTATTTCAAATTTACTTTCTAATTCTGAATTTTCATTTATATTTAGTATCGTTTTATTATGATCGTCATCAAAAACTTTTTCTTCCCAAATACACAAATACTTAAATAATAGTTCATTTAAATATTTCTTCCAAGTGCTATATGAGTAAGTATTTTCAATATATTTGCTCCAAATATAAACAGTCTTTGAACCATATGTAAGAGTAACGATATTATTTATAAGTACTTCTATAAAACCTAAAGCTTCTTGATCAGATATTTCCTTTTTAGTAAATCTAAAACACTTCCTGTGGTGTAATTCAACTATTTTCAATGATGTATTATACGTAATACTATTATCAAATTTTGAAATTACCTTTTCAAAGAATGGAAGAGAATCATCTTTACGCTTTTCGTCGTAGATTATCAAACCTATCCTATAATATATTTCATCTTTAAACTGAGCGTATTGAACAATTTTTTCGTCCAACCAAAGTTTTATAATTTCCATTGATGTGTTTTTAATGTCACTTAATAAAATATTTATTTCTCTAAGAAGATTATTGAAAGGTTCATATGTTAATTCATAGAGCTTAGCCCAAGTTTTAGCTGCTTTTAAGTACATAGCATTTCTTGAATAATAGTTTCCTAAGTGGGTTAGAACCAAAATATCATCTGGATTGAGTTCAAGACCTTTTTCAATCCATTCGAATAATTTGATCTCATCACCACAATGTTCCAATGACAGTATTATCTCATTGATTAGATTTGGATAAAATTTATCCTTGCTGTATATATCCTGGTATAAAGAAAAAGCTTTATCTGTACAGCCTGTCCTATTATAAAGAGTACCTAATAAGAATTTGTTCGCAAGATTTGAATCGTCTGGTAATGTTTCAAGCGCATATATTGCATTAATGTAATCGTTATTTGCCAAATGAAAATATGAATTTAACTTAACAATGTGTTCGTCTGAAATACTTGATTTATTTTTCTCAATTAAGTTGAGAAAGTCACATTCGTTATTTAATTCAATTTGTTCAAATAACTTGTTATATAAAATATTTCTATCGCTATCAGTATATGTAAAGTGATCGGCTGCAATATCAAAAGTTTTTAGATCAAATGATAACTCAGTTACAATTTCCACTGCCCTATCAATAAGATTTTCATCATTATACACCACTGTCAACCAACTACTTTTCCCATTTACATAGGAAAATAATTTATCTAAGTGATTTACAAAATTAACCCAGTCTATATTTTCCGAATGATGGAGTTGAAGTTGAGAGTCCATAATATTAACTGTAATATCACTTGTTTTTTTATAGCTTATAAATCTATTAATACCAATAACCATTATAAACTGATTTTCACAATTATTCAGGATAAAGTTATCAAGAAAATCAAAGTTCATATGTGGGTGATTAATCTCAATTATATTAGTGGTCACAATCTCTCGTAATTCACTTTCAGTCATTTCTAAATCTTGTAACAATGCTTTTATTATTTTATTTACACTAACATCATAATCAAATAAAGTATTATCGAAGCAAATGATATGAATTTTATCGAAATTACCTATATATAATAACAAAGTGAGTAACTCTGATATCGTAGTATTATTAAATTTATCTGAAAACAATAGAAGCTCTTTAAACTGACGCAAATTTAATAAATTAAGCGCTGAAATACATTTATCAATTTTATCCTGTTCAATTTTTGTATTGAGCCAATCAAAATCAATTAACAAAATTTTTAAAATACCAAAGAAAGAGGATGTTTCATTTAGGATGTGCTCATTACAAAAATCATAAATATCTTGCAAAGTTTGTGTATCTATTTTCTTAATATTTCTTTTAAAATTATATTCATCCAACACCACATTAACTTCAAAGGGTAATTCTTTATAAATATCTTTTACTTGCATCCTACTTAAAACGTAAATATTAACTATTTTTTTTTCAGAACTTTTATAAAACATCAGCAAAAGTGTACAGCCAATAATTAATTCAGAGGATAATTGCATGTCATATTTAAATTTTAAATTAAATTCTTTTAATAATAAGTGATTTCTCATCATCTGTTTCCATCCTCACAAACATTTTAATATGAATATAATAGTATGCATTTTTATTTAATAGTTCTATTATCTCTTCTTCTGAAAGATTCTTTGAAATCTTGATAAGTCGTTCTTCTTCCAATATCTCACCACTTTCTTAAATTCAATTACAGTTCCCATTATAAATATTATAGGAATGCTATAGTATCCAGAGGCTACACATTTCTCTGTATCTATAGCTGTTCTGTACTGACCACTATTATAACTTGTTATTACTTCTTTTAAATATTTTTTTGTAAGCGGATTAACAACTTTATCAAGTCGTTCTTTTAACACAAAATCTGCTAGAGTCTAAACGGGTAGATTATTTGGAGCTTACAAACATACATGTATTAATATCCCAAAAGTGTAAAATACTTGTCATACTCATCCAATCTTCTTCTTATAATTTTATCATCAGGATTGAGTCTTAAAGCAAAATATAAAAAAGCTCTTGCTTTTTTATATTCCTTCATTTGATCATAAGCATGTCCAAGTTTCTTTACTATACAAAGCATACCAGGAGTTTGTATATTTATTTCTTCTAATATCTCTATGGCTGCTTCCTGCTCATTATTCAAACCATAAGCACATGCAAGTTTATATCTGTAATCTAAATTTTCTGAATTTCTTTCTTTAAGTTTTATATAACACTTAATGACTTCATCATATTTTTTTAGTTCAAAAAATATTCTTCCTTTTAAATATAATAAATCATCTTCAAATGCATTTTTTCTAATTTCCTCAACCTTGCTCAGCTCAACTCTTTTTAAAGTATCCACACCATCGAAGAACCTACCTTGTTTATAGTAGGTATATGCCATATGGTATAAGATATCTTGTGATCTGTTACCATTTTCATATTCACTTCTAAGCATCAACTCAGCATTACCATATTCACTATTTTTATAAAAACCTATTACACCCTCAATCCAGTCTTTCTCATAAGTCTCTTGTTTAACATTTTTACTATAGTATATTAAGTTATTATTTTCATTAAAAGTATTCTCTAGGTCTCTTTTAACTTCAAACACATTTTTATATCGTTCTTCTGGATCTCTTTTTAGTAATTTCAAAATAACATCTTCAACAGCAGGTGATATATTATCATTTATTTCTCTTGGCCTTGGATATGGAATATTGTTTATTAACTGGTTTGCAGTTTCATGTGGGGTTCTACCTGTAAGAAACTTATATAGTAACACCCCTAATGCATATATATCAGAATTTAAATATCTCTTATTTGAACCTGCTACTTCTGGAGACATATAAGCCCATGTCCCTCCACCATCAATTGTCTTTATAAATAAATCCTCTATTAATTTACTTGTTCCAAAATCCGTTATTTTAACTATTTTCCCATCAGTTAATATATTTTGTGGTTTGATATCTCCATGGCATATATTTTTTGAATGTATATATTCTACTCCATCAAGTATCTGTAAAAACAACTTATATATTTCCTCAAAGGTTCTTGGACTTTTAAACCCTGTTTCACTAAGTTCATCTGATAATTTATGTCCATTAAAATATTCCATCTCAATTAAAAATAATCCATCTATTCGTCCCATCCAATTGATTTTTACTACATTCTTATGACAACTTCCAATAAATTCTTTTCCCTCAGATAAAGTATTATCTCCACGTTCCTGATCCTTTGGTATTTTTAATGCTACAATCTCATTACTTTCAAGATTTATAGCGTTCCATACTGCTCCAAAGGAACCTTCATCTATAAACTCTTTTAACAAATATTTATTACCAATATTAGTATCAATCTGAGCTTGGAAACTTACTGCTTTTTTCTTCATAGTCTATCCTACCTCTACCCATTGGTTTAATCTAAGATTTTCACTGCTTCCAGTCGCAACACATCTATAAATTAAATAGGCCGTCTTTACTCCATTTATTCCTGGGATATAAATACCATTACTTTTTCTAAATCCATTATCAAAAATAGAAATATATTCATCTATGTCCCCTGGATTTTCAGCTGCATAACTCCAATACACAAACAGAATTATAGGTATATTACCCCCTAATTGATGATAGGCAATAAGTAAATTTTCTATTTTCTCTTTTACTTTTAAGTCTTTTCTTTTATTTTTTTCATATCTTTCAAATTCACATATTAAGATTGGGCGATTATCTTCCTTTGAAAACCATATAGAGTCTGGTCTTACCTCACTTATTTTATCTCCATATGCTTCTAATCCCTCTGCAACACACTCACTATAGACATTATTATCTTTATGAGGATAAACTGGACATTCAGAAACAGCAGCAATTTCTTCAATACATCTCCCTATTGCTGTAATGTAATTTAACCCTAATGAATGTACTGTCTCTGAGTAATCTCTAACTCCAAACTTAGTCATCATAGGAAACATTTCATTCCTAATACCACCAACTTTAAATTCCTCCTTTATAAAACATATTATCATATTTTTATTCATTAAACGTTCCCCACTCCCTTATTACTTCTGGTGATTCTCCACCATGTATTAAGGCTTTAGTTCCTACTTTAACAAGTAATGGTGCTGGGATAGATCTACCACAAATAAGGGCTTCTCCTGTAGATAAAGATGGTAATTCATCAATATCTGACTTAGAGAACATATCTGAAGTTTTTGCAATAAATCTCTGATCATCAGGATTTTTTAATCTCATAGTAATAATAGTATTACATTGAGATGTAACATCTGGGTCAAGTTTTGATGGTCTTTGAGATATTATTGCAAAACCTGTACCGAACTTTCTTCCCTCTGCTGCAATCTTCTTTATTATTTTTTTTGATATACATGGTATACCTGCTGGTGCAAAATTATGTCCTTCCTCATATACAAGGAAACAAGGTCTTGTCTGTCTTAGTTTATCTGCTGCTGCTCTCATTACTTCACTTGATATAAGTGCTGTAATAATCTGTTTTGCATCATCAGATAATCCTTGTAAATCTATTATTACAAGTCTACCTACATTATTTCCTTTTTCTCCAACCATTCTGTATATATCTGTTGGTTCTCCTATTGCTCTTGTATAAAAACTCTTTGCTTCATTTATTACCCTTGTAAGTTTCATTGATGCTACAGCAGCACTTCTATTATTCAGTGCTTTTGCTTCACCTTCCGTTAATTTATCCCAATTCTTTAATTCTTCAAGCCCTCTTTCATCTGAAAGTAAATATGTTAAATCCTGAATATCTCTTGGAGGATTACTATATTTTGATTTCCAATATCTTATAGCAACATCTAAAACTCTTTCCTGAGCCTCTGTAAGTCCTGGTAGAATTGATGCTAAATCATCCATATCAAATCTATCAAATTGAAGAGCTAAATGATTATTCTTACCACTATATTTATAATCAAAAGACTCCATTTGTGGAGTATAAACTTTTATCCCTCCATTTGCATTCAATAACTTTATAAATCTTTCTTGAATTCTTTCTAGACTCTTTATTTCATTTTCATCTTCTATAAAACTAAGATCCTTATTAAAATGTACTTCACCTTTTTCAAAAGCCTTTCCATATTCTCCGTGAACATCAAAGACTATAACTGTTCCATTCATCTCTGCTACAAGTCTTTCAATAATTCTTCCTACCGTATAAGATTTACCTGAACCTGTCATAGCAAGAACAGCAAGATGTTCTGTAACAAGTTTATTTACATCAAGATATACTGGAACTATATTACTTCCTTTATCATATCCAATTAAATTTCCTATATTAAGGCTTGTATTTTCATCAAATTTATAAAATTTTGCAAGGAACTCATAATCAACACCATAAACCTTTTCCCCAGGATTTAAAGGCCTTCTAGGAATTTTAATTTGTCCATTATTATCCCTATATCCAACAAGTTCAATACCCCCAAATAAGGTTTCCCCAGTTATACTTGCTCCTGGTAATATTTCAAGAGTTGAAAGTCCTTCTCCCATATTGGAATTATAAAGAATATTATTTCTTGTTATAGAAACTATTCTACCAAGAACGAAGGTTTCACCCTCTTCCTCTGACTCAGTATGTCTTATCTTTACAAATTCGCCTCTCTTAGCAGAAAAACTATTTTCTAATACTATTTTTAAATCATTAGGATTACCTGTATTCCCTATCAGTTTTCCTATATATTTATCTTTCACAAATAATCACTTCCCTCTCTTATATCAAATACTATTTTTAATAATATACTCCCATATTTTATTTCCATTTTCTTGTCCAACCCCAAACATAGTAGACATAAACCTGTAATTTACTCCTGTTATTTGTTTAATTTCATCAGGTTTAAGCGGAGTTTTCAGTATCATAAATTCTTCTAATTCAGTATAATATTCTTCATTTACTTCTGTATGTAAATTATGGTAATTTTTCTTTTTAACAATTCCACTTCCCTTACCCATAGCAACAATACCTGTAGCATTTCTGTATAAAAAAACCTTATCACCCTTTTGAATTTTATTTATTTTAGTTTTCCAAGGATCATAGTAAGCCGCAGCCTTTTTATTTTGTATCATATCTTTATCATCTTCTTGAGTATTTTTTGTGTTAGTATTTAATATATAACAACCTTCCTCAAATTCAATTACATCTTCCTCTGGACTATAGGTATTAAATTCAATTAATTTACCTCCATTTAAGGTTTCATATACACGATAAATAATTGCGTCTATCCACAATCCTGTTGTTTTCCAATAATTTATTGCTTGTCGTGTTTCCGTATCTGTTCCGTCAGTAATAATCAAAAAATGTTGTTTTTTATTAAAATCTTCCTTTCTTATTTCTTCATCTTTTCCTAAATTAAAATATTCCTTATGATCATCTATTAACTCTTTTCCTTTTTTCCCATGTTTGTTATATAAATCATTTAAAACATTATAATCACTTTGTCCAAATATTTGACCATATCTTAATACCTGTAATAAATTTTCTTTATCTGATTTCCATCGTTTTAATTCAAATAAATATAAACTTCCACTTCTATCTAAAGCCATAATATCAGGCTCTTCTTTTCCCTTTCGCTCTTGAAATATAGTCATTAAACTGCTTTCAGAAACAATCTTGCTAATATTATGTGCAATCAAATCCTCTAAATCTTTTTCTCTCCAATTTATTGATGCAAGATTAATTCTTTTAACTGAATTTAATTGCTTTTTGTTACTATCATCTAAATAGAATAGCATTTAGCATCCCCCTATTCCTCAAATACATCTAAATTCTCTTTCCATATGCTCTCTAATTCTTCATTTTTCAGTGACTCTCTTGCTTGAACCTTATAATATTCAAGTATTCTATTCTTGCCGTTATCAGTTGCTTCTAAAGGCCTTAATGCATACTTTGCATACCATAAAGGCATCGGTAATGCTTTTGATTGATCAAATGTTATTAATGATATAATTTGTGAAGCCAATTCATCAAGCATCCCTGTATTCCAATCCTTAACAGTTCCAAGAACCTCTACAAGTAACGGTGATGTAGCATTTCCTGCCTTTATATGCATACCCATAAGTCCTATGTCTCTTAACTGTTCTGGTTCAAGTCTGCTATCTTTATTTATTCCATCATACTGGAAGGCCGCTGTTCTTGTTCTTTTTACAAGAATACCTGTCATTAATCTTTTAATTCCTACCTCTTGTAGTTTAGGCATCAAATCGCCGATTTTTTCTGTAATGTTTTTATCTATTTCATCTGGTATATACTTCATATTTTCATCACTAAGAGCAAATATAACAGCCCCAAATCTCTTATTGCCTACTGATGCAATCTTGACTCCATTTTTATTGAATGGATAAACATCATCCTTATATTTCTCCCAAAATTTTAATATCACTTTTCTACATTTGTTATAAATATTAACTATATCCATTCTGGTGTCTAATGGAGCATCTGCTCTTTCAAGTAATATTGGAACTTCTAAAAGCACTAGTTCTGGCTTTTCATCTTGCTCCATAAGTTCAGTTAATAACTTATATACATTTATAATATCTATAAATTTCAATTTCTTTTGACTGTCTAAATCATCTATTTCATCTACTTCAACTTTGCTCTCTTGACTTGTTTTATAGATTGTACCATCTTTAATCAAAATATCTTGCCTTACTGCTCCTGCAACATAAAGTATGCCACCAAAAGCATTAGATGTCCTACTTGAACATGCTATTCCTGTTGCATTAATAGTAACAGGATTTATTAATTCAATATTTCTGATTACCCCTCCATCTTTTAAAGTAGGAGCAACTCTATCTATAAATCTCATTTTTGCAGACAACTTAGAAACTGTTGCTGGAAGTCCTAATTGAATATTCGCAACAATGCTCTGTGATATAGTAGTTTCCCCCTGCTTAACTCCATCCATCGTCATTCTCCTTCTCCTTCCTCTCTTTTATTACATTAATAAAAGCCCTTAAATTTTTTTCTTTAACTACTCTCATACCTTTATCGGTTAATTTTTCATCATTTATATATTCACCTGAAACTAGTTCTTTATATTTTCTAACTAATAATTCTTCCTCATATCTTGCTCCAAAGTATTTAAATATGATTGAAGCCATTACGTTCTTTAACTGTACCTTGGCTGATGATAGTATTATTAAGAAAACATGTACATTATCTATATCAATTTCATCATCATTTTCTTCCAAAATTTCCTTAACGCAATCTATATTTTGAATTAATTTATCAAAATAAATTTTGAATTCATCATGAAAATCCATCATTTTGTAATCTAATAACGGTAGAGTTACCACCGTTATTAGACCACTGCTTAAATTATTTCTATAGTTTATTCCGAAGTTCTTTCCATTTTCACAGAACATTTTATCCTTTACTACTGCTTCAATACCATAATTTATAGGTATACCATTAAAGAAACTCTCAGTTTTCTTTACCTTAATATCTACAGAAGTAGTAAAATAATTCGATAAATTAATCTCACCCCATGCTGGTAATAAAATCAACTGATTACTATTATTTTCAAGCCATAAATTTAAAGTATTTATCTCTTCCTTTTTCATTTTATTAAGAAGTATTCCAGATAAAACTAAAGTTCCTTTTTTTAGTGCATTAATGTTTACCATTTCATAATTACAAAAATTATTTAAAAGTCTATATTCAGTTCTAGTTTTATATTCTTCTAGTATCTGTATAAGCATTTCTACACCTCTATTTTAATTTTTATCAACTTAACATCCACTAATTCTTTCATCTCTTCTGAATAGTTATCCCAATCAATTTCCCCATTTTTCTCGATTACTCCTTTATAAAAACCAAAAGTTACTTTTTTAGTTTTAGAAGAAGTTTTAAAGAAAGTCTCACCTTCATGGGTTAATTCACTCATTTTATTTTCCATGGCTTTTTTTGTTTCTTCATAAGTCTTTTCTTTTGGATATTCATCCATTCTTAGTTCTATAGAAACTGGAGTTTTGCCTTCTATATACCTAATTTTATCAATAGTTGAAATTAATACTTCATCTCTAAAATCATTCTTTTTGCTTTTTGCTAAATTCATTACATTATTCTTATATCCATCTACAACTCCAACTCTTTGATACATATCTTCAATTCTCTTTTTAAGTAGTTCAAGAAAAAGTTTTGGTTTACTAAGCATATCCCCTTCACCATCTTCTATTTCCTGCTCAAAACCTCCACTTATAAATATGTCAATTTCCGTAATGCAGTTATTTAAATTCTTAACTTCTATATTATCTTTTAAATGTTCTGGAGCATCTGAAAAATAATGAACCCATTTTTCACTTTCTGCTTTTTTCTTGTATCCATCAATAATAAACTTAAAATTCTTATAAAGATTCTTATATTCGCCTATAATCCCGTTATCATTTGACCATTTCAGGTCATTATTTTCTAATTGTTCTAATCCACAATCTTCTAAAATTTCTTCTATCCGCTTGGCAGAACCGCTAAAATCGCCATCTTTTAGTCTATATGCAAGAGTATTAATGTAGGATACCATAGTGCCTGTTCCAGTACATGTCATCTTATCATAATCTGTTGAATTCTGAAGTTCATTGCAATACTTCTGAAGTATATTTGTAATAGGTGAAATTGGGAGCATAACCCCTTTATAAACACAGCTATTCCTTATTTCAGTTATCTTTTCAAGAATACTATTTTCTGCTGGTACTTTTAAGTTATTTATATAATCAATAAATAACCTAATGTGTCTTATTCTAAACCATAAAGGCTTTTCTTTATCATCTATCTTTATATCCTTTATAATATTAGGATTATAAGTTATTATATTATTCCACATTTCTCTGTCATATACTTGATCACATAATGCTGTAAATTCTTTTATTTTTGAGATTATTTCTTTATAGCTAACATGAATATTTTTATCTCTTTCTTCTAGCATTTCTAATTTAATGCTATTTTTAATCTTTTCTGCTTCTTGAAGTCGTACCTTATAAAATGGAATTTGGTTTTCTTCAAGAACTTTAAGATATGGCCCATTAATTACTTTCTTCATGCTTTCTATTTCTTTTTTGCAGTCATCATCAAGCCATTTTTTAACTAATGAATACCTACCATTCAGTTCATAAGATGATATTCTTCCAATAAATCCATCTTGAGTTTTTATTAAAAGATTTATTGAAATCATAAACATTATCCACTGCTCTATTACCTTCTTTGGTTTAACTTCCTTTACAAGACTAAAGAAAAATTTATCCTCATACTCATTTATTGCTTTATTACTATTTGCATTAAACTTTAACATTCTATTTACACAACTTGGAATGTCTATAGTAAATTTATTTTCATCTTCCTTTATAAATAAGCCTGTTTCCTTATATCCTTGGCCTTCATTTATTCTTCCTATGGACACATTTTTTAGTGCCATCTTTAATTCAGTATATTCCCCATCTGAAAGCCTATAATCTTTCTTACTTCCAAGTTCTTCAAAATCAAGATCATGTATGAGCATCTTCGTAAATGCATTAGACAAAATTTTAATCTGATCATCTGTATGCTTTTTATAAATAATAGGTCTTAATACCCAACCTTCACTATCTATTCTTTCAAACCATTCATTTGCTCTATTTTTCAAATAATCTCTTACTTTTCTTACTCGTTCTCTTAATGTAGAAGTTATAATGTTCTTATTTTCTCTTATATCAAGAACATCCTTATCGAGAGATATAGCTTCTAAAATATCCTTTTGAAGTCTTGTTATATTAATAAAAATAAGGCATTTTCCTATACCTTCATATTTTTCTCTCACAAATTTTTCTGTATATTCTTGACTTATAATTGAGTCAGAAATAACTATGACTGGATGGACTCCACCCTTCATTAATCTGCTATCAAGAAGTACATCTTTTAATTTACTTTCATCTTTTCCCCAAATAATATCTACTATTTTATCACCATGCACATCAAGATAAGGCCCATTTTCTACCTTTGTTCTTACGCAATCAACTCCATTAATAGCATAGAAACTTTCCTCTGGATAACTTAATTCTAACGCTCTACAAGCACCTGAAAGAACTCTCTTAACTTCTTCTATTTTGTTTTTACTTCTTTCTGCTATCAACTTTTCAATTTCTTTATTTTTTTCTGTATCTGGTACATAGCCAAAATTATCTTTTTCAACTCTGTACCTCTTATTAAGTCTACTTAAATAAGCAAAATTTGGCCCTATATATTCTGCTTCCTTTACTTCATCCATTTCTAATTTATCAATAACATATGAATAGATATATCTTGCTGCTTCCTCCACCTCTTCTTTTGGATATAACATTCTTATTTGATCTATAAATGTTTCCTCTTCTTTACCTACTATAAATTCATTTTCATTTACACTTATAGAAAAAGTTTTAAGACTTCTAAGTAAAACTGCAAGATCAAAACTTCCTCCAAAACTATTTATAAAATTATCTCCTACATCATTCTTATAACCTTGCTTAGTTAAATGAACTCCTAAATCTTCTTTCTTTAATTTAACACGATAAAACTCCTTAAATAGTTTGCCACCCTCTATATCCTTTGCATCAAGCATAGCCTTAATTTCTTCTTGAGAATAACTTGCTTTTTTATCAGGTATTTGTTTTAAAAGAGCATGTTTTATTTTTTGTCTAAATTTATCATCACATTGTATATAATCAAATGCAGGTTTATCAATAAGACTATCTTTAAACCTATTACTTGAATTTAATATATTTTCAAATATAAATCCTGTATCCTTCTTTACAGTTTCATCCTCTATTTTTTGATCAACATTATGCATAATAACATTGAACCAACCAAAGTTTCCTCCTGCAACAGTATATGATGCCTCTATAATACCTTCTGGATATTCAGGTATCATTCCCTTTTTATTAAGATATTCAGTAAAATCTGATATATCTGCAAAAGAATTTTGAAGCATTTCATACATTTCTGTTCTTCTATCCAATGCTCCTATTCCTTGGATACTTCCTCCTATTACAGTAGAACATAAAAGTAAAAAGGCTGCTTCAGGATATTTCTTTCTTGGATCTTCATGCTTTATAGCATTAGTAATTACCTGAATGGCTTCTCCATCAATTTTACTTTGTAACTCCTTATCTTTTTCTATTCCATATTTCGCAATTTCACCCGCTGTTTCAAGTTCATCACAAACTACAAGAATATGTTCTATATTGAACTTTTTAATGTAATTAATTCCACTACGAGTTAATCTATCTAACTTATCCCTATCAATAACTAAGTCATCAAGATTGACACTATCTACTTCTAATATGCTACTTAACTTTTCTCTGTCAAAACCCATTGGTAACAATGCATCCTGAATACACTCCATTATTTTTCCTTGAATACTTCCATCTGACTCTCTACTTAAATAAGATAATGCAGTATAGGTACCATAAGCAACCCAGTCATCTCCTCTCAAATCTTCATGACACATTTGAGAATATCTTATATATAAAGGAAGAACCTTATCTTCAAAGTTAGGTTTAAATATTCTAACTTCTTTTTGCTCTCCATCATCATTTAAAATCCATCCCTTATCCATACCTAAAGGCTCTGATATAACTTGAAATCCTATCCTTGATTTACCAATCCCCCATTTAGATATAAGTGGAAATATTGTTGCCATTCCAGCAGTTTTCATAGTTCTAGTAAATGACCTGAAAATATTGTAAAATTCCTTCTGTCCAACCATTGGTTGATTTAAAGGAAAATCACTAGTTCCAAAAGGCGACCATATTGACATAATTTTTCCTCCTTGTATTCCTATTATGCACATAACAATTATTAATTGTTATGCCCCCTTAATTAACAATCTCTAATTTTATTAATTGATAGTCTTTTTTCCCAAACAATCCCCTACCGTGTCTTGGCTGCCCTTGTTCATGATCAACTATCCTTAATCTACCTTCATTAATACTACTCATAAAATAATGATCTATCCACTGATCATAACTTTTTTCATCTCCGCTATCTATCTTATCTTTTAAGAAAGAACCTACTATTTCTAATGAAAAAAAACCTCTGGCATCTGAATTATTTACTATAAGTTCTTTTAATACTTCCATATCATCTAATGAAACATCAAATATTAAACTATTAAAAATCTCTTCACTTATATCTTCTTTAATCTTATGCTTATCTAAAATATATTTTCCATCTGCTTCTTCTTTAAGCCAATTTAGATATTCAAAAAGCATCATAGGTATCTTTAAGTATGTACTCATAGATCCTAATGATGGCTCTTCTTTATTCACACCTTGGATTTGAATTATTTCATCATCTATTATATTCAACTCTTCTTTCCAGAAAGGGCCTAAAACCTTTGATGAATAAACATTTAATAAATTATTTATATTTATATCTTCTGACTTACTACTAAATATATGGTAATCTATGTTTTCATAATTAATATAGGCTGATGTAAAATTTTCCATATAGCCTTTTTCAAAGTATAAGTAACCACCATTTAATAATGCTAATGCTAATGTTCTTACCCTTAAAGAATATTTTAAAAGTTGTTCTCCTAAAGTCTTTTCCCAAGCAGCATTATGCTTATAATTATTTAAAAGATTAATTGCTCCCTCTGTTAATTCATAACAATCATCATTTTCTTTTATAAAATTACTGCCAACAATAGTTACACTAGTTTTTGATTTTTCTACTCCAAAAAGCCCATATACTTCATCCGCATTTATAATTCTTCCGCCTTCATCAACCTTGTAGTGCAAATAGTCTTTTGCTATATCCTTTTTATTTTTACATGGTATTCTTTCTGGCAAAGTGCTTAATATATCAGCCCATCTTTCTATATTAGATACTCTTACCCAAAATCTATCTGTTCCCATTTTTATTATCATAGTGTATTCCTCAACTCTTCTATATAGTCTTTAATAAGATTTTTAAACTTTCTTGATCTATTTTTTACTATTATATCCTTTGAATATATTAAGTCATTAAACTCTTCATTTAACACATATTCGCCATCTTTAAAATCCATTTTACGCTCTCCTAATAAGTCAAAAACTACTTTATGTGTTTCTGGTGCTTTATCTGGAAATAAACATAAATCGTTTTTAGTACAAAATTCATATACAAAATTATTTAAACTCCCTACTTTTATTTCATTTCCTTTTGCATTGAATATATAAAGTTGAAGTTCTTGAACATTATAAGGATTAGTTATATCAGTAGGTCTTATTGATACCCCCTCAAATCCTCCAACTTTATATTCTGAAATCACCATAGAAAGTATAGTTAAGAAAGTTTTCCATGGGTAAGATAAAACTTCTCCAACTTCATTTTCAACTGGGAAATCTGAGTATTCATATGGCGTTAAAGTAAATTTATTCTTATCTTTTAAACCTTTTAAATAAATCGAAGATGTTATTCTTCTTCCTTGTATCAAGTTTTCATTAGGATTTGCCCCCATAGGTAATATCTCTAAATCACTTACATCCTCTGTTAATTGCATAATTTTCAATTCACTTAATATAGAAAGATATTGAGGATATCCTTTAAATACAGCCTGATATAATGCTTTTATCTCTTCATTTTCATCTATAATTTCATGTTTAATTTTTAATATTGTATCTGCAAATTCAGGTATACTATTAATAAATTCAAATAATGCTTTACTATCACCACTCTTACCTATAATACACGCCTCTGTGTATACTCTTAATAGCAATGTAATAAATAATGGTGGATAGTAGCAGAGTAGAGAAGAAATAAACTCTTCTCTACTAACTTTCCCGCTGAAATTAATCCACTTTTTTGTAATAACTAATTTATCTTCAATCGATTTAAGAAAATTTAAGTCTATTAGATAGTTTAAACTTTCATTGTGATCTATTTCACCATAATCATATAAGACATTTAATTTTTTAACTAACTCAGTTACATTAAGCAAAAGGTTCACCTACCTTTTATATAAATAAAATATTAATTAATTTTTTTAATTTTTGACATGTCAAAGTTACCTTCAATTAAGTCTTCTACATCTTGCTTTGCTTCGTGAATTAAAACTCTAACATCATATTTTAACTCTTCAACTTTACGCATTTTATTTCCTATTTCTTTTTGTATTTCTATTGGTAATATAGGTATTTTCAATTGACCAATATCCTCAAGATGAAAATCTGGTTGATTAGAACCCTTAGATAGTCTTTTAGATTGTTTCTTACCATACTCACTATTCAAAAAAACTTGTAAAAAATATTCATCTATTACTTTTTTTTTCAACTTTAACAATGCAACACTTACAAATATGCTAAATGTATCTAGTTTATCAGGTACTACTTTTGCATAGCCTATACGTCCAATTTTAGTAAATAATAAATCACCATGCTCCACATTGCAACGTTTAGAAATTTCTTTATGTTCTTCTTTTGAAATATATTTTACATTTTCAAAATCTATTTCATCTTCCAAAATGTTTTTTGAAGATATAAATGTTACTCCATTCTCTATATAAGTCGGTGTCTTATGAGTACCATCAGTTATCTTCACACATATATCCTTCAATAATTTATATCCATGTTTATATTCAACTAATTTTGAGTCTATTTCTAAATCTTCTTTTTTATAAAATACAGCCTCTATTCTTGTATTATCAATCAGTTCTTCTGAAACGTATAAAATATTGGGTTTATCATTAATAAATATATACTCATTTTTTATATTAAATCTATCTGCTTTATTCTTATTTAGTTCATTGTTTAATATTTCTTCAGCCTCTTTTTTTAATCTTTTTGCTTCTTCTCTTAATTCTTCTGCTTTTCTAACCTTATCCCCTATATATTTTTGAATTTCTTTGGATGGAATAGGTATCTTTATCTGCCTAAAACTTTCTTTTATAATTGTAGGTTGTACCCCACCTTGTAGCAGTCTTTTTACCCACATTTTTCCATATTTACTTTTATAAAAAGCATCTACATAATGTACATCAATATCAGATTTATAAATTACTTTAAAAATATTATCAGCAAGACTCATTTTATCACAATCCTTAGGAACAACTAATGTTAATCCAACAGAACCTGTCTTGGAAAATAATAGTTCGCCTCCATTTAGTTGTGACTTTTTTAATTTAGTATATGTATCTATATCAACATACACCAAATCATTAAAATCAAATCCATTATCAGTAATATTCTTAATTTTTACAAATGGAATTCCTGTATTATCAGAATATGACACATTATCTTTAAGCCATGCAAAACTTCCGTTAGCAGTATAATCAGTTAATTCCTCAATAATATCACCATTCTTACTTACACTATAGTTAATTACATCATATTGATTATCTAAATATTCAATATACAAAGCGTTGTTATAATTAGGATCTATTTTATCCTCTATCTGTTTACTATCTATCAAAACAGCACTAGGTATTTTCGATAATATTTTATAATACAAATTAATTACCTCCTATTCAACGTCCTCTGGTACACCTTTTTTATATACTTCTACAATTTTTAATAAATCATTATGATCATCGCCTAATTGTATTTCCACATTTTGTTTTACTGTAAATCCCACTTCATCTACTACTGCCATAAATACAGGCCCTTGTTTTTCACCTGGATGTTCTTTCTTTTTTAAATATAATAATGAAGTTTTAGCACCTGCTCCTGATAATCCAAATGTTTCTGTTGGTAAACTTATAACTGCTTTAAGTATCGCTTTACCTCCTTCAAATTCTCCTGTCACTGAATTTTTCTTACCCATAATATATTCACGAACATATTTATCACCTGAATTCGAAAGTATTCCATCAGGGATAACTATCATTAATAGTCCACCTTTTTTAAGTAATTGTAGGTTCCTATCTATAAACAATACTGCTGGATCTATTGAATTTACTTGTTTCCATTTCCCTTTACTATCTGGTTTTGAACCCAGAGATAATTTATCAGGGTTCATTTTGTTTTGCCCATCTTCATCTATATCCTCAGAATATTTTGTAATTATCTCTATACCTTCTAAGTTATCTATTTTTGTGTTACCTTTCTTTATTTCTTTGGAAATTCCTGTTTTTGAAAAAGGAGGATTTGTTATTATTGCATCAAAAGTCTCTGGCACTAAATTCTCTGTCATTAAAGAATTTCTAGTTTGGAATATCGGGCACTTTACTGCTCCATTCATTGCCATATTAAGCCTTGCCTTCAGTACCATTCCTGGAGAGTTATCTGCCCCTATAAAAGAGTGTTCTTTCATCAATTCAAATACTTCTTCATAATGTTTTGTATTTCCGCCTAATTTAGTAAGCAAATGATTTTTTATCTCTTGTAGCATTTTAATCAAAAATCCCGCTGAACCACAACACAGATCTCCTACCTTAAATGTTGGATAACCAGTCTTAGGATCAATCCCTATTAATTTTCCTGCTCCATCTTTTGTTAAATCATATACTACTATTTCAGCCGCTGCCTCAGTAACTTGTCTAGGTGTAAGATATATACCCATTCCACCCTTATTTTCAAATTTACCTCTTAAAAGTACATCAAATACTCTTCCTGCTACATCACCAGTTAAATCAAGAAGTGTACCTGGTCTCTCTACACCTTCAACTTTAATAGGGCCTAAGTCCTGTAATGTTTTTAAAACCGATGTGTAAATATTTGGATTTTCAAGTTTTACATATTCATCAGCACTAAATATCGCTGACTTACTTCCATCATCTAATGTTGAAACATAATCTTCATGATTTTTTACTATTTTAAAGGCTTCTCTAATCTCTTGGATAACTTTATTCTTATCCTCTGCCTTTTCTATATTCTCATATCTGAAAATGTCATCATACCGTTTTCCTTCTAACTCTCCACCCCTCAATATATAACCTGGATGGTTGAGTCTAAATACCTCCATGAATATAAGTTTGCAGAATTCATCTATAGCATCATTTGAGTTATTTACATGGTCTTTCATTCCATATATCATTTCATGAATACCGTCAAACTTTTCTTGAAGTTCCTGATATTTATGTATTGACCATATGTCTCTCTCTGTTAATTGTCTTTTACCAAAGTTAAATTTCTCTTCACCCTTTATTACTGGTGGAATTTCTGAAATTGCCTTCTCTTCTTCTACAAGAATATAAGAATTATTCGTTCCATTAGTAATCCAAACATAGGTGGACATAGGATCTGTTCCCATTGCATCATAAGTTATACTTGTTATTAAATCTGGTTTTAATTGTTCATCTTCTACTTTTTTCACATACACATAAACTTCTTTATGATTTGCTCTTATAGTAGTTTCGTCAATTTTCTGTATTGTTTCATATCCTAAGTTCTTTACTTTGTTTATCAATTCTTGCATATTAGTTTCTCCTCTAATTTACCTTCTTTAATACTGCTCCGTTTGGACTTATATATTTTCCACTATTGAGTGCAACCTTTAATATCTTTTCTGCACTTGCAACTGTATCTATTGGTATATTTTCCAGTACTTTTTTTATTGGTATCATTGGTTTTTCACCAATGGTTTTTTCTATTATTTCTAAAATTGTATCTTTTGTACTAATTTCACCAACACTAAAAGTATTTCCAATTTTTAATATACTCTTGTCCATACTCAAAAATAATTCAACCTGAGCTTTATTCCACTTTAGGCCTAATTCACCTAGCCTTTGATGAAGTTCTTCTAGTGTTTTAGGGCATTTTAGTTGGTCATAAATTTCATTTACCATGGGTTCGCCTCCTAAATATAAGTTTTGACCAATGTATCACAACTTATATTATGTTATAGTATATTATCTAATATCTATACCACTACTTCTTAGCCATGAATCATATAGGGTATCAAAAGGTTGTATTGAATTAAATAATTGATAAATAAGCCTGAACCATAGTTATATATTCAATGCTACAAATTTATTCTCTCTTATGTTACTTTAAGTGTAAGGCATTCGTTGTAATTTTCTTTAACGACTCCTCTTAATTTTACTATTTTATACCAACCTATTTATTTTATTTTTTGTATTATTCCTATATATATAAACTGACTTAGTCGTTATTTCAATTTCATTCTTACTTATTATTGCTATTTGTAAGATCTATTCACACATAGACGCGTCAATTCTATAAGCGTATATTTTCGCTTTCAAGATATTCTATATATTTACTAATCTTATCTTCTATTGAATTATTGGGTATTATTTTAACAAATCCATCTCTGTATAGAATTTATAGTAACCATATTCACTTTATCCTTTTTATACACATTAGAAAGTATTTTTTCATTTCTTAATTAGAGTAACTTGAAAAAACCGCTATTCTATATTCAGTTTTACTTTTCCAAAATAAATCTTGAAAAATAACCTTGACAAGTTATTTTCTGGTACTTACTTTTACTATTTCTGTTTTTACCTTTTTAATTTGTTCTACTTTGTCATAGCAAATTTTAGAATAGAGTATTTATTTTTTATTTAAATCCTTTTGTAAATTTTCAAGATGACCTTCAAGCTCTTCTTTATCAAACTCTAGGTAAACACCCCATTTGTCATTATAACTGTCCCCCCAAAAAACGTTCATCTTCCTTATACGCCATACCTATAACAAATGAAAATTCAAAGCCTAGGACCTCACAGAAAATTTCCATCTACCATTTCATCTATACCTATTATCTTTCTCAATCCCTCAATTTTGAGTTCTGAAATTATATAAATCACTAAGCTCTATAGTATTACTTATGCGACCTGTTTGAGGTATCTCTAAAAGCCTTCTTTTACTTTTATATTTATCAAAATATGATAAATATTTATAGCTCAATTCTTTTCTTCTCTTAAGCATATTTTATTTACAAATCTCCAGTGAAAACTTATGAACCGTTTTTCTTAATCATAGACCGAAACTTGATACTTTTTACAAAAACTTATCTTTAACTCTAATTTTTCAACTTCTGTGTCCATTGATCACCTTGCGTTTATATCAAAACTCCTATATTCTTAATTGGTTCTAGTCGCTTAAGCACGCAATCTTTCAACTTCCATTATTGCAATTATGCATACTTAGATTGTTTATCTTTAAAACAAATATCTTCTAGTACTATATCATATTATGACATAAAATAACAGTATTGTATTTTTATCATAATGTTTATCTAATTTTATTTTTCTATATCTAAACATTGTATAATTTGGGTGACACCATGACACCCCTGCATGAAAAAAATAACTTATTACTAACCTTTTCTCTTTCTCTCAAGATAGCATTTATAGATATTTTCAATATCTCCATAATCTAGATACCATTCCCAAAATTGCTTGGCCTGTTCTCTGTTAAATTTAATATGTAACTTAGGTTCTTTTTTAGTATGAACATATCTTCTTATGATCTTATCTATTTTTTCTATCTTCTTATTAACAACTTCCTCTATATACTTTATTTCTTCTATATTTCCTTGATTAACACTTTTCTTAATAATATTCTTATTAAATGACAATATATATTTTTTTCTCCATTTATTAAATGATTTACTTTCTGAATAATACGTATCTTTAACATCTAGATTTACTTCTTTATCATTCTCATCTACATGCTCTTCTTTAGATTCAATTATAAGTATCTTTGTAATTTCATTATCCGATAAATCATAATCCATTACTTCAACATCTTCATAATCACAATTATCTTTAATATCAACAGCTTTATCCACACCATTATTTGATGTGGAAAGATTCATTAAACACTCGTCATCAATATCTTTTTCTTCCTCAAACACAAAAAGATCTTCATACTCAACAACTAAATTTTCAAATTTAGTTTCTTCTTCATCTATTGCTTTATTTTCTTTCTCAACTTCTTTTTTTCTCTCTAGCTCTTCAATAACCAATGTATTTAAACAATATTGATTAGATGTCTGCTTTCCCTCTACATATCTTTCTATAATAGATATAAAGCCTTTTTCTTGCAATTTCTTAGTTGCTCTCTGAATCGTTCTTTCACTAGCTCCACATGCTCTTGCTATTGTATAGACAGATGGATAGCATTCACCTGATTTATTTGATTTATATATAAAATATTGTGCTGCTAGTTTTTCCTTGGAGGATAAATCACAACTTGCACAAATAATATTTAACATCTTAAATTTTTTCATACCCATTTGTTTCGTCTCCTTTTCTCTATATACGGAAAAGTAATATAAACAAAATGCTCTAACTACAGTTTCTTTCTGAATTTACATTATATTACATTTATTGTATGATAGATTTGTTATTAGATTATTTTCAATTTAATTAATTTGACCAGGCACTCTATTACCCTAGAGTGCCTGGTCATTTTCATTTTCCATCTTATTCAGTGCGATATTCGTGAAGTATTTCTGATATATTTTCTAACCAATTATTTTTACTAAATAGATCTGTTTCATTCTTATACTTAATACATTTCACTGTATCTGAATTGTATAGCATGTTCATTTGTTCATATTCTTCTGGAGTGGCGTTATTACATAATAAATGAAGATTTTTACCTTGTAATTTACTTAGAGCATATTTAAGAGCTTTCTGCTCATATGGTTTACATCCAGTCACCAGGATAACTTCATTGATAAGTTCCTCTATGATTCTAATAATCCAGTCCGTTCTCTCATTGATTGCTCCTAAGTCAAATAAAATAAAATTGTATTTCGCTTCTATATCAAATTTCTTATCTAAATAGTAGCTAACTGAATTCTTATAGTAATAATCATCTATCTGTTCCATGATATATTCATTAGCTATAGACTGTAGGTGGTTATGCGTATTCGTTTCCGTATAGGATACCTTAGCGCTCGTTGCTGCTAATGCATTGGCCATTTGTATGGAAGCTAATGTAGTTCCTACTTTTCTTTCCGTACCTACAATTCCAATAAAAATGTTATTACACTTCCAATTGATTGTTTCATCTTTATCTTTACAATTCTTCAATAGGTATTCATCTAGTGTAATAACTTTATTTTTCTTTGGTATATTGATTTTTTCATCTTCAACAGCTTTATCATTGACAACTGATTCTATCTTATTGTTATTTATCAAGATATTATTTTTACTTATTGCTTGGCCATCATTAGTTTTTACTTTTACATTTGCTTTATCATATAACTTGTCTGGTGAAATTCCTTCCTGTTGACTATCTTCTATTTTACTTAATTCCACTTTCACTAATGATCCGATTCTTCTTTATTACTTTTAGTAACTTTCTTCTTTCCTTGCGTTTTTTTTACTATCTCTTTGTCATCGTTTTTTTCTCTTCTGATTGATTATCTATAATTATACACTTTTTCTGCAAAGCATCCTCAATAAATCAGTATTCAAACCATAATAGATACATACAATATACTAATCATTCTATTAGGAGCATATATTTGAATAGTCAAAAAATAGGAAATCAACTCAACCTTGCTTTAGACTTACCACCAGAAGTCCGGGCACAAACTCTTGACTTAGATGTTGGTTATGAAAAAGAAGAAAATAAATGGGAGGTAATTGTAAAGTACTCTGGAGACATTAGTCGAATAGCAACTGAATTAGCTGGCTCTACAGTCGTACCTTTAATTAATGAATATGCTATTATCACTGTGCCAGAAGATCTAATCAACCGACTTACAAGATATCCCGAGATTGAATTTATCGAACAACCCAAAAGATTATTCTTCTCTGTAACCGAAGGCAAGCGAGCCTCTTGTATCACTGCGGTTCAGACTGCTACTTATAACTTATTCGGAGAAGGTGTCTATATTGGTACCATAGATTCTGGTATTGACTATGCTCATCCTGATTTCATCAATCCAGATGGGACTACAAGAATTGCCTATCTATGGGATCAGACAATTCCAGGTAATCCTCCAAAAGGATATGTTACGGGTACTTTGTATACCAGGGACGATATTAATAAAGCTTTAAAGACGACTGATTTTATGGAACGTCAACAATTAATTCCGAGCGTTGATATATCTGGGCATGGTACGCATATTGCTGGAATCTGTGCTGGTAATGGGCGAGCAAGCTCCGGAAAATATGTTGGTGTAGCCCCAAAAAGTGAATTAATAGTCGTTAAACTAGGTTCCAGCGTGAGTGGCTCTTTCCCAAAGACAACTCAGTTAATGCAAGCAATTAACTTTATTATTGAAAAAGCTCTTGAAGTGCGTAAGCCTGTTGCAATCAACATGAGCTTTGGTAATAATTATGGGCCACATGACGGTCAGGGTCTACTTGACAATTATATCAATGATATCATTAATATGTGGAAAGTAAATATTATCATTGGAACTGGAAATGAAGGAGCCTCTGGACACCATACTGGTGGAGTCCTAACCAAAAATAAAGAAGAAATCGTAGAATTTGCAGTATCCGAAAATGAACAAACTCTGAATCTACAACTATGGAAGAACTTCTATGATGATTTTACTGTAGAATTAATTGCTCCTAATGGTGAGCGACTAGGTCCAATTCCAAAAGTACTAGGTACTCAACGTTTTCTAATTGCAAATACAAGAATCTATGTCTATTATGGCGAACCAAGTCCCTATAGCACGCAACAGGAAGTCTATTTTGAATTTGTTCCTTTAGAAACCAATGTTGACTCTGGTATCTGGAAATTAAGACTAGTACCTCAGAATATCGTTACTGGTAACTATGATCTATGGCTTCCTACTGGCGAAGTGTTGAATACGGAAACAAGATTCCTATTCCCAGTGGAAAGGATTACGTTAACCATTCCATCGACTGCATATCGTGCAATCTCTGTTGGTGCTTACGACGCTACTAATAATAGTTTCGCTTACTTTTCAGGGAGAGGACTAACTAGAGCTAGCAATATGGTAAAGCCCGATATCGTAGCTCCTGGTGTTAATATCATGTCCACTGCTCCAGGTGGTGGCTATACCGTAAAGACAGGTACTTCTATGGCAACCCCATTCGTAACAGGAAGTACTGCTCTACTTATGGAATGGGGAATTGTGAGAAATAATGATCCATATCTCTATGGCGAGAAAATTAAGGCTTATCTCATTGCAGGTGCAAAGGAATTAAGCATAGAATCCCTGTATCCCAACAATACATTGGGTTTTGGTGCTTTGTGTTTAAGAGATAGCTTTGAATATGCGCTTAAAAGTAGATAGAAAAAGGGTGCCGTTCAAAATTAATTTTCACCCGCCTTCTTTTTTTGCTTATTCGACATATTTCAAAGCTTTTTTTGCTATTTTATCTTATTAGTTGTTACATTTTTTTATTTAACATTTTTTTCCTTCCTATATTACTTAAATACAGCTCCTCTAGAAGTTAGTTGAAATAAAAAATGTCAAAAGTTTTTGACATTTTTATTGACAAAACTTCCCATTCTTGTTAATATTTAAAAAGTAAAAAACTTTTGACATTTTCTAAAAAGGGGGATTCAGATGAAAAAGAAATTTGATGAAATGACAAAAAAAGATATCAATGTATCAATCATAATATCCTGGTATATTACCATAGCATCTCTGATTGTTTATGTAGTCTTAGGTATTGCTTTCGATTACAATTATAGGTGGGCTACAATATTATTAATTATTTCTGCATTATCTTATAGCATTGTATCTAATATTAGACATTGGAGTAGAGGTATTGTAATTAAAGATGAAGAATAATATAAAAGAATTAAGAAAAAAGAAAAATATAGCACAACATGAAATGGCATCTATGATTGGAGTATCTAGACAAACGATTAATGCTATTGAGAATGAAAAGTATGATCCTTCACTTAAACTCGCTATAAAAATAGCTTTACTTTTAGATACTCCCATCGAAACTCTCTTTGATCTTAATGATTTAGATTAAAGCATATTATATATGCGTGAGAATGATGAAACATATTTTTCAAGAAATCACATATATATTGCTAACATATAATATCGTTTAATTAAAAATAGTATATATAATGCATATAAACTCGCACTATATATACTATTTTTTAACTATCTTCCAAAAATGTTCATCACCCCATGTAATAGGATTGTTGAATAACAATTCTTAGTTTTTATACGAACCATTCCTAATACCATTCCATAGCATAAACCTATAATAACTTTCCACATCATCACATGGAATAAACCTTCATTAACTCGAAAGGCTATTGAACCAATATAACCCAAATGCCACAGTGCAAAAAGAATTGTCGTTACAATATAAGTCTTCCACTCTTTTAAAATAACTGCATTTAGCTTATTCCATATAAACCCTCGAAAAATTAGTTCTTCAAATATTGGAGTAACAATACTACCATATATAAGCAATGATATCGCTTTAATTCCACCTGTAAAATTGGATGGTGTAACTATTAATAGAATAGCAGCTATAATCGAGGCACAGACGTATACAGTAGTGAACTTGGCTGGAAAAAGAGAAAGGTTAATATTGAACTTTCGAATAATAATTAACATGCATATTGTTAATATAACCATACTAAGCATTGTTACCATATGATCAGAATAATCAGTCCTAGGAACCAAAAGAAAGACGCATTGTTCCATACAAAATAATATTAATTGAATGAAAGTTAATAATGCAATAGCATACCAATAGTTTTGGGTATTTCAGTCTTCAAGATATATTACCTCACAAAATAAAAATAATTCATCCTACTCTAACAATAATCATAACTATAATATAAAGTCAATTTCTCTAATTTCGATTAATTCTTCCACTTAATCATCCTTAGCTAACGCAACACCAATCACCATAACAGATGTAAATTGCCCTATTAAAACAAATGTAGATACTAAACCCATACCAAGTGAAGTATTTGGTGTAATATTTCCATATCCTAAAGTACTAACTGTTTGAATTGAAAAATAAAAATTTTCAGTTAGGTTTTTAAAAACATTTGTAAATACAATCACTTTTTCTAGATTTTTTTTACTTGAATCAATATATAATTTCTTAAACTCCGTTGAAAATCCTGTACTTTTTGAATATATTGTATTTTCTTTGTACCAATTAAATTCCTTATGATCCAAGAAATGAGTTAAATTCTTATATTTTTTTACACAGTATTTATGGTTACTTTCCCATTTATCATATTCACTCATGTAATAAGCAAACTCATTTGCTTTGTCATTATATGAGTATTCAATATTTAATAGTGTTATAAATCCAAAAAAAGTAACTATTATAGACATATACGCAAACATACATGCTACTACTTTATGATTACTAAAAGCAGGATTTATATGTTTAAACACGTGTGCTGTTTTTAGTAATGAAAGTCGTTTAGGCAATAATAAAAGTAAGTTTATAAAACAAATAAGACAAAAAATACTAAAAAATATTGCACTCATCCAGAAAATCATACTAGGCCAAACGGATTTATGCTCATTTGGAGTATCTATTTCAGCAAAACTATTCAATCCATATAAATAACCCACCATTCCTATAACTGCCATAATTAACGAACAAGTTGCAACAATAGCTATACCATGTTTTTTTAACATTTATTTTATCTTTATCTCCTATAATATCTACTAAGTATTTTCAACTTTCAATTATTTCTATAATACCTAGTTAATTTATTTCAGATAAGTTCATAATAATTAAAAACTTATATCCTATTACCCCTAATCATACTATAATATACCATTGAAATCCATTATATATGATGAAGATTTTAAATACTCCCGTTATTATCTTATAAATGAAACTTCAAAAAGCATTATGACTTTCACAAAAATTGGGCAGAATACTCCTAAGTCAAGATTTAGGAGGCAAATATGTTAATTATAAAGAATGGAAAAATATTTACAATGGCAGCACGTATAATTGAACAAGGTAGTATTGCTATAGATCATGAGAAAATTATTGCTGTAGATGATAAGAACAATATTCCATCCAAAGAAGACGATACCGTAATTGATGCGAATGGTTATTGGGTACTTCCTGGAATCATCGAGGCTCACTGCCATATTGGAATATCAGAAGAAAAAAAAGGAGCCGAGGGAGAAGACTGTAATGAATGCACGACACCAGTCACTCCTTATCTGCGTGCCCTAGATGCAGTGAATCCTTTAGATCCTGCCTTTCATAATGCGATACAAGCAGGTATCACCGGAGTTATGACAGGTCCTGGTAGTAACAATGTTGTTGGAGGGCAGTTTGTATTTATGAAGACTCATGGACGGGTAATTGATAAGATGGCTATAATGGAACCTGCTGCTATGAAAATAGCTTTCGGCGAAAATCCTAAAAGATCATATAAAGATCTGAATAAACAACCATCTTCTAGAATGTCAATTGCTTCTCTTCTTCGAGAACAATTATTTAGTGCTATTCAATATAAAAAAAGTAAAGATGCTGCGATTGCTGTTAATGAGAATTTTGAAAAAGATTTCAATATGGAATGTTGGATGCCGGTGATAGAGAAAAAAATTCCACTAAAAGCCCATGTCCATCGAACCGATGACATTCTAACAGCAATTCGAATCGCCAAAGAATTCGGATTAAATCTTACTCTAGATCACTGTACAGAAGGCCATATTATTGCAGATGCAATTAAAGAAAGTGGTTATCCTGCGATTCTAGGACCTGGAATGAGCTGTAGAAATAAAATAGAGATTCAGAATGCAGACTTTAAAACAGCTGGTGTCCTAGCCAAAAAAGGGGTAAAAGTTGCAATCACTACTGATCATCCTGTCTCACTCATACAATATCTACCCATTTGTGCTGGCTTAGCCGCCAAAAAAGGTCTTGGTGTTGAAGAAGGACTGAAAGCTATTACAATCAATGCAGCTGAAATCTGTGGGGTTAGTGACCGAGTTGGAAGTATTGAGGTAGGCAAAGACGCTGATATCGCTATATTTACAGGCAATCCTATGGAAGTCTTTACACACACCGTTTGCACTATCATTAATGGAGAGGTAGTATATCGGTGGGAAGATGAAGAATCTGATGATTAATTGATTTTTTTTGAATCAGTATATTTTTGTTGGATTAGTATGATAAAACGTTTATACCGTTTTGACTATAATGTATTAATGATATTTCTTATAATTAACTTTTATTAAGATAAATAAAGACCGTCTCAATACTGAAACGGTCTATCATTTACCTTATTTTTATCATTTAGTTTACTTATTTTCACTACAAGATTATCGTCGAACAAACAATTTCCCAACAATATCATACTAGATACTAATATCGTGAATTGCTTGAAATGCTCTACCAAGACCAGGCAACTAAAACCACCTAACAGAAAGCTAAGAAGAACCATCCCATAAATCTTCATTTTAAACTGCTCCTCTTTATTCTTATCTAATTTATTTTTCCAAAAGCTAATCACTAACTGTCGAATATTATTGGTAAAAAATAGAGTTGATAAATTGATTCCATTGCATGTTCTAAATGTATTATACTGCAAAGCGGATGCAAAGAATATTGGTGATATATATAGAATCGGTGAGATATTCATTGGTAGTAAGCACACAATTCCCATACAAGCTGCTTCTATTAATAGACAACACTTCTCCCAACTAAGAGAGCTATTTCTATTCTTTAGATAGTTAGGCAATAATATGGTACATGTAATTCCAAGAATATATAGAATAAGAGGTACTATATGCAATATGACTTGTAGAGGACTACCTGCTTTTACAGCTAACATCAGATTCAGAAGATTCCCCGTCTGCGCGTTTGCGAATATTCTGTCACACATGATATAACTATATATACCTGCAAAACCTCCACAAAAGGTAAGCATAGAATATCGTACTAATTCACTTCTTTTTACTTCTGTTTTTATTACTTTTGTCTCTATTGGATTCATTTTAATCTCCATTCTGCCATAACAATCACTATTACTTGATATTGGATTTGAAAGCCATTCATAATATACACTCAACAAAGTAAACTATGGCTTTCGCCCCCCAACATCTATTACATTTTAGTATACTTTCCATTTATCATATTGTAAAATGATAATATCATATGATTGGTATATTAATTTTTCATGTCAGGAGTGTTATTATGATTAGTTACGATTATTACCGTGTATTTTATTATGTATGTAAATATAAAAATTTTACCAAAGCAGCCAACGTCTTATCTACAAGTCAATCTTCGGTGAGCCATACCATGCAGACTCTTGAACACCAGATTGGGTGCCGCCTTTTCATTCGTGGTAATCGCGGTATTGAATTAACCCCAGAAGGATCTCGTCTATATGAATATGTATCACTTGGATGCGAACAGTTCTTAAAAGGTGAGGCTGAATTAAGTAATTCTCTAGGCTTGCACAGTGGAACGATATATATTGGTGCAACTGAGGCAGCTCTCCATTGCTTTCTATTTCATGCGCTCGATCAATTCCATCTTCTATATCCTAATGTAAAATTCAAAATCAATAATTATGGTACCTTAGAAGCAATTCAATCCTTGAAAAATGGAATTGTTGATATGGCTTTTACTGCCACTCCCTTTGAAGTGGAAACTCCAATTCAAGTTAAAAAATTAAAGGAATTTAAAGATATTCTTATTGGTAGTTCTAATTTTGCCCAATTAAAAAATCAGACCTTATCTATCAAAGATCTGATTCATTATCCACTCATTAGTTTTACTCAAGGCACGAAGTCCAGAGAATTCTTTGAGCAGATCTTTCAAAAATATAATATTGTCTTATCACCTACGATTGATTCCGCCACTTCTGACTTGATACTTCCAATGGTACAACATAACCTTGGAATTGGGTTCATACCAGAAGATATTGCAAGAGAAAGTATTCAAAAGGGTGATGTCTTTGAGATTCTTCTAGAAGAAGAGATTCCATCAAGGCAGATCTGTATGTTATATGATCCACATCACCCAATTAGTGTGACCTCGAATGAATTCATCAAATTTCTACTAAATAATGAGATTGATACGATGTAAAACGTTAGATACTCTATTTGATAAATACAAAGGATTCTAACTCAAATAAATGTCTTCCTTTAAACATATCCGTAAACCATCCACCAAATCGATCTTCAATTACAAAATATACTGCATGGCGTCCTGTTACATTGGTTACTACAGAACTGTAAACACCATCTTCTGCTTCAACATCACAGTAACCTATTTCTTCGCCATGTTCGTAATCATCTATTAGAATTCGAATTCTTGATTTACAACCTGTGCCTCTTACTACTGTGTTAAATTTCATTGTTTTGCTTGAGTAATCCTCACCAAAGTCAAAATATTTATAACCAATAATGCAACCACTTGTAATCGCTGTGACTGGTCTTGATACTATATTTTTCTCCGTAATAAAACAACCACCAATTAATACGCAAGCAAGTTCTGCCGGTGTTATCTTATAAGGAGATAAGGAATCTTCAAAACCAAGTGATGTCATCTCTACCTCTGGAATAGTTCCGTCTTCTAGAATCTCTATCTTCTCAACACAGGCACGCCTTGACATCACAGTTCCATTTGTCATACGGTGATAGAAGATATACCATTGATCCTTAATCTTACAGATTGAACCATGATCATTGCCACCTGGGTAATTAACTCCATTATCAACAATAACGCCTTGGTATTCAAATGGTCCCATTGGAGACTTCGATGTAGCATAAACTAGTCTACTTCCTACCTTCGGAGAGTAGATCATATAATATGTATCACCAATCTTTCTTGGAGAACAAGCCTCAAAGAATGCAAATGGTTGCTCAACCGGAATAATATCATCCTTATAAGTACCATCAAGAACCTCGAACATATTCTCTGGATTAATCTCGGCAGCGAAGGAACTTTCAAATCCACAGTATATATATACCCTTCCGTCATCATCAACAAGAACACCTGGATCAATGAACCATCCATTTCCAAAGCAATCTTCGCCTTTTCCCTCTGGAATGTTGTACTTATATTGGGATACCAACCTAAATGGTCCTTCTGGTCTATCGCTTACTGCAACACAGCCCTTAGCGCCCATAATGTAAGCGTATAGATAGTATTTTCCATCCTTTTCAACAACATCTGGAGCATAGAGATCACCATCTGACCATGAAGTATCTGAACTATGATCTCTGTCCTCTCTCGTATGGAAGATATGGCCATGACATGTCCAATTATTTAAATCATGTATCGATGCTGACCACACCTTTAATTTGTAGTCACAGAATTTGTCTGAATTAGCATTATCGTGTGAGCCATATACATAGACACGCTCACCGAACACTCTAGGTTCTCCGTCGGGAATGTATTCCCACAATGGTAGATATGGATTTGGCATGTAGTAACCTCCTTAATATGTAACGCAAATTTACGTTATGTATATTTACCTTATTTAGGTTTTTATAGTTGCATCGTAACATATTACTATACAGATTTCTATAACGATAATGCCAACAAATAGCACAAAACAGACAACACTTTTCCATCTTTCAAATTACTATATTTGTAACTTTTCAATTAACTTCACAGTTACAAGTCATACCATTATTCCCACTTAGCTTCTTTACATTCATAAGGTTTTGATAAATAGTTTACAGGAGTAGCCCAATACACTGCATTGGTAATGATCTTCTGAATCTCCGTCATATAATAAATTGGATATTCTTCATGTCCAGGTTGAAAATAGAATATTTTTCCTCTACCTCTCGTAAAAGTACATCCACTTCGAAATACTTCACCACTCGCAAACCAACCAAGAAAGACAACATCATCTGGCTTTGGAATATCAAAGTATTCCCCATACATTTCTTCCTCTTCTAATATAATCTGTTCGCTGACTCCAGCTGCAATCGGATGAGATGGATTAACACATATTAATTTTTCTTTATCCCCATGATGCCATTTAAGATTGAGTGAAGTTCCCAGAAGACTTTTCATGATCTTACTATGATGCGCAGAATGTAGCGCAATCAGTCCCATTCCTTGTAGCACATATTTCTTCACACGCTCAACCACTTCATCGGATACCCCTTCATGGCAACAATGCCCCCACCAGATTAGAACATCTGTATTCGCTAATACTTCTTCTGTTAGACCATGCTCTGACATATCCAAGGTCGCGCATTGTACTGTTATATTCTCATCCTTTTCTAAGAACTCAGCAATGCATCCATGAATTCCCTTCGGATATACTTTTCTTATTCCTTCATATTTCTGCTCGTGAATATATTCATTCCATACAGTTACTCGTATCATATATCTCTATTCCTTTCACTCTTTATTGAAAGCTCTAAATGTAATAACCACTTCGCCGATGCCTTCATATCCTCCAACTGATTCATCGATCCAAAATGTTCAATTGCAAAACTACTCTCATAACCCTTCTGCAATAATTCTGATACTATCTCCTTCATCGGAATGCAACCAGATCCAACTGCAGAAGAATATAATCTTCTACCTTGAATTGTAATCTTTGCCTCTTCTCCCTCTTTATACTCCAAAGAACGGTCCTTACAATGAACACTTGCAATATGTGGTCTTAATGCTTCAAAAGCATCAAGAGCATCTTCTTCACTATATAAGAAATTTCCTGTATCAAAAGTACAAGTTAATCCCGGCACATTCTCCATAAACCATAATAGTTGTTTCGTAGTTGCAAATGGAGCAATCGAATCATCAAAATCCTCCATTCCAACTTGAATCCCTCTATTCTCAGCTTCTCTACATAATACAGCCAATACATTCTTCATGTTCTCTAAAGCAAGCTCACGATCTTCTCCCTCCCTGATAAATCCAGGAATCACAAGCACCTTCTTGGCTCCAACTCTTCCTGCCATATCCAATAACGTCATTCCTTTATCAATCTCAGGATGATTTCCAAAGTCAAAAAAACCATAGATACAGTTAACTTCCATTCCTTTTTTCCTTAACTGTCTCATAATACACTCTTCCTCATTCATCAAGCGGCGATCTTCAATCTCAACACCCCGAATCCCTGCCTTTGCTACTTCTGCTAAGATTTCTTCCATCGACTTTCCAGTCTGGCTCACTGCTTCTGTAATATGCTCATAAAAAACTGATAATTTCATTGTTATGTATCCCTTTCTTTTTTCCTTGCATTACTTTTTTTATTTTTTAACTTTATTTCTTTATTTACTTTTTTTATTTACTTTTCTTTTTCGCTACTTTATCTAAAAACTATTACTCCATAATCTATTTGATAAAACTAGTCAGACAAATGACCTTTCATAATCTTGCCTGGCAATTTATACAAAATGGAAAAAGCGATTGCGCCTTTGAAAAAGTATTAGAAGTTCTTATTCTTAGATGATTTTGTGTAATATCATGAAACAGATCTGTTTAAGCGAAGCGAGTTATCTGTTTCATGATATGCTTTACACAAAATAATCTAAGAGTTAGAACTTCTTATACCTTTTCAATGAAGCATAAGTTTTTCCATTTTGTATAAATTGCCTGAGCCAACTAAAATCAGGTCATTTGTCCGACGTCCCCTTTAGATAAAAATTATCTATCCTCTAATTTTTGAAGAAGATACCTCTTCTTATACTTTAGCGATGCATACTTTCCAATCTTTCGAATCACGGTATGATTAACAGCGCCGCCAATAACTCCAACTAGGGGAATACCTTGAATAAATTTTGCTGTCAATATTGCTTCGGAAAGCACTTCAGCTGTTTTCTTCATTTGCTCTTCTAGATTTATCTCTACGTTCACATGATTATCCATTTGTGCGCTTAATTGATCAACTTTTTTGTTCCATTCCTTCTTCTTATCCTCTTTCGATATTGCAGCACCGATTAATGTTAGAATATAACATTTCTCTTCATCCGTGTTATAACTATATCCATAACTCAATGCAACCTCATTAATACTCTTGATTACCACTGCAATAAATAATGGGATGTCAGGAAGCCCAATTCCTAATACTCCTAACACACCACCTTCGATGGCTGCAAGAGATGAATTAAATAATTTTGATTGGGATGATTGCTTATCCAATTTCTTTATATAACGGTTGCTTCTTGATTTATCAACTGCATAGTTATTTAGGTCATATTCCAATTGAATCTTGTCTTTGTTATAGGTCTTCTCAATGTAGGCATTTCCCTTTTCAAAGATTAGTTGAAAGCCTTTATAAAAAGCTAGATTCAGAGTTGATTTTAGTTTATTTGGAATTAGATTCTCTATATTCTCGGTTGCTAAGCTAATCTTTGCCTTTATAAATCCTTTTTCCTCTGGACTTAATAATTTCTGTTCTTGCTTTTCTATTATCTTCAATTGCTTAACAATAACATCTTGTCTCTTTCTATTTGTTTGCTTTGATTTATCCTGATTCATAGCTATTCTCCTTGTTCTTATTCTCTAATGATGGTTTACCTAATAATGTAGCTATTCTTTATTTCTATTATAACAATTTCATCCATAAAATAATAGGTATTCTATCGAGAGTAATTTCTTTCCATGTGGTTCCATATTTTTAGTACTTTAATCAAGAATAAATTGTTGTAATTATTTATTTGAAATACAGTTATTTTCTAACAATAATTTTTGAATATTAATGCTATTAAGTATATCTGTATTACCACAGGAAATAATATGTATCCAATATAATTTACCATGCTGTTGTATATTAATTGTTATATTCTTGGGTATCTGCCGAGAATGAATTTCTATAAGCTTTGAAGCATTATTTCCACAATAAATTAAGTGCCACTCATTTTAAAAAGTAGCATTATTTGTTCTTGAATACCATCGAAATCCTCCCTTTTTAATCCAGCCTACTTTTACTAGATCATTATTATTAGTAGCATATTTTGATTGTACAATATTCCAAAAGCCTATATGATTTTTACATACTATAACTAAATTTATTTTATGTTTTTTTGATTTTGTTTCTATAACTTGAAACTCTTTCTTCTCACTATTGAAACTATGCTCTATAATATACATCTGATTGGTGTTGTACCCAGCCATTTTCAGTGTGAAATATAGACTATTCTCACGTAATATTAAAATTATAATAACACCAAAAATAATTAGTGATATTATCTTGTTAGATTTCTTCACTATCCATACTCCCTTCAACACCATTTTAAATTACACTTTTTTCCTTCTTATATCATTAATTATACTCTATATTATATTTATAGTAATCTAGTTTAACGAATAAAAAGAGAATTCACATTAATATCTTTCCGAAAGACATTGATATGAATTCTCTTTTTAATTAAGCATTACATTATTTATTCCACGCTCTCCATAAAGTACATCCTAGTCGCATAGTCAGGGTAATACCGAACCTGATCGTTATATCCAGTTGCGCCGAAGGATTGCTTTAATCTGACTCCAAGACGGTTTAAGTTGACTCCTTGTATAATATAATCTTCTTTTTCTTCGTCTAACTTAACGAACTTTGATACCACATGCTGAGTTATGGATTCCTTTTTAATATGAATTGGAGATACCGTATTCACAAGATCGCCAAATTCTTTAATATTAATCTTCTTAGCAATATTATAGAAATGATACTCTTTCTCCTCTGCCAATCCTCTTGTATGAACTTTATTATAGACAAGATTCGGTATAACCCTTGATTGAAAGTCCATCAGAACAGCTTTATTCTTATCCTTAGAGACACTAAGCCACTGATAAGATCCCGTTGGGTTCTTATGCTGATCTATTACACTACCATCTTTAATACGATAGAAGTCACCGAATTGAAATACCTTACGCCATTCTTTATAAATACTAATTTGCTCTCTAATCACATTTTGATCATCCTTCGATAATTCCGTTAGATTACACTCATATCCTAAGATGCCGTAGCAAGCAACATGATATCTAGTAGATAGCGGAGTCTTTCGTAAGGTCTGGTGATTCGGAACATCTGATACATGAGCACTGATAACAGAAAGCGGATATCCATAACTGTAACCTTGCTGGATGGTCATTCTACAAATCGCATCCGTGTTATCACTTGCCCATATCTGTGGCATATAGCATAACATTCCAAGATCGAATCGATTACCTCCAGAGGCACAGCCTTCAAATAGTACCTTTGGAAATCGTTCTACTAATGTACTGATAACTTCATATAATCCAAGCACATATCGGTGATAGAATTCTCCTTGACATTCTGCTGGAAGACCTACAGAATAAGCATCGGAGAAGATTCGGTTCATATCCCATTTTACATAAGAGATATTTCCATCTGCAAATACATTCGTCATGGAATCAATCACATACTCTCTTACTTCTTTTCTTGTAAGGTCAAGAAACATCTGATTTCTTCCAAGGCTATGATCTTGTCCTGGTATCTTAACTGCCCAATCTGGATGCTCTCTATAGCAGTTACTATCTTCATTCACCATCTCAGGTTCTACCCAGATTCCAAAATCAAGTCCTAACGCATTTACCTTATCTGCGATTCCCTTAATTCCACCCGGTAGCTTCTTCTTATTCACGTTCCAGTCACCGAGAGAGGAAGTATCATTATCCCTCTTACCAAACCATCCATCATCCATGACAAATAGTTCAACACCTAGATCTTTTGCACTTTTTGCTAATTTTAGAAGTTTACTTTCATTAAAGTCAAAATAGGCAGCTTCCCAACTATTTAATAAGACAGGGCGCTCTTTGTATTTCCATTCACCTCTAACAATATGTTCTCGTACGAATTCATGCATTCGATGGCTTAATTCTTCCCATCCATGAGAGGAGTAGGTCATAACTGCTTCTGGCGCTTCAAATTCATCGTCTGGGTTAAGTTTCCACAGGAATCCCCTTGGATTAATCCCACTGACAAAACGACTTTTCCCATAAGGATTCACTTCGAGTGCCTCGTAGTGATTGCCACTATAGATTAGGTTACAGGCATAGCAATCTCCATAACTTTCCGTTGTATCTGGTGAACTAATCATAACAAATGGATTGGCTCTACTACTACTAAATCCTGCCATGGTCTGATTGACATGAATCCCGCTCGTTACTGTATGATCACTTCTATTCATTTCTCTTATCCAAGCTCCAGTAAAACTAGTAAATACAAAACCACTATCTTCAAAATCAAGTTGCGTACTCATTAGCCTTTTAACCTTGACCACATCATTCATTCCATTGATTAGCTTCGAACTTCTGACAATAACATCGCACTCTGGATATACAGAATAATTAAGATGTAATCTCAGATCATGATTACGTTCTTTTAATACGATATTTAATTCCTCTACTTGTTTCTCGTAGGCATAAGAAGAAGGTAACGTCTTAAGGGAATCCTTCCATTTTCTTATAGAAGCGGATTCAAATATAAAGTCACTGGTACAGCTTCCATCTGGATATACAATTTCAATGAAAGGTTCTCGAATATCCCCTTTTCCATAAGAAGACATCTCAAGACATAGATCTTCTAGTCCAATCTTATCCTGTTCTTTCGAATAGCTGATGGAGTTACCAAGTAGAAATTTTTTCTTTTCAATGAATGGCTCAAAGATGCGATTCATATTCTCTTGTTTCATATCAATGTTTAGTCTATTGCCATAGTAAATATGTTCTAATTGTCCAGATTCCATAACACGAAAAGCATAGGTTGTATGATTTGTATCAAATAAAAAATAGTTATTATTTCTAGATATCATAGCTCATTTCCTCATTCATATTCATTGACTCATTTTCTTTTGTAGGATTCTTGTCATCATTTCTTCTGATGTGCAATTCTTCTGTTATTTCTTTTAACCTTGTTTCACTTAATTTATACTTTTTCACAAAGAACATTATGGATAGCACGAGGCCAATTACAGGGATTACCAACATGATAAGTCGTAAGCCGAATAGAGTCTCTGCTGTTTGCACCTTTTTATGTACATTTAATTTAATAACATCAAGTCCAATTCCTGCAATTAATACGGATATCGCAGACGCTAATTTTACTACAAAGATCTGTAATGAGAATATAACGCTTTCATTTCTACTATGATTCTTCCATTCACCATAATCAATTGTATCCGCTAGGAATATTGTTGTTAATACCGTTGCAAGACCAAATCCTAAGAAGATAATCACTGCTGCAATACATAATAAGAATAGATTGGTTATATTAAATGTGCCAAGTAAAAATAACATTCCATAACCGATTAAAGCGGTTACAATTGCCCCAACTAATATTTTTTTGCACTCATATTTCTTACGAAGTAATGGTAAGCTCATCATAGAAAGTATCTGAGCAGCTCCTCCAACCATTCCAAATACTCCATATAGACCTGCATTTCCAATATCATACTTAAAGAAATATACTGCAAGTTGTTGGGTTAGATATAAAGATGCATTAAACATTACAATTGCCACTACGACAATTAATGCTTGGTCATTTTTAATTAGAGAAGAAAGCATTTCCTTAACACTTACACTCTTTTGATTGATTTTCATTTTTTCTTTTACGTGAATCACAGTAACTACTGTTGCTGTTACGAAAATTAATGCGACACCTACTGCAAAGACTTGAAAACCTTTTCTTTCACTTCCATTTCCTAATACAGGAACTAATGCCATGGTAAGTGCTGTAGGTACTGCTGCTCCTATACCAGCAAAGCTACGAGCAATTACTGACATATGCTCTCTATCTTTACCAGATTCCGTGATTGCAGGAATCATAGACCAATATGGAATATCCATTGTCGTATAAGTCGTTCCCCATATAACATAAGCGATTGATATATACACTAACAATGGATTACCATGAAGTGCTTTTGGCACAGAGAACATTAGAATCAATACAACCGCATTGGTTAACGTTCCCCCTAGAATCCAAGGTCTAAACTTACCAAGTCTTGTATTTGTCTTCTCAACAATGATTCCCATAAAAGGATCAATAAACGCATCAAACAGCCTTGCTCCCATAAATAAGACTCCTATAAATGTTGCGCTAACCCCTAACACTGTATTGTAGTAGTACATTAGAAACCCTGAAACTAATGCATATACCATATCTTTACCAACTGCACCAATCCCATAAGATATTTTTACTTTATTTGATAAACCCATATAGCGTCATCCCTTCTGATTGTGTATTTTCATATAATTAATAAGCTATCGCGATTAGAGTTTCAAAAGTCTTTCATAACTAATATTGTGTATATTGATGTACAAGAGTGAAAGAAAAACACTTTCACTCTCAACGTTTGTGATTTCACCCTTGCAAGCAAGTGAAATTACTGCACTACATTATGAATTTGGGCGTAGTCCAGCTGAAAGTAACGTTTATATTTTGTCAAGACTCAAAGTGAAAATAGGAACGTGAGTGACTAAAGTTTATACATAAACTTGTCGCTTGGTCTGAGGCTTGTTAAAAATATGTTACTTGAAGGAAAGGTAGCCAAAATTCATAATGATACAGCGATATACACTCAATAAACTAAATAAGGCTTTTGACTACTCTAATCCAATCGTTAGCTTTATTATTTTATTTGATAAGCTATTTCAACCTTTTCAATCTTCTCACCATAGATGGAAAGAGTTCCTTCTCCTGGTTCTCCTGTAGTTTTGATGAAAGTACCTCCCATACCACCTTTTAAACTAATTATCTTTGGCCCTATGATTTCTAAAGGTCCCGACACTTTTAACATGAGTGGTTCTTGATAATAAGGTAATTGATTACCATTCTGGTCTTTCATCTGTAATCTTACCGTTGACACATCATAAGTAGCACCTGGTGTTAGAATTGTCTTATCTACCTTCGCAGCTAACTCAAGTTTGGTAACTGGCTCTTTGATTACTGTCTTAACTACTTTTCCATCTTTCATTGCTTCAAAACGATATCTTGTAACTTTACCACCCCAATTACCAATATATTTGTAATAAAGGTTGATACCATCTTCCACTTTCAGCTTATTTTTAAGCATAACTTTTAACATTTTTAATTTATAAGAAAATGGCAAGCTATTCTGTCCATACTTTGTTACTGCAAATAATACCTCTTTAATCTGATCGGATGAACTTTTTGAAAAACCTTCTCCTTTTTCCATAAGCTCTCCTACAAAGTCATCAATTAGAATTGGTGGATGAGGCATGTTATGGTACATCTCTCTATCTGGATAGAATTCTCTTACATACTCATCATTCTTATATACTCTAACACTATCTGCATTGGTAAATGCATAAACAGTTCCTATATTACAAGCTGGATGCTCACCGATATCCATGGAGGAGCTAATCTCTAACACTACATCCTCATCACTTTGACTTGAATAAACTGCTGCTGCAAGTTTTGGATTACGAAACATATCAAGTACTCCGTGATAGCAGATACGATCTCCACTTCCAAAGTCTTGATGCGTATTGTAGTCAAACATACACCAAGCAAATCCGCCAGCAATATCATGTTGGCCATAGTATGCATCCACTACTCGTGCATGACGTAGGGCATGTTCTAATCGATGTTCTTCACCATCGAAAGCTTTCGTTGGAAACATATGACCATTATATTCTGAGATTAGATATCCTTTATTCTCGTCTGGAGTAACTTTCTTCTTTTCCTCAACCCCTGGATTTGTTCCGTTATGTAAGAAATCATTATAGGTATAGACATCTTCTAATAGATTACTTTTTTGAAGAAATCTAACTCCACCCGTCTGTCTTGTTGGATCAAGTTCATGTGCAAGTGCATTTGTCTTCTCATAGAAAGCATCATCATCTTGTGATTCATTAATGCGAACACCCCATAGAATAATAGATGGATGATTTCGATTCTGTAATATCATCTCTTTTAAGCTATCAACTGCAACTTCTTTCCAAGCTTCATCTCCAATATGTTGCCACCCTGGGAGCTCGGTAAATACTAATAATCCTTGCTCATCGCAAGCATCCAAGAAAGCCTGATCTTGAGGATAGTGAGAGGTTCTTACTGCATTCACATGCAATTCATGTTTCAGAATATGTACATCGTTAATCTGCGCACTACTTGGCATTGCATATCCTACATATGGATAACTTTGATGTCTGTTTAATCCTCGAATTTTATATTTGCTACCATTGAGATAAAATCCATCTTTTGCAAATCTTGCTTCTCGAAAAGCGATACGAGTTACTTTAGAGTCAACTTTTGTTTCTCCAACATATACTTCTGTTCTAAGTACATACAGCTTAGGTTGTTCTGGGCTCCATAACTTAACACATAAATCCTGCATCTGAATATCAATCGCAGAAGAAGCAACCGAATCAAGCGATGCCTTTCCCATAACATGTAGTCTAGGGTCAGTAACCTCTATTGATAGAAGCTCCTCCATTGAAAGTTCCTCTAACTTCGTTACATCCATAAGTACTTGTTTAACCGATACCTCCTTTTGACTGCTTATGGTAACTTGTGTATTTAATCTTTTTCTTTCTTGCAGATTATCTTTTGTTTTTACAAAGACATCCTCAATATATACATTTTCTTTAACCTCAAGATATACTTGTCGGTAGATTCCACCGTATGTCATGTAATCAATCACATTTCCAAAAGGAGGTATATTAAGAGATTCTCTACTATCAACCTGAACCACTAATACATTCACTTCCCCGAAACGTATATGATCTGATAGATCCACCGTAAATGCTGTATATCCACCTTTATGTTCAGCAATTTGTGTTCCATTTAGATAAATAGTTGCTACATGTGCAACGCCCTCAAATGTGATAAATATTTTTTTCTTCTTCCATGCTTCCTCAGCAAAAAATACTTTTCGATATCCTGATATTATTTGATAACAGGTCTCATCAAAATAATGATAAGGCATTGTAACATTACTGTGTGGTAATCGAACTACTTCTATTATTCCTTTCCCGTAGGATGGATCAAATAATTTCTCAGTAAATATAGGAGTGTATCCCCAATCTTCATTCCAATATAGTCTCATAAGTTAATACCTTTCTCTTGATCTTATTATTAAGGCTTAGAAAGTCAAAAGCCTCTCTTAACCTTAATTGTGTATTACAACAATGCCTTTCATAATAATCTGCATCATTTCCTCTAGCGCTTCTTCATATGCTAGATTATTATCAATTAGATCCGAACCCTGTAAAAAATGTTCCATTGTTGCCTCTATCATCACCTTTAGTACTGTGATATTAATTGGTCTTATTCTTTTTTCAACCATTGCTTGCTTTAATAATTCAATGGTTGGTTCCCAATCATTTTCAATTCGCTTTGCTACCTTTTGATATATCTTAGGATATTTTTCTTTCATAAGATAAAGCTGGCGTAAATCGATACTCTTATATCTTTCTGGAAGCACGATCATGATTCGATGAATCTTCTGGATAATATCTAATTCTTTATTTTCTAATATTTGTCTTTCTGCCTCTTTGATTTGACCAAAATAATAATCAACCATTTCGTAAAAAAGTGCATCTTTATTTTTAAAAACTGTATATAATGTCTTTTTACTCATGGAAAGTTCTCTCGCGATATCATCCATAGTAAACTTTAATCCTTTTTCATTGAACTGCCCTATTGCTACTTCAAATATTTGTTCTTTCATTACAAATCCTTTCTGCTTTAGATAGCTAATAGAATTAATGGGGACAAAAGCCTTATTGAAGTTTATTGAGTGTATATTGCTGTACAATTATGAATTTGGGCTACCTTTCCTTCAAACATTATATTTTTTACATGACTCAAAACAAGCAAAAATACTCACTCACGTTCCTATTTTCACTTTGAGTCTTGACAAAATATAAACAATGTTTTCAGCCGGATTACGCCAAAATTAATAATTATACAACAATATACACAATATAGATTGAGAAAGGCTTTTTGACTCTAATCCTAACAGTAAACAAAAACATTCTATTTTAAACATTTTTTACATTTACCTATTGGACTTTAAGCAATATTTCCTTTATATAGGAAACTAGAAAACTATTTTTAGTTTCCTAGTTTCCTTAATTATAACATACATATTTTGTCCCGACTATTCAGAAAATAGCACAAAAAAAGTAGCCTTTTTCTGTGAAAAGCTACTTTATATTTCTTACTAGCATATTTAATTTTCCAACTTATTTTTCAATAACAAATCATAATTCCCAGTATAAAATCTATATTATACTTTATAAATTCAGGCGAAAAAGTATATTAATTACCATGATTGAAAAATTTACATCGCCCGTACTTTGACGAGTTTGTGAAGCTACTTATGTTTTATTAATTTTATCTTACTTCACTAAAGATTTATATTCCCACTTTCCTTGTTTATATCGAATAAAACTTGCAAAGCCAGTAATAAACCATGTTAGACCACTCGTAAGCCAAGTTCCCCACACTCCGATAAATGCGATATTTACCAACAGTGGTGCAAAACCAACTCTTCCGATAACTTCTATAAAACCATTAACCATTGCATACGTTGCATCACCTACACCGTTTAATAGACCTCTTGTTATATGAATCATTCCTAATGTTATATAAAAGTAACTTGTTATTCTTAGTGCATTCGCTCCTAGTGTGATTACTTCTTCATCATTAACAAATAATTGCATGATATATCTAGCTCCAAGCTGAGCAGCAATTAACATAAGAACACTAAAAACTGCGATAATGATAAAGCTCTTATGATAACCCTCTTTTACTCTCTTAACCTTTCCTGCCCCCATATTCTGTCCTGCAAATGTAGATAACGCAACTCCTAATGAGTTAAATGGTTGCTGTACCAACTGCTCGATACGATTCGTTGCAGAAAAAGCTCCAACTACATTTTTACCGAAACCATTAACTACACATTGTAATGCAATACAGGAGATTGCAATCATAGAATTCTGTACTGCTACTGGAACACCAATTCGAATGCATTTCTTAATTAATTCCCGATTCGCCCTTCGATATTCCTTCTCAATTCGAAAATATGGATTCTTGCGCACCGCAAAGATAAAACATCCTAGCGCTGAGAGTGCCTGAGATATGGCAGTCGCCAAAGCAACACCAAATACTTCAAGATCAAACCCTAGAACAAATATAAAATCTAATATTACATTTACAATACAAGCCATTACAAGAAAGAATAACGGTGTCTTTGAATCTCCAAGCGCTCTTAGAATTGAAGCTAACGCATTATACGCAGCTACTCCAATGGTTCCAGCACTTGTTACTTGCATAAAGATTACCGCATCATCAATAATTTCTGGTGGTGTTTGCATTATTTCTAAGATAGGACGTGCCAAAATAATGCCTAAAGCACTCATTATTACTCCAATAACTGCTATGATATATACCGAATTTGCAATGGTTCGTTTGACATACTCGTCATTTTTTGCTCCAAAGTACTGAGATATTAAGATACCAATTCCAACCGACATTCCTAAACATACGGAAAAGAATAGAAAATTCAATGATCCTGTGGCGCCAACCGCTGCAAATGCATTAACACTTACGAATTTACCAACTATAATTGAGTCGATAATATTATAAAACTGTTGAAATATATTACCAATTAGCATTGGCAGTGAAAACTTAACCAAGAGAGAAACTACATTCCCCTCCGTCATATCTTTTACATATTTAGCTGACATTTATAAACTCCTTTTTCTCTTCTAACACTCTAACCTATTAACTATAATAAGATGAGTGATCGTGTTTATTATTCTTCATTATAATACTTCTTAATCACTATCTCAGCTGGTTTACCATATACTTCATAGCTTCCATTCTTCATAGCGTTCTTTTCGTGATATAATTTAATACTCCAAGACCATATCGCATAGCCAGATACCCATTGCCTATTACTACAAGTCTGAAACATACGCTCATACCATTCAGCTTGTCCTTCTAGATCTATATCACCACGAATGGACCAGTCATTCGGTACATTCTTTGAACCAGTCACTGACATGCAACCTGCTTCTGCAAAGAAAAATGGTTTCTTATATAGGTTTACAACTCTCTCAATTCGATCTAGTTCCTTCTCCCAATCTGATATAGGATAATAACCACTTGACGATATTACATCCACAGCATCCCACCATTTCACATTATGCTCCTGATATTTATCTGTGTTATAAGAAACAAGTCCATGATATACTCCTCGAATTTCAGAGATAACATTACGCCATTCTTCTTCCCTATGTTCCGACATAACCATTTCACAACCTGCGATAAACATCTCGCAACCTGTTTCCTCTGCAATCTTAGCATAATGTAATTGAAAATCTGTATATGATACAAACCATTTACTCCATTTAGGTTCACATGGTACTTCTTCATCGAAAAAGTTAATATGTGCTCTCCAAGTTCCATTCTTACAATTAACCGTAGGTTTTAATGCTACCCTAAGTCCAATCTTCTTTGCATATTTTATCATATCAATTAATTCTTCATCGGATACTGTGGCATTGGAAGTATAACAAATCTCCTCTGATTGTGGTGTGTCCTGTAATCCGTTAGGAACTAATATAATAAAGTTAATTCCCGTTCTATTCTTTAACAGTTCTAAACTTGCATATGCTTCTTCACCTTGATAGCTACCTTTTTTAGAAAATGGGGCAAAGGTATATCCTTTTATAAATTCCATATTTTCATTCCTCTCTATTGATGCTGGGATTCCTCTGGTTTGTCCCTATCATTTAGTTTGTCTAGGCAATTTACACAAAATACAAATGGCGAATGCTTCATTGAACATGTATAAGAAGTACTAATTCTCATTCGCCATTTCTATTTTGTGTAAATTGCCAGTCAAGGTTATGATGAGGTGATTTGCTGGATGAATCCATATTATAGGTATAATATATCAATATACGGTTTGTTATGCTATAATACATTTATACAAAAATAGAACAAACCTATTTTCGAGTCCAATGAAAGGAATTTTCCTTATGAATTATTTATTCGAACAAAGTAATATTCTTAATTCACCATATGAGGCTTTTATATCTGATACTAGAACTGATTGCTTTCCAATCAAAGCTCATTGGCATTATTTTATGGAAATTATATATATGTTAGAAGGAACTGCACTCATTGAATGTAATAAAGAAGAATATATTCTAGAAGCTGGTGATATGATATTATTTCATCCTCAAGCATTGCATTCCATCTATACAGCTTCACAAGAGCCACTCAAATATGGGGTATTAAAGTTTAATATCAGTAGCTTACATATTTCTAGTAATTATACGCCAAAGCTTTCTGCAGTATTTAAGTGTGCCGAAGGTAATCCCCTTGCACCTATTTTCTTCTCATCGGAGACCCTATCAAGATTACCTATAAAGGAGTATTTTTTATCGTGTATTGAAGAACTTCATACAAAAGACTATGGATATGATATACGATTCCAAGCATTCGTTTCTTCCATGTTGGTTGAGATTCTTCGAATCTGGAGAAGGAACGGATTAAATACTGATAAAGCAGTATTAATACCTTCTGATCAAGATTCATTTCATACGATTTTGGAATATATAGATGAACATTCGAATGAATCATTACGAGTAGAAGCCCTTGCAGCAATATGCCATATGAGTTATTCCTATTTTGCTAAGAAATTTCACGAGCTATATGGCCAATCCTGCAAGGACTATATTGAATTTATTAAGATAAGCAAAGTAAAAGATCTATTATTATTTACAGATCTTGATTTAAATTATATCAGTCAAGAACTTGGATTCTCTGATTGCAGTCATTTGATTCGTATCTTTAAGAAGAAGGTTGGAGTAACGCCAAAGCAATATCGCTTAAGTCATTCTTCGACAAGTACTTATTCCAATTAACTACACTGATCAGTAGACGCTAAGTAAGTTCCGATTATCATAACAAGAAATGCGAGAACAAACATGAGGTTTGGCATTTCTCTAAATATGAGGATAGATAAGAACACTCCGATAAACGGTGCTACCGCATAATAGGCGCTTGTTTTTGCAGCACCTAAATTTCTTTGTGCGTGAACATAGAAAAAGATACTTAACCCATATGCCAAGAATCCTAACAGCATGATTATCAAGATATAATTTATATGAGGAACTTCTTCTTTCAATAATAAACCTATCAAGAAAGTGATTGAACCAGAGCCAAGTCCTTTGATTATAACAATCAAAAATGGCTCTTTTTCTGATAATGCTCTAGTATAATTATTCTCAAATCCCCAGCAGATACATGCTAATATTACAAATATAGATCCTAATGAAAATGACAAACTACTCATATCTTCAAAAGATAGTATCATGCTAGACATGGTGATAAAGAAAATGGCGATCCATAATCTCTTTGATATTACCTCTTTGAATAGCATGAATGCTATTATAGAGGTTGCTACGATTTCAAAAGTATTTAATAGGGATACATTTGCTGCTGTCGTATATTTTAGGCCAAACATTAGAAAAATTGGTGCTGCAATATCTAGAATTACCATTCCTATCAGATATGGTAGTTCTTTTTTGGATAAATCTAAGTCTAATCGTTGCTTTACTAATACATTCCTTATCGTAAAAAGCAGGAACATACCAACTCCTGCTCCTAAATATAAAAATCCCGCCATCATGGTTGGGTCTATTCTTTTTAGTAAGAGCTTAGATATTGGTGAGCTGACCGCATACAATGCTGCTGCTAGAATTGCGTATAATATAGCAACATGATGTTTATTTTTTATTATACCTTTTAAATCTAATAACATTATTCTCATTTCCTAACTATTATACTTTTTATTATGCATGAAATATATTTTTTGTATCCCCCTATGGGGGATATTAGAATAATATCATAAACTTATTAAATTATCAAGAAATGTTAATTTATAGATTAATAATTATACTGGCCATTTTTTTCTTTGATTTTTCTATAATTAACATTACCCCAAAGTATTAATCTATCTAAGATATGGTATAAAAAAACTGATGCAAATACTCTTTTAGAATAATTGCATCAGCTATAGAATTTTTCTTTGAAGTGAACTAAGATGTTTTATCTTTATTTAATATATTTGCTTAATCTTGGTAATACCCTTCGGCACTAATTAATTCTTTATCATAATATTCCTTTTTAACTTTCAGATAAAAGTTACTTTTTGCTACATGAATATATGGATGAACCCAAAATGTCGCTAATCCGCATGTTAATATACACAATAATACCCATCCCAAAAAGCTTAAATTTAATAAAAATAATTCTAATTCATAACCTTTCATCATCTCACGACTTAACGATATTACTTCATTTATTGAAAGATCTTCCTTTTCATCAAAGATATAGTAACTCATAGAATAACTTAACGCTTTTATGATACCTGGTATAATTAATAAAAAGCTCCACAAAAATATATAGAGCCTTAACATAAAGCCAAGCCCAATTGCTTTGACAAACCTTTTTCTATATCCATCAAACATCATATCAATTGTCACTTTATTGCCTTTGGTAAATCTTAAATAAAATATGTAAACACCAATTGTCAATGGAATATAGATTATAAATAATGCCAAAGATATTATAAAAGGTCCATTTTCTACAATATAGCCACCGATAGAATTTATGATCAAATAAATCAATGTAACAAAAAAAGCTTCCACATAATTTTCTTTTAATTTTTGCCAAGCTTGATATCTTAAATCTTTAATATTCATAATATCCCCCTAGTTCCTTTGTAAACAGTATGTCTACTTACATTATTATTAATATGTTATGTAATTCTTTACCATTTTCTATTACAGTAAATTCAATAGAATAGCATAATTCTTCTTATTCCTATTCTTAACAACATACATATATTAACTAATTTTATAGATTTTGTCAATTTATCGGTTTTAATTTATATAAAAACTTGTACAGTTAAAAAACACTTATATGGAAGAATCCTTGATATAAATTCTCACTCCAGGTTTCTTCTACATAAGTGTCTTAGCACTGTTCCACTAATGGCTTTAAATAATCTTTCATCCTCTGATACTGTTCATTGGAGATTAGAATTTTATTTCCACTGCGTCCTATATATTCGTTATCAAATAACTTACTTACCGAACGATTAATCGTCTTGACACATAGGCCTGTACGATCCGATAACTCTTTTCTAGTTAGAGTTACAACGCATTCCTTTTTACCTGTCTGCTCATAGATCTGAACCAATAAATAGCACAATCGATCCATTCCTTGAAGAAATAGAAAAACTCTCTCTTTTCTTGCCTGTTCAAGCAAAGTAGTACAGATAGATTGCATCTCCATCTGTAATGCATTGGTATCATTCAGTATCCACTTTTCAAATTGAGACCTTGGAATCACTAGCATCCTACAATCAGTAAACGCAATTAATGTAGTCTTGAATTGATAGTTTTTAAGCAATATTTCCATACTTCCAAATACATTCACCGGATAAAACCACATATAGTCATACGCAATTTCAAATATGCGATAATCCATTGCTCGAACAATCCCATCCATTAGGATATAGATATTCTCAACATCAGAACCTTCGTGAATAAAAATAGTATTCTTTTTCTTCTTCACGATCTGCACAGATTCTAGAAACCAATCGGGAGCATTCTTTAAATATTCCATCATGTAATTCTTCTTATCTTCTGTTAGACCATCAAACATGGTATTGAACAAAGTATTCATTTTAAAATGCTCCCAATTCCTTAAGAATATTATGCTTGATTGAATCATCAGCAAAAGATATCTCTACAGCATTGTGTAATAGTTTTAACATCGTTTCCTCATCACTCTCCAACTGCCCTGATACTCGTAATAATTCTCTATTCATATCCGTATTACTTACTGTTCGATTATCAGTGTTAATGGTTGCTAATAACCCTTGGTCTAGATATAGATTAAGCGGATATTCCTTCCATGCCCTCACTGCCTTCGTCTGAATATTACTTGTCGGGCACATCTCAATTCCTATTCTTTGATCTCTACATTCTTTCATTAGTTGAATATCCTGTTTCATTGCAATACCATGACCTATTCGTTTTGCTCCAAGTGCAAGTGCTTCTCTAATATTCTCCGTGTTACCGCACTCTCCAGAATGTATCGTAAATGGCATATGAAGTTCTTTTGCTCTTATAAATAGTTCTCTTTGTTCTCTCGTAGGATGAGCTATCTCATCGCCCGCTAGATCCAAGGCACATACCCCATCGTTTAGATATTCCCTTGCACATGTTAGCATATCCATATTATTCTTAAGAGAATAATGTCTCATTGCACATACAATAACCGATGCTTGAATATTATATTGCTTTTTCGCTTCCTCTAATCCAGATAATACACTTTCGATTACATTCTTACAAGAAAGACCTTCATTTACATGACTCATCGGAGCAAAGCGTACCTCAATATAACGAATATTCTCATTCGCAGCATCCTTTAACAACTGATGGGTTGCTAATCTCAAAGCCTTCTCTGATTGCAGATACTTTAAAGGTAAATCAAACTTCTGTAGATATTCTGTTAGGTTCGTACAATCTTCTGATGCCTGTAACCTTGCCCTAATCTCTTCACTAGACATCTTGACTGCGTAATCTTTCATGATTAATTCCATTGCATCAATACTAATAGATCCATCTAGATGACAGTGCAAATCAACCTTTGGTAATTGTTCTATCCATTCTTTTTGCATGTTTCATCATTCTCCATCATTTTATCATTTTCATAATTCTACCTACGATCATATTTAGAAAATATAAGATATTTTATCATAGCGATATGCCACTAGGCAATCTTAAATGACGAATCACCACTAAATTATAGAATTACTATGAGTTGGGGTCAAAAGCTTATTAAACTTTTGACCCCAACATCATTACTACAGGATTATTACTTTCTCAAAACCTTCTTCTCTGACTATTTTCTCAAGTCCTTGCAAATATTCCTGATTTGGGACAGTATAATGTGCGTACTGCTTACGAACCCCATTCGGACGATATGCTATAATCTTATATCCGATATCGCTGATAGCAAGGTAAGGTTTTAACAACTTAGTGGTCTTAAGTACGGTATCATGAGCATCAAATAATTCAGGTACTACAACTGTTCTTACTTCATAAAGCTTTCCAATCGAAGCCAAATATTCAGCATTTTTTAGAACTAGCTCGTTCGATGCACTAGTTACTACCTCATGTTCTTCAAGTTCATATGCTTTGATGTCTAGCATCACACCATCTGTTACCCCAAGTAAATCATCTAATTTTCTAAAATCATTCGTGCCATTCGTATCAATAAAGGTCATGAGACCTACAGATTTGCATAATCGGAACAATTCTTCTAAAAACTCTGGTTGTAACGTGCATTCACCGCCTGATACGGTGATGCCTCTGATAAATGGCATCTGCTTCTTCACTTTTTCAAATACTTCCTCAGGTGTCATTTCCATTGTCTTTGGACTTGAATCGTAGTTGCATATATGAATACAAGTATCACAATGAATACATTTTTCTTCATTGTAGGATACTTTTCCATCTTTCATTGTTAATGCTTTGACAGGACATTGTTCCACACACATCCCGCAATGAATACACATTCCTCTTGTCTCAGGATTATGACAGTATTTACAGTCGATATTACAACCCTGAAGAAATACAGCCGTTCGATTTCCTGGTCCATCTACTGCACTAAACGGAATAATCTTATTAACAACAGCTCTCATTATCGAACCTTTCTTTCAAGAACATGCCCAGTTTTTACTGCACCAAGACCTAGGGCAGTGGTGTCTTGTAATACATTTTCACCTGATTCTAGCTTATTCATCTCGGAACGTTTTACAAGATAACCAGAGATACGAATCACATCACTATCTTTCTCATAGAAGGATAAATAACGTAATTTATTACGAAATGCTCCTTTTATTATATCTAATATAAAGTCTGGATTACGATTTACGGTTGAATCGATTGGGAAGATATCACCAGTTCCTGATGGGAAATATTGATGATAACGATTGCATACCATTAAGTGATCTATTAATTCTTCTGGTTCTTCGCCAATTGGAATACGAGTTCCTGGAGTAACATCAATATCCTCTGAGATTCCAACTTGTGCATGCATTAAGAAATGTCCTTCTGACACTTCACAATAAGGATTCATATGATTGTCATTGAAATTCTTAATTAATTCCATAATCTCTACACCAAGATCATTGGCATTCTCATCATGTCCAAAACGTCCTTTGATTCCTTCTTTTTCAAGTAGAATATTAACGCAATCAGCAAGTCCTACCATACCGAACATTCCTGTAAAACGATCTCTATGAATAAATCCTTCTTTTGCAAGGAAATTATTCTCGAAGAATCCGCTCTCTTCGACCATAAATTTGATTCTTTCATCCATATAACGAGCCATGATATCCATAACGTATGGAAGTTGGTTCTCTTTAAAGTCTTTGATATCCTTTGCTCTCTTCGCGATATTTCCTAAGATTAAGCGACTAAGGGTATAGGCACCACCTGCGTAAGCTAATCCGTTATAGCAACTTGCAATTACATATGGTGTCTTATGCTCACTTTCAAACATCTTATGATTCGCAAAGCTTGGTTTTGCTGATTTAAGTGCAGTATGAATTGCTTGAAGTGCAAAATCATCTGGTGTTACCCCTTCTTCATACTTCATCGTAAGATTTGGAACTGCTTGCTTAAGCTCTGCTTCCACTTCTAATAACAGACGTCCTGCTACTGTAGCTTCTGGACCAATATTTGCATGAGCAAAGGAGTCTAATACAGTTCGATCAATTTGAATTAAAAAGAGTCTTAATAATTTCTTTGCATCTTCTTCTTTGACGTCCTTCATAAATGGTTCTAATAAATGATCTAGCTGACCTAAATACACTGGATAATTTGTTACACTAGGAACATGTTTGTAAAAGATTAACAAATAGCTTAATGCTTCTTGTAGATCAGTAGGTGCATCTAATTGAAGGAATTTACTTCCCTCTCTCATGAACTTTTCATAATCAGGAACAATATATCTTGGTCGTAATGGAGCATGCCCTTCGTTCAGATCACAAATGCACTTTCCATCTGCTGTATCTTCCATAAGTTCAAGTAATCCTTCAGGTAAATCAAGAACATTTAATAGAGAATCTGCATGATTCGCCATAGCAGCTACCTTCTGTTCATGTGTTAAGGTAGGGCTTTTCACGGTTTCTAACATATTATTTCTGACTTGATTCACTTTTTCCATTGATATATCTTTCATAGTTCATTCCTCCAGGCCTTTTTTTGATAGTTATATTGTATCTATTTGTATATGTTTTTAAAAGGACAAATGTCCTTTTTTTATTTACTACAACAAAAAAGCTTCTAATAATACTTATAATATTTGTTAATAAGTATTATTAAAAGCCTAGTCAAAAGTCATTCTCTACATAAATTGTGTATATTGATGTATAATTATTAATTTTGGCGTAGTCCGGCCAATGTCGTCAACTTAAGAAGTTACAAATAAATACTGAACAAAAATCAAACATTATTTTGTCTAAAATGCAAATTGACAAACAAATGTTTGCTCCAAAATTTTAATAGATACATTTTTACTATTAAATTTTGGAGGACTTCATATTATGATTAAAAAAATATCATCTTTATTAAAATCAGTTAATAACCTTATTACTAGCGAAGAGTTTATTGAAAAACATAGGATTAATCAAAAAAGCTTTAATCGTAATCGAAAATTAACTTTTAAGGATATTATTTTATTCCTTTTAAGTCAGCCACAAAAATCTTTATCTGTGGCTCTTTCCGATTACATAGATTCTTCAAACCTTGCAATTGACTCAATTTCAAAACAGGCTTTTTCAAAAGCTCGCTTTAAAATTAAACCTGATGCTTTTCGTGAAATTTTTCTAATGACTACTGATGTTAATAAAACAAGATCAAACCTTAATACTTGGAATGGTCACCCTGTATTAGCGATTGATGGTACTTCATTGCAGATTCCTAACACAAAAGAAAATCAAACTTATTATGGTTCTAAAAAAAATCAATATGACCCTGTCGCTCTGGCTTCTGCTTCGGCTTTGTATGATGTTTTGAATGATAACTTACTTAATACAAAACTCGTTCATTATCGTACTTCTGAATTAGTTCAAGCCCAAACATTAATCGATGAATTTAATTTAAATCAAGTTCACGGAGAGAAAGCACCAATTATTATTTTTGATAGAGGTTATCCATCTAGAAAACTCTATGCGCAACTTCAAGAAAAGCAATGTTTCTTTGTAATGAGACATAAAACAAAGTCCCATGGTGCGTTAAAAGCGGTATATCAATGTAATTATGGTGATACTTCAATACAGTATTCTCATAACGACTGTTCCTATCCGCTAAGAGTTATAAAGTTTGATTTGCCATCAGGCTTACAAGAGACACTTGTTACAAATCTTTTTGACCCCAATATAACTGTTGAAATGTTTAAAGAACTATATTTTATAAGGTGGGGGATTGAAACGAAATATCGTGAAGTCAAATCGATATTAAAGCTAGAAAATTTTATGGGCATAAAACCGGAAGCAATTGAACAGGAATTTTATGCTGCGATGTTTGCTTCAAACCTATTATCAATGTTTGCTTCTGTTTGCAATGAAGAAATATCTAATATTCAACAGGAAACAAAGAAAACAACATGTTATAAAACAAATAGAAATATTCTAGTAAACTATCTTTTTAATAAGCTATATACTTTGATTTGTAACTATCGTATTGCTAAAAAGGTTATTAATAATTTGATAAAAATAGGTATAAAAAATCGCTCACAAGTACGTACAAACCGTTCTTATGAGCGAAAGAAAATGCGAAGCAGGATGAAGTTCTCCCAGAACACAAAATCCACTTTATAATATACATTATAAAACGAAAAACTGCTCGCTCATATAGTTTACACTATTTTTATAAATAATCAAATATGATGTTTTATTTTTGTACAATTTTTTGTAAACTTTTTTACTACAAGTGTTAAGTTGACGACATTGGTAGTCCGGCTGAAAGTAAACGCTTATATTTTGTCAAGACTCAAAGCGAAAATAGGAACGTGAGTGAGTATTTTCGCTTGTTATGAGGCTTGTAAAAAATATGTTACTTGAAGGAAAGGTAGCCCAAATTCATAATTATACAGCGATATACACTCAGTAAACTAAAAAATGACTTTTGACGTCCAACCAATTATTCCTCATCTTTCACAATAAACATAGGCCTTTTCTTAGTCTCTAGATATGTCTTTGCAAGATACTCACCTAAGATTCCAATACACAACATTTGAGTACCACCAATGAGACTTAAGATACAAATAAGCGATGGCCATTCCGCTACTGCATCTCCCCAAAGCAATGTCCTTAATATAATAACAACAATTAAGATAATAGCAACCAAACAGAATAAGAAGCCAAAGATTGCTGCTAAAGCAAGAGGAGCTGTCGAAAATGCTACAATTCCATCAATCGAATATAAGAACAATTTCCAGAATGACCATTTCGTATTACCCGCTACACGCTCTACATTATCATACTCTAACCACTTCACATCAAATCCAACCCAACTAAAGATTCCTTTTGTAAAACGATTACATTCTGACATCTTAAGTATTGCATCTACCATCTGACGTTTCATCAGACGATAATCTCTAGCACCATCCATAATCTGAGTCTTTGATATTTTATTGATAAGGTGGTAGAAACATCTTGCGCAACAAGATCTTAATCTTGGTTCTCCTTTTCTAGATACTCTCCTAGTTGCAACACAATCGAACCCATCATCCTTAATTGCATGATACATGACTGGTATCAGACTTGGTGGATCTTGAAGATCTGCATCCATTGTAACAACGTAATCTCCACTTGATTTCTGAAGTCCAGCATACATAGCTGACTCTTTTCCAAAATTTCTTGAAAAGGAGATATAGTGAACTCTACTATCTTTCTTTCTTAATTCTTTGGCTAATTCTAACGTATTATCCTTTGATCCGTCATTTACCAGGATGAATTCAAATTCAATCTCTTTCATCTCATCCGCAACTTTGGTGATTTCCTTATAGAATATTGGTAATGATTCTTGTTCATTATAACATGGTACTATGATTGACAATTTCTCCATTGATATCACTTCTTTCTATCACAAGTATTAAATTCTTAATTTTCAACTAATATATTTTCTTTCTTACCCATTTGGAGTGATTAATAACTAGCAAAATTAACAATCTCTCTTTCCACTCGCTCGCTTTTTATTCCAAATAATCAGAAATGCAAAACCTACGAAAGCAGTTATAGATATGAAACAGCCTATGTTAAAATACGGAGTTTTGTATTTTAATACGATATGATGCGATCCCTTCTTAAGTGGCAATGCCATATTCATTATATTACCATGTAATAATTCAACTTTTTTATGATCAACATAAGCGCTAAAACCTTTGCTATATGGAATACTAATTGCCATGATTCTATTACCAGTTAACGTTATATCACCTTGTATGGTATTATTATGAATTGTAATATTTTGAAGCGAATTTCGAATCAATCTGTGTACTTGCTCTTTATAAAAATCCATATTTACACAATACACTTCAATACTCTCATACGTAAAACTTTTTTTCTCTGGAAATGTTATAGTGATTTTTGACTCACCTTTTTTTTCATATCCAATATTTACGAGATAATTTTCTTTGCCAAAATAAGAACCATAATAGATACTTCTTACATTTACTTTTTTGGTAATATTTGAATCTCCTTTTACTTTAAAGGTTGCCATTGTTCGGTAACGTCTTAATAAATTCAATTTATGAAATATTAAATAGGTCTCAGAATTTGGCACTTGCTTAAATTCAAGGGTTATTTTAGCACCTGCTTTTTTTACTTTTATTTTGTTATCCGTTAATTTTATATTTTCATCGGGAATAATCTTAACCTTTCGTTTTATTATTCCATGACTAACATCTTCGTCTGCTTTCGCTACCATATTATTATCCTTTGGTAAAACGATGGAATATAGCATCGAATTCTGTTTCTCTATCGCCGTTAATTTTTCATAATCTTTTTCTAACAGATAACTATCATATGCATATCCAAGTGGCAATGCATAATCATTCTTATATAAATATATATTTTTACCCTCATATCTACCTTTATTAATTAACCGAAATCCATATGGTGCAGCTCCTCTTTTCGTGCTAGCAATATATTTTACACTTGCTAAAGAATCCAATACGGTTCGATTATCTAAGCTATCAAAACGATATGCAGATTTCTGTGTAAGAACTTCCAACTGATCTAAATACTTCGCTACGTTTCCAGTCATTAGACTATAATAGCCAGAGACCTCATTGTATCCTATATATAAAGATTCATTAATACATTTATCACCACAGGTTTCCACACGGAACACTCGCGAGTCCTTATCATCTATCTTTGAGACAAGGTTCAGGACTCCTTCGTTAAATACGCTATCCACCTCTTTTTTGGTTAAGTACTCATTCGCGTAAGCATAATATTTCGGTGAATAAAATGCAAATCCATGAAAGCCGATCATCATAAGTAGAATAAGATAAAAACTGATATCACGAATTATTTTTTTATCAGCAAACCATCTAAGTTGATATATTAAAACCACAATTGCCGTGATTAATAAACAATAAAAGCCATTCTTAACAATATCTTTTGCTGGATAATAAAACGTAATAATTCCATAACCACCAATTCCAACGAGGAATAGCAGTCTCTCATATATTTTTAAAGTAAATAGATTCTCGTACGTTTCGGTGAAGATGAAAGCAACAATAAGAGCCAATGCGAAACACCAACGATTTGCTACATATGCAAATCCATTCATAAAATATCCAACATAAGGAACTAATAAAGCACTAAAAGCAAGTAAAAAGATAAATAATAACTTTCTATATTTCTTGTTACATATTAATGCAACAACACTAACCGCTGTAATGGTACAAAAGGATAGTTCTGACCAATAACCTGTTATTGCACCTGGTGCAAAGACTCCTTGCAATAATTTCAAATAATATCCTTTTCTATAATGTAAATATCCAGAGGGCATCTGAGGCCCGTTCCCTAATCTAGAATTATTCATGAATGCATAGATAATTGGAAGAAATAAAAAACTTCCCATAGCAATTCCTAGCAGATAGGGTCCGCCTGTCTTTAATCCAGTATATATAAATCCCTTCAAAACATTATCATACGTTTTGCGATATCTCATAAAATATCGTATTATAACATAGATTACGGATATTACCGTTAACATAAATAGAAAATAAAAGTTACTAATTGTACTAACAAAAACTATGACGATTAATAAATAAGGTTTTTTCTTGCGTAATATTTGTTCTAATCCAATTATAATCAGTGGTAGATAAATCATTGGATTAAGAAAATATGGATGTCTGATTCCAGAATATAAGGAAAACCCACAAAAAGTATATATGAATGCGCCCCCCAATACAGAAACGCCTTTCTTTCCCCAGTACTTACAGAAAATAATATAGCTAATTCCTAATAAATAAAAACGTAATAAAATTAAAGCACAATATAAATATACGCCATTCTCTTTTGTCGCAAAAACCGAGAATAATGCGATAGGATCACCAAGTACATAATACTGGAGTGTTCCAATTGTATCAAATCCCAAACCGATATTCATATCAAACATAGGAAATCCATTACCAGTAAGTAGACTTCTTAATAACTTACCATAATAGATAAACATCGGATAGTGCTGATTAATTCCATCCATCTTCCATACAAACGTTTTACCATCCATAAAAAATGGCATAAAGATGATTGGCAATAGCAAGAGAAAGGAACATGTGTAAATAAAATACGTATTCTTAAACCAAGTCTTCTTCATGTATTTCCTAATCCTCCTATAACAATTTATCTTTCGTTATTGTTATATATATTTTGTCAATTTTATCGTTCTATATTTTATTCCTTACTATTCATTTTTTCAAATTAAATTATTTTTACAATTTCTTAAGGTATCTCAAACTTTCTTAAGATTTCTTTCATAATATAATTAATTGCTAATTATTTTAAAGTAAAGACGAATATTCCAGTCTTACCTATCTAAATAATTGCCTTATATTTATTAACTTAAACACAATAATCCATCTTTTTATCTTTTTATTCATTTACTTTAAATTTATAAATAATAAATATATAAAAAACGGGTATTTCCTTAGGAAACGCCCGTTTTTATAGTAATGTAAGTATTCAATTAATATTTTTAAAGATTATGTTAATTATTATTTATCTTGTTGCTTTTTATTAATTAGCACTAACTTTTTATAGAGTACTATTATTCCAAAACTTATCAAAGATATAAGAATGATTATAATAATTGTTACATTCCGTTGTTCCTTCTTCTGGTGTTTCTTTTTTATTACCGTTTTATTTTCTATCTTCTCCTTGTTTAGTGTACTTTCCTTTTTATCATTATTTTGTTTATTCGTTTCCTTCTTATCACCACTTAATATAGTATTTTTCTCATTATCATCTGGAGGCTGACTAGTTTTCACAATATTTGTTCTCACTATTTCAGATGGCTTTTTCGTAGGAAGCGGAGTATTAATCACAGGACTACTAGTTACTACTGGTGCATCCGTTACTTCTGGAAATGTAGTAAATGTTGGTTCTGGTGTACTAGACTCACTTGGAGCTGGTTCAGGAATATCTATTGGAGTTGGTTCTATTGTAGGTATAGGTGTAACCGTAGGTTCCGGTATCTCTGTTGGAAGTGGCGTTGGTGCTACTGTTGCTGTTGGTTCTGGTGTTACTGTTGGTTCTGGCGCTGCTGTTGGCTCTGGTACTATTGTTGGTTCTGGAGGCACAGTTGGCGTTGCTGTTGCTGTTGGTTCTGGAGGCACTGTTGGCGCTACCGTTGCTGTTGGTTCTGGTGTAGCTGTTGGCGCTACTGTTGCTGTTGGTTCTGGAGGCACTGTTGGTGCTACTGTTGCTGTTGGTTCTGGTGTCGCTGTCGGCGTGATGATTTCTTTATTTACTACGACATTAATTGTTTTGCTAACACCAGATGTATCTTTAATTTCAAGAGTCGTATTATTAGCACCTTCTATATATGCCTTTGATGTTATTTTTCCAGTTGCATCTACCTCTGCCACACTTGAATCATATATCTGATAGCTCAAAGTATAACCATTCGTCATTACATTATTATACTGATCCTTAACAACTGCATTAACATTTGCTGTTTGATTCTCAGTAATCGATATATCATTTGCTTCTATAGTAGTTACTATTGGAATATATAGTGTTTTGGCTTTAACTGGATCACTCCATTCACCATTCTTTGCTCTAACTCTATATGTATGTTCTGTATCACTAACTAATCCTGTATGTATATAACTTCCTACATTCCCCTGATTCTTTTTTACTACTCCATCAACTTCTATATCGTAATCATACACAACGTTTACCGTATCCCACGTTATTTCAATTTCATTTAATGATGAATTAGTATTTATGTTCTGTAACTTAGCACGTAAACGTTTATTGAATACATTCTCACTATCTGTATTATTCGCAGCGATTGATATCGCATAGTCATCTTCATAAAAACCTGTGACTGTGTTTTTAATAATTACATTTTCTATATTCTCATTTCCTGGTTGAATTCTAATTCCAAAGATACAATCTGGATATGATTCATTTGCGTTCTCAATAGAATTGTTAGATATTGTACTATTTTTCACCATATAATCTACGAATATACCTGAGTTTGTACCCTCACTCCAGCCCCATATATTACCTCGTAGTTTTGATAAACCTGTATTGCTAATCGTATTATGATCAATTTGTAAATAATCACTATAAAGTAAATACATACCAGAAATATCCACCTCATTTATGGTATTATCATGGATGTTCGAACCTTTTAGATTACTAATTTCTATTCCAAAATAATGTGTGTTATTAATAATATTTCGCGCTATTTCAAGATCTATTCCTCGGTAAACTTTACGACTATCACCATTACTATTTGGAACAACTGCAATACCAGAAGCTTTTGCATTTTCTATTTTATTATCTAAAATTTTATTATAATCAGCTGGAACTGTATATCTAATACCATTTGAATTAGAATCTTTTATCTCATTACTACTTACTACGGAATCCCTAGATAAATAAAAAGCAATACGGCTACCATATAATTTATTATTTGTTATTGTTCCGTTCTTCTGTTTAATAAAAGCAATACCATCTTCATTCGTACCATTCGAATAAGAATAAATAATGTTATTCTTAACTACGTTATAACCATCTAAAATATTGATATCTAAAGAATCTACTGGATCAACAGCACCTTCCTTTCCATAAAAAGCTACTGCTGAATTATTCGTAGATCCATTAATGATACATTCAGACAACGTTATATACTCAGAATTTTTACATTCTAAAGCTTTACTTGCTGTGCTTGAATTATCTATATTCAGATAGGATATTTTTACATAACTTGCGCCATTAACTGCTATACTATTTTGATCTGATATTGTCTGTATCAACTTTGAATTATCTTTTGATTGTCCCATTATTTCTATATTGGTGTGATTCTCAACTTTAATTGTACCGTTTAATTGATATGTACCATTTTCTATAAATATTTTTATATTATCAGAAGTAATATAGCTATTTATAACTGAGCTTAAATTAGTTTGTGCATTTGGTGTGGATTCATTAATAATAATCCATCCAGAACCTAGAGCTGGTACAGGATTATCATTTGAAAATACTATTATTGGGAATATTGCTTGAAATATAAATGGTATTAACATAATTATTGTTATGACATATCTTTTACTTAATTTCATAATAACCCTACTTTCTATTACATATTGTTTATGCATAGATGATCTTTTGTATTAATTATTTATTTGTCGATTTTTAGCCTTTTTTGTATTATTATATCATATTTATCGGTTCTTTTTATATGGAAATTTAGTGAAATTAGACTTCATTATGTTTTTTGGTTATATTTAATACTTTTTGTCATGTTTTCGTATTAATTTATTCTATATTTACTTATATAGATTGTTTCTATATATTTTCAAAAATACTAATTAATAATAAGAGCACAATAAAAGCGAGCATACTCTTCTTAGAGTAATTGCCCGCTTTTATTATAATTACTTATTTTATTGTGTGTCTTCTCTGTTATTTACGATTCAAACATATCTATTTTTTCTTTTTATCTAACACTCTGTATATCATTCCAAGAACTAAACCTGCTATAACAAATACAATACCAATTAGAAATGCATTTTTATAAGTACCAGATGTACTATAGATATTCTTAAGTACCATAGGGCCAAATACTCCAGCTAGAGCAAATGCAATAAACATAATTCCATAGTTTACACTATTATTTCTAGTACCAAATTGATCTGCAGTAAAGCCAGGGAATACACCCATAAATGCACCGAAAGATACTCCAATGATTGATACACCAACCATGAACTTAGCTAAATCACCATCTCCACATGTGATAAGTAAACCTAATCCAGCGATTGAAATAATTAGCATTACAATAAGTGTATTAATTCTGCCAAATAAATCAGATAGAATACCTGCACATATTCTTCCACCAACATTAAATAATGCTAAGACGGATACACAGATTGCAGCTGTCGCTGGTGACACTTTAATCAGATTCTGAGCGATTGGAGATGCTTGAGAAGTTACCATTAACCCATAAAAAGCACTACATACTAACATTAAAAACATAAGATAGAACATTGGATCTTTTAACATTTCTCTCCATGTTTTTTCATTAGTTAAAGCATTTCCTTTGACTGCTACTTGCTTCATATTATCTGGACGATATCCTTCTGGACATTTTTCAATAAATAATGCACTACCACAAATGATAATTAAAAATGCAATTCCGATATAACGGAATGTTGATAGAATACCATAGTTCGTGATTAATGAATTTGCAATCGGAGGCATAAGAACAGAACTTAGTCCATATGTCGCAGTTGCAATTCCTCCGATTAAACCACGTTTATCTGGGAAGAACTTAATTGAATTATTAATGGTACAACCATAGATCATACCCATTCCAAGTCCACAACCAAGTCCATATCCAATTCCTAACATTGTCATCGTATTACTAACACTACTTATTAAGAAACCAGCAGCGTAAATGATACCACCAACGAATATTACCCATCTAGGTCCAAACTTGTCATTAATTCTACCACCAGTAATCATTGTAATCGGACCTACTGCATTTGTGATAGTAAAAATAATTGCTAAGCTTCCTGGATCCACTTTTAAGTGGGCTGCCATTGGTGCTGCAAACACGCTCCATGCATACATAGAGCCAATACATAAGTTGATAAGACAACTTGCTACTAATACCAACCATCTTTTTCTTTGATAATTCATCTTCCTTCTCCTCTAATTGTTATTATATTATAAAATTGATAATCATTTCATTCCTATGCCATTTAATATTCAAAACTGTATAGCATATAACATAGGAATCTGATCTTCTTTCTTATATATCAAGTGCTGCGTGATATCCTTGGTATACTGCTGTTGTAATTGTAGATGGTTTTACACAATCTCCAATTTGAGCTACATATGGAGCACAATCAATTAATTCTTCTGCTATGCTTCTTAAAGCTCTTTGTCCTACCGCACATACTACAGAAGTTCCAGGAACAAGACATTCTTTACCTTCTTTATCTGCACAGATAACACCTTCTTCTGTAATTCGAATCGCTCTGTATTCTGTATGAACTTGAACGGATTTTTCGATTTCTTTTAACAAAATAGGACGATGTCTGATATTAGAATCCACTGCTAATTCAGATCTCATTTCTAACAAATGAACATTCTTTCCTTCTTCTGCAAGGTGAATAGCTGCTTCACATCCTGCTAGACCACCACCAATTACAATTACATCATTACTTACTTTTTCTTTTTGTAAATAGTAGTCATTTACAACTGTAACATGTTCACTATCAATTCCTGGAATAGGAGGAATGATAGGTTCTGAACCAACTGCAATGATGAGCGCTTCCACTTTTTCATTTTCAACATATTCGCGTGTTACTGTTGTATTTAGGCGGATCTCTACACCTAATTCTGCTGCTTGTCTTCCTAGTGTTTCACCTAATTCATACATTTCATATTTGAATGAAATTGCTTGTTCGCCTTTTAGGATTCCGCCAACTTTGTCTGTCTTTTCACAAAGAATGACTTGGTGTCCTCTCTTGGCTGCAGTTATTGCTGCTTCTAATCCACCAGGTCCTCCTCCAGCTACTAATACTTTTACTGGGTTAGAGCTTTTGATTACTTCGGTACCATCTAATTCTCTACCGATTAGTGGATTTACCGTACATCTACGAGTAGCTGTTGTTGCACGTTCTGCCATACAAGTAAAGCATCTTAAGCATTTTACGATTTTATCTTCTTGATTACTCATCACTTTTCTAGGTAATTCATGGTCAGCTAGTAAAGCTCTTGCCATATATACTACGTCAGCTTTTCCTGATGCAATAATATCTTCCATCATAGCTGGATCATTTAATCCACCTAATGTTGCTACTGGAATACTTACATGTTTCTTGATTTCAGCTGCTAAGTATACATTGCTTCCATGAGGTAAGAACATGGAAGGATGAGTTGTAGCAAATCCCCTTTGATAAGTACCAGCAGATACATGAAGTAGATCTATCTTATCTTCTAATAGTTTTGCAATCTCTACTCCATCTTCTAGTGTATAACCACCCTCGAACAATTCAGATCCGCTCATACGGAATTCGATTGGGAATCCTACTCCAACTGCAGCTCTAACACTATCTAGTACTTCTCTAGCAAATCGAACTCTATTCTCCATTGAACCGCCATATTCATCTGTTCTATGATTGAAATATGGTGATAGGAATTGATTAATTAACCAACCATGTCCACCGTGTACCATAATCATTTCAAATCCTGCTCTTTTTGCTAATCCAGCACATTCACCATATGCTCTTACAATATCCGCAATCATCTCTTTTGACATTTCTTTTACTTCAATTCCATCAGGACGAACACCTGCACTTGGTCCATATTGCGCAAGTCCTTGTTTCTTACCTTTATCTGTTAGATAAGTTCCAGCATATTGTCCAGAATGAGATAGCTCTACACTTGCGATAGCTCCATGACGTCTGATTGCATCAGCTGTGTAAGTAAAACCAGATAAGGAACCTGGTGTATGTAGATCCAAGTGATATGCATGAGAACCATCTGTCTCTGGATGAACCATACATTCACTAATTGTAACTGCTGCTGCACCACCTTTTGCTCTTAACTCATAGAATGCTGTGGAACCTCTTCCTATACAGCAATCTGCTGTTATATCAGTTCCTCCCATTGGTGCTGAGAACATACGGTTACGGAATGTTACATTACCGATCTTAATTGGTTTACATAGGTTTGGAAAATTTCTTACCATATTTGATAACTCCTTACTTTTCAATATTAAATAATTAAGGTTCAAGCAACAAAAGCCTTATTATTAACATTGTTTATTTTTTAACAATTATACATAAAAAATATGCGAATGAATATCAACGATTCATTCGCATATAACAACAAAATGTTGTAACAGAGTTATTTATTTTTAATTAAGCAAAATCAACAAACATGATCAGATTACAGGATTCTCTCCTCCAAATATTTCTGAAAAGTCTTAATTGTAGGAAATGATTGATTCCTTTTATTACAGATTTGGTATATATCCCACGTCAATTTTTCTTTTAAATGTACTACTTTCACACCATCCAAATTAAAATCATCTGTCGAAAAATCAATCAATACCCCAACTCCAACTTTTAACTTACATAATTTCAATAAGAAATTACTATCCATTGTTTTCCCTACAATCAATGGTTCAAAACCATATTCCATACAGCAGCGTTTAAATGCATGAAATACTTGAAATTGCTCATTAAGAATGATAATTTTTTCACCAACTAAATCAGCAATACTTATTTCCTCCATCTGATAAAATGGATGACCTTCATAGACGAGTAATGTAATACTTCTACTTGCTATTTGTTTTTCAACAATCTGCTCAAGTTCCGTAGTACTAACAACAATTCCAACATCCGCTTTATAAGAAGCTACCATGTTCTTCACTTCATCATTTGCATATTCACCCCACTCAACTAAAAGTTCTGGATTATTTTGAATAAAATCCAAGATCAATTGGAAGGATAACGCATTCAGCACACCTCTTGCACATGCAATTCTTAACTTCTTCTCTTTCATTTCAAGTTGCTTTAACCCATTTTCTATATCTTCCATATGGCAGATTAGCACATTTGCTCTTTCATAAAGAAATTCTGCACTTTCTGTTGGTAATACCCCTTTTTGTGAACGCTCAAACAGACATACTCCCAATTCATTCTCTAAGTTTTTAATTATTTTACTCAACCCTTGCGAGGTAATAAATAATTTCTGCGCTGCTTGATTGATACTTTTCTCTTCATATACGGTAACAAAACACTTTAATTCCTTGGTATCCATACTGTTTTATCAGATGATAGATATTCTATCTTCTGATATCTCCTCCTAATCATCCTTATGTTTATGTTCCTAAGAAATACCTTATAACGATTCGGTAATTATGTAAGCTTAAGTGTATTCTACTGTATATTTGGTGTCAAGATAATTTATATTGTTCCTTACTTAATAGTAATGAGTTGCCCGACAAATGACCTGTTTGGGAGGTTGTCTAGGCAATTTGCACAAAACAGAAAAACTCATGCTTCATTGAATAGGTATAAGAAGATCTAGTTCTCAGATCATTTCATGTAAAACATATGCTAGGACAGATAACTCGCCTTGCTCAGACAGATCTGTCCTAGCATATAACACGAAATAATCCGAGAACAAGATCTTCTAATACCTATTCAAAGGCGCAATCGCTTTTTCTGTTTTGTGCAAATTGCCAAGAAAGATTTTGAAACAGGTCATTTGTCGGGCAACTCATAATAATTATTATCTTTATTTTTACTTATTATTATAAATCAGGAATTATTATTATTGCGTTTTTCTTTTCGAAATATATTTATTACATATTCAATTAAATCAAACAATAGCATAATAAGAAACCAAGTAATAGATGTAATCGTCGCATGTATTAATAGCTGATATCCAACATACCAATCATAAGCAGCATCTAAAAAAATTCCTACTGTCATATAAATAACAAAAAATAAAACCATAAAAATAATTTTCTTGATTAATCGCTCTTTCATACAATTCCCACTATCTATATAAAGTTTTGGATAAATACAGCAATAGCTCATCATCATTGCAACAATTACCATATTGTTCCAACTGTCTATCGCGATACCATACTCCTGTACCATCTGGAATATAACCTCTCTTTATGTAGATTCTCTGTGCTTCTCCATATCCAGAATGTAATCCAACTGAGATAGAAATGGTATTACTAATCTCATAGGCCGCTTCTTCTGCAATGTCTAATATTCTACTTCCGATACCCTTTCTTTGATATTTGACAAATACATTAAAGTCAACTATTTCCGGAATACCTCTATGCGCAAATGGTCCTGTTGTTGCCTCATATACCAATGTCGTATAACCTGCTACGTTATGATTATACTCAGCAATAAATATTCCACGCTTTCCTCGTTCCTGCTCCTTATAATAATTTTCATAGATTTCTATCGCTGGGTGCCATCCTTGTTCTACGTACTCATGATAGATTATGTGTGGGTCATTATGATGCATGGACCGGATGGTGATTGTCTCATCCTTATAATAAATCACAACATATTCCTCCTAACAATAAATATTCATGCTTAGGGTGTCAAAAGTCTTCTTTTAGTTTGTTGAGTGTATATCGATGTATAATTATTAATTTGGGCTACCTTTCCCTCAAGCATCATATTTTTTACAAGCCTCATAACAAGGGAAAATACTCACTCACGTTCCTATTTTCTCTTTGAGTCTTGACAAAATATAGACGATACTTTCGGCCGGACTACGCCAAAATTAATATTTATACATCAATATACACAATTTAGACTGAGAATGACTTTTGACACCCTAACCATATTTTATATAATACTTAATTAATATCAAATTTGTATTACCTAAACTACATCTAGAAATCCATAATCCTCAATAGCGCTTCCTTGGGTTCATGGTCCACACCAAATAATAAAGGTGCATCTTTTCTGTTCTTTACTGGAAAGTTATCTAGCCAAGTTGCATCGTCTGCAACTCCCCACAAGGTAACTGCATCTATGATTTCATGATATTCTCGGAATAACTTGAAGTAATCGGCATATACTTTTGCTTGCGCTTCTATTTCTCTTCCTGTCATATTCTCTACTTTCATATCTCTAGAAGAATATATGGATACATCCATCTCTGTAATCTGGAGGCGTACCCCTAACTTCGCATATTTCTCAAGTGCTCTACGATATGTATCTACCGATGGTTGACTTATATTAATATGACACTGACATCCTAACCCCTCTATTGGGACTCCCCTATCTAATGCATGCTTAATCAAAGTATAGATCTTATCACTCTTAATGGAATCGAATTCATTATAGTCGTTATAATATAGCTTTGATGTGGTAGGAACTGCTTCTCTTGCTATGCGAAATATGGTATCTATATAATCTTCACCTAATACTTTATACCATACAGTTTCACGCCAGTAAGATTCCTTATCATCTGAGATTGCTTCATTCACAACATCCCAACAGTAGATATTAGGATAACGCATTGCAACCTTTTGAATATGCTCTGTAATACGTTCTAACAATTCTTCCTTTTGCATTTTTTCCAACGTACTAGTAGGTATTGCTTGATGCCATACAAAATTATGTCCTCGAATTGCCAGATTATTTTCTTTCGCAAATTCATAAATAAGATCTGCCTTCTCACAATGATAGTTACCATGCTCATCGCATAAATCATTATATTTCATAGCATTTTCACAGGTAATACTATTGAAATGCTCTGTAATAATATCTTTATGTGATACAATTGTTTCTTCATTTACAGCAACTCCAACTTTAAAATAATCCTTATATTTTTCTTTTAATGTCATAGTTATCCCCCTTTATCCTGTAAATCTTATCATAACTTTACCATTAGTTTCCTATATTTTATATACTAGCACCATGTATGGTAGGATTCAATGTAGTTTTTTATCGATTGGATGTCAAATTCTTATTTTAGTTTACTGCGAATGACTTTTGACATCCTAACCAATAATATTAGGAATTCCATATTAATTTAATACATATGAGTTGACCGACAAATGACCTGTTTCAAAATCTTGCCTGGCAATATGTTTTACACAAAATAATCTGAGAACTAGAACTTCTTATACATACTCAATGAAGCATGAGTTTTTCTGTTTTGTGTAAATTGCCTAGACTGTCTCCCAAACAGGTCATTTGTCGGGCAACTCATACATATATGAATAGGTTATATTAAAAGAAAGATAATATAACTATGCTGAAATCTTTATGTGATTTTGTCACAGAAAAAAAATATAATATAATTTATGATAGACCTAACAAAAAAAATAACCTTTATCATTTTTGACAGTAATGTTAAAAATATAACAAAAAGCGAGGTAATGATATGAGTAAAGTATTAATAATTGGTGGTGTTGCAGGTGGTGCATCAGCTGCTGCAAGACTACGTAGACTAGATGAAACTGCAGAAATTATCATGTTTGAAAGAGACGAATATATCTCTTTTGCTAACTGTGGCCTACCATATTATATCGGTGGCGATATCACAGATCGTTCATTGCTTACCCTTCAAACACCAGAAAGTTTTCATAGCCGTTTCAATGTAGATGTTCGCGTATTGAGTGAAGTAACAGCGATTCATCCAGACACTAAAACTGTTACTGTTCTAGATAAAAAATCAGGAAAAACATACGAAGAATCTTATGATAAGTTAATTCTTTCTCCTGGAGCCAAACCAACCAAACCTAATATTATCGGTGTGGAAAACGAGAAAGTATTTACCCTAAGAAACATTCCAGACACTTATCGCATCAAAGACTATATCGATCAAGAAAAACCAAAGAGTGCAGTCATTGTAGGTGGTGGTTACATCGGAATTGAAATGGCAGAGAACATGCATAATGCTGGATTAGATGTAACGATTGTGGAGTTTGCCGACCATGTGATTGCTCCATTGGATTATGATATGGCTGCTGATGTTCATAATCACATTCGTGAAAAAGGTGTAAAACTCATCTTACAAGATGGCGTAAAATCCATAAGTGACTATAATAATCAACTTAAAATAAAGTTATCCGGCGGCGAACTTCTTACTGATGTAGTCATCTTGTCGGTTGGTGTAACCCCTGATACAACGCTAGCAACATCTGCTTCCCTTGAACTAAATAAACGTGGTGCTATTATCGTAGATGAACACATGCGCACCTCAGTACCTGATATTTATGCAGTTGGTGATGCAATTGAGATTACAGATTACATTACTAAGGAACAAGGATATATTCCACTTGCAGGTCCAGCGAATAAACAAGGTCGTATCGCAGCTGATAATATATGTGGATTAGATTCTGTGTATAAAGGTACTCAAGGTACTGGTATCTTAAAATGTTTTGACATCACCGTTGCAACTACAGGTATTACAGAAAAGCGAGCGAAAGAATTATCTCTTGATTATGAAAAATCCTTTACTTACTCAGGCTCTCATGCTTCCTATTATCCAGGTGCTGTTAATATGTCTGTTAAGATAATATTTGAGAAATCTACTGGTAAATTGCTTGGTGCGCAAGTGGTTGGTTTTGACGGAGCGGATAAACGTCTTGATGTATTAGCTACTGCAATAAGAGCAGGCTTTACTATCTATGATTTAACAGAATTAGAATTAGCTTACGCTCCACCATTTTCATCTGCAAAAGATCCAGTAAACATGGCAGGCTTTGTAGCAGAGAATATCCTAACAAAGAAAACTAATATCTTTCATTGGAACGAAGTTGATACATTGCCTAGAGATGGCAGCGTATCTTTAATAGATATTCGTACCCAAATGGAATATGACAATGGAACAATTGATGGATTTATTAACATTCCAGTTGACGAATTACGTGCGAATCTACATCGTATTGATAAATCAAAACCTGTTTATGTAACTTGCCAGATTGGACTTCGTGGTCATATTGCTAGTCGTATCCTAACACAAAATGGATATACATGTTATAACTTATCTGGTGGATATCGCTTATATAATAGCATCAGAATGTCAGAGCAAAATACTGCTGGCATGAATACCCCAGAGCAAACACTACAAGCTGCTTCCCTTGATTCAACCAATGGATCTATGTTAAAAAAGAACTCAAATAATGAAGGTGATAACAAAATGAATGATAGTGTTAACAAGATGAATGAAAATGTGAAAACAGTAGAAGTAAACGCATGTGGCCTACAATGTCCTGGTCCAATTCTTAAACTGAATGATGAAATGAAAAAGATAAACGAAGGTGAACTTCTTAAAATAAAAACTACTGACCCAGCTTTCTCTACTGACGTTATATCTTGGTGTAAACGTACTGGAAATACTTTTATCGATTCCAAATCAAGTAAAGGTGTATCTACTGCTCTGATTCGTAAAGGTGGCCTTGAATTACCAACCCTCGAATCTCGTGGAAATAACAAAAATATCATAGTATTCTCAGGAGATTTAGATAAAGCGATTGCATCCTTTATTATTGCAAATGCCGCTGCTGCGATGGGACGTAAAGTAAGTATGTTCTTTACTTTCTGGGGACTGAATGTTCTAAGAAAACCAGAAAAAGTAAGTGTAAAAAAAGACTTCGTTAGCAGAATGTTTGGTGTAATGCTCCCTAGAAACACCAAGAAGCTCCCTATCTCCAAAATGAACATGGGTGGAATGGGTCCAAGAATGATTCGTGCTGTCATGAAGAATAAGAATATTGATAGCTTAGAAGATCTAATCAAAGAAGCCATGAAGAATGGTGTTGAATTAATTGCATGTACCATGAGTATGGATGTTATGGGAATTCACAAAGACGAATTAATCGATGGCGTGAAAACTGGTGGCGCAGCAACCATGCTAGATAATGCTGAAGAATCCGATATGTCATTATTTATTTAACGTTTATTTATCTTTAGCTAGTGTACTAATGTGAAATAAAATAACAATTTAAACGTTGAATTAAGGTCTACGAACAAGTCTAAGTCGCAGACATGAACCAAAAAGTAATAACACCAAAAAGGAATACCCAATAGCAGGGTATTCCTTTTTGGTGTTATTACATATGTACATTTTACTTATCAAAATATTTCTTTCGAAACTCCCCTGGAGTGATTCCTTCTAGCTTACGAAATACCGAGCAGAAATAGCTAGAATCTTCAAAGCCACAACTAGCTGCTATATCCGTTATCTTCATATCATTATAATGAAACATTAATTCTTTACTCTTTCGAATACGCAAACAATTAATATATTCCACTACACGGTAACCCGTTACTTCTTTAAATAATTTACAAAAATATTGAGGACTAGTTCCAATTATATCAGATAAATCTTCTAACATGATAATATCATTATAATGTTCTTCAATATATTCATAAACCTTTTCTACCTTAGGAGAAGACTTGATATTCATATTGTTAGCTGTACAGTTTTTTACTATACTTGTTATAAAATCATACACAGAACACGAGATGTCAAGACGTTTATATGGATGCATCTGCTTTGACATCTTTAATAACCGTTCAAATTTATAATATAAAGTATTATAATTAACCAATTTATACACAGCAGTCTCTGTAATATCTAATCTTTGAAAAAACTCCTCAACTCCATATCCACCAAAAACGATCCAATCAATACACCAGAAGTTTGAATTAATTTGCAGTTCATAGGATTCATTCGGGAATATTAATATTCCTGTGTTCTCAGTCATCTTAAAATCTTTTCCGTCTACATGTACGATTCCTTCTCCACTTCTCGCTTGTATCCATTGAAATAGCGGAAAACCTTCTTTCTTATAAGGTACTTTCATACACCCACTTCCTATACCAGTTATATAGTAAGGAAGTTTACAATCATATTCTGTTATTGCTGGAAATACTGTACTATCCATCTCATCACCACATATTCATTCGCTAGGTCGTAACCAATATAGCATTTACTATTATTGATACAACTAGTATTTATTTTTAATCTCTATTAATATCTCTTCATTAACATATCGACAAATCATTTCCTTTTTTTTATAGTTAAAATTTCTTATTTATTTTATATTTTTTTAATTATTCCATTCATTATGCACTAATTATTTTTTTATTAAAACTGAAGTAATTGTATCATTTTCATAACAACTATAGGACAAAAAAGAGATACTATTATAAACAGTATCTCTCCTAACCTATGCTTCGCTGCTAATTAATTAGCTCCACAGCATTTTTTATATTTTTTACCACTGCCACATGGACATGGATCATTTCTTCCAACTTTATTTTCTTTTACAACTGTATTTGATTTCTTTTGTTGAAGATATAATTCTTTTCTTCTTTCTTTTGTAAGAATTGTATCCCATTCTTTTAATTCATATAACCATTCCGCTTTTGCTTCAACCATATTGTAATATAGCTTTTCATTATCAAAACCTAAATTCACTTTTGTTGTAGCTTCCATCTCTTCAATTGGATTTGGATTCTTTAAGCTATCATTAATACCATCTAAGAAACCAACCATGATCATTAAATCTGTATTGTATTTTTTAGCTAGTTCTTCTACAGTACCTTCGATTACAGTTTCAGGATTTGCTAATAATTGTTCATATATTCCTTTTTCAATATTAAAATAATTTGCCCAGAATAATTGTTCTTTCTTTTGATCCTGATCTTGAGAGTAAGCCATCTCTCTCCATTGTTCTAATAAACTCATTTTATACCATCCTTTTTCCTATGAATCTTTGTTCTTTTCAATCTCATTATTCGTAAAATTACTTATCATAGTATAGCATAGCTAATATGATAATTTCAATCTATTCTTTTCATATTGAAAAAATAATTATTACAGATTTTCAAATATTTTTAAAAAGATAATAATCTTATGTATATTTCAAATTATTGCGTACATACTATAATTATCTAATTAATGTATTAGATATCACAAAAAGCGTATGCTCTTAAATAGTTGGATTCCCCCTCCAATTATAATTTAGCAAGTTACTAAAGAAAAATTAAATACTTATCCTCCCCTTTTTAATGTTGGCCCCGTGACCATTCGTCATGGGGCTGATGTTGTATATTACTATTTTTCCTCTTATCCAAAATATCCACTTACATAATCAGCAGTTTCTTTGTTCTTCGGATTCGTGAATATGTTACTAGTTAAGTCATATTCAATTAAATCTCCATATAAGAAAAAAGCAGTCTTATCTGCAATACGAGATGCTTGTTGCATATTATGTGTCACAATAACTACCGTATAAGTTTTTTTAAGTTCATTTAATAGATCTTCAATTTTATAAGTTGAAATAGGATCTAACGCACTAGTTGCTTCATCCATTAAAATGACTTCTGGATTAAGTGCAATGGTTCTTGCAATACAAAGACGTTGTTGCTGTCCACCCGAAAGGGAGAGTGCACTTTTATTCAGGCGATCTTTAACCTCATCCCATAGAGCAGCTGCCATTAGGCTATTCTCTACTATTTCATCAAGTTCACCTTTCTTTTTACCATGATATTTTGGTGCATATGCAATATTATCATATATGCTTAGTGGAAAGGGATTTGGCTTTTGAAATACCATACCTATTTTCTTTCGAATCAGCATTGGGTCAATTTTACTGTCATAAATATTAATATTATCAAATATTACTTCTCCTGTAATTTTGCAGTTAGTTATTGTATCATTCATCCTATTTAATATTCTTAGAAAAGTCGATTTTCCACAACCTGACGGTCCTATTAACGCAGTAATCTCATTCTTTTCAATATCCATATTAATATCTTTAATTGCTTGTTTATCACCGTAATAGAGATTTATATTCGTTGTCGTAATTATGCTCATGATTTAGCACTCACTTTCTTCTGAAATATACTTGCAATTATATTTGCTGTAAGGTTAATTAGGAATACCAGAATCATTAATATTGCTGCCATTGCATAAGGAACCCAATCAGGAGAACTTCCTTCAGTAGCATATAGATATAATTGTACCGTTAATGAAGCTCCTGACTCCGTTACATGCTTCACTGCATTGGTTGGCATAATATAATCTACTCCTGCTGTATAGAGAAGTGCTGCAGACTCGCTTACAATTCGCCCAATACTAAGTATCATAGCAACTACAATACCTGGCAGAGCACAAGGTAACAAGATCGTTCGAATAATGTAAAACTTAGAAGCTCCTAAAGAAAATGCTGCCTCTCTGTAAGTTGAATCCACCTGTAGTAAGGCTTCTTCCGTGGTTCGAATCATAGTAGGAAGGACGATAAGGGCACATGTAAGGGAACCTGCAATCATGGATCCGCTGCTACTTCCTAATTTTAAAGTATTTACAAAAAAGGCCAGGCCAAATAATCCGTATACGATAGATGGTATCCCTGCAAGGATTTCAATCGAATAGCGAAATATAGAAATAATTTTACCAGGCCTCGCATATTCAGCAAGATAAAGAGCTGTACCTATTCCTAATGGTATGGATATGATAAGAGTAATAAATACAATATATAATGTATTTATAATCATAGGTGCAATCCCATATGTTTCATTTAGCCTTGATGGTGCCTTAGATAGAAACTCCCAATTAATATAAGGTAGTCCCTTCTTGATAAGATATACAATAATAATTACAACCAATGCAATCACTATTGTAGTAACCGAATATATCAAAGCACGAGCTGCAATAATGCCAGGCCTTATTTTTCTTTCATATATATTTTTATCCATGTATCATACCTGCCTTTTTAATTAAGAATCGAAATACCGAATTAATAATAAAAATAAACACGAATAGAACTAATCCAATTCCAATTAATACTCCCCTAGTTTGCTCCGTTGCATAGGACATCTCTGTTACTATAGCAGTAGTTAAGAAACGAACTGGCTTGAGCATTGATGGCATTTGTGGAATATTTCCTGCCACCATTATAACCGCCATAGTTTCTCCAATTGCTCTTCCAATGCCAAGTTGCACCGCAGCCATAATTCCTGATTTTGCAGCTGGTATAATAATAGTAAATAGCGCGTATTCTTTTCTTACCCCTAGAGAATAAGCAGCTTCCAAATAACTCTTATCTACTGAATTAATACTCGTTTCACTAACACTTATAATAGTAGGAAGTGTCATAATTATTAATACAATAACAGCAGAAACCATTGTTAAGCCAGAAGATAGGTTAAATACTCTCTGAACAAAAGGAACAACAAAAACAAGACCCATAAACCCATAAATAACGGATGGGATGCCTGCTAGTAGGCTAATAATGGAACGTAAGACTGTCCCAACCGCAGATGGAAGTAGCTGTCCAATTGCAACTGCAACTAGAATTGAAATTGGAACTGCAAATAAAACGGTTAAAAAACTGGACCCAAAAGAGGCCAATATAAATGCTAAGATTCCGTACTTTGGTGGTTCGTTTGCAGAGTCCCATACTGGACCGAATAAAAATTCTTTCAAGCCTACTTTCATAATGCTTGGTCCTCCGCTCACTACCATAAATATTGCAATTATTATAACTGATAGAAAAGTAACTAATGAAAAGAAAAAAACTATACTCTTAAAAATGTTATTATATAGATATACTTTCTGCTCTTTCATATTTTAAACCCATTGCATATCACAGGCTGGCCTGTGATACTGCCACAAATAAAAAAGAGTGAAAGTATCCATATGTGGCATCCTTTCTTAATTTAATTTCTTTCACTCTTGTCTCCTTAAAGTTAGAGAATGGCACTGCCAATAAGCAGTACCATTATTCTAAACCCTCTATAATTCTCAATTTTTATGCTTTCCCCACAACTCTCATATAACCTGTCACTACTCTTTTTCTCATTACAATACTTTTACTTTCCACTTTTCTTAGCCGAAACAACTACTTTACAAGTTTTTGTTAGATTGGAACCATCGGTTGTCTTAACCGTAATGGTTGCTTTTCCCGCTTTTACACCTGTAATTATCCCAGCTGATGAAACTTTTGCTACTGTAGAATCTGATGAAGTAAATGTACATGTTGTATTAGTCGTATCTACTGGACTTACAGTTGGATTTAAATAATATGTAAACCCTGGAGTTATCTTGATGGATAAACTTCTTAACTTGAGGCTAGTTGCTTTAACTCTAACAAGGTTATTCTTAACAAATCCCATCTTGTCAATAATTTTTTGACCATCTGCACTTGAGATAAAGCTTAAGAAGGCTTGTGCTGCTGGAGTAATCTCTTTTGATTTATTATGAACAAGTAAAAAAGGTCTTTTTATTGCATATGTACCGTCTGCTACGGAATATTTAGATGCCTCAACACCATCAATTTTAAGTGCCTTAACTTTACTTTCATCCATATCACCAAGAGACATATAACCAATTGCTCCCTTGTTATTCTGAACTGAAGTCTGCATTACACCAGTACTTGAAAGTGATCCATCTAATTTTACATCGTAACCACTAGGAAGTGCTGTACCATAATCTGCTTTAAAGAAATCCTCGAAGCAACTTCTAGTACCTGAGCCAGCTTCACGTCCGAAAGGAGCAATTTTAGTACCCTTTGTATAAGAACCGCTGATTTGATTCCATTTTAAAGATGAGGCATCTTTTGTATAAATCTTATAAAGTTGCGCTGGTGTAATGTTTGTCAATGGATTCTTTTTGTTTACAACAACTGCAAGACCATCCATACAGATTTGAACTTTTTCTAAACTTGTTGCCTCATCACTTGTTAAATTTCTACTCGACATACCAAAGTCAACTTTTGAGTCTTTTGCATCTGCAATTCCCGCACCTGAACCAGTAACATTTTGCTCAACAATTTTGATACCAGAATTCTTCTCCATGAATGCTTCTGAAAGAGCCTGAACAAGTGGATTAACGGAAGTTGAACCTGATAAAACAACAGTTCCAGTTACTTTTGCTGCTGACACCGTCTTTGGGCTACAACCCAAATTTGAAAACGTTATTGCGCATACTAAAACTAAAGATAAAAATTTTTTCATGGCTTTTCTCCTTACTATATTATATTATGCTTTTTGCATAAGGTAATTATAGCTATACAATGTTAAATCAAAATACATAATATGTTAATTTGTTCCATATATTTGTAAATCCTATGTCAATTTTTTAGTATCATGTGTATAAGAAATGTTTCTGATATGTTTCCATTTTCTACTGTATTTCACATTATATCAACGATAATCACTGCATATAATTACTTTATTAGGATTAATGTGAAGTAAGGATTTTCACACCCCTGATTTATATGTCGCTGAAGGCGACTGATGGGAGCTAGTGTGAAATAAAAAGCATTTCACACATTGAATTTAGGTCTGGGAGCAAGCCGCAGATATATAGGCTATAGCGAAAAAGACTAGTACATTAAATAGAAATCATAAGGAGAGCAATATGAAAAAATTCTTATTACCGTCTAAAAAGTCATCTTACCCTGTACAAAAGCATTTGCTAAATACATTGGCATTTATTTTAATCGTAGTCCTTACGTTAGGATATTCCCTAAGTAATGGTGTTGATTCAATTAAGACTCAGGCTGCGTCCAAAAAATTGATAAAGAAAAAGGTATTGTTTGTAGGCAACAGCTTTACCTATAAAAATGACTTACCTAACATGTTCAAGAAGCTTGCTCTGTCCGGTGGATACAATATAACTATAGGTTCATCCACCTATGGAGGCTATACTCTATTGCAACATTCAGATGCAGATGATGAAAAAGGAAAAATCACATTAAGTAAGATTACTAGTAAGAAATGGGATTATGTAGTTCTACAGGAACAGAGTCAATTCCCTGCGTACGATAATTTGCGAGAGGAAATGTATGAAGGTGCGCGAAAACTGGATAAAGTGATAAAGGATAACGAAAGTACTCCTATATTTTTCATGACATGGGGTTATAAAAATGGAGATACCTACAACTCCGTAGATGCTACCAAGACATTTGAAGGAATGCAAGAACAGATTCAGATTGGATATGAAACTATTGCAGATGAGTTATCTGATCAGATAAGTCCAGTTGGCATCGCTTGGTTGAATGCTTATCAGACATATCCTAATATTAATTTGTGGGCAGCCGATAATAAGCACCCATCAATAGCTGGAACCTATCTAACCGCTTGCGTCATGTATGAAACTTTGCTAGGTAAAAGCCCCGTTGGTCTAGAGTTCACTTATAAACTATCTATAGAAAAAGCAAAAGCTCTTCAAGAGATTGCACATAACACTTGTGCGGCATATATAGCAGAATAACTGTGTAGAATTCCTCCCTTGATAGTTTTGTTAATCTAATATAGATTCTTTTAATATGGTAACAAAACTTCAATTATCTGAATCCCACTAAATCATAAGCAAAAAACCCATCACTTCATTGTCACAGTGATGGGTTTTTTACTTATGTTCCAAATTTCTTATTCTCTAAATCGTTATGTATTGTTTCGCATTTTACAGATTTTCTTATAACAAGTTCACAATCTACCGATAGAACTAACTCTTGTTCCGAACTTCTTTTCTCCTTAATTAAATTTGTCATCATGATCTTAGCTCCTTCATATCCCATTCGATGAAGTGGTAACTCAATTGTTGTTAATTCAGGTCGAAATGCTGTACAAAGTTCTCGATTATCGAATCCAACCAAAGAAAGATCTTTTCCAATCACAATGCCATTATCCACTGCGTAATCATAGACGCCTGCTGCCATCATATCATTCATAACAAAGATGTCGGTAATTCCTTTTGCTATTAATCTTTTGGCACATAAATAGCCAGATGTACGCTCCCAATTTCCATTCTCCACAATATTAGTGTCAAAGTAAATTCCATGCTCATATAAAGCCTGCTGATATCCTATCAATCTTGATTGTGTATGAAAACTAGTAAACTCTCCACCAATTACACCGATTCGTCTACTTCCAGATTCGATAAGATAATGTGTGGCAAGATATGCTCCTTGTCTATCATTAATTACAACTGAGGGAATTGGTTTGTTCTCTGTATATCCAAATCCATAGACGACAACAATAGGAACTGGTATATTCTCAGGAATAAAATTTAGTTTTCTTTCATGCCCTCCCACATAGATAATTCCTTCTACTTGCATCGAGATCATTTCCCAGAATTCTTCTTGCACTTGTTTTGCATATACTTCTGTTAGGTAGTAGTTACTTTCATACTTTTTATATAATCTAAGATTACCAATTATCATCTGATAGCTGTTCTCTTCACAATATTCATTAATTCCATCAAGAATCTCAGGTGCACAGAATATCGTTAAATCTTCAATAATTACTCCAATTGCTTTCGTATTTCTTAATTTAAGATTTTTAGCGATACGATTTGGACGATAATTAAGTGACTTAGCAGTATCAAGTACTAACTTTTTCGTTTCATCACTAGCTCCTGGCTTTCCATTTAAGATATTTGATACCGTAGCAATGGAGACATTACATTTTTTTGCTATCTCTTTAATTCCTGCCATATTAGATTCCTCCTTCCCTTGTAAAGTTTAAGTAATTGTAAATATTTGCTTTTTTGGACAAAAGATTGAGATAACTGTGAAATATCTGCTTCCTTACAACTTCCTTAAACATATGATAAAGTTAATTCTCTCATATAGATACCTCAAAGATGTGTAATTATTATGATTCAAAAATTTCTTTGATCCACACAAGCATTTCCCCTTCTCCTCTATTATTCCAATAAGCATAAGGGATTGCCTTTAATTTCACCTCATCAAATAATACCTCTCTAGAATCATATAACTTATGATCTGTCCAATTCATTTCACTAATTTTCTTTCCACTTAAATGAATTACCGTAACGCCACCCAATAAATCTTCTTCATATTTCTCTACTAGTTCCTGCTTTGTCGAAATCATTATGGCACTTAAGTTTTTTCCGTTATCTATTTCCTCTAAAGCATAGACTAGTGGCCCCTTCATGATACATACTTTGCCACTATCCTTACGTACAAGTGGATTCGCGTGTACAAATCTTGCTTTCATATCCATATGAATGACAATTTCTTGATTACATAATAGCTCCTCATGGGATAACTCAATGGTAGCATAACCTAGATGATTGTCATACTTAATGTTCTCTTCACCTTTCTTAATTACAAAGTTCTTTGTATATTCTGGTATTCTTATTTTTAATTTGACTGTGTCATTTATTTCAGCGTTCTTTGATAAAACATTTCTAATATCCTTTATTTCATTAGGCTGAATATCCGTATCACAAGTATATTCCGTTAACTTTTGTACACTTATTGATATTGTACTATCAAATGGGAACTTGGTTATTATACTGATCTTATAGTTCTTCTCACCTATCTGAACTATGGTTTCATTCTCTATAAATAAGTTTATATAAATAGTATCCTGATCAATTCCGTAGATATACTGACCAATCGAAGCTAAAGTTCTAGCGATATTTGGTGGGCAACAAGCAACTCCAAACCATTGTTGTCTATTCGCTTTGACGTGTGCCTTTGAAGTTAGTGGAATCAAAGAAGCTGGCCATACTTCAAGTGGATTTACATAAAAGAAACTTTTTCCATCAAGGGATACTCCAGATAGTATTGTATTGTAAAGTTCTTTTTCAAGAATATCTATATATTTAGCCTCTTTCGTTATCTGGTTCATTCGAAAACTAAAATAAGAAAGTCCAATTGATGCACAGGTTTCTGCATAATTACTGTCGTTCGGAAGATCATAATCTGTTGTAAATCTTTCAAGATATCCAGATGAACCAATACCACCTGTGATAAACATCCTTTGATTTACAATATTGTTCCATATTGTGATAGAGGTCTGTAGCAATTCCTCATCCTCATACGCATAAGCCAAATCTGCCATTGCGCAATACATATAGGTTGCACGAACCGCATGACCCTCTGCTGTTTTTTGCTCTCTCACTGGAAGATGCGATTGAGAATAGATTGGATCATAATTCTTAAATTCATCAAAAATATGATGATAATTCTCTTTTTTTTGTTCTTCTAGAAAGTAATTCTTACCGACTCCTCTTTTATCAATAAAATATTTCGCCATATCCAGATATTTTTTCTGTTTTGTAACATCATATAATTTGACTAAAGCTAATTCAATCTCTTGGTGACCTGGATATCCATGAATTTTTCCTTCTTCTTCTCCAAATGTATTACAAATTAGATCAGCAAGCTTCCTACATACATTAAGTAATTTATCTTTTCTAGTCGCTTCATAGTAAGCTACACCAGCCTCGATTAAATGTCCAGCTGTATATAATTCATGCCCTTCTGTAAGATTTGAAAAACGTTTTTCCTTTTTCAGTATATAATACGTATTAAAATATCCATCTTTTTCTTGAGCACGTTCAATCATATCTATTACCATATCTGCATCATTTTCTAGCTTCTCATCCTTTGATACAGCAATGGTATATGCCACTGCTTCTAACCATTTTGCTACATCCGTATCTTGAAAAACCTGCCCGTAAAACTCTCCCTCACTTAATTTTGCTGCGATACGAATATTCATTAAACTATGACTTGTTTCTACACCTGGCACTCTATCATTTATGATATCCCATTGATATGGTAGGATTGTATCCTTTACTAACTGAATATGTTTATTCCAAAAAGAATCCTTTATATGTACTTGATTCAATGCTAATCTTTGAATTTTGCTCTCTCTCATATAAACCCTTGCCTTTCTTTTTTATACTAGCCTACATGCCTGCTAGCACCTTTGAATCATTCAAAACATAGACGATACTAACCTTTCAGTCCTGAAAACGTGATACCTTCAACAAAGTACTTATTTCCAATAAGAAAGAAAACTAAGCAAGGCGCAGAAACAATGATTGCAAGTGCCATTACCTGTTCATAGTTACTAATCCTCATACCATTGACAATGTATAGACCTAAAGTTAAAGTATACGATTTCTCCCCTTGTAGATAGATGAGTGTATTGAAGAATTCATTCCAACAATTAATAAAGCTAAAGAGTGCAACAACAATCACTGCTGGTTTAATTAATGGAAGCATAATCTGTGAATAGATACGAAAATGCCCTGCGCCATCTATCTTAGCTGCTTCATCCAGATCTTTTGGTATCGAGATAAAGAATTGTCTTAATAAAAATAGAAAATAAGCATTACCACCAGCACAAAGAAACGCTGGTAAGATCAGTGGTAATTTACCACCAAACATGGAATCTACTCCTACCATACCGAAAGAGGTATACATTAGGTACTGTGGTATTAGAGTAACAGCGCTTGGTAACATCATGGTACTAATAATGCATATAAACCAAACATTCTTAAATGGGAACTTTAATCTTGCAAATGCATAAGCAGATAAGCTGCAAGTTATTACACTACCTAATACATAAGGTACAACAATCGATATTGAATTAAATAACTGCCTAGAAAAATCAATTCGCTCCATTGCCTTTGTAAAGTTTGAGAATAACATTTTGCTTGGCCATATTACTGGAGGTCTGCGAAAGAATTCCATCTTGCTTACAAGTGAACTTCGGATCATCCAGAAGATAGGAAAAGCAACAATGATTGCTAGTAATGCAACAAATAGAATAGCAAGAATATTCACTACTTTTTTCTTAGTTGTTGGCTTCATGTCTACCCCTCCTACTTTTTTTTATTTCTTCCTTTCGAAACATTCCACTCATTCGAAATACAATAAAGGTCAAGATAAGCGTAACTAGAAATACAGCCCATGCCTCAGCAGAAGCCAATCCCCTTAACCCTACATCTTTAAAGCTGTGTTGATAGATCATAACATTAATAAAGTAGGTCATTCGATCCGGTGCTCCATTCGCAGATAAGGCAACACTTTGCGTAAAAATCTGTATTGAGGTAACCATACACATGATACCTTGAAAATATAATACTGGTTTGATTGTCTGATATGTAATCTCTTTAAATTGGTACCATGCATTTGCCCCATCAACTCTTGCTGCTTCTAACAACTCTCTTGGCACATCTTGAAGCGTTGCTAAAAATACAACAATCGTTCCACCACAAGTCCATATGCTCATTGCAAATAAGACTACAAAGATTAAGTATTTATCCGTAAGCCATTCTTTTGGCGTTTTATTCATATACAATAAAAGCTGATTGATTAATCCTCCTTGAGCTTGATTCTGCATCATTAACTTCCAAAGGATCGTTGTTGATAACATAGGTATTACACAAGGTAGATAATAGATTGCACGAAGAAGGTTTCTCCCTCTAAAGTTTCTATTTAATAACAAAGCAATAATGAGGCAATACAATACTACTAAAATAACATTTATAATAGTATAAAATAACGTTACTTGTAAGGATTTTATAAACTCTGAACTTTTATCAAATAATATATATCTATAATTATCAAATCCAATAAACTTCTTTGTACCCATTGCATCTATTTTCTGAAAGCTGTATTTTAGACTGGCTAACATAGGATATAGTGTTAATACTAAGAAACCAAGAATTGCTGGTAGTGCAAATAGATACCCAGTTAGTGCCTCCCGATATTTCCTTATTCTTCTCCTCATAATCATCATGCCCTTTCTTATTTCAAAAGGAGGTTCGAAAGAACAGAATCGTTCTTTCGAACACTCTATATTTTATAATGTGAGATTATTCGTAATTATTCAACTGTTCCACTTTCAAACAGCGTCTTAATCGTAGGCATACATAGATCAAATGCCTCTTTTACACTCATTTCTCCACTTAGTGCTTTATCAATAAATTTAGTGTATTCCGTATTCATCTTATTGTAAGCTGGTACAAAGTATGCAGGCCATTGTGCAATTGCACCATCTGTCGTTGAGTAACTAATAATTGTTTCTTTTGCATCCTTTGGTAAATTAGTAGTCCAGCTATCAATTAATGCTTGATCTGTATAATATCCAGCTTCATTTGGTAACCAAGCACCTGTTTTTAGTAAATCTAAGTTCTTAGCTGGATCCACCATATAGGCATAAAAATCTTTTGCTTCTTTTAAGTGCTTCGAAGTATTGTAGATTGCCATTGGAGCACCACAGTTCATTGTTACTGCATTCTTCATTTTTGGAAGTACTCCAACACCAACATTCACTCCATCAATTGCAGAAAGATTTGCTAGATCCCAAGATCCATTTGTATACATTGCATATCCGCCACTTCCAATCGTTGCATCAACAGAACCTATAGCAGAATTAAAGGTATAGAGTGATGGACTTGCTACATGATATTTATAGACTAAGTCAACCATATTTTGTAACCCTTCGATAGATTCATTTGTATCCCACAAAAAGTTCTTGCCATCTGGTGATACAACTCCACCACCATTTGCATTCATTGCCCAAAATTGATGAAATGCACATAAACAATTGAATCCAATTCCATAAGTCTGAATCTTATCTGGCGCAAAACCATCTTCTGTTGCATTCTTACCGTTTACATCTACTGTAAGTTTCTTCGCTACTTCTACAAATTGATCCCAAGTCCAAGCATCTTCCACTTTGGTTGGTGGATATTCAATTCCAGCAGCATCAAACATATCTTTGTTATAATAAAGTAGCACTAATTGGTTGGATAATCCTACTCCTAATGTTTTCCCTTCTGGACTCTTAATCGTTACTGCATCTAGTTTCTTTGGAATCTTTCCACTTGATAGTAAATCATCAATATCTGCTAAGATACCCATCTCATTATATTTCATCATATCTCCTTCTCCCATATAACTTACATCTGGAAGATTGTTAGATGCCATTCTTGTCTGTATATAGCTATCAAACGTTTCATCTGCAGGTAGTGCTTCTGCTTTGATATGTACTCCAGTTTGCTTTTCGTATTCTTTACAAGCATTTTCTACTAATGTTTTTTGTACCCCATCTGCCCAATATAAAAAGTTCAATTCAACTGTCTTTTTACCACTTTCCGTGTTTTTTGAGTTACTGTTTGTCTCTACACTTTTGTCTTTTCCACATCCTGTTAGACTTACTAGCATTGTTAGAATCATTACAATGGCCAACACTTTTTTCATAAATACCCGCTCCTTGTTTGTTAAACGTTTAATATAATAGATAAAAAAAATAGAATTAATCTTCCTACTATTATTTTATAACCGTATGATAATTATTTCTGTGTAATTATCTAGCCATATAATAAGTCGCTCTTAAGATTAATTCCTTATATAGGTATACCATATATTTACATTTATGTTAATATTCTTTATGAGGCATATTTGACTGTATTTTTTAGTTATCTCTTATTTACTCATCTATTCTTTGTTTTTTATATATTATTAATTTTGTATAATTCTTTTTCTACATTAAACGTTTTATATATACATAATATACAAAAGAGTAAACCTACTGATATCGGTTTACTCTTTCCTGGTTGCACTATAAAAGTATCATTCTCTTTTCCTAATTCCTTTATTTTAGAATCTTCACTGCTGTTATCTCGTTCGTTCTAAATTTACTATCCTCACTCCCCCTCAACTATCCATTCAATAATACCAGTCGCTAACTTATTTCTTACCATTGTAATACGTAATGCTTTTGTTTTAATAGGAGTTTGAAAAATTGTTTGATTCATTGTATCAACTTTAGCTCCATTTTCATCAATGGAACTTATCTTTACCCATTTTCCATCATTATCTAAGTATTCATAAGTATATGTAATTGGAATACCAACACCACTCCATTGATCAATCGTTTCACCATGATATGCTGAGTTTCCTTCTCTATCATCATAGAAAAGAATACTGCTTGTATATAACGTCTTCTCATTCTCCCAAGTCAGTGTAACTGACTGATTATCATTGCTTCCCCAATTTCCATAAACAGATGTTTGACTGCCATCTGGCGTAACATTTGACTTGTTATTTAATGATATCTTTCCATCATTAACAGCATTAACCGTATTCCAACTTGAAGTATAAGAAGAAGTCGCAATTGCTTTGATCGCTATATTTGAACGAGTTGATGAAGTTGAAGCTAGTACATTCATAGCATCTTCTAGACTTTTTACAGCATTTGATATATCACCTTCTGTAGATGCCTCATTATTAAAGCAATCTTTTGCAGTCTGAAGACTTTCTAGAAAACTACTCCACATTTCCTTGCTCACATTTGGATAATCTGTTTGTTTCATAGTATCCGCTGTTTCAATAAGATTTTTTAACTTAGACTTATCATATTTCACGTATACATGGCATATTGCTGTTATTGTCGTTCCTTCCACAGTTCCAGTGACATTAAAATTGGTAGCTGTAGATAATTTATTCGCTGAGATTGTCTCCCATGTTACTGGAATACTACTTGTGGTTCCATTTTCATAAGTAGCCATAACCGTTGAAGGCATAGTTGGATATTGATTAATAATGGTATTAACCGATGTATTTTCTAAAGAAACAATATTTCCTTTTTGAACATTATTTTTAGCTGTTCCAATAACACGAAATTCTTTGATTCCATTCCATACAGAACTAGATGCTTTCGTCATATTAATTCGAAATCTTTTCGTCTTTACTTGATCAAAATTAACATCATTAAAAGCTCCATTGGTGTAGGAATATTTACTTGCATTGCTTACATCAACAAATGCTCCTTTTTGTTCATCATAATATTGATATACATAAGCTTTTGGCAAGCCAATACCGCCCTGATCATTATAGAAGTATGTACTTGCACCCGTAATTGTAACTTCATCCTCCCATGTATATTCCACTTGGTAAGAATCGGCGCTACCTCCCCAATTACCATACGCATAGCATCCTTTACTCTCGTCCTTTGCTGGTGATAATGGAATATAGCCATCATTTACAGAACTTAGTTTTTCCCAACTTGAGCAGTAATTAGTTGATGGAGTTGCAAGTAAAGCGATATTAACATACCTTAAGTTACTAATAGCATCTTTCATACTATTCGTAGCAGCATTTACTTCTGCTTCTGTATAACCTCCTTTGGAAAGCATATCTTTTGCTGCATTCATGGCTATAACCAACCTATTCCAAGACTCTTTTTCATAATCCGATGTGTTCAGTTTTAGATATTCTGTCCCGGAATACTTTGCTATCATTTCCGTTAGATAGGACGTATTCAGATATACTTTAATTGGAATCGTAACCTTAGTTGACAAAGCTCCATCATTTACAGTTAACTCAAGAGTATATTCTCCTGGCGTACCAAATATAAACTCCGGATTCCTTTCTGTAGCATTACTAATACTTACCACAGCTGTTTCTGAAGGCTTTTTGATTACTTTCCATCCAAAGTTGAGTTCCCCTTTTGGAAGTCCATCATCTGTAACAACAGGATTAATCGTTAATTTGGTATCTACTGACGTGCTGATATTAGTTGGAATTGCTTGAATCACTGGTGCGATGTTATCTCGTGGCACTATTCCAAGGTTATTATTATAGATTTGAAGTTCGGTAATTCCAGTACTGTAATCTTGCTTATGTGTAATTAAAACCTTTAAATATCTTGTTTGTACTGGAACAAATTCAACATTGTTGTAATTACTCTTTGCAATACTAGGAGTTCGAATCTGTCCAACAATATTCTTCCACTCCCCCTTATCCGTTTGATACATGATCTGATAATCATTTGGAGCGTCATAACCATTCTTTAATCGGTTGTTATAAAAATAAATCTTGACATTATCCATTAATTCTTTTGATCCAAAATCGAATAAAATAGTATCTGTTTTATTATTACTTCCAGCAAATGAAGTAACGTTATTCTTTATATTACTATCTTCATTATCGCTAACTGCAGTATCTCCATTTGCTAAGTTCATAATGCCTGAATTCGCATTAATTCCTGTCGCTGTAATCTTAGTCATTGACCTTGTTACTAGATTAGTTCCATCATGAACGATGTCAACTCCAGCCTCATTCATACAATCTACTAGTTTAGTATTATCAGCTAAAGAAGTATTCACCGCACTTGTAAATGAAGTACTGGTTCCTTTTTCATAGAGTACTTTTGTATTGCTATTATTGCCTGCTGCACCTGTTACATCTTTAGGGAAGCTTACTTTACCTGTTTGTGGATCAAAAATGAGATGTGACATTTGGTCCACTGTCATCATACGTTCTCCATTTATGTATAAACTGAATCCTTTTGGAATTCCACTGTAATGTGCTTCTTTCTTTGGATCTTGCCATACAATCGAGAGATCTTTATTGTGATATTTGATATTATCAACTGTGAAATAATTATAGTTAACTCCAAGAGGCCATAATTCAATCTTATCATCTTCTCTTGCTTGAAGACCTGCCATGTCCTCAATTGTAGTATAATCCATCATTCCTAAAGTATCATGGTGAATCCAAGAACGAACCATATTACCAGTGGAACGAGGTGGATTCGTCTTAGTCCAATTGGTTCCAAAGAAATAGTTGGTTAACCAGAAGAACTCATTCGAATCTAAATAATCTGTGTTGCCTGGTTCTACAGTATGTAACCACGCTCCCCAATCCAATAAAGTTTGATAGGTATTAACATCAATATTAGATACTGGATAATAACGCATGGATGCACGAATTACATTGATGTAATTACCAAAATTGCAGAATGCAAACTGATTGGTTCCATATGCACTAGCTGTTCCATTTATCCAAGCTTTAATTCTCTTCTCAATGCTTGTCTGATCCGCAGTAAAGAAAGGAAAGATTGGATAGTAATTTGGATCTCCATAATCTTTTAATTGAGTTAGATATTTTGCATTATATCCATTTTCTCCTGCTTTAGGAACTACTCCAAAGCTAAACGCAAATAAATTGTTATCTCTCCAAGGAACTAGTTCTCCTGTAGAAGCTTGTCTATGTAGAAAGCTACCGCTTCCAAGTGTATCTGCCTTTCCATCCTTATCAAAATCATTTCCATCAAACCATAGATCTTTAAGAAATGCTGCTCTTATATCAGAAGCTTTACTATATAATTGATTTGCATTGTTCGTATCTCCCAGTGCTTCATACATCTTCGCTGTAGCATATGCATTCGCATAGTTGGTTGAAGATCCATCGATTCTGGCAAAGCTTCCCCCATTGTTATAATGCATCGATACAGTATCTCCATCATTTCCTGTCATTGGTCCATGATTATAAAATACAAGATTGTCATTATCGTACTTTGTATTATTTACTGAAAAAGTAGAAAGAGTTCCATATACATCGTCTTTAGACATATTTGCAAACTTGCTTAATAACTTAGATCCACCACCATGAATCTTATATGCGTCATATCCAACCTGTGATATATTCTGCATCATATCCCATGTCCAAGTATTAGGCCTACCAGGATTATTCTTATAATTAGTTCCTTTTGAATACTCTCCTTGAGAAAGCCAAGTACCATATACATAAGATGGATCACGAAGCCACTTAAGGTCTTGCATTGCCCAAGCTACACTTACAGTAATTCCATTGTTATAACCTAGAACTCCCTCCATATTCATTGGAAACTGCCAGTCATTTCCTGGTATATTGGCATCTAATAAGTTAAAGCGATTACACCACCAACGATAATATAATACCTTTTTTATGTTGTTATCTGGTATGTCTATGTATGGGATATTCTCAGACCACCATGCATTATAATCTATTACTTGTTGCTTAAATGCAGTTTCATTATCATTAAATCCAGTGTATTTATCATAGTCAGTCTGTGAATCAGGTATCTCATTCGCAATCCATCCCATAACTATTTTTTCATTGATTGATTGTCCTGCTGCAAGTGTAATCGTTCTCTTTAAACTATTACCGATTGGAATCATTTCATTGCCAGTTAGATGCACATCTACGTAACTCATTGCTTCAACGTAAGCATTTAGAACTCCAGTTCCAACCATAAGTGGGCAAGCTACCTTTTCTCCAACTAGCTCACTTCCATTGCTTTTTGTAATAAATGGCGATGATACAGCAATATCAAAGGTAATCGATTTATTAGTTGTATTGTTAATATCAAGTAATGCCACCGCTGTATTATTTGCTGTAATAAATTTACGTTGATTTACTTTTAAGTTAGTTGAGGTCCATGTTTGATTTTCATGACTGGGATAGTTATTACGAAGTTCCTTTGATTCCGTTAAGTTCTGCCCTGATAGATCTACTGAGAACATACTTGATTTGCCAAGGGTGTCCGCGTAGCATACTTCACCAACAAAACCTAATTGCGAAGGATCTTGCGATTTTAAATATAAGGCACTTCCTCTACTAAATAAGGTATTTGCAGAACTATCGTCTGAATTGTCATCTGGTATTACCCCTTTATTTCCAAGCAGTTTGTCCATCCAAGGAAGATTGTTACTATCAGTTAGTAAAGAGCTTTTATCCTTTATATCAATAGATTTAAGCATATTACTAACCATCTTGTCACTATAATCAAGCCCCTCTGCCGCAAATGTATTGTTCGAATTCCATGTTGGTTTTCCGTAATCCGTTCCCTTTCCTTTATGCACGAATGAAGTAGTATAATTAGCTTGTACGTTAGTGATATTCAAATTAGTCAAAGTTATGCATCCAACGAGAAATAAAGAAGTCAGCTTTTTGCCAAATTTCTTCTTGTTCATATGAACCCTCCTCATAGATTGGTTGGACGATTCTTGTCCAACATTGATAAGTTTCTACTTAAACGTTTTACCATTTAAGTATCTATATCTCATCTACGTATTAGTACGTAGGAAATATCACATTATCACTTAACTAAGAGAATATAGCTGTTACTATTCTTTTGTATATTAGGAATGAATAAGTTCTTACTAATCTATTTTACAATTAACGATTATTAAACGTTTTAAATGAGATTTAAAAATTTAAGAGAAAATCTATTTTTTTATCTCTTTCTAATCTCATTCTATCATCTTTCCATTTATTGTCAATCCTAAGTATTTGCTCAATATAGACATTTTTCTTTCTGTATCTTGTTATTACAACATTAAATTCCAATTAGCTTTTTTGCAAATTATTTTGTTGCTCCTTCAGCCACAATAGATAGCCTTCTTCGCGATTGATTGCATGATCTAATATTAAGTAATGTCCATAATTTAATTCTTTCTCTTGATTGGTTTTAAACACAATTTGCTTTCTTAATCTTAAATGTTCTAACTTTTCTTCATGCATTAAGATTTGTTCTTCAAACATTTTATTTATTCTCTCATCCTTTTCCTCTCTAATAAAATACAACTTAAGAATAAACTCGTCCTTATTCGCTAATAACTCACGTGTCGGTTCTGAGATCCACTCCTCTAATTCTCTCTTTCCTTCTTCTCTTATCGTATAGCACTTTTTTTCAAGCTTGCTACCAACAGTCTCCATTTTATAGCTAATGAATTGGTCTTCTTCTAATTTTTTTAGTTCTGGATAAATCTGACTATGTTTTGCTTTCCAGAATTCACCGATCTCTTGTTCAAATATCTTCGTGATATCGTATCCAGTTAATTCTTTTTTATCCAACAATCCAAGAATGATATAACGTAATATATTTTTTTTTGACATAATTTTTTCTCCTTGACATTTCATTAAAATAAGTATACCATAATATCCATACTTTAAAACATGTAAATATAGACATGTTTTAAAGTACATATTACACACATTTATTTATAAAAATTGGAGGAATACATATGACAAACAATAAAATTTTTAAAGAGTTAGAAGATTTTCTAGGAACTCACTTTATCTATACTTACGATAATGGTTGGGAATATGAATGGTACGCTAAAAATGATCATACCGTTGATTACCGAATTCATGGTGGTATGGTTGCTGGACGTTGGGTAACAGATCAAGAAGCAAACATTGTTAAATTAACAGATGGTGTTTTTAAAATAACTTGGACTGAGCCAACCGGTACAGATGTAGCTTTAGATTTTATGCCAAATGAATCTAAATTACATGGCGTAATCTTTTTCCCTAAATGGGTTCATGAACATCCTGAAATTACAGTATGTTACCAAAATGAACATATTGATTTAATGGAGAAATCTAGACTTCAATATGAAACTTATCCTAAATATGTTGTCCCAGAATTTGCAACGATTACTTATATAGGTAATGCAGGTCAAAATAACAATGAGGTTATTAGTGAAGCCCCTTATCAAGGAATGACAGATGATATACGTGATGGTAAATATTTTGATAAGGATTACAAAAAGATTAAGAAGTAAAAAGTCCCTTATTGTAGTTTTTACTTGAATATCACTGTATAAATATGCGTGCTGCTTTTTGGATAAAGAAGTATAAGAGAATCTAAATGAAGAAGGCATCCTTCAAACATAATCAGATGGAGCGAACTCGCTGAAAAACGCTCAGACAGCACTCCTTCTGATTATTGAAGGATTACCTTCTTCATTAAGATTTTCTAATACTTCTTAAAGCCAAAATACAGCACGCATATTTATACAGTAATATTCATTATACTTTTTGAAAGGGATTTTTTCAGTAACATCAGTTTTCGTAATGAAGAGTTTTTCTTATTTGAACTTTTACAACCTAATATGATTACCACCATCCACCTCATAATTGTACTCACTTTCAGTTATCTTCGCATTCTCATATACATCGCTTTAGAATACGGATTGATATATCTCAAATATATCTTTCTTTGATAATTCTACATAATTATTTGCTAACAACCGTCCTTGATTTATCATAACTGAATCTGTAAACTCTTCCAGTTGTTCTGACGTTACACCATAACTACTCAGAGACTTTTTTGGTATAATAGAATGAAATAGCTCTTCCATTTTCTTATATACTTTCTCGTTACTTACTCCTAAAACATCAGATAGAAATTCATTCAATTCTTTGATTTCCCCATTCGGATCAATCCTCATATACCGCTCAAATACTCCAAGAAAAACAACATAGTTGGATTCTCCATGTGGAATATGAAACTTTGCTCCTAAAGGATAACTAAGTGCATGAACAGCAGCACATCCAGCATTACCAAAGGCAATTCCTGCATAGGTGCTAGCTAGAAGAAATTTCTCCATAATAGATACTCTTGCCTCTTCGCCCTGCTGAACTATGATTTGATAACCTTGTAAGATTAGTTCTATGGCTTTCTTGGAATACATCTTTGTAAATTCATTAGCTTTTGGAGATAAATAGGATTCAATCGCATGAATAAATGCATCAATGGAACTTGTTCCAAAACTTTGGAAAGGAAGTGTTTCCAAAAGTTCTGGAATAAGAACCGCATAGTCTGCAAATAACTCATCTGTTGCTAATCCCATTTTAGTCTTCTTCTCTAATAACTCTAAAATAGAGATATTTGTAACTTCGCTACCTGTCCCGCATGTTGTAGGAACCATTATCAATTCCTTTTCTTTGATAATTGGTAACTTACGTTCAAATAAATCCTGTACTGGAGAGATATGCTTTAGTACAAATAATTTTGCAACATCAAGAATAGAACCTCCTCCAATAGCAATAACACGCCTGTAGGAGTTATCTTTGATATCTGCTAAAATTGATTCAACCATTTTGTCATTTGGTTCACCACTACCGTATTCACGTAGGTTAACTAACGTAGCTTCTCCAATTAGGCCATTTAGGTAATTCTCATAAATATGTCCACTAGTGATGATTAAATCACCGCTTCCAATCTGAGTTTCCTTACAAAAATCTTTACACTTATGATATATCTGTATTGTTGTCTTTAAACGAAACTGTATCATATATACTCCAATCTTAAAATAAGCCTTTGTTTTTCATACAAAGGCTTATTTTATTTTTTTATTTGCTTATTATTGATTAGGATGTTGGGGGCAAATAGCCTTATATAACTTACAATGTGTATATTGATGTATAATTATTAATTTTGGCGTAGTCCGGCCTAAGGTATCGTTTATATTTTGTCAAGACTCATAGTGAAAATAGGAACGTGAGTGAGTATTTTCGCTAGTTCTGAGGTTTGTAAAAAATATGGTTCCTGAGGGAAAGGTAGCCAAGATTCATAATTATACAGCGATATACACTCAGTACACTAAATTAAAGCTATTTGTCCCCAACATCACCATTATTTTAATCTACAAGTCCTAATGGCCTCTTCTAATATTTGCAATCCACATTCCAGTTGTTCATCCGTTACAACAAGAGGACATAAAAATCGAATAACATTAGAATATACTCCTGCACTTTCTACAAGAAGACCATGCCTAGCAGCTTCTTGTACCACATCTGATACTAATTTAGCATTCGGTGTTTTGCTCACTTTATCAGTTACAAATTCAACTCCCATCATACAACCAATTCCACGAACATCTCCAACCTCTTGATACTGATCTTTCCATGCATTAAATCTCTCTTTGCATATTTTTGCAATTTCAAGCGAACGTTCACATAGATTTTCACGTTCCATTACTTCAATGACTTTTAACGCAGACGCACAAGCAAGAGGATTGCCACCATAGGTTCCACCAATAATACCAGCCTTAACCCCATCAAAGATTTCTTCTCTAGCCGTTACTGCGCTTAACGGAACTCCTCCAGCGATTGACTTAGCAGTGGTTATGATATCAGGAGCACAACCTGCCTCCTCCCAATAATTTGAGACAAACATTCTTCCTGAGCGTCCGAATCCAGTCTGTACCTCATCTGCAATTAATAAAATACCATTCTCATCACAGATTGTTCGAACTGCTTTTACCCATTCAATTGGTGCTGGAACGAAACCGCCTTCTCCTTGTACTGGTTCAACTACAATTGCAGCGACATATTCTACTGGCGAAGCTTCTTCAAATACTTTATGTAACTTATCAATATAGTACTCAATTGCTTCCTCTTCGGTATACCCTTTCGGAGAACGGTATAGATAAGGAAATTCTGCGCGGTATACACCATCTGGAAATGGACCAATTCCGTTTGCATATGCTTTTTTTGAAGTCATACTTGCTGTTAACAAAGTTCTACCATGAAAAGCTCCTGAGAATACAATAATATTAGGTCTTTTTGTATACGATTTTGCTATCTTTACCGCATTTTCATCAGCCTCGGCACCTGAATTTGCGAACATTGTCTTTTTCTTAGTCCCTTTTACTGGAACAATCTCATTCATCTTTTCAGCTAATTTGATATATCCTTCATGAGTAACAATATTCATCATTGCATGAAAATATTTCTCTGACTGTTCTTTGACTGCTGCAATTAATTCAGGGTGTGAGTACCCAATATTGAGCACTCCAACACCACCAATCCAATCGAGAAAGATATTACCGTCTACGTCCTCTAACATTGCACCTTCTCCACGACTAATAACGCATGGATAGCCACATTTAATTGCATCAGGCATAGCTTCTTTTCTTCTATCAATGATTTCCTTTGCCTTTGGACCTGGTAAAGGTGTATTTATTCTAGGCAACGCATTCTTTAACATAATTCATATCCCCCATCTTATTTAGTATTTTTTGTAACTCCACTCTCTGCATCTACGAAATAATCTTCGGTTAATCCATAATTCTTTAGAATTTTTAATAATGTTCCGTCTTTTTTCATAGCATTTAATGCTGTATTAAACTCTTTTAAGAAATCTTCATCTGTAAAACGAACAGCCGCACCAATCTGTCCACTTGCTTCTGCTTCGTATGGTGCTAAAAGTTGTAACTTAAGTGAACTGTCAGATGCCAAAGTATATCCTGCAACAATACCATCGGTTACTACAGCATCAACTTTCCCCATATTTACAGCAGTCATAAGAGTCGCTTGATTATCATAAGCTACTAGTTTACCAATTTTTCCATCATCAAGCCATTTTTGTGCTGTATCATAAAATGTTGTCCCTGGTTGAGCACCAACTGATTTATCTTTTAGGTCATCTTTACTCTTGATATCAGAATCTTCTGGTATAACAACTGCTTCACCCTCTTGATACCATTTATCAGTAAAAGCAGCTACTTTCAGTCTTTCATCTTTTACATACATTCCATCTACTACCATATCAATACTACTATTATTTAGTTCTACTAAAAGATTTGAAAAATCAATTACTTTTAACTTAATATCAGGAATTCCAAGTCTTTTACATACTTCACGCAATATCTCAATATCAATTCCTTTTAACTCACTGGTATCAACATCTTGATAGCAAAATGGAGCATCGTTAGAAGATCCTATTTCAATATATCCTTGTTTCTTAATCTTCTGTAATAATGCGGATTCTCCAGAATCGGTGCTTGTCTTAGCAGAATTGCTATTTGAGGAAGAATCATTCTTCTTAGAACTCTGACATCCTGTCATAAAAGTAAGCGCTAATATCATCACCAAACATAAAGACATCCATTTTTTCATTGATTTCATATTTCTCATAATAAACTCCTTCTTTCTTTAATTTATATTTTAGAATTAGAGTTGATAATGTCTCTCATAGTTGCACTCTAACTCTATTTGTTCATTAGTAACTTTAAACATCAAACTACTTTACTTGTTTTAATTTTCTTTCTACAATCTTAGATAATTGAGATAACGGGATACTTAATACCAGATAAACAAGTGCTAAAATGGTATAAGCTTCTACCGTAAGAAATGTCTGTGACGCAAATGTCTTAGTACGTAAAAGTAATTCTTGAACTGAGATCATAGCCAATAGTGAAGTATCCTTAATCATCATAACCAAGTAATTTCCAAATACAGGTACTGAGTTACGTAATGCTGGTGGAATAATAAATCGAAACATTACTTGTCTTTCATTAAATCCAAGAGCTAATCCCGCCTCATTTTGACCAGAGTCAACGGATAAAATAGCAGAACGTATTACTTCTGACATATAACAACCATAATTAATCGCAAATCCCACAATACCACATGTAGTTGCTTCTAATTGAACATTCATAGTTAATCCAAACATTTGACCTACTCCATTAATAAGCATTGGTACTACATAATAAATGTAAAAAAATTGTACTAATAGAGGTGTACCTCTAATGAATTCGATAAATATACCTAATATTCCTTTTAATAATTTGCTCTTAGATAGCCTACCAATTGCTAACAATAATGCTAAGACTAAAGACAGGATAAATCCAATCAATGTAACATATAACACAACTCCAACTCCGTCTAGTAAACTAGGACCTAAAGTCTTAAATGTCTCTGTAAAATTAAACTCCATTCAGGCCACCTCCTATCAAAGTATACGAGACAAGAATGCTCGCGTTCTTTCGTTTCTCGGGCTAGTAAAAATATTATTTGGTGTATCCTCTTCCACAACATAACCGCCATCCATGAAGATAACACGGTCTGCTACTTCTTTTGCAAATCCCATTTCATGCGTAACGACTACCATGGTCATGCCTTCCTTTGCCAATTGCTTCATTACTTCTAATACATCTCCTACTAATTCTGGATCAAGTGCAGAAGTTGGCTCATCAAATAATAGGATATCTGGACTCATTGCTAAAGCACGTGCAATGGCAACACGCTGTTGCTGACCACCGGATAAAGAAGAGGGAAATACATCTTTTTTGTTTTCCAATCCAACTTTTTTTAGTAATTCCATTGCTTGATTCATCGCTTCATTTTTATGAACTTTGTTTAGTTTCATCGGTGCATACATTACATTTTCTAAAACTGTCTTCAAGGTAAATAAATTAAATCGTTGAAATACCATTCCAACATGTTTTCTATATTCTGTTACTTTCTTACCAAGCTTCATAATATCTTCATCCTGATATGTTATTTCTCCACCTGTTGGTTGCTCTAATAGGTTCAAACAACGAAGCATGGTACTTTTTCCTGAACCAGATGGTCCGATGATTACGACTACTTCTCCTTTGTTAATTGATATATTAACATCGCGAAGAACTTCTAGATCTCCAAATGATTTGGATAGGTTTTTAATTTCAAGCAAAGCCATAACAACACCCTCTTTCCTTTTATGAAAATTAAAACGGAGCCCTTCTAAGCTGAAAGGCTCCGTTGCTCTTAACATTTTTTATCCATAATGTCTATTTATTCTATTTATTTAAGTAAAATTTCTTCTTAATAATGTCCACTAACACTTCACAAGTACCATCCACTCCAAGTAAACTTGAATCCACCATGATATGTTTATAGTCTTTATCCGACATCGAGTAGCTACAATATTGTCTATGATAAGCTTCCCTTGCTTTATCTACTTCTGCAATCATTCTTCTTGCTTCTTCCGGTTGCATATTCAACCTTTCCACACAATTACGAAGTCTCGCAGCATAAGGAGCATAAATAAATACTTTAATGATGTTCTTGTGATCACTTAGAATATAATCTGCACATCTTCCTACAATGATACAAGATTCTTTTTCCGCTAGATCAATGATTATTTTCTTTTGTGTTGCAAAAATAGTATCTTGAATTGAGTTGGTTCCCATTCCTAGTGGGTAGCTCATATTAAAGAAGGCTGATTTTGCACTTTCTTCATAGTCACTTATTGTTGAGACAGGCAGTTCAAGTTTTTTCGCCGCCATATCTACGATATCTCTATCATAATATTCAATTCCTAGCATTTCACTAACTTGCTTTGCAATCGGTCTTCCTAAGCTTCCAAACTGACGTGCAATTGTTACAACGAATTTATCACTCATACCAATGTCCTCCTTCATATTTCATTAACTATACCAAGATTATAATCATATTACATGCATTTTACAATGGACTCTGGTTCCAAACATTTTACTCTTCCTTTGTACTTTAGATACAATGAAAGATTATTTCTATATTTCATTATTCCTATTTCTCCTTGCTTTTTCTAGTACAATTTTGTCCTTTTGTTCTTTTCATACAACCATATGTATGATATAGTATCAAAAAAGAGTTTTGAAAACCTATACTAACTTACTCTAAGGGAGGCAGTGTGAAATAAAAATAATTTCACACCTTGATTTGTATGTCGCCAAAGGCGACAGATGGGAGGCAGTGTGAACTTATATGAAGACACAAGTGAATGCTTTATACGAATTTGCGAAAGGAAAATATCAATTAGATTTCCATTCTGGTAGGAATGGCATGAATAATACCGTCTCTTGGATTTACCTAGCTGAGGATATTCAAAATATTAGCTTTCTAAAAGGTGGGGAACTCGTGATTACTACTGGTCTTTTCCGAAGTAACGGTATTAGCCTCCTAGAATTTATTCGAGCACTTTCTATGAATAATTGTAGTTGTATTCTAATAAATATTGGGAAATATCTTTTCGAAGAGGATCTAACACCTGAGATTATAGATTTTTGTGAAATAAATAAGATTCCCCTTTTTACATTTCCTTGGGACGTGCATCTTGTTGAAATTATGCAGGATTATTGTCGTATACTATTGCAAGATAACCAACGTGAAGATCATCTAAGCGCTGCTTTTCAGAGTGCATTATATCAGACGTCGGTTCCAGATAATATATTGCGTACCCTAAACCAATATGGTTTTCAAACGAACTCTGATTATCGAATTATTGTCATTCGTAATCTTCATGATACCACTATCATAACCTCTCCACTAAATAGTTATGGGCTAAAATATCACCTATTCTTCTATGATAATTTTCAAATATTAATCTATCATTCTAATGAAGCAGAACTCTCTCTAGATAAATTAATCGAATTATTATGCTATTGTGATAGTATAGCTTTAGGCATTAGTGATGAGATACATTCCATTACTCAAATAGGACAAAGTTATAAAAGAGCTTTTTTTTCTTTAGCAGCAGCCCAATTGTGGAAGCGTTCCTTTGTAATATTTGATGAACTAGGAATATTTCAACTTCTATACTGTTGTTCCGATCCTGCTATCCTGTATTCAATTTACCAACGAGACCTTGGTATATTAGAACAACACGATGTAGAACACGATACCGACTATTTAAATACACTACGGTATTTTCTACTATCTGACTGTAACTTAATTGAAACTGCATCAAGACTATTTACTCACCGAAATACCATTGTATATCGTATTCGAAAAATAAAAGACCTGCTTGGTACTGAACTCGATAACTCCTCTATTAAATTTAACTTGCTTATGTCTTTTTATATTAAGGAATATCTATCTATGTAAGTTTGTTTAATAAATTTTGGTATCCACTCGACTTTGTGAACTTCCTATGATAAAATATTAGAAATTACAATAATCAACATTAAGTACATTTTACACGATTATAATACTCTCTTTCGTATCATAGGAGTATTTCATAGAAAGGATTCTATCATGAAAAACGGAAAACAAATTTTATCTATTATTGCAATCTCATTATTAGTTCTCTTATACTTAGTTACTTTAATATCTTCTTTATTAGTAACACCTTATTCCAATGCCTTATTCCAAGCAAGTGTTTACTGCACAATCATTATTCCAATCATGGCATACTGTATGATGTTATTTTATAAAGTTATGAAGAAGAAAAATAAGGATGATAATGAACTTTAATCGATGATCCATATGGAGCATTATTAATTGTTATAATAACTTCTATACAACCTAACTAATATAAAAAGAAGCAGCTGAGTCAATGATTGCTCCTTGTAGTAGAATAATCTTTTATCGTTCTACCACAAGGAGCATATCCATCTTACTCCTCTGCTTCTTCTTTTATTCTATGCATATGTTTTTTAAGCTCTTTTTCATATCCATTCTCTGATAAATGATAGAATGTAATATCTTTAAATTCATCCGGTAGATATTGTTGTTTCACATAATTATTCTTATAATTATGCGCATATTTATAGCCTAATCCATGTCCTAACTTGGCTGCTCCTTTATAATGTGCATCAAGCAAATAAGTTGGTATCGCACTAGACTTCTCATTCTTAACAAGCTCAAGTGCTGCATCAATTGCCATGATTGCTGAATTACTCTTAGGAGCACATGCCACATAAGTGGCAGCTTGAGCTAGTACAATTCTTGCCTCAGGCATACCAAGACGTTCGACTGCTGCAGCTGCCTCAGTTGCAACAACTAAAGCATTCGGATCTGCATTCGATACATCTTCTGCTGCACAGATCATAATTCTTCTTGCGATAAATTCTACACTTTCTCCAGCATATAACATTCTAGCTAAATAATAGATTGCAGCATCCGGGTCTGAACCTCTCATACTTTTAATAAATGCAGAAATCGTATCATAATGATTATCTCCAGATTTATCATAACGCACTGCTCTCTTTTGTATACACTCACTTGCAACTTCTATTGTAATGTGAATCTTACCATCTGAACTTCTTTCAGTAGTAAGAACACCTAATTCGATTGCATTTAATGCAGATCTAGCATCACCATTTGATATGTCAGCAAGGAATTCAAGTGCTTCCTCATCAATTACAGCTTCATACGCACCTAAGCCTTTTATCTCATCTGAAATCGCACGAATCAATAACGTCTTAATATCTTCTTTATCCAATGATTTTAACTCGAATATAATTGACCTTGATATTAACGCCCCATTTACCTCAAAATATGGATTTTCTGTAGTAGCACCTATCAATATAATTGTTCCATCTTCCACATAAGGTAACAAATAATCTTGCTGTCCTTTATTAAATCGATGAATCTCGTCTACAAAAAGAATTGTTTTTTTTCCATACATACCAATCTGAGTCTTTGCTTCTTGTATTACTTCTTCCATATCCTTTTTGCCTGCGCTTGTTGCATTAATCTGAGTAAAATTGGCTTTTGTTGTATTCGCGATTACTTTCGCAAGCGTTGTTTTACCTGTTCCAGGTGGCCCATAAAATATGATAGAACTAATCTTATCCGCCTTAATTGCACGATATAATAGTTTATCTTTACCTACAATATGTTGTTGCCCCACTACTTCTTCTAATGCGGTAGGTCGTAATCTAGAAGCTAGAGGTGACTCTTTTTCTAATGTATTTTGGCTCATATATTCAAATAAATCCATTTAATACCTCCAAGTTCTTACGAATTAATTACCATAATCCGCAGTTCTTAACCCAATTATTACTAATGTTTCACTGATATCCTAATATTTTATCATGCTTATTAGTAATTAACAACTTTGTTTTCCATTTCGCTCATTTATTAGAATAAGATTAGAAAAATCCATATTCATTGTCTTCATGAAGATTAATGTTATAATAAATATATAACCTTAGAGAGCGAGGATGTACGTTTATGAATAAAAATCGTAAAATTTTACTTACATTACTGATTATCGTAATTGGATTATTGACAATTGGCTGTCATAAAAAGACTAGCCCTTCCATGTCACCTGTAAGTATGATAAAAAAGGCACAACAAAATCTTGCATCAGCTAAAAATTACGACGCTAACATGACAATGGACTTTAGCATGACGTCAGGCTCTGACAATTTCGATATCAAAATGAAAATAGCAATGACTTCATTTACCACCCCTTATAAAACCAAAATGGATATGAATATTGACATGGGAGCGCTAGGATCTCAAGATATTTCATCTTATATATTAGAAGACAACAATAACTATTATGAATATATGAATACAAATGGTAAATGGAATAAAACTAAACTTGATTCCAGTCTCATGAGTCCCAAACAGACTGATTATTTTAATCAATTGACTCTAGATCTTTACTTATCTAATGCCAAAAGTTTCAAGAAAGTTGGTACAGAAAAAATATCCAACAAAACAACTATTAAGTTAGAAGGTATTATGACTGGTAAATCATTAAAAAAAATGCTTCAAAATAAAAAATTTCTTTCTTTATTAAGCTCTGTTGGATTTGATAAGATAAACTTTAAAAATCTTAAAGATATTCCAATTACCATGTGGCTTGATCAAGATTCTATGAATCCAGTTAAAATGAAAATGGATATGACTTCATTTTTACAAGATATTATGGATGCAATCCTTGCTTCCTCAATCAACTCAAAGAAAACAAATTCTGATTCCTCTATTCTTGATAGTAGTGAATCCATTAAGATACCAAAATGTATGGTTACTATTGAATATGATAGTTTAGGATCTGCAAGTGATTTTACAGTACCTGATGAATTGAAAAATATAAAGTAATGAGTTTTTGACACTCTAATTCTATGATGTTGCCCGACAAATGACCTGTTTGGGAGGTTGTCTAGGCAATATAATAAAAAAAAATTATTGAAAAGGAGCATATATATGTCATTACCTAACGATCCAGTGATGCTACTAAGCTATATCAATACACAATTAAGAGATCATTATAAAAATCTTGATGATTTATGCAAATCTTTAAATATAAGCAAGGAACATGTTATAAATAAACTGCAACAAATAGATTATCTTTATGATAACACAAGAAACCAATTTGTATAGATTGTTGTAAAACTACCAGTATTTTTCATGAAATCTGGTAGTTTTTTATTTTTTCTTGTATCTTTATCAGATATCTATTGTATTTTATTACCAATTATTATATAATAAAATCAATGAAAAGGCTTTCATATTTTATATCTAAAAATTATTACTCACTGCTAAATTTAGACATATTCTTTCATCATTCACTAATCCTTCAATCAAAATTTCATTTATCGTAATTTTATATAAGAGTACTCTCGGAAAAGTCTAAAACCATGAAAAGATAAACCTAGTACTTTTCTGTATTATATATTTCCATCATATCATCCTTTTATAGTTTAGTAACTTCCGAGAGAACTATAAATTATAAGGAGGTTTTTAGTATGAAAAGAGGTAAAAGAACCGTCATGGCGATGATGTTAATATTGGGGATGATAACATCATTGCTCCTTGGCAACACACCTGGGGTTAACACAAATCTACTACTTGCAAATAACACCAATACAGTACAAGCTGCAGAGACATTCTCTACAAAGATTGAAGCCGAAAATGCAACAATGACTGGAGATATCAAGGCAGCATCCACTAGAGCTGGTTTTAGTGGTACAGGCTATGCTACTGGTTTCGACCAGAAAAGCAACAATTCATGGTCTGTACAAGTTGAGATTCCAACAACCAAGCACTACACATTTGTGATTCGTTCAGCATCTGATAGTTATAAAGAAAATTACCTTTATATTAATGGTAAACAAGCTGCAACCATTTATAGTAAAGGTGATGGTGCATGGAACGATACCACAATCGAAAGTGTATATCTTGAAAAAGGAACTATTACTTTATCAATTAAAGAATCCTGGGGTTGGTTTGACCTAGACTATATCAACATTGAAGATGGAACCGGTATCAAAGATTCTGTTTACAATACAGCAACCTCAACACTTGTTAATCAGAATGCGAATCAAAAGACAAAAAATATTATGGAATACCTAAAAAGTATCTATGGTAATCAAACATTATCTGGTCAATCTTGTACTTTAAATACTAGTACTGAGGTAGACGCTCTTTACAAATATACTGGTAAATATCCTGCAATTCGTATGCTTGATATGATCTTCTGTGATCCTGCAAGCGATTGGCATAATACTGAAGAGATTAACCAAGCTTTAAATTGGGATAAAAAAGGTGGGTTAGTTACATTCCAATGGCATTGGCATGCACCAAAAGGTGGCAATCAATTCTATGCTAATAAAACTTCCTTTGATTTATCCAAAGCAGTAACTACCGAAGACATCAGTATGTTGCCTTTGTCAGAAATCAAATCTATGTATGAAGCAGGTAAAATCTCAGAAGAATGTTATCTTCTAGTACGTGATATTGATGCAATCTCAGGATATCTTGATCAATTACAACAAGCTAATGTTACCGTTCTATGGAGACCTCTTCATGAAGCAAGCGGTGGTTGGTTCTGGTGGGGTGCCAAAGGTAAAGATCCTTATTTATGGCTTTACAAATTAATGTTCAACCGTCAAACGAATTATCATAAATTAAACAACCTAATCTGGGTATGGAATGGACAAGATGCTAGCTGGTATCCAGGAGATAATTATTGCGACATCTCTGGCACCGATATTTATGCTGAAAAGCACACTTATAATTCACAATCCGATCAATTAATGAAGACCATAAATTACTCCAGTGGTAATAAAATGGCTGCCCTAAGTGAAAATGGTGTTATGATTGATCCTGATATGATGTTAAGAGATAATGCATATTGGTTATATTTTGCAGTATGGTATGGAGATTTTCTAATGAACACCTCTGGAGAAATCGGAGATACTTATACTGAAGCAGCTATGGTAAAAAAAGTATACCAAAGCGATAAGGTAATTACGCTCGATGAACTTCCTAATTTTAATAGCGCTACACCTACTGTATCACCTACCATAGCTCCTACTACTACTCCTACAGCGGTACCAACAGCTACACCTACTGTAACTCCTACAGCCATACCTACTACTATACCAACTTCTTCTCCGACAATTGCACCAACTGTGGTTCCAACGATTACTCCTACTGTAGCTCCTACCACTTCTCCTACTGGAGACTTTACCCTAAGTATCAATAATACTGGAAATGGTAAGGATACCTCTAATACAATTAATAATAATATTATTTTGAAGAATGTAAGCGGTAGTGATATCGATCTTTCCAAATTATCCATTCGCTATTATTACACCAAAGAAGGAGCTTCCGAAGAAACCTTTTATTGTGATACCGCAGCTGTTCAATTGAATAAAGCACCTTATTATGCAAGCTATCTAAGTTCTATCAATCATTCATTTGTAACTATGAGTCAACCAAAAACTAATGCAGACACTTATCTTGAAATAAAATTAAATACAACGGATAAACTATCTGCTGGCTCGACTTTAACAATAACTACTCGCTCTGTGAAAAATGATTGGAGTATATATAACCAAATCAATGATTACTCTTATGGAAACAGCAACCATATTGTAGTATACTATGATGGTAAACTAGTACTTGGTGTAGAGCCTTAAAGAAGAGGTATACTTTGATTTATAATAAATATTGAATATCTAAATTTAATCAATCTTGAAATCTAATAATGCCTATAGGTAATGCTTTATATATCTACATAATAGCATTTACCTATAGGCACTAATATTTTTTTCTTTCATTACAGCTTTTATTTATTGCTTATATCATTAAGATAGTCAATAATAGTATCTTTTATGACAACTCTGGTTCACTTTTCTTTCTACAAAGAAATCTTGTTCTTATAAATACAAAAATGCTTGTTCCTATAAATGCACCAGTTCCATCAATACATACATCTCGTATCTGCCCACTTCGTCCACTTACAAATAACTGATGGAATTCATCTGTCGAAGCATAGAAGATACAGATTAGTAATGTTGCAATAAATAATCGCTTACCTTTCCATCCATTGATTGTTAATGGAAACGCAACACTAAGTGCAAGGATTAGATACTCTGTTGCATGAGCCATTTTTCGAACAATGAAATCAAGTTTTTCTACAATCTTTTCCTTTTCATTGTGTGTGTATTCTTTATGAAACCATTGATTATACACATTAATAATAGAATAAGTCACTTCATTACTCGCATGTTCTGATTCAACAGCTGTTTTTGATGAATAGATAAATATGATACACATAATTACAATTGCGGGAATAAAAGATAGATATTTCATTTTAATACTCATGCATTCTCTCCTAAATTCTAGATTTCTTTGAGTATTAAATCTGCACCTTTTCTCTTTGGCATATCCGGATGCTCCTCAGGGATACCAAGTGCAATTACAGATGATACTTCTTCTGTATCTGGTGCACCAATTAACTTATGAATTGCTTCTGCATCAAAATATCCCATAATAACAGTACCATAACCTAATTCATGTGCTTCAAGACAGAATAATAGATTGGATTGCCCACAATCATACATCTCCCATGCATCACCTTTGAATGTATCTGGTTGCCCCTCACGGTTGAATCCAGAGCGTTTTTTCACTACAGTAGATACAATAATCACTGGAGCTGAACTAGTAGCTGGTTGATTAAATCCTGGAACTAAGTCTACCATTTGATCTTTTATTTCTTTTGTTTTAACTGCATAATATCTTGTTACTTGAGTATTCTTCCATGAAGGTGCAAGTGAGGCTGCATCTACCATTTTTATGATATCTTCTGAGGATACTTCCTCTGTTTTAAATTTTCTTATACTTCTTCTGTTTTTAATACATTCTTTAAATTCCATATATATTACCTAATAAATAACCCAACTTCCCATTGATGGATTATTGCCACAGCAAAAAAAGTTGATAGAATAACTATGTGGCATTCCTCTCTGATTTATTTTCTTTCACTATGATTGTAGCATATTTTTAAAAATACTCAAGTTGAAATGTATTCTCTATTTAATCTCATTCATATCCTTTATGAATTGCTCAATCACCTTCCATTGTTTGGGAGGAAAATCAAACAATCAATATACAACAAAATATTTCTTTTTTGACATTTGATACTCGAGGATTTCAACGAAATCTTCTCTTTACTTATAGTATCTATGATAAATTTCTGTTTGCATTTGCCTATGTAACTCCCATATATTGCAATCTTGATTTGCTAAGATAGAAACCGTAATATCCGCTTTAGGATAATAAGAGAACATTGTAGCAACCCCATTATTTAATCCATCTTTATAGATACAAAATGTTTCTTTCTCTATCTCGATGAATTCAAAAGCATATCCATTTCTAATAGTGGTATCAGGTGCTTCTCTCCAACTAGATGGTTTAATAATATCACAGTGAGGAGTTAGTAACATTTGACTATATTTTTCAGCAAATAATTTACCGTCCTTTATTCCTCGCATAAATTTATCTAAATCTTCAACTGTCGTATATGCTCCACTATCTGCGGTTCCAATTGGAGGATAACAATATATATTTTTCTTAAAACCAATCCAATTATCATTTTCATCAAATACGCTAGTGTAACCTTCTGCGGTATTTTCATTAATCTCATCCATAGAGCTGAATCTTGTATTCGTCATTTCACATACTTTAAAAATATTCTCAGTAACATATGTTCTATAACTGACTCCTGTTAATTTTTCTATTGCCAATCCTAATAATATAAAGGCGCAATTACTATATCTTACATTAGTTCCAGCTTTAAAATATGGATCCTTATATGCAAAATTTTTCAGAAAATCTTTACATTCTCGAAATGAATAATTTGGAGTGTTAATAAACAATGCCGAATACTCTTCACCAGCTTCCTCGTCTGCATCATCTGCAATGCCAGATGTATGATTAAGTAAATGCTCTATTGTTACATTCTCTGGAATCTTAGTATCCTTCAAGTCAATAATATTAACGATTTTATCCGTTAAGTTTAATACACCTTTTTCTATCAATTGCATAATAGCTGCCGCTGTAAAAGTTTTCGTAATTGATGCAGTATCAAATTTAGTATCAATTACATTTGGAATACCAAAAGCTATATTAGCATAACCATATGATCCTGAAAAGATAATTTCATGTTCTGATTTTACCATACAGGTACCACTAAATTTTTTATTTTGTGCGTACTCCATACATAAGTTTTCAAATATTGTTCTCATTTTCTTCTCCTATTTACTATAAATATAAGTTGTGTCATCAACACATCTCGGTGATGATGACACAACTGTAACAATTTAATGATCCACTGACGATTATTTTCTATCTTTGCTCCAGTATTAAGTATCCCTTTTCGTTAATCCATTTTTTTCGACCATTTACATACTCATTATTTTTAATATCTTCTCGTAACACCCCAGCAAAATTAATCTTATATACATCATTCATTGGTGGCCATTCAAGTAGTATACCTTCCTTTTTCATTGTCTCTGTTACATCAACCCCGAATGATTCTGGTGCTTCTACCAGTATATATTCTTTTTCCTTGAATTGCTCCATGAATTCTACACAGTTAATCCTTAGTTGCTTTTTTGCTGTTCCTTGCCAATATAGACTACATCTACATTGCTTGTCCGTCCAATTTGGATGTCTATCCCTCATTTTCTCAACATGTTGCTTCAGATTAAAAATACTGTAGATTGCATAGATTGGTTTACTCATATCAAATATTTGATCAAAACCAGGTATATTAGGTGGACAATTTGCTTTCTTACCATAATTAGGACATCCTTTATTATGTCCAGGATATTTTACCATACATTTACCAAAAGGTGAATCACATAGATTATTTTTTTGTAATTCACAATTCAAACAATCTTGTTCTTTTCCACTAATATAGCATTTTGGATACCTAATTATTGGTTTCACTTCTATATAAAATTTATTATCATTTTCAAGAAATTTATTTTCTTTCATTGGTTTCACCTCTATTATTATAAATAATGTGAATATTTTTCAACTTAACCTAAATTAATAAAATCATAAAATTTTTATCAATAAACTAGTTTATGCTTTTTTGCCTGTAAATACACAATAGTATTTCTACCGTATCTAAAAAGCCAGGTAATAATACCTGGCTTATCAAAATTTAAAAGATAACTGTTTCACCCAATATATTGGCATAATAAACTTGATCTTTTAATAACATTTTCGCTTTTCCGTTAGTTGCTTCTATTACTTTTTTTTGAAAACAATCTAAATCCCTTGGTGGTAATAGTAAATGTATTGTCACTTCATCTGTATAGTCCGTATCTACTGTTGTAATATTCATCTGTCCGATAATATATTGAATTTTACCAATACCATTATAATCTGTATTCACTTCTAATTGATATCCTAGACTTTTATTAATAATAATGCTTTTATTTAATCCTTCTTTCGTAGCTTTCTGATAAGCTCGAATAAGACCCCCTGTACCTAATAGTACTCCGCCAAAATATCTTGTTACAACAACTAAAGCGTTATGAATCTCTTCCTTTACAAGTATCTCTAGCATCGGTTTGCCTGCTGTTCCACTTGGCTCACCGTCATCGCTACAACGAATAATTTCATTTTTAGATCCAATAACATATGCTGAACAGTTGTGTCTTGCATCCCAGTATTTCTTTTTCTGTGCCTCTATAAAAGTTAATGCCTCTTCTTCCGTATCTACTGGTACCACGGTTGCAATAAAACGAGACTTTTTCTCAATGATCTCACCTTCGCCACCTTCATAGACTACTTTATATTCCTCAACCATAGATTGCTCCTTATCTCTTTGTATCTTATTTAGCAAAAGACTCTTTTTACTATAAAGTCTATAGCTCATAATAAAGTTACTAATGATACTAAAGTATCTAATTAGTAAACTATCATTACGGATATAATGTATATAATAGAATGTAATTTCTTACACTCTTTCCTCTTTCTTAGCCATATGGCTTCGAACAATATTTCATTGTTTATTATACATAATACAAATTTACAAGTCAATTTTGGTTCATATATTTTCATCTTATAGCAAACATTCTTCCTCATTTATTGATGTTCACATAAACGAGAAAAGGTCGTTTCGTTTTTGCATTTTCTAAGCTTTTAGTTTATGTATTTAACTGCATAACCGAACGGTTATCATTTCATCGATGATCTCTATCATTGAAATGGGAGTAACGTCATTATCCATTAACTGCTTTATCATTTGCTCAACAAATTCCTTAGAATATGATATTGCATCCACCTCTTCTGATTCCATATAGTCATCAATCTTTTTTGTAATCTTTACTCCATAAAGAGCTTTCTCTTTATTCTCTTCTGATACATGTTCTAGTAAATAATATTCCAAACTCATCATCCGCATGTCTTCCAGTTCAATTGTTTTTGAACCAACTAGAATTTTGTTTTTCATTAGGACCCCTCCATATCTACCAATAATATGTAATTATACAAGTAAAGTATGCATAGTAAAAGTATAACTTATCGCAAAATCGTTAGAATAACGACATCTTTTGACAGTTCTCTACGTAGATTTTTAATAAATCAATAGTTTTTACAATTATTTTTTGTTATATTTAATTTTTTTCACTAAATTTTTACGTATTATTTTTCATTATTGGACAATAACATAATCTAGATTGAGATAAATCATATTTATGTAATAAATGTCAATTTTTTATTTTAACCTTTATTTAAAGTTTCTAATTTGGTATAATAGTACGGAAAAGGAGGTTTACTATGAACTTTAGTAAAAAAGAAGCCGCAAACAAGCAAAGAAGATTGAAGTCAGCATCTGCTAAATTAAAAACCAAAGCATTGATTTCATTATTTCGTATTTTTCTTGTTAGTATTGTTTTGCTTGCTTTCGTAGGAGTAGCATCTGGTTATGGTGTAATTAAAGGTTTAATTGACGATGCACCTAACATTGACGCTATCGATGTCGCTCCAACCGGTTTTTCTACAACTATATATGATCAAGATGGTAATGAGCTCATAAAGCTTGCAGGTTCGCAAGCCAATAGAATATATGCCGATATAGATAAAATACCAAAGAATTTACAAAATGCATTTATCGCAATTGAAGATGAACGTTTTTATAAACACAATGGTATTGACGTAAGAGGTATTTTTCGAGCGTTTTTTGTAGGTATTTCCTCTGGTGATTTTTCCGAAGGTGCAAGTACTTTAACTCAACAATTATTGAAAAATCAAGTTTTTGAAGGTGGGAACGAAACTGGATTTATATCTAGATTTGAAAGAAAAGTACAAGAACAATATCTTGCAGTTCAATTAGAAAATAAACTAACTAAAAAACAAATTTTAGAATATTATCTTAATACAATTAATCTAGGACAGAATACTTTAGGTGTACAAGCTGCCTCATTACGTTATTTTAACAAAGATGTAAGTGATATCACTTTATCTGAAGCTGCAGTTATTGCTGGTATTACACAATCACCAGTTTATCTTAATCCAATTACACATCCAAAAGCAAATGCTAAGAGACGTAGCGAGATTCTAAATAATATGTTAGAGCAAAAATTAATATCTCAAGCGAATTACGATAAAGCAGTTCAAGATGATGAAGTATATGATAGAATTCAAACAGTCAATAAAGAACAATCCGATTCATCCGTATATTCTTATTTCGTCGATGAATTGATTAACCAAGTCATTAATGATTTGCAAACAAAAAAAGGTTATAGTTATACGCAAGCTACAAATGCTTTATATCGTGGTGGATTGAGTATTTATACAACACAAGATTCGGCCATTCAAAAAATATGCGATAGTGTATTCCAAGACCCAAGCTATTTCCCTTCCAATTCAAAATGGGAATTATCCTATCGACTTTCGATATTAAAGAAAAATGGAAAAACTGTGAATTACTCCGAAGGACATGTTCGTAATTATTTTTCACAAAAACATCAGACTATGCCAGAATTATTTAGTCAAAAGGGTGATGTAAAACCTTATATCCAAGAATTCAAATCTTCTGTCGTAGAGGATGGTGATGAAATTACAGGTGAAAAAGTTACAATGACAATTGAACCACAAGCTTCCTTTGTTGTAATGGATCAAGCTACTGGCCAGGTAAAAGCAATTATAGGTGGCCGTGGACAAAAAGAAGGTAACTTAACTTTGAATCGTGCTTCTACAACAACTAGACAGCCGGGTTCCACCTTTAAGATTTTATCTACTTACTTACCAGCACTTGATACTGGAGGCATGACTTTAGCAAGCGTATTTGATGATTCACCATTTAAATATCCGAATGGAAGACCTGTTAATAACTGGAACCACTCCTATAATGGTCTTACAACTTTAAGACAAGCAATATATAATTCTATGAATATTGTAACAGTAAAGACATTAGAGAAAGTCACACCACAAGTTGGATTTGAATACCTTTCAAAACTTGGATTTAGCACTCTAGTTGAAAATGAAGTTGACGATAACGGAAAAGTTTTTTCAGATATTGGCTTACCAATGGCCCTTGGTGGATTAACAAAAGGTGTTACTAATCTTGAACTTACTGGAGCATTTGCAAGTATAGCGAATGATGGTATCTATACTACGCCAACATTCTATACCAAAATATTAGATCATAATAACAAGGTTCTTATTAATAATAAGCCTAAAACAAGACAGGTTATGAAAGAATCTACCTCATGGTTATTAACAAACGCTATGGAGGACGTTGTTAAAAAGGGAACTGGAACAAGAGTTAGATTTCAAAATATATCAATGCCAATTGCCGGTAAGACGGGTACAACTTCCGATGAAAATGATTTATGGTTTTCTGGATTTACGCCATATTATACGGCGACAATATGGACAGGTTATGATAACAATGGTTCATTAACTGATACAACTTATCACAAAGTTATATGGCGAACGATTATGGAAAAGGTAAATGCTAAATTGCAGACTAAATCCTTTAAGATGCCAGATTCAATTGTATCTGCTAAAATATGTACTAAGTCTGGTAAGTTAGCCATTGATGGGGTATGCAATGAAGCACAGGGCGGATCAACAGTGCGAACTGAATATTTTGCCAAAGGTACAGTTCCAACAGAAAAATGTGATGTTCATATCAAATTATCTATCTGTAAAGAATCTGGTAAGATAGCAAATGAGTATTGTCCTAAAAGCTCTGTTTCTGATAAGGTATATCTGATTAAAGAAAAAGAAAGTGGGCACACCGCAGATACTCCTTATATACTTCCAGAAAATCTACAGGATTCTACCTGCAATGTGCATAATAGTAAGAACAGAGGTAGCTCAGGAGAATTTATTACACCACCATCCAAAGCGTCACCATCTCCTACTCCAAGCACTACACCAAAAGAACCAACGGTACCTATTGTTACCACACCTCCTGTTGTAATTCCTACTCCGACTCAAACTCCAGAGAATGAACCTACTATGGGCAGTGATAATTAAATAGACAATAAAAAACAGACCAAAATTTGGTCTGTTTTTTATTGTCTAACGACTTTTATAAACTATTTGCCAATCCTACAATGATAAATGAGACAACTAAAATCAGATTACCATACAATAAAAGCTTTTTAGGTATTATAAACCCTTTCCATTCACCTGTTAATAATCCCCATCCATTACTAATTATTAACGATAATGCATTAAAGGCAACCCATCCAACTACTGGACCTAAATCTCCCAATAGAATGCTTGCTTTCGCATATACATCAAGCGCTAAAAACCATAGAATAGAGGTCACTAAGAGTTTTCCATATGCAACATGACATCCTTTTTGTACATAGTTTTTATAAGTTCTATTCTTTATCATCAGATAGATCGGATAGACAACCTGAGGTATCACTCCACCAGCTAATACAATTATCCAAGAGATTAGACTTGCATTAATTGGCTTAACGCCATCCTGTATAGCTAAATCTACGGATTTATTTGCAAACGTAAAGCCGATATTCATAGCTGCAGACCCAAGTCCCGCAAACATAGCTAACATAATTCCACGAACAAATAGTGGATTACTTTCATTATCTTTATTTGCCTTTGATTCCTTATCTTTCAATAAACCAGCTTTCGTAATTACAAAAACGCCCAATAGCATAACAATATAACCTATGATTAGAGTAACTAATACTTTTGTTTTTGGCAAATCACCAAGGATAAAGAGGGATAAGAAGGAACCAAGTGAAGCTGATATCCCCATATTCAATCCATATGTTAAAGACATTCCAATTGAGTCAATTGCTTTTCCAAAAAGTAGAGCACTTATTCCCCATATAAATCCACAAATCATTGCTAAAACAACAGTCTTAGCTGGAGTATCTAAGATATATTCCATGTAATTTGGTACTTCCACTCTCATAATAGCTTGAGGAATTATAAAAGCTCCAACTAAAGAAAATAATCCCCAAAAAGCTTCCCATGAAAAAGGCTTATAATTTTTCATTCCTAAGCCAAAACTACCTTGAAAGATTCCCGCAAGTATCAATACAATAAATCCATAACTAGCCATATAATTTCCTCCATAACTTTCACTAATAGCAAACATTATAGTTATAACATAAAATATTTCTTTCTTCCATGTGTTTTATCAGACATGTCAGATGTATTTTCTTAGCTAAATTTCTTATTTAACATAACTTTTCTATTAATCATTCTGCTATTCCATGTTGCTACACTATTTTGGCGTTATTATAATATAAAAAAGGTATATAAGTCTCAAATCAACTTATATACCTTCTTATTTATCTAGTGAAATGAATCCACGCGTTTATTCATATGTTTATTAAAATTAATTACGGAATGCTCGTACTCTTCATTCATATAACTTGATGTAAGCATAAAATCAGCCGTTGATTTATTATTAGCAATTGGAATATCATATACAACTGCTATTCTTAATAATGCTCTTACATCTGGATCATGAGGTTGTGCTTCAAGTGGATCCCAGAAAAATACTACAAAATCAATTCCACCTTCAACAATTTTTGCTCCAATTTGTTGATCTCCTCCAAGTGGACCACTATTATATCCTCTTACAGGAAGTCCTGTCTTATCAGCTATTAATCTAGCAGATGTTCCTGTTCCACATAGAAAATGATTCTTTAAAATTTCTTTATTATCTTCTACCCATTGAATTAACTCTGGTTTTTTACTATCATGTGCAATAAGTGCTATATGTTTTTGCTTGCCAATAGTAAATTTTACATAATCATCTTGTAACATATCGCTACCTCCTTAGTTCTAACTTCTGTCCATTCTATTATATTATAAAATGGACAAGAATGCTATACTAACGCTACATACTTTCAGTTATTTTGACTAGTTACTACAACTGGAATAAATGAACTGATTCATCAAGTTCTTTCGCATTATCTTCTAATCTATTTGCTTCATCATGAAGTTCGTTAACTGCTTGTAATTGACGTTCGGCAATGTTCATTACTTCTTCTGATACCGCTTTTGTTTCCTCAGTTACTGCAGAGATCTGCTCAATTGACTCAAGGGTTACATCTTTAGCCATTTCCATGTTCTTCGCATCACTTGCTATTTCTGTCAAACTAGATGATAAATAGTCAACTGAACTTTGAATATTTCGAAATACTTCTACGGTATTATGTAATGCTTCTTCTTGAGATGCTATAATATTTTCTGCATCTTTTGCATTACCTGCTGTAAGTTTTGTTCTATTCTGAATGTTCGTGATAATATCTCTAATCTTACCAGTAGCTTCTCCAGATTCGTTTGCTAACTTTCTAATTTCATCGGCAACGACTGCAAATCCTTTACCAGCACTTCCTGCTCTTGCTGCTTCAATTGATGCATTTAGAGCCAATAATCTTGTCTCCTCTGCAATTCCATTAATTACTTCAATAATATTTTCAATTGCACCAGATTCTTCTTCTAAAGTCTCAATATTTTCGATCATTGTATGAGCAATCACTGCGGTATTCTTCGCTTTGTGACCTAATTCATCCATAGTAATCATACCGTTTCCAATGATTTCTTTGGTGTCTGTTGTTATTTTGTCAATTTTTTGAGTATTATTATACACTAGATTAATTTTATTCGCTAATTCATCCATTTGAACTACACAGCTCTGAGCATAATCTGCTTGATTCGATACTCCAGCTTCAATCTCACCAATGGCTGTTGCTATTTCTTTACTTGATTTTACCAACATAGTAGATGAATCTGCAAACTTATAAGCTGCACTTGATACCTTTGCACTAACAGTTGTCATTTTTAGAATTAACTCTTTCATACTACCTACCATATTTCTGATACTATTAGCAAGTGTAAGGAATTCATCTTTTCTCTTTGTAGTAATATCAACCGTAAGATTACCAGAAGATACTTTATATAATCCTCTATTCATATCTTTAATTGTATTACCAATACCTGATGATATAACAGATGCAATTGCAAGAGCTGCAATGGAAGCTAAAGTAACTATCACTAAAGATAGATATTTAATACCTGATACTTTTCCAATAATCACTGACTTTGGAATAAGGACACAGATACTTGCTCCAATACCATCAAGTTTTTTGAATGCAAAAAAATATTTCTTATTCTTATATGTTACGTATTCATTACCTGAACCTGTTTTGGATTTACTAATTTTCTTATAATAAGATTTATCATGAAATAAATTTGTTGCTTTGGTTCCAGTAAGTAATTCTCTTCCATCCTCAACCACAAATCCTACTATGCTACTTTTTCCAAAGTCAAGTCCCTTTAATACTCTATTTATTTCATCATATTTTACATCAGCGATAACTGTAGCATCTGTATTTGGGAATTGTTTTAAGTATGATATACCATATTTAGATGTTTCAATTTTTATTTGCTTATCTATGTATTTATGTTCACCAGTCCATACAGATTCTGTTCTTTTCGCTAACATTTTCTTGCCTTCTTCGGAAGCAATAAAATCATTATAGATATTCGAAACAGTTCCAGCAGTTGATGCAGAAGTACCATAATTAGCAATAAGATGGATATCGCTAATCAACTTATTCGCCTTTTGCTTATTCGCTAAAGTACTATATAAATCGTTAGAAATACGATATTCATTTGTTGTATCATCTTTGTAATAAGAATTAAAATATCTTGTGATTTCTAGATCTGATGCAATTTCATCTGCTGATGCTTCTATACCTTGAAATCCTAAGTCAAAGTACTGTCCCGTCATGTCTATTGTTTTTTGAGTAGCATTTTCATAATTGTTAATTATATTTTTTGAAGCTACTTCATAAGATATGATTCCTAAACAGATAATAAAAGCAACTGGAATTAGAAATGCTCCTATTAATTTCATTTGAATACCAGTTGTTGCTGCCTTCTTAAATCCCTTGAACTTCATTTTTTTGATATTTATTTTCTTGCTTTCTTTCAGTGGAACTTTATTAATACCTTCTTGTTGTTTCATTTTAAATTTCATTTGTACTTATTCCTCCTACTTACTTTACCATACATAATATTTTTTATTATATTTTTTTACACTTCCTTTTATAATAATTTATATTTAATACAATCGAATAACGTCTCATTCGATGCCAAACGCCATTTTACCACAAAACATCTTATGAATCAAATTGAAAATTAGTAATAAAGTCCTATACATGATTTTAGTTACATTTTATACAGTTTTTATTAATATATTTGCCGTATTATATACATTTACTACCACATATGGTACAAATTAACTCTTAAATACTTTATATAATTAAGAACCCTATAGTTTCCTATAGGGCCCATATCTATATTAAAAGCAGATGATATATTTTTCTTACATAACTTAAAATAACATATTTAAAAAGAAATATTACATCAAAAATATATTATCTGCTTGAAATATAATGGTATATGTTGATAAAAAATTAACTTTTCATTTTTGGATTAAATATCCATGATGCAATATAACTAAATATTAAAGCAGTCGAGATTCCTACTGCAGATGCAGTAAATCCCCCCATAAATAAACCAATCCAGCCATCCTTATTTAAAGCATCCTTAATTCCCTGAAATAAGGTATTTCCGAAACCAAGAAGAGGTACACTAGCTCCTGCACCAGCAAAATCTACAAAAGGTTCATATATTCCAAAGAATCCAAGTACGGCACCTGAACACACTAAGATTACCATGATTCTACCTGGCAATAGTTTTGTATTATCCATAAATAGTTGGACAACAGCGCAAATGACCCCACCAACTAGAAAAGCTTTTACATAATCCATCTCCATCACTGCCTTTCTCATTTAAGCTAATCTATTCCATAATCTCTATAACCACACCATGTGCAATACCAGGTACCGAATTGCCTTCATTGAAACTAACGGTTGATAATAAAGCTCCTGTTGGCACAAATAACACCTTTTTCCACTCTCTTTGAATCATCTTTTTAAATACGTAGCCTGTTAATGTGATTGCACTACAGCCACATCCACTACCGCCAGAATGTGTATCCTGAGTTTCTTTCGAAAAGATCTCGACACCGCAATCCATATGATTTTTACTGATATCATATCCTTTTTCCTTCATGATATCCTTTAATATATCAGCACCAACATATCCTAAATCTCCGGTAATTATCTTATCGTAATAATCTGGTTTTCTATCAAAATCACTTAAATTATGAAATATTACATCTGCAGCTGCTGGTGCCATACAAGCACCCATATTCATTGAATCTTTTATTCCATAATCCATAACCTTTCCAGTTGTAATACCTGTGATATGAATTGTTGGATTCGTATCCTCTGGTAATTTCTTCACCTCTTTAGGGCTTCCGAGTATTACCGCACCACTTCCAGTTACTGTCCATGTTGCAGCAAGTGGCCTTTGATTACCATAATCAAGAGGAAAACGAAATTGTTTTTCAGCACCTGCAAAATGACTAGATGTTAATGCAATTACTTTATCTGCGAATCCACCATCTATTAACATTGCTGCAATTGATATTGATTCACCCATAGTGGAACAGGCTCCATATACTCCAAACATCGGAATCTCAAGATCAACAATACCAAAAGATGTTGCTATTAATTGCCCTAACAGATCACCTGCTATTAGATAGCGAATGTCCTTGGGCTGTAGAGAAGCTTTTTGAATGGCTAATTCAGCAGCTTTTTTTTGTAATCTACTTTCTGCATCTTCCCATGACTTTCCTCCAGCCAATGGATCTTCTTCAATAATATCAAAACAGCTTCCTAAAGGGCCTTCCCCTTCTTTTTTTCCAGCTATTGAAGAATATCCTAAAACACAAGGTGGATTTTGAAAAAGAACACTTTGCTTTCCTACGCTTTTATTAGTAGATAAACCATTCTCCATACTTATGCCCATTTCCTTTCTCTTAAGCGATTACATAATTTTGGACCAATTCAGTATTAAATATAGAATTCCCAATAACCAGGACGAAAATATTCCATATAAAATAACCGGTCCAGCAATTGTGAATATCTTACAGCCAATACCAAAGACTTGTCCCTCTCTTTTAAATTCAATTGCTGGTGCTGCCACTGAATTCGCGAATCCTGTGATAGGAACAATCGTACCAGCACCTCCGAATTTTGCCAACTTAGGATATATACCAAATCCAGTTAATACAACACTTAAGAATACTAATGTAACAACCGTGAATAATGCTGCCTTTTCTTTATCAGCACCATATGATATATATAGGTTTGTAAATATTTGTCCGATTGTACAGATTATTCCGCCAACAAAAAATGCATAACACATATTAATAAACCAACTATGTTTTGGTGTTACTTTCTCAACATATTCATTATATTTTTGATCACGAAGTGACTGATTTTTCTCGTTTATAACATCTTTCATAGTACTCTGTTTTTTTTCATCTTCACTCATACAAGCTCCCATCTGCCGTTATCTACGACATACAAATTCTTGATGTATCAACGCATTAAATACTCTTTCTTTCACACTAGCTCCCATCAGTCGCCTCCCGCGACATATAAATCAGGGGTGTGAAACGTTTTCTTTCACACTAGATATCATCTACAATAATAGATAAATTATTCATATTTTAAAATCTTATGGACCTGCATTTAAATATAATTGATAAAATGCACCAACTGCTTTACCAAGTGCTATACTAATGACAATAATAGATATTCCTTTTGTTAATTTCGCTCTCATAAAAAATATGGGAATGACCTGTAATACTTCTGCAAGAGCAATCGCTAGGCACCCAACAAATATTCCCGAAAATAACCCAAAAATAATAAGACCAATTTTACCTACTGACACTTCAATATGAAAAATATTAATTGTATTTGCTATAATTCCGCTATAGATGACCATATCTTCATAGACAAGAATATGCTTTGCTGTATTAGTTCGTGCTGCAAACCTAGGTATAATCCCTATCATTGTAATAAAAGCAAACACGCCGGCTGCAACAATCACTCCAAAAGATAAACCCATGATAAATAATAATACAACCTTAATTACAATCAATCGTATTCCCCTCTCTATTCGCATCTGTAATTAATGTATCATTTACATCATTTTCATAGAGCCTCATCTGTATTTGAATAGGGGTAGGATCATTATGCAATTTAAATTTGGAAAAATGGTTAAAAAATATAATTATACCGATTGGAAGTCCTATGGAATATGATATTTCAAGAATGCTTCCACCTTGCTTCTCACTTCCCATGACCAACTTATAGACTAAATCAAAGACTTTTGATACACTAACATCTTCATTAAATGTCATTATACTAAATGCAGAACCAAAGAAGATAGATAATGCAACAAAAGCAGTTTTCATGTACTCAAAAACTACTTTTGATTTTCTGGGCTTTTTATATTCAACGATAAAATCTGTTTCTCCTAAGCTAATAATCTCTAACTCTGGATAGATGGCAATGATTAGTTCAATGACTCTAAGAACAGAAAACATGTACTTACATTCTTTATCAGACTGAATATCAAATAATTTTACATTTTTTAATTCATCTATAATCTTGGTATTTCGTCCATATACCTTTGCAATATCACTAAGTAAAACTGTCTTATCTGTTACTTCATTATGTTTATCAGCTTTAAGATATACTAATGTCTCTTTCATAAGTGCTCCCTATAGTTAGATATGACATTCGTAATTTACTTGTCTAACAAGAGTTCCATCAAATACTTCCTTGGTATTTGGCTCTATTAAATTATTATATAGTAAGACAGAACATATGATTAATACTACTAAAAACGCTACTAAATATATTTTCTTTCGTTGCATATTATCACTTCCTTTCATATCGTTCTAGTGCAAAGAGTTTGCAATTCAAACTCTCGCGCCAAGTGCGGTCGCATTAAAAAAGAAAAGCATTAACTAGATTTTATTCTAATTAACGCTTTCTTTTCCTTAATTATTATTAATTTTTTATTATTACCTATACTAGTAAAATAATGGTTCTTTTTCATGTCATCTTTTCTTTCATCATCCGAAGTATTTTTTTCTCTAATCTGGATACTTGAACCTGGGATATTCCAAGTTCTTTTGCAATATCAGTTTGTGTTTTGTCATAAAAGTAACGAAGTTCTATAAGATCTCGATCCTTTCTGTCTAGTGAATCTAATATTTCTTTTAATGCGAGCTTATCAATCATAATTTCATTTTCATCCGTTGACTGTTCTAACTTATCAATTAAATAAATAGCATTTCCATCACCTTGATAAATTGTTTTATATAGTGATTCCACTTCTGCATTCGATTCTAACGCCATTACGATATCTTCTGTTTCTATCTGTAGCTCACATGCTATTTCATCTATAGTTGGTTCTCTACCTAACTTATTATTTAAGATTTCTCTCGTAATCTTAACCTTTCCAGCAGTTTCTTTTAATGTTCGGCTAACTTTAATCATACCATCATCACGCAGAAAGCGCTTTATTTCACCTGTTATCATTGGTACTGCATAGGTTGAGAATCTCACATCATAGGATGTATCAAATTTATCAATTGCTTTGATTAGGCCTATGCTTCCAATCTGAAATAAGTCCTCTAACTCATGTCCACGATTAGCAAACCTTCTTACGATACTCCAGACAAGCCCCATATTTTCCGTTACTACTCGGTCTCTTGCCTCTTTATCTCCTTGTTTTGACAATTTGATTAGTTCTAGTGTATCCATATTTTACACCCCATTTAAGATTTTGAAGCAGCACTTTGAATTTCTTTTTCCATAAGAATGGTTGTCCCAGCTCCTGGTGTAGATAATACTTCGAGCTTGTCCATAAAGGCTTCCATAAAAGCAAAGCCCATTCCAGATCTCTCTAACTCTGGTTTTGAAGTATAAAGTGGTTCCATTGCTTGTTTAATATTTTCTATTCCTTTTCCTTTATCCATTATTTCAATAAATAATTTGTTTTTATCTAGTTTGCACTTTAGTGTGATTTTCCCCTCTTCATTTTCATAACCGTGTATAATACAGTTCGTAACGGCCTCCGATACTGCAGTTTTTATATCTGCTATCTCCTCTATTGTAGGGTCAAGACTAGATACAAAAGCAGCTACAACCATTCTTGCAAAGCTTTCATTCTTAGATTTACTATCAAACTCTAGAGTTATTTCGTTCGTTTCGCTCATACTTATCCCCCTCATTCTAAAGTGCTTTTTTAGCATCCTTTATTGTCTCATATTTTTCAATAATTTTATATAATCCTGATATGCGGAATATACGATCGACAGTTTCATTAACATTGGTTACTGCAACTTTACCACCTGTAAATATTACCTTTTTGTATCTTCCCATGATTACACCAATTCCTGAACTATCCATGAAATTTGCTTCTTTAAAGTCAAAAATAATATTTTTTATATTACCTTTTGCAATTAAACTATCTGATTTTTCGCGTATCTTCAATGCACAGTGATGATCAAGCTCACTTGTCAATTTAATAATAAGGCAGTGATCTGTTACTTCAAATATTGCATTACTCTGCTCTTCATTACCGTTCTTCAATTCCTCTTTATTGTTTTCCATGTTATCCCTTCTTTTTACATTATTTTACATCTGTAATTTATAAAAAAAATATCTCTATAATAAGAAGCAAAGTGATGAACTTCTTATTATAGTAAATACTTTTCTGTCTAATGTTTCTATCTAACTATTCAATTGTACTAAGTTTTGCCTTCGCTTTACTAGCTCTACTAGAATCAGGGAAGTCCTTTATTATCTGATTATAATATTTCTTCGCATTTGTAAAATCTTTTTTATTATGATAACATCTTGCGATAAAATAAAGCGCATCTACATTTGTTTTATCATATTTGAAAGATTCTTTTAACGTCTTGATAGCATCATCATATTTATAACTGTTATATTGACTATAACCTGTATTATAAAGACTCTTTGATATACTAGAGAAAGTATCATCTTTTATCATATTATACAAATCTTTTGATGCATCAATCTGTAATTTAGTCTCGTCAACCTTAACTAACTTTTCTGCTGCACCTGTTTTATCACCATCTGCATATAGTTTAGCTGCTTCAAATAGGTTTTGATAGAAAGATTCATCCACTTGATTTGCATTTAGATCCGTTACTTGTTTATTTAAATCATCAATTTTAGATTGTAGCGTATCTTTATCACTCTTAAGAGTCGTAATCTCATTTTCTTTCTCTTGAATCTGTTCTGTGTATGTTTTAATTTTAGTCTTTAAATCCGACGTAGCATTATTCTTAATCGTTGGTGTCAATAAGAAAAAGCTTACTGCTAAACCAATTACAACACCAACAATTAGATTGATAAATGCCATAATATTCGGTTTATCTTCCTTATATGTGGATATTGGCATATATGAAGTCGTCTGGTTAAGTACTCGTTCTTTTGCCTCTTCTTTGGATATTTGATTCGAATTTTCTTTAGTAACTGTATTGTCGCCACCTAGTTCTTTTAAATATCGTAACGTTATCGTATTAGTCACGTCAATTTTACTTATCTTTAATAAACATCTTCGTGCTTTCTCATTCTCATTATTTTTCATATAGAGTAATGTAAGTAAATGATGTGCTCTTATAAAGCGAGGATTCAAGCTAGTTACTTTCTTTAACTGTAAGATAGCCAAATCATCATTTCCTTGGTTCGCTGATGCTAAAGCTGTATTATATTTCTTAATTGCTTGATTAATAGTCTCAAGCTTTGTAGGATTCGATTGTACTGCTTTCATGTATTCGTCCGCATCATTATCCTCTGGTTGAAAATGCTTACTTAATACCCATTCACTTAACGCTAGTACACTTTCTCCCATTTCATAATACACTAATCCTAACAGATTTCTTGCTTTTGTATTCTTCTTATATAATTTTAAGCTTTCCTTAAGTGAAGTGATTGCTCCTGTAAGATCTCTTACTTTAGCTCTATTTAACCCTTCATTATAATATGAATTAGAAGCTTTATATATTTTTACATAAACGGAATAATCTTCTCCACATCGATCACATCGATTTTTTTTCGATAATGGTCCATCACAAACCGGACAATTCATATCTCTCCACCTATACCTTTACTATTTTAGATCCTTCTTTTCTTTTAAAATCTCTTTGATGATGTCAGTTGCATCAGTTAAATCATTATTGTAGATTGCTTCTTCAGCTTGGTCTACTTCTAAACTTGGTTGAAATTTTGCGATTTCTTCTTCAAAATTAATCATATTAGCTCCCTTGCCTTTCTAGATATCACTTTATTACAACAAGTAACAGTTAAATAACTTGTTTTCTATTTAATATAAAATCTAGAATTACATTCTAGATTAAGTCATTACATGTAAACTCATACCCATATCTGATACATTATTTACAAATGCACCATATACATAATAACTATAAAAACTATAAAAATCAATAGTCTTAATAAAATTTTAATTTCAATTAATGATTTCATTATAATATAGTTCACTTCTTATGGAAAGGATAAGAGGTCGCAATTTACGACAGGTCCACTAATTTAATCTATTGATTCCACCTTAATCGTTTCAATAAGAAAAAATACCTAAAATAAAGAGAACAATGTTTTCTTTACTTTAGATATTATTTTTCTTATGGTTATTAATTATTTACTGTATCATTCACTACATATTATAAGATTTACAGAAATGTACCTCTTATTTTTTTAGATGGCTAAGTCTTTCTGTTACTTGATTCATCATATTTGTGTAATTATCTAATTTTGCTTTTTCTTCATTAATCTTAGCTTCTGGCGCTTTGCTAACGAATTTTTCATTATTAAGCATACCATTTACACGTTTTAATTCGCCTTCTAATCTTGCTTTTTCTTTTTCAAGACGTTCAATTTCCTTTTCAATATCTACAAGTTCAGCAAATGGCATATAGATAGCTGCATCTGGAATAACAGTAGATACTGCATCTTCTGGTACATTTGTTTTATCGTTCTGAACAATGATCTCACTTGCATAACCTAAGGTAGCGAAGAATACTCTGCTTGTTTCAAATATAGTTCTAACTTTTTCATTTTCAGAAACAACTATTACAGTTGCTTTCTTGCTTGGTGGAACATTCATTTCAGAACGAACGTTACGAATACCTTTTACAGCAGCTTTGATTACTTCAACTGCTTCTTCATCTGTAGCAAAGTTAAGTTCTTCTTTATATACTGGCCATTCTGAGATCATGATAGATTCTTCTTTTTCTTGAAGAGTGCAGAAGATCTCTTCTGTGATAAATGGCATATATGGATGTAATAATTTTAAAGAATCAATTAGTACAGTCTTTAATGTCCATAAAGCTGCTGCTTTCGTTTCATCTTCGTCATTATATAATCTTGGTTTTACCATCTCAATATACCAGTCGCAGAATTCTTCCCAGATGAAATCATAGATCTTTTGAACCGCGATACCAAGTTCAAATTTTTCTAGATTTTCTGTTACATCTTTAGTTAAGGTATTTACTTTTGATAGAATCCATTTATCAGCTTGAGTTAAGGTAGATAAATCAATGGTATCACTGATTTCAGCTTTTTCAAAATTCATCATGATAAATCTTGATGCATTCCATACTTTATTTGCAAAGTTTCTACTAGCTTCCACTCTTTCCATGTAGAATCTCATATCATTTCCTGGTGCATTACCTGTGATAAGAGTAAGTCTTAGTGCATCTGCACCGTATTGATCAATGATTTCAAGTGGGTCGATACCATTTCCTAGGGATTTACTCATCTTACGGCCTTGAGAATCTCTTACTAATCCATGGATTAATACCGTACTAAATGGAACTTCCTTGGTATGTTCTAAACCACTAAACATCATTCTCATTACCCAGAAAGGAATGATATCATAACCAGTTACTAATACATTAGTTGGATAGAAATAATTCATCTCTTCTGTATTATCTGGCCAACCTAGTGTTGAGAATGGCCAAAGAGCTGATGAAAACCAAGTATCAAGCGTATCTGGATCTCTTCTCATGTCTTTATTACATTTAGGACATGTCGCATGACTATCCTTTGTTACTACCATCTCACCACAATCATCACAGTAGTAAGCTGGAATCTGATGTCCCCACCATAATTGTCTTGAAATACACCAATCTCTGATATTTTCTAACCAGTGGAAATAGGTTTTATTAAAATGCTCTGGTACGAATTTGGTTTCCCCTTCTCGAACTGCTTTAATTGCAGGTTCCGCTAGAGGTTTCATCTTAACGAACCATTGTTTCGATACTCTAGGTTCTACAACAGTTCCACAACGATAACAAGTTCCAACGTTATGGTTATGATCTTCTACTTTAACTAGAGCACCCTCTGCCTCTAAATCAGCAACGATAGCTTTACGTGCTTCATAACGATCCATTCCTGCGTATTTTGGATAGTCATTAATAATCTTAGCATCATCTGTCATTACATTGATGATAGGAAGATTATGTCTTACACCAACTTCAAAATCATTTGGGTCATGAGCTGGTGTGATTTTAACAACACCAGTACCAAAGTCCATCTCAACATAATCATCAGCTACAACTGGAATCTCTCTCTTAACAAGTGGTAAGATTACAGATTTTCCAATAATATTCTTATAACGATCATCATTTGGATTAACAGCGATAGCTGTATCACCAAGTAAAGTTTCTGGTCTTGTCGTCGCAAGTTTAACCTCTCCACTACCATCTGATAATTGATAACGAAGATGCCAGAAATGTCCTTCTTTTTCTTCGTATTCAACTTCTGCATCAGAAATTGAAGTTAAACAATGTGGACACCAGTTGATAATTCTTTCACCACGATAGATTAAACCATTGTTATATAAATTAACAAATACTTCATTAACTGCTTTGTTACAGCCTTCATCCATTGTAAATCTTTCTCTGTCCCAATCACAAGAAGAACCAATCTTCTTAAGTTGAGATACGATTCTACCACCGTAATTTGCTTTCCAATCCCACGCTCTCTCAAGGAATTTTTCTCTTCCAAGATCAGCTTTGGTTAATCCTTCGCTACGCATAGCTTCAACAATTTTTGCTTCTGTAGCAATACTAGCGTGGTCTGTACCTGGTAACCAAAGTGCTTCATATCCTTGCATTCTCTTTGCACGAATTAAAATATCTTGCATGGTATTATCTAGTGCATGCCCCATGTGTAACTTACCTGTAATGTTTGGAGGTGGCATCACGATAGTGAAAGGTTTTTTCTTTTTATCCACTTTCGCATGAAAATATTTTTTATTTAACCACTTTTCATATAATCTTTTTTCAATGTCCTGTGGATCATAGGTTTTCTCTAAATTTTTTTCTAATTTTTTTTCCATATTCATTCTCCTTTTCTTATTTAAGGTGATATTCAATTTTAACAGAATTATAAGTATTTTGAGCAACAAAAAAGGTCCCTCATCACAAAGGACGAAGAACCGTGGTACCACCTTAATTTATACGAATATACAAATAATTATTATCTGTATACTGATATCTTATTCGCCTATAACGGGGCTTTCCGACATTTCCTACTATTATTTCAGAAATGCTGTTCAAGAGCTACCTTCAATACGTACTTCTTTAGACAAATTTACAGCCAATGATTTGTCCTCTCTGAAAAGGTTACCTATCTAATCCTCTCTATCACTACATTTTTCTTATAATTTTATTTGTATATTACATTCAGATATTAAATATACTATTCGTTTTCTTAGTTTCTGTCAAGCACCTAAATTATTTTTTTATCTATTTTATATTAATGGTTAGGGTGTTGGGATCAAATAGCCTTTTATAACTTACAATGTGTATATTGATGTATAATTATTAATTTTGACGTAGTCCGGCCGAAGGTATCGTTTATATTTTGTCAAGACTCATAGTGAAAATAGGAACGTGAGTGAGTATTTTCATTAGTTCTGAGGCTTGTAAGAAATATGATGCCTGAGGGAAAGGTAGCCAAAATTCATAATTATACAGCGATATACACTCAGTACACTGAAATAAGGCTATTTGATCCCAACATCTCCAATAATCAAATATCAAAAAACTTTAGTCAATCGATACAACTGTAATATTATTCTTTACTAGAAGTTCTTCAATCTGTGGTCTTAGATGTGGATTCTTCTTTATCAGTCCCTCGATATTCATAAGACAGTGCTCTTTGACCTTATTATTATAATCAATTCTCTCTCTTAGCTTTTGTCTACGAACATTTAGGCGGTGGCGAACTTCTTGCATTTCTTTTTGATCAATAATAGCAATTGCTTGATAGATCCATATTTCAGGATCATTTATATTATATTTCTTTAACTCTTTTATCAATGTTTCATTATAAAAGTTAAGTAATTCTGTATTTTTTTCATACCTTCTTGCTTCATCCTTAGCTTTTACATACTTTTCCCAGATGCGCTCTAATTCTTTTGAGTTATGCACCATGAACTTACTGTAGGAATAATCTAATACACTTGTGTTATTAATCATTTTTATTTTAACACTATTTAATAAATCAATTGCCTTGTTTTGTTTCTTCTCAATCACTTTCATCATGATTGCATTTCTTCTTGCTTCATAGAATATATAAAAAGAACTTAATGCTGCCATTAGAATAGTTAGTAAAAATGGTGTTTGAATATCAGTTTGGAAAGTTTTAGCAATCATCAAGAGTAGAGTTAATAAACCTAAGACCATAATACTGGTTACAATTGCTAAAGCTTTTAAAAATCTTTGTTTCTTAATTACTTCTTCTTTTTGATATCGTAATTCTCCTTTTTCACCTTCAAGATGTCTCATATCATTCTTAATTAAGGTGTGAAAAGATTCATTTTCTTTCATTTTCTTAATCTCATTTGGCATCTCTTCTTCATAGTTCTCAATATTGCGAAATTGCTTATCTGCTATTTTAATTCCGTTATTCTGATATTTGGAACGGTCTCTTGCCAATGTAATAATATGTCTTGCAGCATCATCAAGATTATCTCTTTGCTCTTTTGGAATCATTTCAATTTTTTGCATATCACCTAAGTAAGAAGATACTAATTGATATTCCACTTTGGTATCTTCCACTTGTTTGATTGATTCCTTGATTCGGTCACTTTGTCCATTAAGATAGGAAGCCCAATCATCAATACGATCGAGGATATCATCATCTTCTGTCTCTTCAACCATAGTATTTTGATTCATATCTTCCACTAATTCTTGATTACTACTTTTCTCCCCTAATGTCTTGTTATCTATTAATTTATTATTTTGAACTTTCTTTTTCTTGAATAACTTAAAAATACCCATTATTGCTCCTTCATCCTGTTTATTTTCTGTACTCCTATTTAAGTTCCCTTAACATCTGATTTATCTTTTGGTAATAATCATTCCCTTTACCAGCATCCTTTAATTCTTTTATTTTCATAATTTCTTTATAACTGCTGGCTTCTATTGCCTTTTCCTCTGCGTCCTTAATCTTCTGATAAATCGTACTCATTAATTCATCCGAAATGTTATGTTCTTTTATAAATCTATCTTTTCTTTCACTATCTTCGCCGAGTATTAGTGTGTACATACATTGCATAAGTGACTCTGGATTCTTATTTCTAAGATATGCTGACTCAAAGTATTCTGCTGCTTCATGATAAGAGCTGATATTAAGTAATGCTATTGCAATATTATGCAATATATTTCCGTATTCTTCTTCTGTAAATACAGCTGCCTCTTTGTTACCTATTATTTCTTGATATAATAGAATCGCTTCGCTGTAATTTTGATAATTAATATATTTATCAGCTTTTAATTTCAATCTTCGAATTGGACTTAATAGAGCAATCTCATCAATTACTTTTATTAACTCTATAATCTCATCCTCTGTATAATAATCTGCGCTACATAATATACTTACTACTATGTCTTTCATTGAATGTTTATTCTGAATGTATTCCTTTAACTTTATACCAATCTCATTCATCTTAACTTCATTGATTAACCAATCAGCTAACTCTGGCTGATATAGTTCATCACCTATCAAATAGATGTTATTATAAATATAATAGCACAATTCTTCAATCGAATAGACATTAGTATTTGTTAATTTAAAATAAAAGGGATGTTCTGCTTTCCTGCCACTACATAGTATTATTTTTCCCATAGGCAACTCCTTTTTCTATTACTGAGAGTTCTCATAGCTTATGCTAGATTAATTGTCTTCTCCCAGATTCGATTTGTTGATGGATAAAATTCACCGAAACCTTCGTCTTTTACTTGAATTACACAAGTATACTTGTCTAAGAATCGCACTGTTACATAGACTTTTGTCATTCTTTTTGGACGATTTGCAATACCATCTAGATTCATCATAACAACCGTTGGATCACTTTTATTTCTATCTTTTATGATCAATTCTATCTCTTCTTTATCATCCAATACTAGATAGAATTGCTCTTTCACTTCATACCAAGGTGTTGCAATCTTAGCTAATAGTATCTCAGATACTTTTGCATCATAATAAGCGAGGATACTAATCGAACTTGTTATCATTTCTTCGGTTAATATTAGATAATCCTTCAATCGATCCGGTTCTTTATTACTTCTTGCAGCATAGCAAGCACCTTTAGCATATAGATTCTGACCCTTGAATATTCTTCTACCCACACCAAGTTGCTTCATAACCTCATCTGCCCACTGCTCTTCAAAACCAACTCCAGTAAAGAATAAGGTTGATACTACTTGCTTATATAAGATATTCTTAGCTACATTCTGAAAAATATAGTTCAAGGATTCCATATCATTTTGTCTTTCAATCATCTCGTATGAAAGGATATCAGAACAATCCTTCTTTGCAATCGTTACAATCTGTTTTTCTTTCTTTCTATCAATTTTTAATTGATAATAGCTTAACCCTGCTTTCGAAAAATCAAATACTCCTACATCATTCATAAACAACTCTTTTGACTGATATAAGGTATAATATGCAAAGCTATCCTGATGACATTGAATATATACTCGGTCTCTCATAATAGATAGACCTTCTAATGCTTTATAGATACTCTTAATGATATTTTTCTCTAATTTTTCTACTGTAATAACCAATTGATCAATCGTTTGATTTGGGTATTTTAATTTTAACAAACTCAACGACTTTCGAAAGAATTTTTCTAATAATGATACTCCATCTAATTTGGTATCACCTATCATAATTTCCTTCTTTTCTCTCAACTGCTTTAATATATGATCTATTTTAATAGCTTCTTCTTTTCGCACAAGTTGGATAGCCTCTTTTCCATAATACCAATCATAAGAGTTTTTTCTCACTGCAAGAATAGTAGGAATTAAGCATTCGTCTTCTTCTCCTTCATAACAAATGGATTCTGGTTCAAAAGTCTTCATATTAAAACAACTTATTTGAGAATAATCATCACATAAATCAAATCCAACTATTAGATTTCGCTCTTCACTCATCTTATCTCCCACCTTTGATTCATATTTTAGATTTAAGACAATGGACTATATAAGATAGATGCCATCGCCTCTTTCTTTTTATAATGTTTCATCATCTCATATAATGTTTCATCATCATTTAACTCTTTCGCCATAAGCATTAGATTTATTTGGTTATATTTAGACTCCACTTCATCTTCTGTTTCAAGCTTATTATCTAACGTTACCTGTATTTCTTCGGTTAATCCATTTTCTTTTCCATCTTCAACAATAAAGTATTCTAGCTTCTCTCCATAGAATAATAAGAATTGACTAACATATATTCCTCCATACATATTCTTCATTTCTATAATTTGTTCTTTTTCTTCTTCCTCAATTGATGATTTTAATACATAATGTAGGAATACCTTTTGTTTTGGATTAGTCTTGTATTCGATATATTGAGAATAGAGTAAGGAATCTTCCAATTTCACTTTACCAATAAAGTTCTTGAAAAATGTTAATAAAATTCCTTTTTTCACAAGCTTATCCAAGTTTACTTCAACATATCGAACCTCTTCCCCCGATAACTCCTCTTGAATCGATAATCTTTTTAATACTGCTAGCAAAATAATCTCATTTTCTTCCTTTAGAATTACCTGTTTCATAATCTCATATAGTTCATCTGGCAAGGTTCTTTCATTCATAATCCATTCATTTGCTATGAATGTAAGATATGCTTTCTTTAATCTGTCATTTTTCTCAGATTGATATAATAGATAAAAGATCTCATAGGACTCTTCTATCATGCTATTTGCGAATAATATCTGAGCTAATAGTCTTTCTGCTAGTTCTAAACAATCAATTTTTAAAGCTATTGCACTATGGTAAATCTTTAAAAGACAATTTGTACTTCCAGTATAGTAGGTTAATAAATACCTTACTATTTGCTCATTTTCTCTATTTTCCAATAGCACTCTGTAACACATAGACAAAATGATATCATTTTTATCCATTGAATTAGCTAGGTATTCATTACAGTATGTTAATAAAACCGATGTATCAATTTCATCAGACCCATACTCTCTAATAACCTTATATACTTTATCATACTCTTTGTTCCTCATATAGAATTCTAAGAGCGGATTGATTTCTTGCCTCCTGACATTAGTAATGTCTATGACATCAAGAAACTGCATCAATTCCTTCTCTTCTATATATTCTGAATCTTCATAAAAGATAGACTTTAATATTGATTCTTGATACTTTTTACGTATATTAGGAATTTCTAAAGCCTTTACTTTATAATCTAACTGTCGACTTTTCTGACTTTCTAAAAAAGAAGGACTCTCCATCATCGTTAAAACAATTTGTTTGATATCACTACACTCATAACACTTGTCCAAATATGGTCTCACATTAAGGAACGGATACATTGTATAATCAACTGTCGTAACATAACGATTTTCCTGCTTGTCTACCAATATAATATAAGCATCTGTTGAATATATTGAAACAACAGCATGCCCATCTATCAAAGGCACAAATTTCTCTTCTTCAATTTCTTTATGAACTACGTATAGCCCTCTTATATTCTGATTGGCACACTGTATCTCATATTGAAATGCAACATAAGATAAATATAAATAGATATTATCATCCAAATCTTTCTTCTTAAGCATATCTTCATAAAGAATGGATAAATTTCTACTGATCCTTTGTTCCTTTAATTGTTTGACAACAAATTGTTCAATTATCCTACTATAGCTTTGATACATTTCAGAATTTTTCTCTTTATCCTGTACAACTTTTGAATACAAATAAGCTTTCTTCTTATCATTTAAATTACTATTATATAAATAATATAATAACACCTGACTCTCAAAAACATCCTCGTTAGATACCCCCCTTGAGTCAATGTTATCTGTGGATTCCTCAATAGAATACATGTAATATTCATACAATTCAGTTATTCTTAATTGTTCTTTGACACCAAGCTGATACCATTCAAAATACTCACTTCCAATTTTATGCCCCTTAATCAGCATACTGCAAATCGCTGCTAGTATATCTTTTGATGGAATCTTCTTATATAACATAGTTAATGAAATATACACCAGTCTCTTATAACTTTTCTGTCTGCTCGCTAGGAATATAAATTGTTCTGCAATCTCTTCACTCATTAGGTCATTCTTAAGAATCCAATAGATTACTTGTATCTCAACTTCTGATAACGACTGAAGTAGATTTGCATCTTCTTTATATATACTATATAGTTCAAAATATAGAATTGGGCTCTTGCACCCCCTCTTATATTCATCCACCAACTGTTCTAACTTGTAACTTTTATTCTGATCATATTGCTTATCAAGGTAAATAAGATACCATAAGATATCCATGCCCTTAGTACCAGTTTCGTAGATATCTGTAATTTCTTTCAAAGCTTCTTCTATTACATCTTCTGCTTTACTGAATAATGCATTAAGATATAAAAAGGCACAATAAGCTCTCATAGATTGGATTTTCATCTCTTCTTTATGTTCGCTAAAATGATCTATTAATAATTTTGTCTTCTCTTTATCACCAGATAGTATAGATAAGTGCAAACGAATGAGATTGCTTCGATAATCTGAGTCTTGTGAATCATGAAATTCAATAACTAGCCTTCTCATATTCTCTTGATAATCTTCTACAGTAATATGCCCCAATCGAAAATCAAGATAATTCTTAACAAAGTCTCTTTCCATTTCTCTTAATTTCATTGAAGTATTATCTTTAATACGATTACTCTTATTGCAATTACAACTAATCTCAACAATGAAGGTTTGATGAACTGTCTGAATAAATATTCTTCCATAATTCTTACCGTCTCGCATGAATTCAGGCTTAAGTACATATTCAAGCGAAAAAGTACTTCCTAAAAAATTATCTGTCCATATAATCTTATGATCTAATTCAATAAATGCAGAATCCGTATTCGTTCGAATCTCCATGTATCCCCAATTATTCTTAGTTAATACAATTTTATCCATAACTCGTTCATGTTCTACGTAATAATAATCTCTTAATTTATCTACACTAAGACTTACTCTCTCTTTTTTATGCATTGCAATTAAAAATTCTTCTAATTCAATGCTACTATTTCTACCTTTTACTAAGCTTTGATACAAGATATTTTCCTTATCATTACTTAAAAAAATCTTAGTAAAGTTCTCAGACTTAAATAGACTAAGGGCCTCATGCCAATTCAATTTTGCCAAATCAGTGAATTGATATAAGTCCCTAATATTTCCGTTTGAAGTAGTGCAAAAAGGCATCTGAATCTCTATCTTATATGGAACCTTTTTCTCGCCTAAATCACTAACAATCGTTAGTTCTCCCTCGATCCTCTCTCCTGTCCTACGATGTAGAGAGGATACTTCATATTCAATTATATTTTCTTCACCAACAAATGCCTCATGAATAACATGAAGCGCTTGATTCGAGGAATATACAATTCCCTTTACCATTCTATTATCACTTGCTTTGATTGTTAATTTACCTTGATACAAAGTATCTTCTTGTATCGATAACTCAATCACCTCATCTGATAATAAAATATCTGGTAGCTTATATTCAAATATGCCTTTGGCTAATCGCTCGATTTTCTCTTTCATGTTAACTCCCTCTGTTTAAAGGTATCAAATCCCCATGCTTTGTTTTAGCACCACAGTTAATCATTTATAATCCGATTATGGTTATTATAAGTATCAATTCATATAAATCATATATTCTGTATATTTAAACAAATATTATGTAATAATGAACTTTTGACACTATACCCACTTTTAGTTATAATGATTATAACACTATTTGTCATTAATAAGCAATACTGGATATACTCTACTTCGCAGTTAAAAGCATTGTTGAATACTTGATAAATTCAGATGTTTCGGTTATCGAAATTACCATGATTCAAACTTTTTCATCTTACGTTCCATTTCCTCGTTTGGAAACTACTAATCTTTTATTACTTTGATAAAAACAGATATAAAAAGTTCGAACTCCTCACTTTGTTCGTCAAACAGCGAACTTTTTATATCTAACTCAAAGTGATAAAACATAAGTAGCTTCACAAACTCGTCAAAGTCACGACGATGAAAAAGTTTGAATCATGGTAATTAATATACTGTGTCGTCTGAATTTCTAAAGTATAGTATGGATTTTTAAACTGCGAAATTTGAATTACTTAATTTAAACTCAGATGTATTCAGTCACGTTTATACCTATAATTAGAACCATAAAAAAGGAAGGATAACTATGATGAAACACGTTGAACATTTCCATGGAAGTGATTTAGAGAAAATAGAGCAAATCTATCATATAAAAAAAGAAGATATTACAAGTTTTAGTGCAAATGTAAATCCTCTTGGAGTCTCAAAAAAGTTAAGGCAAACTCTTTCGGATAATATTGATGTGATTACCTCATATCCTGATCGTGAATATACCTCTCTTCGTAAAGAAATTGGTAAGTACGTAAAAGCTAATTATGAAAACATTATCGTAGGTAATGGTTCCACCGAATTAATCTCTTTACTTATTCAAATAAAACACCCTAAGAACGCGCTACTTATTGGACCAACGTATTCAGAATACGAACGCGAACTAAATCTTGCTGGATGCCATATATCTAATTTCACTCTGAAAGAAGATGTTAACTTTGATATTGATATAGATAGCTTAAAGAAAACAATAATAAATTCGATTGATTTTCTAATTCTCTGTAATCCTAATAATCCAACCTCTTCTGCGATAAGACATGATAAGATGCGACAAATCTTAGATTTTTGCAGAGATAATAATATTTTTGTGATGGTAGATGAGACCTATGTTGAGTTTGCAAATGATATGGAACATATTACTTTAGTTCCATTAACTAAAGAATACAAAAATTGTATCGTATTAAGAGGAATCTCAAAATTCTTTGCCTCTCCTGGTCTAAGACTTGGGTATGCGATATGCTCCGATACTGCTTTTCTTGATGAGATTAATCAAAGAAAAAATCCTTGGACGATTAATTCCTTAGCTTCGGTAGCTGGTGAAATTATGTTTCAAGATGAAGAATATATTAACTCAACTAAGACTTATATTAATTCAGAACGAGAAACATTCTGTAAAATTCTAAGCGAATGTAAGAATGTAAAGTTCTATACACCAGTTGCTAATTTTATATTAGTTCAGATATTAAAACCTGGAATTACATCGAAGGATATCTTTGAAAGGGCTATTAAAAAGGGTCTTATGATTCGTGACTGTTCTTCCTTTCAAGAACTTGGGGACAAATATATACGTTTTTGTTTTATGAGTAGGGAAAAGAATGATGAATTATTAGAAGTGCTTCTTGAGGTGTTAAAGTAGAATTATTACCATTTATTCTAACCAAAAATGCTGTTGCTACTCTAACTTAGATTAGAGTTTACAACAGCATTTTTTTATTATCTATTTCTATGAATAATCTCTTCTCTTCCAGGTCCATTAGATACTAACGTTACAGGTACTTCTAATTCTTTTTCAATGAATTCGATGTACTTTCTACAGTTTTCTGGAAGTTCTTCATAATTCTTAATTCCTCTAATTTCACATTTCCAACCTGGTAATACTTCATACACTGGTTTTGCTTTCTTAAGCTTACTAGTAGTTGGGAAATCTTTTGTTACTTTACCGTCAATCTCATAACCAATACATACTGGTAGTTCATCAAGATATCCTAATACGTCAAGAACTGTAAGGGCTACCTCAGTTGCTCCTTGCATTCTACATCCATATCTAGAAGCTACCGCGTCAAACCATCCCATACGTCTTGGTCTTCCAGTTGTTGCGCCGTATTCACCACCGTCTCCACCACGTCTTCTAAGCTCATCTGCTTCTTCTCCGAAGATCTCACTTACGAATTCGCCTGCACCAACAGCACTTGAATATGCTTTTACTACAGTAACAATATCTTTAATCTCATAAGGAGGAATACCAGCACCAATTGCGCCGTACGCAGCTAATGTAGATGAAGAGGTAACCATTGGATAGATACCAAAGTCAGGATCTTTTAATGAACCTAATTGTCCTTCTAATAAGATGGTCTTTCCATCTTTCATAGCATCATGTAAGAATACGGATACATCACATACATATGGCTCAACCATATCACGATAGTCAAGTAATGTTTGGTATAACTTTTCTTCATCAATTGCTGGTTTATGATATAAATGTTCTAGAAGAACGTTCTTTTGAACACATACTTCTTTTATTTTTTCTCTTAAAGCAGCTTCATCAAATAACTCAGATACTTGGAAACCAACTTTTGCATATTTATCAGAATAAAATGGAGCAATTCCAGACTTTGTTGAACCAAATGATTTACCGCCAAGTCTTTCTTCTTCATATTGATCAAATAAAATGTGGTAAGGCATTAAGATCTGTGCACGATCAGATACTTTAATCTTAGGCATTGGAACACCTTGATCCACTAAGGATTGAATCTCTTTCACTAAATATGGAATATTAAGTGCAACACCATTACCAATCACGCTTGTTGTATGATTATAAAATACTCCAGATGGAAGTAAATGAAGTGCAAATTTACCATAGTTATTAATAATTGTATGTCCAGCATTGCTACCACCTTGGTATCTTACAATTATATCAGAATCCTTGGCAAGCATGTCCGTAATTTTACCTTTTCCTTCGTCTCCCCAGTTTGCGCCTACGATTGCTTTTACCATAATCAATATCCTCCAATCAATTTTCTCATGTTTATTATAAGAAATGTTGTGAAATTCTATTCTATGTAGATGTGTACTTAATATAGATTCTTCTCATTTCTTCTAATTTTATTATTGAAATATGTAAAGACACTTCGATCATTTTTATTGTTATATATGTTTTTTATATATCTATAATTAAATGATTATTCTCTGAATCAGTGCCGTTTACTTATTAAGTATAGTCCTATCAGTGATATAAGTAAAATCAATATTAGTTATACGATACATAATCTGTAGTTATGTATATTTCTTTACAACTTCATAATGAAGTTCAACGAATTGATTAAAACGGTTGGTACTTTTTAAAGATAGTAGTGTTTGAAAACTATTATCTCTGAACAGAGGTATACCTTTACCAAGTAAAACTGGGGCAATGGTAACTATAATTTCGTCTACTAACTTTTCTTTAATAAAAGTGTGAAACAGGTCTCCTCCACCAAGAAGCCAGATATTTTTACCTTTTTTATTTTTTAAGACTTTTGTAAATTGTACGACATCTTCGCTGATATATTTTACATATTCGTTATCATCCTGCTTCGTTCTGGTAAAAACATAGCATTCCTTGCCCTTATATGGAAAAACTCCTTTTTCATACTCCATGATCCAATCATAAGTTATTCTTCCGATAAGAATAGTATCTACTGTTTCATAAAACGCTGAATATCCGTTATCTCCTTCGCCTTCGACATTAAACAACCAATCCAAGTTGTGTTCATCTGTAGCAATATATCCATCTAAACTTGAAGCAATATACAACACTAATTTACGCTGACTCATCTTACCCTCACCTTACCTTACACGTTCATACAAATATAAACGTCCATCTTTTCCAACTCTCTTTACCGCACCCACCGAATATAATACATTCAGTGCCGTTTGTGCTACCGATAAAGATAACTTTGTTGCTTCCTTATAATCTTTCGAAGTAAATGGCTCAATTAATTCATCAGGAATTAATTTAAGATACTCAGACCTTGAGGTTACCATAATCTCTTCCACAATCTCAGTAGGAATTCGATCAACTTTTTCGGCTCCCCTCTTTTTGTCTCTACTCCATCCATTCAAGATCTTAATTTCTTCCAGATTAAGCATCACAATACAAAGATTAATATTGGGATGTGATAAATAACTTTTAATCTTATATAATTCTGGAAATATCATATAAGGTGTACCTTTTCTTGTAGATTTTCTAGGCTTTTGTACTTCTCCTGTCTCATTATCCACCCATTTCAACCACTTAATATATGGAATTGGGTAGACAATTGTTACTGGCTGTAACTCTAGAAATACATCTAATTTTCTTCGAAGCTTATCAAAGCTTCTAGTCTGTATCTCAATGATTCCATGTTCATTTACAATATCAGCTACATAGCCATTCATACGTATTTCTTGATTTTCTATCTTGGGTTCATAATAATTTTTCAGAATGGCATGAAGTGTCTTCTCCCCTAAAGTTCCGATTCCATTCTTCTGTCGTTCCGAAGCAATCATATCTTTACTTACTTCATCAAATCTATCCTTTTCCATGACATTCTCCCGATATATATTACATTATACTAATTAATTTTTTTCATTTATTGATTACTGGATACACTTTACGTTCTATTAAATATCCGATGTTAAAATCTCTTATAAAACCAATATTAAGCTTTTGTCCAATGATCCCATTAATATTTTACTATATTATCTTCTTTCTCCACCATGATTTTGCCTTTCAAGCATCATATCCAATAGCATTCTTGCAGCACTCGATATTGGATTCTTATTACTGGTGATGATACAGATCTGGCGTTTTGGAATCTTTCGATCAAAAAATAACTCGAAAAGTTCACCACTTTTAATATAAGGAGTTGCAAACTCACTCATGACGCAACCGATGCCAAGATTACGTAAGGCAAACTGTACGATAATATCACTTGTTGCAAGCTCAAATTCTGGTTTAAGAATAACATCATTTTGCTTTAAGAATTCATCAATATATTGCCTCGAACTTGTATTGTGTTCCAGACAGATGATTGGCAATTCTTCCAGCTGCTTATATAACAATACCCGATTTTTCAGTTCGTAAAATTTAGTTCCAGCTACAAAGATATCTTGAATATCATATACATTGTTTATCGTAAGATCCTGTTTTTGAATAATCGGAGAACTTACGACCCCAAAATCAATTCTGCTGTCATTTAAATAATTAATCGTCTCAGGGGTTGGTGCATTGGTAACGGTAACTTTGATATTGGGATATTTCTGATGGAATTCTTCCAAATATGGAAGTAAATAAAAGTGAAGTGTCATATCACTAGCGCCGATTCTTATCTCTCCATTTTCAAGATCAATCATTTCACGGAATTTCTTTTCTCCAAGCATCATAATCTCATATCCACGTTTTACATAGGAATAAAGTACTTCTCCCTCTTTGGTAAGGAGCACTCCCTTAGGAGTTCTTAAGAATAAATCACTTCCAAGATTCTGTTCGAGTTGTTTGATTGCTTGACTAACTGCTGGCTGTGAGATGCAAAGCTCTTGTGCTGCTACTGTGATACCTCCAAGCTTTGCTACATAATAGAATATCTTATAATATTCCAGATTGATATTCATTGATCTCACCACCTTTCCTCTGCGTTCACTTCATAATTACGACTTTGGCCATCGAATCTTAATTCTACTCGTTCTATATTTTCATGATTATTGTACACGAAGGCATCCTACATTACAAGATTAGATTATTAGTGTGAAATTAAATGCAATTTCACACATTGAATTTAGGCCTGTGAGTAAGTCACAGGCATGTTGGTTAAGGTGAATCTTAAGTCACCTTGTATTTCATCGAAAAATGGAGTAATATAGTTAACAAGGAATTTGTTTTGCTTATCGTGACATAGTCTTCGCTCTCACACGAACCTTCCATAGGCAAAGCGTATTTTATAGAAAATGATAACGAAACAGAAAGAAGTGTAATTTTATGAGACTTGGAAGAAATGATTTATGTTGGTGTAACAGCCACCAAAAATATAAAAGCTGTCACCTTGCATTTGACCAAAAAATAGAGGAATATGCAGATAAAGGTCACATGGTACCAAGCCATGATATGATAAAAACAAAAGAGCAAATCGAAGGTATTCGAAAAAGTGGTGTAATTAATACTAGTATTCTCGATATGGTTGCTGAGAATATTAAAGAAGGTATGTCTACAGAAGATATCAACACTTTAGTTCACGAATTCACCATATCACATGGTGCAATTCCAGCAACTCTTGGCTATAATGGTTATCCTAAGAGTGTATGTACTTCCATTAACGAAGAGGTATGTCATGGTATCCCTGATAAGAACAGAATCTTAAAGAGCGGAGATATTATTAACGTTGATGTCACAACAATTCTAGATGGTTACTACGCAGATGCTTCAAGAATGTTTCTTATTGGAGATGTATCCGAAGATAAGAAAAAACTTGTAACAGTTACAAAAGAATGCTTAGATCTAGGTCTTGAAGCTGCAAAGCCATGGCGATTCCTTGGCGACATTGGGGAAGTAATCAACGCCCATGCAACTAAAAATGGTTATACCATCGTTAGAGAAATCGGTGGTCATGGCGTAGGAATTGAATTCCACGAAGAACCTTGGGTAAGTCATATTGGAAAACGAGGTACTGACATCCTACTTGTACCTGGAATGATATTCACTATCGAACCAATGGTAAATATGGGTGCACCTGATGTGTATGAAGATGCTGACAACGGCTGGACCATCTATACAGAAGACGGTAAGTGTTCTGCTCAGTTTGAATACACTGTGTTAATTACTGAGAACGGTGCTGAGATTCTTACAAGATAGAATAGATAACTCAAACTAAAAACTTTGGTTAGGTTGCCAAATGACCTATTATAGTTCACTTAGAAAGTCATTTGACACTCTAACCAATATTTGATCGTATTAAAAAGATACTATTTTATGGTCTCGATTCATTGATGAAGTTTTCTAATCCGTTTAAGGTAAATTTATGAAATATCTTATCTGATTTCAGACAAAATACCTCCTTATCTCTAAAAATAATATACATTTTCTTATTCTTTGATGTATAAACATCATCCACATTCCATTCTTTGCTTAATTCATCATTTCTTGAAGCCATCCAATTAATACTATTACGATATAAATAATGAGTAATCTTTGTTGCTATCCACTTATTTTGAAATTCACCATATTGAACATCTACAACATTTTCTGTATAGATCATTCGGAATCTTTTATATACTGGAGTTAACAATGACGAGCCCTCATCCATTTCTTCTATCATACCGATTTTCTGTTTATTATGATTCATCCTATTCTCATTTAGAATTGTAATGATTCTGTTATGTTCTGTAATTCTTTGTTTATTCTCATGTATGTTATATGTAAAATATATTGAGACAATAAAAATAAGTATAATCAATAAAGCAGTTATTCCTTCAACTTTCTTCTTCGAGTATCTATTACGAACCACGCTAACTATATATACACAATCTGGTATTAACGCTGTTATTAATAATGTAATCATCCCCACCCCAATATAAGGAGATTTATCAGACCACCAACTTTGAGTCACAACGGTAAATAGAAATAACATGATACAAACTTGTGTATATAAATATAATGGATAAGTTAATACTGGCATCTTCTCATATGGATAATCAATCTTATCAATTTTCCAATTGATATATTGGCTCTTAACAAACTCAATTGGTATCACCAAGATAACAAAGCATGCGAGTAATGCAATATATAACTTTTCATTGCTACTGTAATCAGCAAAGTTAAAAAGAAAAAAATCAAAGTGGTACATCAAGGTAAATAGTAAGAGACTGAAAAGCAAATACCCAACATTTTGAAATAATTGTTTCTTTTCATATTTTCGAAATACTTCTTTGTTATATTCCTCGATTGGAGTGATGTAATCGAGCGAGGTTTCTTTGTTTCCAACATAAACTCTCATTTTTGACTTTTCTCCAATGAATTTCCAACCATTCTCTTTTAGTAAATATTCATGATATTCGCCTTTTGCCATACCATATTCATAGAATTTCTGACTCCTATCATCTTTCTTAAGACTACGTTCTACTGCGACTTTTAAATCATATGATTCATTTCGTTCAAAGCTTAATAAGAATGGATTCACCGACGTAATACACCAACCACGTTTTCGATTCGCTTCTAAATAATCGTATAATTGAACTTCTGATTTGGCTGAAAATAGATTTATTATATATTTTTTCACAAGTTTTGCTCCCCTATATTAACTTTTGTGGTAACTATTCAAACTTTCCTCTCAAAAATCTATATTATACTTGATAAATTCAGGCGAAATAGTAAATTAATTATGGTAATTTAGACAATCTAACGACTGAATTTATCAAGTATTCAATGAACTATTTAAAGGGAAGTTTGAGTTACCTATTATTAAATATATCAATTATATGGGACATATGTCAATTCAACACATATTAACCTAATATTACCTTATACCCTTTTTCTTTACCGCATCATAATGAATCTCTCTACCTTCTTCATGCCTTTTCTCCATAACTCTTCGAGTCTTTCTAGTCTCTACTGAATCAAAGATAATTGACATATTATAATCTTCTGGATACAGGTCCTTTGCAGAAGCTTTTAACTGTACTCTCTTGTGAATCACATATTCCTTCTTCTTTTGAATCTGTACGCCAATGTAACCTTTACTATCCGCCTTTTCAAATACAATACCAACTTTCTTTTGCGGATATACCACAACACTATCTCCAACCTCAAATCGACTAGCGCGACTATTTACCGGTTTCTTTTCCTCATATTTCACTATTTTTATCTCAGAGTCCTTTGATGCTTCTTTTTCTAATTCAATGCCATCTTCTAAGATTTCCTTTTCAATATGGTTGGTAGGAGTTCGATGCGCTCTACCTACTTCTTTTGACTGATAAGTTTCTTCATATGCTCTTAATAACATATTTCTTGGCATTCCTAATTGTTTTGCAATATAAAGAGCACAGCTTTCCCCAGATACCCCTACTTCTAATCGATACAATGGTCTAAGACTCTCCTTATCAAATGCCATCCTAGCATTCATAATTCCATCCGTCTTCTCGGCGTACTCTTTCACTTCTGGATAATGGGTAGTAACGATAAATAAACATCCACTTTTTCTTAATTCTTCTAAGATTGCAATTGCGATTCCCATACCTTCCGATGGATCGGTGCCAGAACCTAGTTCATCCATAAAGACTAGAGAATCTTTATCAATCCTTTTGATGATTTCGATAATATTTTTGATATGAGCAGAGAAGGTTGATAAATTCTCTGAGATACTCTGATTGTCTCCTATATCACATAAGACATTACTATTCATACAGATGGAAGCACTCTCACAAGGAACGTGCAGTCCGCAATTTGCCATTACAGATAATAAACCAACCGTTTTCAGTGCTACTGTTTTTCCTCCCGTATTAGGGCCAGTAATTACGATTCCCTGAACTAAGTTACCTAGCTTAATATTTAATGGAACACAGTTTTCTCTCTTAAGTAATGGATGTCTTCCATTAACCAATTCAATATACTGATTTGTATTAATAGTGGGAGCTACACCATTCATATCCATACTCAACTTTCCCTTTGCAAAGATGTAATCAAGCTCTTCAATATATTCTAAGTTAAGTGAGATCTCTTCTGCAAGATCACCTACGAAGGAAGATAGGATATAGAGAATCTTTCTCTCTTCATTGCTTTCTTCAATTTGTTTATTTTCATATTCTTCTTTTAACTTTGCTACAGCAGTTGGTTCAATAAAATAAGTTGCCCCTGAGGATGACATATCAATTACACTTCCACTAATGGTCAATTTATGCTCCTTTTTTACTGGTAATGTAAAATGGCCATTTCGATTGGATATAAAGCTATCAGAGAAACATTCCTTTTTACTTTTTAATAGATTCTCTAACTTTAGGCGTATATTGCTGCTAATCTGCTCTAATTTCTTTCTGATTTCTTTTAATTCTTTGGAAGCATAGTCATCCACACGTTTATTACGTATACACTTACTGATTTCTTCCTTCAAAAAATCCAAGTCATACATTCCATTCCCATAACCCGAGAGATTCAAACCATAATCTTCACTTCTTTTTAGATATTTCTTAAATCTCATACATGCTACTGCAAATAATTCTATTTTTTCTAATTCATCAATGGATAATAGATCACCTCTTTTGGCGTTCTCAGTAATTTTAAATATATCTTCCACGGATGATATTGGTGGATTACCCACTTTCTCTAGTAAGATTTTTGCCTCGCTAGTATCTCTTAACCTTTCATTTAATTCTCTTTCATCTCGAATTGGAGCTAACTGTTCAAATCTATCTCTTGCTTTCCCTGTTCGTGTATACTCTTTAAGTTTTTGTATTATTTCATTAAATTCTAACATATCATTCATATAATTCATGGTTATTATCTTTCCTTTCTTGCCATAAAATCTATTCTCTGTAGGATAAATACATCATGTTCTTAATGTCACTCATATTCATTTATATTTCAGTAACAAAATAAGCCCTGGTACCTGCCTATCAAAGGACAACTTACCAAGACTTTATTATGACAATAGAAAGATAATAGGATTTGCTAAACTTAGTTAATAACTAAATGAATATCTTAAATAAACCTAAATAAATCAGTTAATGATATTTTAGTAATAACCAAACCTATATCTATATATACTCATTATAAAATCACATAGAATTCTCCCATATATATGTATAATTATAATAAAGGTCTACTCTAACGAATCCTCGAGATGACTTAAGAATAGGTAGTGTACCTACCAATCTGCGTGGACACATTGTAGTATAGAAAACATAAAATAGTTTCCTATTGCAAAAAAAGCACGACCAATACAGTCATGCTTTTTCACCTCTATCTTCATACATAAAGTACGATTCTATGGAAAAGTAAGAAATAATCTGTAGGCAGATAAAATCAAGCATTTGCTATGCAAATACTGACGCCAGGGCAGACTTATTGCGTTAATACGCAATATAACAAAAGCTCGAAAGCTTTCAGTAACGTTCACCCTATACAACTATTTAGTTGTAATCTCCACTTCATACAGACTTCTCATAAACTTTTCCTTTCTTTTTGTGATTTATTTTTATAGTTATAATTTCATTATAACGAATGAACCATATTTGTCAATGGATATTCCATTTTTTGTTGTTCTCATATCCATTTTCAGGTGTTCTCATTGCTATATTGCAACCTAATATAATACAATTTCCATTACTTGTACTGCTTACTCAATTCTATGAATTCATCTATCTCTCTCGCATATCCTTCCAGACTCTTTCTCCAGAATTCTGGATTTTCAAGGTCAATTCCTGCTATCTTAGCAACATCTTCCGCTGAACATACCGTTGTCTTCTTCAACAATTCACGATACTTAGGAAGGAAGCGCTCCCCTTCTTCTAGATATTTCTCATAAAGACCTCTCGCAAACAACCCACCAAAAGCATAAGGGAAATTATAATAGCTTAAGGTGTCTCTGTAATAATGTCCTTTATTCACCCACATATAAGGATGAAGATATTCATGATCTAACCCATTTCCATAAGCCTCTTTTTGCGCAGATAACATCATTTTCTTTAGTTCTTCTGCAAATAAGAAGCCAGTTTGAGTCTTATCGAATACCTCTGTTTCAAAAAGGAATCTTGAATAGATATCACACATAATCTGTGTTACATCTTGTAAACGATTCTCAATTAACGCCATTTTCTCTCTTCCACTTGCTTCTGCTATGGCAGCATTCATAATTACTGTCTCATTGAAATTTGAAGCAGTCTCTGCTACTAGCATAGAATAATCCCAATTTAGTGGTGCATTCTCACATATCATACTGCCATGATAAGCATGTCCCAATTCATGGGCAAGAGTAACAACATCGCCTAACATCCCATCAAAGTTTGTGAGCACACGACTTTCCCCTAAAAATGGTAGATTGGAACAGAACGCTCCACCTACTTTTCCTTTTCTAGGATAAAAATCGATCCATTTCTTATCAAATGCAGTTTCAATCATATCTGCAATATCAGATGCAAATCCTCTAAAATGGTTTACTAAATAATCTTTGGCTTCTTCAATGCTAAAGGTACGACTACTTTCTCCAACTGGTGCAAATAACTCATACCAAGGAAGTCCATTACTATAACCTAGCATCTCTGCTTTTCTTCTAAGATACTGATGAAACTTTGGCATATATTCACGCATTGCGCTTAGCATAGCATCTAGAGTCTCTTGCTTTACATGGGCGTCTTTTAATGTCTTCTCAAGCGCTGATTCATAACCGCGAAGCTCACATATCGTATTCATCTGAGTCTTAATATTATTTAGAGAGAAACTAATAGGGTCTTTGATTTTCTCATAAGCCTCTAATTCTGCTTCATAAGCTGCTTTTCTCACATCTTTTTCTTCACTGTATGCTAGATTACGAATCTCTGATAAGGTTACATTTTTACCTTGATACCTTACTTCTAGTGTTGAAGTAAGATATTGATGCATCGTGCCAAAGGCTGAACCTGCTGAAAGATTAAGCTTTGATATTACTTCTTCTACATCATCACTTAACATATATTTGCTATTTTCTTTTAGACTATGTAATTTGAATTCATATTCTTTTAATATAATATGCTTCTCAATGTATTGATCTAAGTCTGAAATATTTGCAATAAACTTTTTGGTAATAGCTTGTGGCTTAGATAAGGTACTTGTTAATTTCTTCAAGCGACTCTGTACACCAGTTGTCTCAACATCCATGGTATTAGTAGATTTCCTTAAGAAAGTGTATCCTCCTAATTTACGATGTAGAACCTCTATCTGTTCCATATAATTAATTGCTGTAAGTATAGCTTGTTCCTTATCTACCTCTTTCTTTTTTAGGGTTTCGCTAAAATCAGTAAAATCGCTGATCAATTGTTCATATCTTTCATAATCTTTTTTAAAATTCTCATCCTCATAACTTTGATAAAATACATCTAATGACCATTCTGTATTCATATTTCGTCCTTCCTTCTTTCATTATTGATTTATAATTGTCTTTATCGCAACTTCTAGCGCTCGTTTCATATCATCCATAGACATTGTCGGAACCATTCGTTCCTTCTTCGCGCCTTGTACTGTTGCATAAGGAACATGGATAAAGCCTGCTCTCATATCTTTATTGATATGATTACAACAGTATAACTCTTGATATAAGATATAATTACATACATAAGTTCCTGCAGTATAGGAGATATCCGCTGGTATACCAGCTTCCTTCATATTATCTACAATCGCCCTTACTGGTATATTAGAAAAGTATGCAGTTTCACCATCTTCTCGTATTATCATATCTCTTGGTTGATTACCTTGATTATCTGGAATCTTACTATCAACTAAGTTAATTGCAACTTTTTCTACGGTAATTCCGAATCGATTTGCTGCTTGCCCAATACTTAATACAACATCTGGTTGATACAGATCCATTGCCTCTTTAAGAACGATGAAGGATTCTTGGAACACTGTTGGTAGTTCCAATTTAATTATCTCGCATCCTTCGATTGTATCTGGCATCCTCTTTATAATTTCATAAGACGGGTTCATCTCCTCCCCACCAAATGGTTCAAATCCTGTTAATAATATCTTCATCTTTTGTGAATCCCCTTTATCTTTTTGTATATTTTTCGACTTATAAAACAATTTACTATTATCTTACTAAATTAAACCAAATTGGTCAATTAAATGAAAGAAACCACATGGAAGTGAAAAACTGATGTGTTCACTTCTGTGTGGTTTTCTTATTACTATATTTATTTGTTACCTAAATTGATATTTTAAACACTTAGTTATTTCAGTTAAATAGATAATCCTATTAAACAGTAATCTCTGCTTTTAATCCAAGTAGCTCTTTATTTGCATCTAATATTGGCTGAATTACTTCTTCAATAAACTCTTCGGTTTGTTCTTTTGCTCTTCCTGTATATTTAGATGGATCCATCGTTTTCTTTAATTCATCTAGGGACATGTTAAAAGATGGGTCTGCTGCAATTAACTCTAATAAGTTATTATCAAGCCCTTTCTCTTTCACATTTCTTCCAGCTTCCATAGAAAGTGTACGAATCTTCTCATGAAGTTCTTGTCTATCTCCACCCGCTTTTACAGCATCCATCATGATATTTTCAGTTGCCATAAATGGAAGTTCTGACATTAATCTCTTCTCAATTACTTTTTCATATACAACAAGACCATCCACAACATTTAGATATAAATCTAAGATTCCATCCACAGCTAAAAACGCTTCTGGAACGGAGATTCTCTTATTCGCTGAATCATCTAGTGTTCTTTCAAACCATTGTGTTGAGGATGTAATAGCTGGATTAAGCGCATCTACCATAACATAATTGGCGAGGGATGCAATTCTTTCACTTCTCATTGGATTTCTCTTATATGCCATTGCAGAAGATCCGATTTGATTCTTTTCAAATGGTTCTTCAATTTCTTTTAAATGTTGAAGAAGGCGAATATCATTTGAGAATTTATGAGCACTCGCTGCGATTCCTGCTAAGATATTTAATACTCTTGAATCTACTTTTCTAGAATAAGTCTGTCCTGATACTGGGAAGCAGTCTTTGAATCCCATCTTCTTTGCGATAATTTTATCGATTTGTTTGATTTTTGCATGATCACCATCAAATAATTCTAAGAAGCTTGCTTGAGTTCCTGTGGTACCTTTTGATCCAAGTAAGCACATACTATCAATTAAATATTCTAAATCATCAAAATCTAATTTTAATTCCATTAACCATAGTGCTGCACGTTTACCAACAGTTGTTGGTTGTGCTGGTTGAAAATGCGTAAATGCTAATGTTGGAAGCTCCTTATATTTTAATGCAAACTTTGATAGCTCTTCCATTACATTAACTAATTTCTTCTTCACTAATTTTAAAGCTTCTGTCATAACGATAATATCTGTATTATCCCCAACATAGCAAGAAGTTGCTCCTAAATGGATGATTCCTTTTGCTTTCGGACATTGAACCCCATATGCATATACATGAGACATAACATCATGACGCACTAGCGCTTCTCTTTCCTTTGCCACATCATAGTTGATATCCTCTTGATGTGCTTTTAACTCTTCAATTTGTTCTTCTGTTATATTAAGACCTAATTCTCTTTCCGCTTCTGCTAATGCAATCCATAATTTTCTCCAAGTCTTAAACTTCATATCAGGAGAGAAAATATATTGCATCTCTTTACTTGCATATCGTTCAGATAATGGACTTTGGTATTTATCGTAGCTCATGACAGCCTCCTAATTCCCTCGTTTTTTGTAATGAATATCAATAATTCTATTCAGTGCTAATTTATTCTATTCCTTAACCTTGTTCCCCTCGAATATCCTGTGTTGGTGGTTCCATAGGATAATTTCCAGAGAAACATGCATCACAGAATTTCATTCCTTCTCCAATGAGATTAGGAAGACTTTCAATGTCTAAATATCCTAATGAATCCGAACCCAACATGTTATTGATCTCTTCTACTGTATGACCATTTGCAATTAATTGATCTCCAGATGGAATGTCCGTTCCGAAATAACAAGGATGTTTAAACGCTGGTGAACTAATTCGAACATGAACTTCCTTAGCACCTGCTGCCTTCAACATGCCGACAATTCTTGCACTTGTTGTACCACGAACTATGGAATCATCAATCATAATAATTCTTTTGTCTTTTACAATATCTTTTAGAACATTCAGCTTTATCTTAACACTAGTTTCTCTTTGACTTTGTTTCGGTTTAATAAAGGTACGTCCAACATAGTTATTCTTAACAAACGCATTACCGTAAGGGATTCCAGATTCCATAGAATAGCCAAGTGCTGCTGCATTACCTGAATCAGGTACTCCAACAACTAGATCAGCTTCTACTGGATGCAATTTAGCTAAGATGCGTCCAGCCATAATACGAGATCCATATACACTTACTCCATCAAAAGAACTATCTGGTCTTGCAAAGTAAATATATTCAAAAATACATCTTGCTTCATTTTGATTGCATCTAGATGTATCTGAAAACACTCCGTCCCTAGTAACCGTTACTATTTCTCCTGGTAACACATCTCTGATAAATTCTGCTCCAACAGCATCCAGTGCGCAAGTCTCTGATGCAAATACATAAGCATTTTCACGTTTTCCAAGAACAAGAGGCTTGAATCCTAACGGATCTCTTGCGGCAATTAATTTTCTTGGACTCATAACGATTAGAGAATATGCACCTTTTATTTTATCCATTGCTCTTGCTACTGCTTGTTCAACAGAACCGCAGTTTAATCGTTCTCTTGCGATATGATAAGCAATTACCTCTGAGTCAATCGTTGTTTGAAAAATTGCGCCCGTATATTCTAATTCTTCTCTTAACTCAAGCGCATTAATAAGATTACCATTATGCGCAATACCTAGAGTTCCTTTTACATAGTTTAATACCAATGGTTGCGCATTCTCTCTAGTACTACTTCCAGCAGTAGAATAACGAACATGGCCAATTCCGATATCTCCACTTAATTTTTCTAAGATTTCTGGTGTAAATACCTCATTTACTAACCCCATATCTTTGTGAGAGAGAACTTTTCGCTTTGGCCCTTCAGTGTCACTTACTGCAATACCACAACTTTCTTGCCCTCTATGTTGAAGTGCAAATAATCCATAATAAATTGATGATGTTGTGTCATTACCGTCTAAATCATAGATACCAAAGACACCACATTCTTCGTGTAATTCTTCTGAGATTTCATGATTCAAATTATTATTATTCATTGCGTTTCCTTTCTAAAAGAACTCCATTACAGCTTTTCTTATTCGTTACAAAAGTGGACAACAAAAAGATTTCACTGTCCACTTCAATTCTTACATTATTCCTAATCTTTTAAACACCTCTTGGTATGCGTCTTCCACATTTCCTAGGTCTCTACGGAAACGGTCTTTATCTAATTTATCGTGAGTTTCTATATCCCATAATCTGCAAGTATCTGGTGATATTTCATCAGCTAAGATAATCTCACCTTTGCATCTACCAAATTCAACTTTAAAATCAATTAATTCAATACCACATTCAGCAAAATATTTGCATAATACTTCATTCACTTTAAATACCAATTCTGTAATACGCTCTATTTCTTCTCTTGTAGCTGCTCCAATTGCGATTGCGTAATAATCATTAATCATTGGATCACCAAGATCATCATTCTTATAACTAAATTCTAAGGTAGGTTCTAATAACTTCGTTCCTTCTTCAATTCCTAATTTCTTAGAAAAACTTCCCGCTGCAACATTTCTAACAATCACTTCTAGTGGAACGATCTCTACCTTCTTAACTGCTGTTTCTCTATCACTTAATTCTTCAATAAAGTGAGTAGGTACTCCTTCTTTTTCAAGGATTTGAAAGATATGATTGGTCATCTTGTTATTAACAACACCCTTACCAACGATTGTTCCCTTTTTTAGTCCGTTAAATGCAGTTGCATCGTCCTTATAATCAACGATATATATGTCTTCATTGTCAGTCTTAAAAACTTTTTTGGCTTTGCCTTCATAAAGCATTTCTAATTTTTTCATTATTTGCCACCTATCCTTTGATTATTCGATTTAGTTTAAAACGAAGTGACTTTCAGTTATAAGGCTTTTAAGAATTATGATAACCTTTCATTTGACTGAATAGTTACTTTATAAAACTCTAAAATTTATCCCTATTTAATTATAACTTACCCAATTAGAATGGCAATAGTTTTTTGCTGGTTTTCCTTTATTTTAGCCATTTTTGTCTAATTACAACAAATAAAAATATCAGAATAATTGTTTTCTTAGCCGATATGTGAATCTTTTTTCAAATGCTATTAGTATGCCTTTTTAGTAACTTAAATTATGCTAATAAATCATTTTTATATCTTTTTTAGAAAGGGTATTTTTGTAACTTCTCTTACAATTTTCTCTATTTGTTGTCTCGTTCAATCAGATTTGTATTCGATAAAATAATACCTCTTTTTAATTTTAATTTTAATATTCTTCGAACCATATTATCAATTTGACTTTCTTTTATTGAACCATCTTCAACAGCATTTAATAAACCGTTATAAGCTGATTTTAAATTTTCTGGGGTTAATAACATATCCCCTCCCGCTTTTACAACTTTAAGAGCTGCCGCTCTAGATGAATAATGATCAGTGATCGCCTTCTTATTTAATGCATCGGTAATGATAACTCCGTCAAATCCAAGTTCAGTACGTAAAATACTACGCATAACCAAGGAAGATAGAGAAGCCGGAACCATATCTTCTGTTACCCTACTTATTGATGCATGAGATACCATAATAACATCAGCACCTGCTTTAATACCCTCTTTAAAGGGAACAAAATTAATCTTTCTTAATTGTTCTAAGGTATTATCAATATTAACAGAACCATTTTGGGTTTCTTCTGTAATACTTCCTTCACCTGGAAAATTCTTTATTGTTGCTGCAACATTCTGAGATTGGATTCCATTTACAACTTCTGATACCATATCAGATACTATCAGAGGATCACTACCAAAAGAACGATTACCAATCTTACTATTCTCATCCCCAGTATTCACATCTGTTACTGGTGCAAAATCGAGATTAAAGCCTAACTCTTTTATTTCCTTACCAATAGTTTTTCCCATATGATTTGCATAATCTTTATTATTTAGTTCGCCAATGACGCTCATATTTGGAAACTGAGTCATATTCATATTCAAATTGTTTGCTAAAGGAGACATATCTCCCCCCTCTTCTTCTATAGAAATAAAAAGAGGTACCCTGCTGCTTTCTTGAAAATCCGCAATCATTCTTTGGGTTTGATCAATTGATTCCACATTTCGTGAATATAAGATAATTCCACCTACATGATATTTGTTCAGAGTACTACGCATATTCTTTGTTACATTTCTCCATTCAAAACAATGACCCTTGGATGTATCCAAAGACTCACAAGAGACAATAAATAACTGCCCTATTTTTTCTTCTAGAGACATATTATTAAGGATATCCTCTGTCATACCATCAATAACCACTTTATCAGTTACTAACAAGGATTCTTCTCCATCTTTTTCAACCTGTGAGGCATCAGAAGAAATTACTTTAACACCTTCATCAGCGGTATTGTCTTCCTCCGTGGTATCTTTATCTTCTTCCTCTGTATTAGCATCCGAATCCTTAGATGCAACAGTGTCGTTATTCTTATCTGAAGATGTATCTTTATTCTTACCAGAAGATGTATCTTTTGTATTAGATGTAACTTCCTTGGATGTCTTATTTTGTTTTTGCGTATTTTCTGTGTTTACTGTATTATTTTCTTTACTGTCTGATTTGGTACAACTCACACTAAATACCATCATAAGTACCATTGCAATATATATTAACTTTTTCATGATTGCTCCTTTAAATTTTCTTCTATATTCTTAAAGTAAATCCTAAATAATTATGGAGCATTTTATATTTTTTGTCAACGTAATCAAGGACTTAAGCTATCCTACAAGATAACTTTTAATTAAATCAAGAGTATGTAACATTCCGTCTACATGAGTTCTCTCATATCCGTGAGAAGCATATACTCCTGGACCAATTAAAGCATATCTAACATCATATCCCGCTCTTAGTGAACACTCTACATCAGAACCATAGAAATTATATACATCAATCGCGTAATCAACTCCATCTCTTTTTGCTGCTTCAATTAACTCATTTGTAAATTCATAATGATAAGGGCCTCCGCTATCTTTTGCACAGATGGATACCATTTTCTCTGTACAAGTTATATTTTCCCCAACACATCCCATATCGACTGACAATAGATCTTCCATTTCAACAGGAATTCCAGTTGCACCACCATGTCCGATTTCTTCAAAAGAGGTGAAATTAAGCCATACATTTCGTGATAATGAAATGCTTTCTTCTTTTAACATCTTAGCAAATGTAATAAGTACAGCGGCAGATGCTTTATCATCTAAAAAACGGCTCTTAATATATTCTTTTGAAGTTACAGTGTATCTTGGATTGACTGCGATAAAATCTCCTGGATTAATTCCTAACGCTTTCACATCATCAACTGATTTTACATCTTCATCTAATACAATTTCTAAGTTGTCAAAGTCTCTTGCAGTATTCACTTCCTTATTAACGTGCACTGAGGCATTAGATAGTTGAATTGTTCCTTCATACGAACCATGATTCCTTGTGATAACTTTTACTGTCTCTGTTTCAATATTATTAGGATTCAATGTCATATTAGAGATTGCCAATCTACCATTTCCTTTAATATACTTTACAACGCAACCTAATGTATCGGTATGTGATAACATCATAATTGGATGCCTCTCTCCACCAAGATTTACTTTAACTCCACCTTTTCTTAAGGTTTCTGGTTGATACCCCATTTGTGTTAATTCATTTACAAGATAGTTTTGAATATTATAATGATATCCTGTTGGGCTATCAATACTTAATAGATTTTCTAATTGTTGTAGCATATACTCTTTGTACTTATGTTCCATAACAATATCCTCTTTTCTTATTATATAATCTGCATATTAACTCATATGCTTTCCTTAATTTTCATTTCCAAGACATTATAACGCAACCCCTTATAAAATGAAATACCTTGGAAACCATTCCTTCATAATCCTATTTAATAGTTATATTTTTCAAGACTCATGCATGAAAATCTACTATTTTTGCCATAGTATACTATATATAACTCAAACTCCCCTATAAAATACTTGAGAAATTCATTCCAAACATTAAATTATTACTCACCTTAAAATCGTAGCTTATAAATCTTATTAATAAAATTAATCAAAATTATATTTTTGCAAGTTTTATTAAAGCAACTTTCATTTTTTATTGTATTTTTTAAAGAAATCACTTGACGATTCTTATTTTTATCGGTATATTTATACACATGTGTAATATGTTTTTGAACGGAAAATGAATTAGCATATTTCAAATATTTCATTATATAAAAACTTTCACATAATTACTTGTTAACTAATTTTACTGAAATATCAAGGAGGATATCTATGAATCAATTACTATCAAAATTCGACTTTTCTGATGAATTACTTGACGTAATCAATCATTGCGCTGGCGTCTATACACCAACAACTAAAGTGGAACTTTATGATATGGTTTACGGACCAGACCACGCTTCAACTTACGATGTTACGTATTATGTAAAAGATAAGGGAGAGATTAAAGAAGCAGATGTAGTTCGATGTAAAAATGGTGCTGCTGTAAATTATGTGGATGACTATATGCGTCGCCGTGACCCTAACTGTATGGTCATTGCAGATAATATGCCTACCGATAAGCCAACCTACAAAGATGTATACAAAAGAGACTTCTCAGAAATGAAAAAAGAAACTTTTGATTGGTTAAAAACTCAGGAATTAATTGTGATGCCATTTAATTCTGGCGGTAATGTATACGGATATGGTTCCCTTTTAGTTTGTCCTAAAAATGCAGCATTCTTTGCCTATGCATTATCACTACTTCAAGGATTTATAAATGCTGAAGAATCGAAAGGATTCAAGCCACGAGCTGTAATCTATGTTGCACCTCCTTTCCGTCATACGCACTTTGATGGCAAACAAGTAGTTGTGCACAATCGTCTTGATGATTGTCATGAGGTATTCTCATATAATCTTTATCCAGGTCCATCAGCGAAAAAAGGTGTATATAGTGTTCTTCTTGATATCGGTGAAACAGAAGGTTGGGTTACTGCACATGCTTCAGCTGCTAGAGTTGTAACTCCATATGAAAACGAAACAGTAATCATGCATGAAGGTGCATCTGGTGGTGGAAAGAGTGAACTTCTTGAAGAGGTATCCCGTGTATCAGATGGTCGTGTATTATTAGGAACACATACAGTAACTGGTGAAAAGAACTACATCACAATGGGTGATACCTGTACTATAAAACCAGTAACTGATGATATGGCAATGTGCCATCCTTCCTTTCAGAACAATAGCGGAAAGCTTTGTTTAACTGATGGTGAAGACGGTTGGTTCTTACGTGTCGATGGCGTAACAGAATATGGAAGCAGTCCTCAATATGAGAAATTATCCATCCATACAGACGAACCTTTGGTGTTCTTCAATATTCAAGGTGTTCCAGGATCTACTTGTCTTATCTGGGATCATACATTAGATTCTAATGGCAAACCATGTCCTAACCCACGTGTTATTATTCCACGTAAGAACGTTGAAAATATCGTGATGGAACCTGTTGAGGTTGATGTAAGAAGCTTTGGTGTACGTATGCCACCTTCAACAGCAGAAAATCCTACTTACGGTATCATGGGTATGTTACATGTTATTCCACCAGCATTAGCTTGGTTATGGAGACTTGTATCCCCTCGTGGACACAAAAACCCAAGTATCATGGATACTACAGGTATGGTAAGTGAAGGTGTTGGTTCTTACTGGCCATTCGCAACTGGAGAACGTGTAAAACAAGCAAACCTTTTACTTGATCAAATCATGGAATCACCATATACTCGTTATGTATTAATTCCTAATCAACATATTGGTGTATATCATGTTGGATTTTCAGCGGAAAATATCGTTGTAGAATACTTAGCACGTCGTGGTGGTGTTAACTTTAAAATGGATAGTTTAATGGCTTCTCGTTGTCCTCTATTAGGCTACTCATTAAAAGAAATGAAAGTTGATGGTCAATACATTCGTTCTAAATTCCTTAGAACAGAACGTCAAGATTTATTGGGTATCGAAGGCTATGACAAAGGTGCTAAGATCTTAAACGACTTCTTTGCACAAGAAATCGCAAAATATGATACTCCAGAACTTAACCCACTTGGTAAAGAAATTATTGAGTGCTTTAAAAATGGTGGAAGTGTTGAAGACTACTGCAATATTACACCTATCGGTTTAAATTAAGTATATAAGTTGGGGCTGTTGCAAATAATTTTGCAGCAGCCCCTTTTTGATATCCTCATGATTTTAAGTATTCAATATACTTATTAACTGCGAAGTTTAAGTATATTAATCCTAATCTTCTGCTCTTGATAATATATTTTCTTTATTCTCTTCTAGATAATTTATCCCAAAGGAATACATCTTAGCTAATATCGGATATAATTTCATCCCTATATTAGTTAACCCATATTCTACTTTTGGAGGTACGACTGGATAAACTTTACGATATATTAATCCATCTTCTTCTAGGCTTCTTAATTGATTGGTTAACATCTTCTGAGTTACCTTAGGTAATTTACGTTTAATATCACTAAATCTTAGAGCACCAGGAGTTAAATACCACAAAATCAATAATTTCCATTTTCCAGCTATTATTTTATGAACCAAAACCATGGGACATGTTTCATGTCTCGCGCATACATCTCTCATATGACATTGTTCATGTATTATAAAATCTTCATGACATATATGTCCTGCTCCAGCTTTCTCACTATGCTTTTCCACTGGTTTATCTATTGACTTATCAATTGATGTTTCCATTGAATCAATTATTTTTTTATCTATAGAATCATTTTCTTTTATTGCTTTCGAAATTTTTTCTTTTGCCATATTATCCTCCATAATCGTTTATCTAAGCTAATTAATTTAAGTTATTATACCTTTACTATTTAAGTATCCTCCACTACATTCAGTATCTTTTAGTATACTATATGAAAAAAAAGTGCCTACTTGTAACTATTATATATATATAATATACTCTAATTACAATTAATTGTAAAGGTAGCTAGACATCTATGCGATTAACTTTCTTCCCAGGAATCAAAGCATAGAACAAGAATTAATTTATTAGTTTTTTACTGTATAACCATGACCCCCATACAGTAAAACTAATTAGATTCATTATTATATAGCTTTATTAAATAATGATTACTCCCTGAAAATAGTCATTTCAAAGTTTTACACTTACTGACTTTCATAGCTACTACTTAGGTTATAGAATAGAATATACCTTTTGTATCATTAAGTGTAAAACAATGACTAATATTTATATTAAGTTCAACCTCCCCTCAATATTACTTAATATAAATATTAGTATTATATGAAGCACGTAACTTCATATAGATAAAAAAGTACAAAAACAACAAGCTGAAATCGTATAATTTCAGCTTGTTGTTTTTTATATAAGAGAAATAAAATCGATTGAACTTAGGCTAAGTTTGTATAACCCATTAATGATTTATCTACTGCCTTCGCCACTTCACGGCCTTCACGAATTGCCCAAACAACTAATGACTGTCCTCTTCTCATATCGCCAGTAACAAAGACATTGTCAACGCTAGTTTGATATGCAGCTTCTGGGGATGTAGTAACATTTGTTCTATCATTTAATTCTACGCCAAAAGCTTTTGCAATATATTCTTGAGTTCCTAAGAAACCTGCTGCGATTAATACTAAATCAACCTCAATTTCTTTTTCACTTCCTGCAACTTCTTCCATCGTGAATCTTTTCGATTCTTCATTATATTTACGAGTTAATTTTACGATCACCACTTTATTAACTGCACCATTTTCATCAAGCTTGAATTCTTTTACTGTTGATTCATATACCCTTGGATCTTCGCCAAATACTGCAATTGCTTCTTCTTGGCCATAGTCTGTTTTACATACTTTTGGCCATTCTGGCCATGGATTATCTTCGCCTCTCTCATCTGGAAGCTTTGGCATCATCTCTAATTGAACGACTGATTTAGCACCATGTCTAATCGAAGTACCAACACAGTCATTTCCTGTATCACCACCACCAATTACTAACACGTTCTTACCTTTCGCTGTGATATAGTTATTGTCTTCAAGATTGCTGTCTAATAGACTCTTCGTTGTTGCCTTTAAGAAATCAACAGCGAAATGAATTCCAGCGCCATTTCTTCCTGGCACCTTAATATCTCTTGGGTTAGAAGCTCCACATGCTAGGATAACACGATCATAATCTTCTAGAATCTTAGAAGCCTTATAATTAACGCCAACATTTGCATTCGTAACAAAGGTAATGCCTTCTTCCTTCATGATCTCAACTCTTCGTTCAATCACTTGTTTTTCCAATTTCATGTTAGGGATTCCGTACATTAACAATCCACCAACTCTATCATCACGTTCAAAGACAGTTACATGATGACCACGTTTATTCAATTGATCAGCAGCGGCAAGCCCTGCTGGGCCTGAACCGATTACTGCGATCTTTTTATTGGTACGAACCTTTGGTGGTCTTGCTTTCACTAGACCATTCGCATATCCATGTTCAATAATTCCATACTCATTTCCCTTAATGCTAACTGGATCTGTATTAATACCACAAGTACATGCAGCTTCACATGGAGCTGGACACACTCTTCCTGTAAACTCTGGGAAGTTATTTGTCTTAAATAAACGATTTAATGCTTGTTGCATGTTATCTGTATATACTAAGTCATTCCATTCAGGAATTAAGTTATTTAACGGACATCCTGATGTCATACCACCAATCATCATACCAGACTGGCAGAAAGGGACACCACATTCCATACATCTAGCTGCTTGCAATCTTCTTTCATCCTTAGATAGTGGTGTGTGGAATTCATCAAAATTCTTAATTCTATCTTTTGGCTTTACTGAAGGATCATTTTTTCTTTCATATTCTAAAAATCCGGTTGGCTTTCCCATTGATTCCCCTCCTACTTTCTAGTGTTTGCATAAAATGCTTCGATTTGTGCTTGTTCACTGCTTAGTCCTTTTTCTTCCATCTGTACAATGGTTTGTAATACACGTCTATAATCATGAGGAATAATCTTCTTAAACTTAGGAAGGTAATCTTCGAAGTTTTCTAAGATGTGTTTCCCTTTTTCTGAATCAGTATACTTTACATGTTCTTTGATCATTTCTTTTAACTCAAGAACATCATATTTCGAAATTACCGCTTCTGAACTTACTAGTTCTTTATTTAATTTCTTATATAAATCACTATCTTCATCAAGTACATAAGCAATTCCGCCACTCATACCAGCTGCGAAGTTCTTTCCAGTGCGTCCAAGTACAACTACTCTACCACCAGTCATGTATTCACAACCATGATCTCCAACACCTTCAACAACTGCCATTGCACCTGAGTTACGTACACAGAAACGTTCTCCTGCGATACCATTAATAAATACTTTACCGCTTGTTGCACCATATAATGCAACATTACCGATAATGATGTTATCCTCTGCTTTGTAAGCAGCATCTTTTGGAGGTGCAACTGTAATCTTACCACCAGATAGACCTTTTCCTAAATAGTCATTGCTATCGCCAACTAACTCAAGTGTTAGACCTTTTGGAATGAATGCTCCAAAGCTTTGGCCGCCTGCACCATGACATTTGATTACATAAGAATCCTCTTCTAATGAAGTACCGTGTGCTTTCGTAATCTCAGATCCTAAGATAGTTCCTAATGAACGATCAATATTTGTTACTTCAACATCAATTGTTTTCTTTTGTTTATTTGCAATCGCTGATTTTAATTTCTTTAAGAATACTTTTTCATCAATTGTATTTTCAAGTTCAAAATCATAGATTTGTTTTGGATCAAAACGGTATTGTTCCTTAGCTTCAGCAAATGGATTATTTAAAATAGCAGACATATCAATCTTTGTAGCTCTCTCATCGTTAAACTCATCCTTAACCTTTAATAGATCCGTACGACCAACTAATTCATCAACAGTTTTAACACCTAACTTAGCCATATATTCACGAAGTTCTCTTGCTACGAATCTCATGAAGTTTTCAACGTATTCTGGTTTTCCTTTGAATCTCTTACGAAGTTCTGGATTCTGTGTTGCAACACCAACTGGACAAGTATCAAGGTTACATACTCTCATCATGACGCATCCTAACGTTACAAGTGGTGCTGTTGCGAATCCATATTCTTCTGCACCAAGAAGTGCTGCCACTAATACATCTCTACCACTCATTAATTTACCGTCTGTTTCAAGAACGACTTTGGAACGAAGGCCATTTAAGATTAATGTTTGGTGAGTTTCTGCAAGACCAAGTTCCCATGGAAGTCCTGCGTTATAGATTGAGTTACGAGGCGCTGCACCTGTTCCTCCATCATATCCCGAGATAAGAATTACTCCTGCTCCAGCCTTAGCTACACCTGCTGCTACTGTTCCAACACCAGCTTCTGATACTAATTTTACAGAGATTCTAGCATCCTTATTAGAATTTTTTAAGTCATAGATTAATTGTGCTAGATCTTCGATTGAATAAATATCATGGTGTGGTGGTGGTGAGATAAGTCCTACGCCTGGGGTTGAGTGTCTAGTCTTTGCAACCCATGGATATACCTTAGCACCTGGAAGGTGTCCACCTTCTCCTGGTTTCGCTCCTTGTGCCATCTTAATCTGAATCTCTTTGGCACTTACTAGGTATTCACTCGTTACTCCAAAACGACCTGATGCTACTTGCTTAATTGCAGAACAACGATTTGGTTCCCCTTTGCCAGGTTTTAATCTATCAAGGCTTTCTCCACCTTCACCACTATTGGATTTACCACCAAGATTATTCATTGCGATTGCTAGTGTCTCATGTGCTTCTTGTGAAATTGAACCATATGACATAGCCCCTGTCTTAAATCTCTTAACAATAGAATCTTCACTTTCTACTTGATTGATATTAATTCCTTGTTCTGGATAATTAAAGTCTAATAGTCCTCTTAGGTTAATATAAGACTCTTCTCCATCTATCAATTTTGTATATTGCTTAAATATCTCATAATCACCATTTCTAGTTGACTGTTGTAAAAGGTGAATTGTCTGAGGATTATATAAATGTTCTTCTTGATTGCTTCTTAATTTATGACTTCCATCACTGTTCAATGTAAGGTCTACACTTAAACCAAGTGGATCAAAAGCTGCTGAATGAAGCTCATCAACTTGTTTTTGAATATCTTTGATTGAAATACCACCAATACGACTTACGGTATCAGTAAAGTATTTATCAATTACTTCTTTGCCAATACCAATTGCTTCAAAGATCTTAGATCCTTGATAAGATTGGATTGTTGAGATACCCATCTTAGAAGCAATCTTAACGATTCCTTTGATTACTGCTTTATTATAATCATCAACTGCTGCATAGTAATCTTTATCTAACATATTACTATCAATAAGTTGCTTGATTGTTTCTTGTGCAAGGTATGGATTGATTGCACATGCGCCATATCCTAACAAAGTTGCAAAGTGATGAATCTCTCTTGGTTCTGCACTTTCTAGAATCATAGCCACACTAGTTCTCTTCTTTGTCTTAACAAGATGTTGCTGTAATGCAGACACTGCTAGTAATGAAGGGATTGCAACATGATTCTCATCAACACCACGGTCTGATAGAATTAACACATTAGCTCCATCTTTGTAAGCACGATCTGCTTCTATAAATAAGTGATCAATTGCTTTCGCGAGTGATGTATTCTTATAATATATAATAGGAAGAACTTCTACTTTAAAGCCTTCTACTTTCATTGATTTAATCTTAAGTAAATCTGTATTTGTTAAGATTGGATTATTAATCTTTAACACTTGGCAGTTCTTCGCGTTTTCTTCTAAGATATTTCCGTCTTCTCCAATATATACAGAGGTACTTGTAACGATTTCTTCACGAATTGCGTCAATTGGTGGATTCGTTACTTGAGCAAATAATTGTCTAAAATAATTAAATAATGGTTGGTGTTTCTTAGAAAGAGCAGGTAATGGACTATCAGCACCCATCGCTGCAATTGGTTCTCCACCAGTCTTAGCCATTGGTAAGATAGATGTCTTATACTCTTCAAATGTATATCCAAATGCCTTTTGAAGTCTTGCTCTTTCTTCTCTTGTATATTCATGTACCTTTTGATTTGGTATCTTTAGATTTTTTAATTGAACTAGATTCGCATCTAACCATTCACCATATGGTTTACGTGTTGCATAATCATTCTTAAGATCATCGTCATCGATTAGCTGTCCTTTTACGGTATCTACTAATAACATTTTACCTGGACGAAGTCTTTCTTTACGTACAATCTTTTCTGCAGGGATATCTAGCACCCCTACCTCAGAAGATAAGATTAGTTGATCATCGTTCGTAATATAATATCTTGATGGTCTTAATCCGTTACGGTCTAAGATAGCTCCCATGATATCTCCATCTGAGAATAGAATAGATGCTGGACCATCCCATGGTTCCATCATAGTTGCGTAATATTGATAGAAATCTTTCTTGGCTTGATTGATGCTATTATCACCACTCCATGGTTCTGGAATTGTAATCATTACAGCAAGTGGTAATTCCATTCCACTCATTACTAAGAATTCTAAAGTATTATCAAGCATTGCTGAATCAGAACCTTCTGTATTAACAACAGGAAGTACTTTATGAAGTTCTCCCTTTAAGTATTGTGATTCCATAGTTTCTTCACGAGCTAACATCTTATCTGCATTACCACGAATGGTATTGATTTCGCCATTGTGAACAATAAAACGGTTTGGATGTGCTCTTTGCCAACTTGGATTTGTATTCGTACTAAAACGTGAATGTACCGTTGCAATTGCTGATAAATAATCAGGATTCTGTAAATCAGCAAAAAAAGTACGTAATTGTCCCACTAGGAACATACCTTTATATACAATCGTACGGCTTGATAAAGATACTACATAAGTATCATCGTTGCTTTGTTCGAAGATTCTTCTTGCAATATATAGTTTACGATCAAATGCCAAACCTTTTTCTACGTTAGCAGGTTTCTTAATAAAACATTGCACGATGCATGGCATACATTCTACCGCTTTATGTCCTAATACTTCTGGATGAGTTGGGACTTCTCTCCAGCCCAATAATTCCAAGCCTTCTTTTTCAACAATAATTTCAAACATTTTCTTCGCTTGGTTTCTACTTAATTCATCTTGTGGAAAGAAGAACATACCTACTCCGTATTCTCTTTCATTTCCTAATTTTATTCCAAGAGGCTTCACAGCTTTTGTGAAGAAATTGTGAGAAATCTGTAATAAGATACCTACACCATCACCTGTTTTACCTTCTGCGTCTTTACCAGCACGATGTTCTAGATTCTCAACGATTCTAAGGGCATTCGCTACTGTTTCATGTGTTTTAATTCCTTTGATATTAACAATGGCACCAATACCACAGTTGTCATGTTCAAATCTTGGATCATATAATCCTTGCTGCTTACGGTTTATTTCTTCAAAAGTAGCTTTCTTCATTCCATCCGCCTCTTCTTTCTTAATTAGTTAATTATATTGTAGCTCCCGTATGTCACCTTGGGCGACATACAAATCAGGGGTGTGAAACGCTTTATTTCACACTAGCCAACATTTGCATAATACTTAAATAATATTATGTCCTAATTATTGTTTTATGTTGCAAATTAAAGTAGTTTAAAAAATGCGCCCTTAAAGATATAGAGCTCCTATTTTGATATAGTTCACCCACCTTTAAGAACGCCTTTGTTCGATAGTCAGATTATAATATATAATAGTTATAAAATCAACTGTCATTTCTTATCAAAAGAATGAAAAAGCATGAAAATTATATGTTTTGATTAATTTTCTAAAGTTATTTTTCTTTTCACATTATTAAATTAACCAAATAGCTGTTTTTAAGCATATCATTTCATTAATATTTTAATGTATTAAAGTTGTAAATTTTTCTTTTATATAATGTATTATAATATCTACATATTATATCATCTTTTCTTCTCTTATAACACTAATCACTTTAGGTGCAATCTATATTTAAATATATTCCAGATACATAATCGCCATATCAAATTCTAAAAATATTGGAACTTCATATTTACCAAAGCTAACATATTGCATGATAATTTACGATATAAAGATATATAAATACACAGTTGCAATATTGTAACGATTAACCTATGAAGCAAAGAGGTAGCCCCATGAATTTATTAAATAATAATTATGATTCAAAAAACAATCGTTTTAATTCAGAATATATATCCAATCAAAATACAAAAGCTAACTCTACTACAAATACTAGTTCTTCTAGTACTAGCACCATCGAATCACCAAAGCAGGATTCAACCATTACACTGCAAAAAGGAAGTACATTTAATGGTACCATTACTGATATACGCCAAAATGAAGTAAATATCAAATTAGACGACGGTTCAACCCTTACAGCTAAACTCACGAATCCATCAAGACTATCTATTGGAGAAAAGACTGAATTTAAAGTGGTTTATCAAACGGAACAATCCATTGGAATTGAAATCACTTCTAATAATCAGAATGGTACAATAGAGCCAACTATACAAAAGGCCCTTGAAGGTGCTAATTTACCGATGAATGATAAAAACCAGTCCATCGTAAAAGAGCTACTTAACAATAATATGTCTGTAGATAAGCAATCAATTTTAAATATTATTCGAGATGCTTATAAACATCCAGATGTATCCGTAGATACCTTAGTAGTAATGAACAAATACAAAATTCCTTTAACAGAGCAAAACATCGCCCAATTTGAACAATATAAGAATCTTGAACATCGATTAATGAGCGGCATAACGTCTATTTCTAACGAAATGCCTAATATTATAAACGATTTATTACAAAGTGGTAGCCCAGCGGAGATACTATCCTTTCACAAAGAATTGGCTAATCTGATGCAAGAAAAAGCCCCAGTTGGGACTAATAATCCTAATATCAATTCAGAATTCATGCCCAAGGAGACTGGTAATTCTTCTGATTCTATGATAGATTCTTTACTAACCAAACTCCAAGGCAATACACCGCCATCCTTAGACAGTATGAAAGAGATATTATTTTCAAGTTCTAGACATTACTTAAATAATGAGGCTTTAACAACAAGTATTTTATCAAACGAAGAACGCAATCAGTTGCTAAACTTAGTAAGTTCAAGTTCTCCATCACCAGAAGAGACAACTTCTCTTTTAAATGGAACTCTTCCATTAAAAGAAGCTCTGGCTATGATCGATAACTCCATATCTTCTGCAATCGTAGAACACCCTCTAAGTGTAGAACAACATGACATTGTTCAGAAAATAATAGAGAATCTTACTTTGCAAGCAAAAGAGCAAGGAAATCTATCTTATTTGCTGACAGGCGAAGAAAGAACCAATCTAAATAACGTACTAAATAACTTACCCATTTCCGAAGAGTTTAAAAAATCTGTACTTGATGGTAGCATTACAAATAATGATTTTATGAGAACAATTCAAGCATTCCTAGAATCTGATTCAGACTTAAGCAATCTAAGTCATGAACTTCTTAAGGATACAGGCTATCAAAAATTAATTAAGGAAGCGCTTGAATCCAAATGGTCACTTACGCCAAAATCCCTAACAGAAGAAGGTAATGTGGAAAAATTATATCGAACCTTGCAGGACGATATGAACAACATGGGTAAATTATTAGAACATACGAGTAACATGAAGGAAAATACCTCTTATACCCTTAACCAATTAAAGGACAACCTAGATTTTATGAAATCGCTAAATGAGATGTTTACCTACATACAACTACCTATGAAATTAAGAGATCAAAACCTCCATAGCGATCTATATATTTATACGAACAAAAAAGAGCTAAAAGATAAGAAAAGTAATATCAGTGTCTTACTTCACTTAGATATGGAACACCTAGGCCCTACAGATATTCATTTAACTTTAACTAATCTTAATGTTGCAGCTAAATTCTATTTAACCAATGAAGATACCAAAGAACTTGTGGCGACAAATATTGATTATTTAACTACGGCCTTAAGTAATAAAGGCTATACTTTGCAATCTGAGATTAATGTTCGCGACAGAGAAAAAGACACAAATATTGTAGATGATCTGCTTGAGCATAGTGCGCCAGCAACATCGATTAAAAGATATTCCTTTGATATACGAACTTAGATTTTATATAAGTTGTGCAATCGCACAAAAATACGCGTTAATTTTGGTATAATTTCCATTGTCTTTGAAATTCTATCCTTTATTATAAATATATGGTAAATATTCCGTCGTAGCATACGTTATATTCATAAATAACGGAGTAGAACGATGTAATAACAGCTAATTATATTACTATTATTTTCAGGTACGACTGAATAGTTTTTACTAATAACATTACGATATTGTAATACAAAGGACGGAAATAATTATTATGACTCAACAATATGATTTAGAAATTTTAAAGTTATATGCTAGGACCCAAATTAACACTTCTTTAGAAGAAGTAATGTTCGCTGAAATATCAGAGAAGAAAGTAGTGTGGAAACTTTCTTCTGATCATTTTAATCTTACAGATAATGAATGGGACTTCTATATGAACAAAAGTGAAATAGTTAAGGCAATGGAAGGATCTACTCCGGAAGAGTTTCGATATCCGATGGAAGAAAATCAAAAAAAAATTATCATTTCAATTCTACCTATTAAATCCACAATTGAACATTCAACTTGTGTGTTTATAACAGTCAGAATTATTTCACATCCTATGGTAGTTGCTTTTAATGACTACGCACCTATTATTGCAAGCTTATTCAAAGAAGGTTCCTTAATCACTTTAACCAACAGAGACATTGTTTTAGATGTTAACCGTAGCGATAAATATGATGTTTCAATTGTAAAACACGGATTGTCTTTGGAAGGTTTTGATATTATAAATAATGCAATGAGCGAGAAAAAAGCTTTGCATGCAGAGGATATTTCAATGGTCTATGGACCACCAACAAAAGTGCAGGCAGCACCTTATTTTGATAGAAATACACATGAAGTAGTTGGTGCTTTAAATATTATTCGCCCCAAACAAACTGAATACGATTTAATCAATTTATCTGAGAACCTAGAGACACAACTTAATGAAGTAACAAATATCATTCAAGAAGTTGCAAAATCTTCTGAAACTATACATACAAATGAGCAAAGTCTATTTAATAGCATTGAAGAAATCACTAATTTAGCTGATCAAATAAATGCCATTAGTGATCTCATCCGTTCCGTTGCAGATTCTACAAAAATGCTTGGTTTAAATGCTTCTATAGAAGCAGCTAGAGCTGGAAATTTTGGAAAGGGCTTTAGTGTTGTAGCCAATGAAATCAATAAATTATCAGAAAAATCCAAAAATACAGTTCCTATCATCAAGAAATTAATCGATGATATAAAAAGTAAAGTTGAAGAATCTAAAGAGAAAAGCCATATCTCAGTTGCAACTACTCAAGAACAAGTTGCCGCAACCGAAGAAATAACTGCTTCTTTAGAAGAAATCAGTCGAGCAAGTGTCGAATTAGCAAAAATGGCTACCGAAATATAATGAAAACATACCTATACTTCATTTCCTAATAAAATAATAAAAATCCTTGCTATCTTTCATCATTTATTGATAGCAAGGATTTCATTATTTAATTCTTCTTAATTATTCTTTTATCTAGCTATTTCTAATATCAGCTTTATTTCTCATACCTGCATTATTTTATATTTAATTCTATATATCTTAAAAATCACTTTTCAAATTATTATACACTTACAGTAATTCTTTTAAGATTTGATTAATCATACCAGGATCTGCTTTGCCCTTCATCGCCTTCATTGTCTGACCAACTAGGAAACCAATTGCTTTTTCCTTACCATTATGATAATCTTCCACAGATTGTGGATTCGCAGCAATAATTCCTTCGATTGTTGTTCTAAGTGCACCTTCGTCATTCACTGTCTTAAGGCCATTCGCTTCTACATATTGTTCTGGATCGATATTTTCTGCAAATACTTTCTCAAACACTTCTTTTGCAACAGTACGGTTAATAGCTTTTGTATCCACTAATCCAATTAATTTAGCAAGGTTCTCTGGAGCAAATTTGATCTCTTCTGGTTCCATCTCATGCTCTTTTAGAAGTCTCATTGTCTCAACCATTAGCCAGTTGGATACTTCTTTTGGTTTATTGCAAATAGCAACGGTTGCCTCGAAGATATCTGCTAACTTTTTGGAACCAGTAATAATTACAGCATCATATTCTGGAATATCATATTCTGTTTCATATCGAAGCATTTTCGCATCACGAAGCTCTGGTTCTCTATTTTTAATCTCTTCTAACCAGTCATCACCAATCTCAATTGGTACTAAGTCTGGTTCAGGGAAGTAACGATAATCTTGTGCATCTTCTTTGGAACGCATTGCAAAAGATGTGTCTTTGTTATCGTCCCATCTTCTAGTTTCTTGAACTACTTTTTTACCATATTCTAAAAGTTCAATTTGACGTTTTCTTTCTCCTTCAATAGCTCTTGCAATGGCTTTAAAAGAGTTCATATTCTTCATCTCTGTTCTTGTTCCGAACTCAGGTGCCCCAACTTCTCGTATTGAAAGGTTGATATCCGCACGTAGAGAACCTTCTTGCATCTTACAATCCGATACTCCTAAGTATTGAAGAATTAATTTTAATTTTTCAAGATATGCAATTACTTCATCAGCAGAGCGCATGTCTGGATCACTAACAATTTCTACAAGTGGAACTCCACAACGGTTGTAATCAACCAATGTACAATCATCCCATGGATCATGAACTAATTTACCCGCATCTTCTTCCATATGAATTTCATGAATTCCAATCACTTTCTTAACACCATCTACCTCAATCTCAATTCCGCCATCACGACAGATTGGTAAATATAACTGTGATACCTGGTATGCCTTTGGAAGGTCAGGATAGAAATAATTCTTACGGTCAAATTTACACTTTTGAGTAATGGTACAACCAGTTGCTAAACCTGCTGCAATAGCATATTCCACTACTTTTTTATTCAATACAGGAAGAGTTCCAGGCATACCAGTACAAACTGGGCATACATGTGTATTTGGTGCACCACCAAATTCTGTCGTACATCCACAGAATATTTTTGATTTGGTTGCTAATTCAACATGGACTTCAAGTCCAATGACTGTTTCATAATTCTTCATGATTACTCTCCCTTCGTAAATGTTGGTCTTACATATTCTCTTGTTTGTTCAAAAGAATATGCAGCTCTAATTATGTCTTTTTCACCAAAATGCTTTCCAATTAACTGTAACCCAATTGGAAGACCTTTTGAATCCATACCACAAGGAAGACTAATTGCAGGAAGTCCCGCTAAGTTAACAGATACTGTATAGATGTCTCCAAGATACATCTTAAGAGGATCAGATAAGTTTTCTCCTATTTTAAGTGCTGTAGATGGAGCTGTTGGTCCTAATATTACATCATATTTTGAAAAAGCCTTGTCAAACCCTTCTTTGATTAGTGCTTTTACTTTTAATGCTTTATTATAATAAGCATCATAGTAACCAGAACTTAACACGAAAGCACCGATCATCATACGACGTTTCACTTCCATACCAAATCCTTCGCTTCTTGTCTTTTTATAAACATCTTGAAGACCGTTAAAATCCTCTGTGCGGTATCCATATTTAACACCATCAAATCTTGAAAGATTAGAACTTGCTTCTGCAGATGCGATTACATAATAAGCAGGAATTGCATAATCTACAATGTCCATATCAAATTCTTCAACAATAGCACCTTTTTCTTCAAGGACTTTAGCAGCCTTTAAAATGCTATTCTTAACTTCTTCATCAAGACCTTTTCCAATATATCCTCTTGGAATACCAATCTTCATTCCTTTTACATCATCCACTAAAGCATCTGTATATTTGTATTCACCCGTATCTACCGATGTGGAATCTTTTTTATCATAACCTGAAATCACTTCAAGCGCAGCAACACAATCGGATACATTACGAGCAATTGGTCCAATCTGATCTAAACTTGATGCATAAGCAATCAACCCATAACGAGAAACCGTACCATAAGTAGGCTTAATGCCTGTAACACCACAGAACGAACTTGGCTGTCTAATTGATCCACCAGTATCAGAGCCCAATGTATAGAATGCTTCCTCTGCTGCAACAGCTGCTGCTGCACCACCACTAGAACCCCCTGGCACATGTTCTACATTCCATGGATTTTTGGTAGGTCCATAAAAGGAAGTCTCAGTTGTACTACCCATTGCAAATTCATCCATATTGAGTTTTCCAATGATAATAGCACCTGCTGCTTCTAATTTTTCTACAACCGTTGCATTATAAGGAGGTTTAAAATTCCCCAGAATCTTTGAAGAGCAAGTTGTTAATGCACCTTTTGTACACATATTATCCTTAATAGCCATAGGAACTCCAGCTAATGGAGAATCCTTTAACTCTCCTGCATCAATAAGCGCCTGAACTTGTTGGGCTCTTGCTAATGCTTCTTCTTCTAAAACGGTAACATAACAGTTATACTTTTGATCTTCTTTTTTAATTCTCTCAATCTGTGCTTTTGTAGCTTCCACAACAGATATTTCTCCATCCTTAATCTTTGCCGAAAGTTCAAGGGCTGTTAATGTTGTAATATCCATCTCTTTCCCCTCCTACTCAACTGTCTTAGGAACGACAAAACTGCCGTCCTTCTTCACTGGTGCATTACTAAGTACATTATCTCGGTCATCCCCATTGGTAACAACATCTTCGCGAAATACATTCTTAAGAGGAAATGCATGAGACATCGGCTCAATCCCCTCTGTATCTAATTCATTCATAGTCTCAATATACCCTAATATATTTCCAAGATCTACTTCTGCTTTCTCTTTTTCTTCTTGCGATAACACTAATTTCGCTAAAGCAGATACATAATCTATTGTTTCATCTGTAATCTTCATAGACACACCTCCGTTTTTATCCTAATAATTTGATATTTCTGTTATTTTTACTTAATCTAAAATTATTATCTCTTGGGCTATATTATATCTTACTCTTTTTATATCATTATCCTAGATTCCAAGCTAACTAATGACTTAATCCTATACACCACACTATATATCTTACAACTCAAGCTATTATGTTATCTCATACTTTACTTAATTCTTAATTTTTTATTTATTAATTTCTAATTTAAAAACTCTTAACTTTTATTCTTATCTCTATTATCATATTTCCTAAACTATATATCCCTCTTACACCTTATATCTTCTTTTACTTAGGATATTAATAATCCATCCTATTCATCATGCTAATATTCTACTATAAGTTCTAATAAAACATCTTATAAGATTCCTAGCAAAAGATATCCTTGCTTCTACAACCATGAATCAATCTATATCAAATATTACTTCCCCGTAACGATAAAATCAGCTCCAGCAACTTCCCAGATAATCAAGGATTTCTGTTTGTAATTCATGCGCCTTTTTTTCATGTGAAAAGTTACTTAATTCCTATCATTTGGGTATAGAAATGAACGACTCGCTGTTTGACGACCCATATCCATCTTACCTTATCAAGAGTAGCAGGAGGAGTTCGAGTCATTCATTTCTGCTTTACCCAAAGGATAGGAATTTAGAAACTTCCACACGAAAAAACGAAACATGAATAACAAACAGAAATCCTTGATTATCCCACGAACTCCCTAGCTGATTTTATCTTACTAGAACACCTTCATCTTTAGGAAAATACCCCTAAGGCTCTAACCTAGACACATCACGAGGAAATAATGAAGTCTCACGTACATTAGTTTCATCAAGAAGTCTCATTGTAAGACGCTCTAACCCTATTCCAAGGCCTCCATGAGGTGGCATACCATGTTTGTGAATCATTAAGAAATGAGTGAAATCCTCGATATCCATTCCTCTTTCTTGCATTTTAGTCACTTGATCTTCATAGGAATGAATTCTCTGTCCTCCAGTAGTTATCTCCATCCCTTTGAATAACAAATCGAAACTAAGTGTAAATTTCGTATCTTCTGGATCATCCATTGCATAGAATGGTCTCTTCTTAGATGGATAGTGTGTTACAAATACAAAATCACTATCGAATTCCTCTTTAAAGTATTGCCCAATTAGAATCTCTTCTTCTGGTTCTAAATCATAAGGATTCTTTATCTTTCTATCATACTTTTCTGAAACAAGTTTCTTTGCTTCATCAAAACGAACAGTTGGTATTTTCTTCGCATTTGGAAGTGTAACTCCTAAAGTCTTTAATTCCTTTGCATATTCTGTATTTAAGAATTCAAACGTATAATCTAACATGGATTGTTCCATTTCCATAATGTCGTAGAAACTATCGATATAACCCATTTCAAAGTCAAGTCCTGTATACTCATTCAGATGTCTTGTTGTATTGTGTTTTTCCGCACGGAATACTGGTCCAACTTCAAATACTCTATCATATACTCCAACCATTGTCTGTTTATAGAATTGAGGGCTTTGTGCTAAGAATGCTTTCTTACCGAAATACTCTAATTTAAATACATTTGCTCCACCTTCTGCATTGCCAGCAACAATCTTAGGGGTACGGATCTCTGTAAAGTTCTGACGAAACATATAATCACGGAATCCACGAACAATTCCTTCTTGTATTTTGAATTTTGCTCTTTCTCTTATATTTCTTAATGCAACTGGTCTTAATGCCATCTTTGTTTCAAGCGATGTACTTAGCTTCCATTTGCTAATTGGAATTGGCATTGTACTATCTTTGGCAGGTTGTGATAGCACTGTAATATTCTTTAATCGTATCTCGAAGCCATTTGGTGCACGATCTTCTAAGTTAACCTCTCCATTAACTTTTACCGTAGCTCCTTCACGAAGTGATTTGATATCAAAATTAACTTTACCTTCTTCAAATACACATTGAACAACTCCGTCATATCTTCGTAGCACAACAAATGCGAACTCACTCATATCACGTATCGTGTGAACTGCACCTGTTAATTCTACTGTGTTTCCAGCTCCATTTTCTAATATTTCACTTATCGTTACCGTATCTTTTCTCTTAATTCCTGAAATAAACTCCATCGTCATCTCTCCTTAGCTATCATCTTCATACTAATGTTAACGCATACATATTCAAGCTTTTTATACATATTCTAGGTCTGAGGCTTAATAATCAATCTATACGTAAGTTTGTATAATAAAAAGGATAATTATCCAATATTAATTAAACTTAACGCTTGCTTTTTAGCAATAAAAAAAGCCCCTAGAATATTCTGCTAATAAATGCATCTATTCCGGGACGGGATAAGCTATTCCCGCGGTACCACCCGCATTGAAAGTATAAAACTTTCCTCTCTACACTTAACGCGTGTCACGCACGAACCTACTAAATTCAACTCGTGAGCTCCAGAGTGTTCCTTAAAATACCTATCATAGTAAGAATGCTCTCAGTCGGTGACATTCTATTCCTGTCAGTCTATGAAATCAGTAAACTAAAGTCTCCTTCATTGCTGATTAAATCTGAAAAGATAAAGATATACTTTTATAAATATCTAAATCGTAAAGGTATCATACCACACATAATACTTTCTTGCAATAGTGTATTGAAATATATTTTGATTTTTTTATCATCTAATTGTGCAAAATGACATATTACTTTTATTTACAATTTACCATATCTTGTATTATTTTGTATATATTGGATAGGAAAAATATTATTTTTTCTTTTTTCTTGTTTACTTTACATACCATTATTAACCATAATTTTATATTTCGCTACATTTTTCACCAAATGTTATTGAAATATTAAATTATTTTTAGTATAATTAATACAGGTTCATAAGTAACTATAAATATTATATGTTCTACATAAAATTATCAATAGTTAATAAGATAATTTTATTAAAGCAAAAAGGAGTATGTTGATATGACAATTCTAAAACTATCGGAAGACATTTTTATTAGTCTATCCAAAATTCTTAAAGTTAACTACGAAGTATTACAATTTAATTTAGCGGATGTTGATTCAGATTCTAATATTTCATACGGTATAAAAGTCTATTACTCAGATAATAATCTTACTAACCCTTATTCACTTTGTGAAGTTAGCAATATTTCATCGAATAAAGATTTCGTAATAGATTTAGCTGTAAAGTTAGCTAGCAATCAAGTTCTTCCAGTTCATACAAGAGACATTATCGAAGACAGTATTGAATGTCTATATGTCTAATCATCCAATATTTATTAAGTCCACTTACATAATAATTACATTACATAAATGCTTACATAAATAAGAACCACCAGCTTTGCTGGTGGTTTGTTCTATCAAAAAAATGGGATGTTGCAACTTATGTTACAACATCCCATTTTTTACAATTCTATTTCACCTTCAAACACGATTACAGCTGGTCCTGTCATAAATACTAAGTTTTGTTCTCTATCGTATTTAATCTTTAGATCCCCTCCTAGTAATTTGACCGTAACCTCATCTTCTGTTTTACCATTCAAAACGCACGCAACAACACTGGCACATGCTCCAGTACCACAGGCAAGGGTTTCACCTGATCCCCTTTCCCATACTCTCATTGATATCGTGTTACGATCAATTACTTGAATGAATTCTGTATTGACTCTATCTGGGAATATTTTATTATTCTCAAATGATGGTCCAATTTTCTCCACTTGAAAATTCTTAGTATCTTCCACAAATACTATTGCATGCGGGTTTCCCATAGATACGCATGTAATCTTGTATTCAACTCCATCAATATCGATTGGTTCTGCTATCACTTTATCATTATCCGAAATAACTGGTATTAATTTTGCTTCAAGAATTGGACTTCCCATATTTACAGTTACTTCCACTACTTTATTATTCTCAGTGGTAAGATCAAGATACTTAATCCCTGATGGTGTTTCAATTGATAAATTCTCTTTATTGGTTAGTTTATAATCATATACATATTTTGCTACGCAACGTATACCATTACCGCACATTGCTCCCTCAGAACCGTCTGCATTTAACATTTTCATTCGAAAATCAGCTTTATCAGAGGAACAAATCATAATCATCCCATCTCCGCCAACTCCAAAATGGCGATTACTTACCACTTTAGCTATTTCATTTGAATTCTCAAGTTCTTTTTCTATACAATTTACGTATACATAATCATTACCGCAACCTTGCATTTTTGTAAATTTCATCTTATTAATCCCATGCCTTTCACTTTTTGATGTCCTATAACTTACTATAGATCCGAATTATTTATTTCAATTACGTATATGTCTTTAGTAACATATCTTTATTTACTTTAAAATTCATTATATCAAACATATAGTATATGGTAAAGTTTATAACACAAAGAAATAACATATCTCTTAATAACATTATTTCATTATCCTGAGTAATATCTAATAAAAAGTAAATATATCATTTTCCTTATTATTTAACAATCAAACAGCTCTTAGGTAAATTTTTCTTTAATGTTTCATATGACTTTTTAGAAATATTATTGCCCGATATATCAAGAGTTTTTATATTTTTCATTCCGTATAATGGACTGAAATCTTTTATCTTATTATTAGAGAGACTCAATGACTTCAAGTTCGTTAAGTATTTCAAAACTTGAATATCCTTTATCTCATTGTCATTCAGATATAAATCCGTAATCTTCGTTAAATTTTCTAGAGCATTGATATCTTGTATCTTATTATGATCAAGAACAACCACCTTTAATTCCAGTAAATCACCTAATGATGTAATATTCTTAATACAATTAGTTGATAACCACAAATAATTTAGCTTACTCATAGAACTTAAAGCAGTAATATTACTTATTTTATTATTATTCATACTTAATGATGTTATATAAATTGACTTACTTAATAAATCAATCCTAGATATATTATTATTATCAAGTGTTAAATCTGTTACTATGTCTAATTTCTTAATTTTTGATATGTCATCAATTTTCTTATTACTATAATCAAGCTTAAGTGACTTCACTTCTTTAGAATCTGGTTCTTTTGTCTGCACTGGCTCTTTTGTCTTTATTGGTGTTTCTGATGCTACTGGATTAGTTGTCTCTATTGGATTTTTCGGACTATCTTTTTTGGGTTCACTCAATAAATTCTTACCAAATAATACTGCAATAACAGTACCAGCAATCACAATAATAACTACAATAGTAAGCATACCTTTTTTTCTAGATTTTATAGCTTTTACATTCGTATTACTTGGCTCATTATTTATATTTACATTTTTAGAATTCTTATTATCTTTGTTATCAATTTCTTTTAGTTTATTAGATTGAACTAATTCATCCTTTTTATCAATGGAAGTTTGATGTGATTCCTCTATTTGATCTAGATCAACGATAGAATGTATCAAAAATTGTTCTTTACTTTCTGTGTATTCTTCGTTATCTTCGAAACCAGCTGAATCCGTAGGAGCTACCGTTACTGTATTATTTAATTTCTTCTGCTGTGACAACATTACCGTTTTATCCATTTCATCACTATTTTCTAATAAAACAGTTCGATCAAACGAATCATCTTCAATATTAGTTATACTATCATTATTACTTTGTAACAAAACCGTTCTATCAAAATCATCCGCCAGTACAACATCTTTGGATAGTAGTACAGTCTGCGATAAATTATCTTCTCTTAACTGAGAAGCCAATATATCTTTGCTCTTTTTGTCACCAACTTGCTCACTTGTCAAATTCTCTAATGCAGCTCTAAAATCACTTGCAGTATGATATCTATCATCTGGATTATAAGAACATGCCTTTAATATTACAGTACTCAATGACTCAGTTGCATTAACAGGTGGTATTAACGTTTCACCAGTAAATCTTTTTCTTAAAGCTTCCTGTCTTTCCCCATGAGTTGCGACACTTGTATTCGTAGGGACAAAGGGTGGTTTGCGATTATTAAGAAAAGTATAAAGCAATAAACCCAGAGAATAAATATCTACTCTATGATCATAGTTTTTTCCATTATATACCTCTGGTGCCATGTATTCATAAGAACCTTTTATGGATAACCCCATAAATGCCTCATCCATTTGCCTTGCTATTCCAAAATCACCAAGCTCAAAATCACCATCATTCGATAGGAAAATATTATCTGGCTTAATATCTCTATGTATAATATTTCTTTTTTCACATAAGGCAAGGGCATTACAGATATCAATCCCCATATGTACGACGGATTCGTTACTTAATGGTTTCTTAATTACGTAATCATTAAGACTCGTTAATAATTCCATACGTATTAAGATATCATAACCCACCCCTTGCTTTCTTTTTACAATATTGTGATCTTCATAACTTACAATATTAGTTTTTCCCTTTAGTTTTGACATCAGTATAATTTCATTATATATATCTTCTACAATTCCGCTAAAATATTTGCTTGCTGATTCATCATTCATACCTTCGAAATAGATTTGCTTTAATTCGCTAGCATTTCGAGGAATCGAAATAATTTTTAATGCCGCATAATGCTTTTCACCAAATTCTTCTCTATATATCTTATATACTTTTCCAAAACTTCCTTCTCCAATAAAACTATCAAGATACCAATTCCCCCAAAATGGCTCTAATTCATGTATTGCATTATTATCCATATTCACTCCCATCTGTGCATTGTTATACACAAAGAAATCTGAATCGTTAAATTATATATCTATTTCTATAAGTAATAGGTAAAATTTTATTGCTTATTAAATAAAATATTTCCTTAATATTATTTTTTTATAATCTCTACTAAAAGTGCAGTAACATTATCTTTGCTTCCATGCTTAATAGCACTCTTCACTAACATTTTACTCTTTTTCTTTAACGATATCTTTTGTTCTAAAATGTATTTTATTACTTCATCATCGAGTGTCTCCACTAAACCATCACTGCATATTAGAAAGATTACTTTGCCTTCGTCATGGTTCATACATTGTATGTAGGGATCAATAATCATCTCATCAGATTTTATACCAAGATATTGAGTAAGATGATGTCTTCCTCTATGATTTTTCATTTCTTCTTTCGTAATCATTCCTGACTCATACATAAAATATGCTTGATTATGATCTTTTGATAGCTGTTCCATTTTACCACAATATAGTTTATAAATTCTACTATCACCTATATTGGAAACAATGATTTCTTTTTCATCCACATACAATAGGGCAATTGTACTTCCAAGTTCAATTTGCTTACTTTTGGAAAAAGAACAGATATCCTCATTTACTGAATCTAAAATTTTTTTGATATTCTCCCTATTTGGCTTATTTACTAAGCTACATACTATTTTAAAATTTTCATATAGGCTTTGTACTGCAAGAAAGGATGATGTATCACCATATAAGGTACCACCCATTCCATCACATACCGCAAATAGGCAAGGCTTATCAATATTAGCTCTTATTTTCTTTGTGGTAATACGATGCTCTTGTGGAAGGTAATTTTTCATCATTAAGTAATTATCTTCATTTTTCTTACGGTACAATCCAATATCACTATATGCCCTAGCCTTTAGTTTAACCCCCACAATAACCTCCCAAATAACTATCTTATTTTACCACTACAGTACAAAATGAAGTAACTCCGTCAGATGATGTTACTGTAATTGTTGCAACGCCTCTAGATATTCCTTTTACAACACCATTACTAGATACTGTTACAACATTAGAATTATTACTTTTGTACGTCACTTTTTTATTCGATGCATTACTTGGTGATATCGATACACTAATTTTTTTAGTTTCTCCTACAGATAAAGAACATCCCTCTACTGAAATATCTGATACTTTTACCGTTTTTGTATCTGTTTTTGTCTTCGCTTTTGATTTTCCAGAAGAAGTATTTTGTTTATCATCTTTTTCCGATGTCTTTGTAGGTTGTTGTACAACTACTTTTTCCTTAACATACACCTTACAAGTCGCTTTTTTCTTACCATCTTTCGTTGTAACCGTTATGATAGCTGTACCTGCTCTCTTCGCTGTTATCACACCTTTAGAACTGACTGAAACAATATTTGAGTTACTTGTATGATAAGACACTGCTTTTATTGTTGCATTTGAAGGTTTTACGATTGCGTTAATACGAACACTTTGACCTTCTGTTAAAGTTTTAGTTTTACTTGATAACTGAACACTCTTTACTGGTCTATATACTTTAATCCTACATTGTCTCTTATGAGAACCATCCTTACTTGTAACCGTTATTGTAGCTGTACCTGGCTTTATAGCAGTTACCTTTCCATTAGAACTTACCTTAGCAATAGATGGATGACTAGATTTCCATGTAATTTTTTTATTTGTTGCTTTCCTTGGAGATACCGTAGCTTTTAGTTGATATTTCTGTCCAACCTTAAGAGTTTTATTGGTGACATTGAGATTCACACTTTTTACTCGAATGCACTTAACTGTAACAACTCGCTTACTAACTACTTTTCCACTTTTTGATTTCACAGTAATTGTGGCTTTTCCAACTTTTTTACCAACTATTGTTCCATTCTTTGATACAGTTGCAACTGATTTATTACTAGATGAAAAAGAATATCCTTCATTGGCATTTTTAGGGCTTATATAAGCCACTAATTTTGTTTTTTCCCCAATATGGATTGAAACTCTACTTGGAATCAGCGAGATGGAATCAATTTTAACATCTCCACTAGTTTTAACTGTATATTTGCCAGTATTTTTAGAATCAACCTCTTGAATATATATGTAATATCTGCTGTCGGGATTTTTAGCGCTAAATTGATATTCTACTAATTTTTTAGATGAACTAGAATAGCTTGCTGTACCACTTTCAATTTTATTACCGTTTTTATCAAGTATTGTTACTATAAACGATACATCAAATTGAGGTGCAATATTAATCTTAAGATTCTTCTCATTTGTAACATCAACATAAAAATAGTCACTTTTGTCTGAAAAAGTAATTAAACCAGTCACTTTTTTCTGCATTGTTAATTTCTGTGCCTTGGTTATATCATTGTTTGGTTCTTTATCAATCGTATTCGAGTTGAAAAACTTCGTACTTAACTCATATTTTCCTTCGCCATCTGCGAATACTTTCTGCAATCGAATATAGTATATACCTGCATCGTAATAACTACTATCTTCTAATACTCCAACTTGTTTTTTATTATCATAAACACAAGTTGTTGTTTTTAATAATTCTTGATTAGAACTTAATATATCAACCTTAATCTCATTTACTAAATATGACTTCAAATTAATTTTAAGTTGTCCATCTTTTAATAATGTAACTTTATAATAACAAACAGAAGTATTATTTTTAAAATTACCAATATTCATTTTGTTTTCTGTGTCAATTGTGATTGCCTTTTCACTACTCTCACCTGCGTTTATTTCACTAGAAAAAGCAATGTTTTTACTTGTAAACAAAAGAAAGAGCATCATACTATTTATAATCAATAGATGCTTTAAAATCTTCTTACCATTATACTTCATCCTATTTTCCCCATTCCCTAATAATATCCATTTTTTGTATTTCAATACATATTATTCTATATCCCATCTATTTTTTTGTCAATATAAATGCCTAAAATAACCCTACAACGGTAGTATTTAACCACCATTGCAGGGCTATATGTTTTATGAACTATATGATTATATAATTAAGCCAAATACATCATGCTGATTATCATCTCAGCTGTTTCGACCATATTGGTACCACTATCCATACTTGTTTTTTGTATATACCGATGTGCCTCATCTTCAGACATGTTATTTCGTTCTATCAGAATTAATTTTGCCTTATCAATTGTAGCTTTATCTTCCAGCGACCGTTTCTTGGGTTTATCTTTTTCCTTTTTCTTTCTTCTTATATAATTATAAGTCATCATCTGCAAGGTATCCAATAATTCTTGCGTTTTAATTGGCATTCCAAGGCATACAATTCCACTTCCAGAAACATCTCCCCATTTACCTTGGGATGCTACAAGTAGCATTTCAAACCCCTTAGGAAGGTAATCATGTAATTGGCTAAAATGCATATCTGACAATTTATAACCACATATAATAATTCCAGAATCAAGATCATTTGCAAGAGATACAACTTGTGCTCCTGTGGTACATACGGCTCTTACATCAAACGAATTTCTTACTAATACATTTCGAATATTTTTAGCATCCTCGATTTTAGGAAAAGCTATAATAATATTAACCACGTCTGATCACCTCCAATTGTAACATAAACGATTATCGCATCGCTTACTTATTTTTTAATCTAAGTGTTACTTTGAAGGTTAATTATATTTTATATAAATATTCATCCACTTCCCATTCAGTCACCTGAGTTCTATAAGCATCCCATTCATCTTTCTTAGCTTCCACATATTTCGTTGATAAATGTTCTCCTAGTACATTAAGAATAAAAGGATCAGCCTCTAAGGCATTAATTGCTTCTTCTAAACTTCCAGGTAAACTTGTAATTCCTGCTGTTTCTTTTTCTTCTTTGGTCATTGTGAAAATATTCATATCAACACTCTTAGGTGGTGTTAACTTATTCTTAATACCATCAAGACCTGCTGCAAGACATACAGCCAATGTTAAATATGGATTTGCTGCTGGATCTGGACATCTAAGTTCGATTCTTGATGATGCTCCTCTTGATGCAGGAATACGGATTAATGGACTTCTATTTTTAGCGGACCATGCTACATATACTGGTGCTTCATAGCCTGGGACCAATCTCTTATAAGAATTAACAAGAGGGTTTGTGATTGCAGCCATTCCTTGAATATGCTTCATAAGTCCTGCAATGAAATGATATGCATCTTCACTTAAACCTAATTCACCATTTGGATCGTCAAATATATTTTTACCATCTTTTGAAAGAGACATATTTACATGCATTCCCGAACCATTTATACCAAACTTAGGTTTTGGCATAAATGTTGCATGCAAACCATGACGTTTTGCAATTGTACGAACAACCAACTTAAATGTCATGATATTATCTGCTGTTTTAAGCGCATCTTCATATTTAAAATCAATCTCATGTTGTGCTGGAGCAACTTCATGATGTGATGCTTCAATCTCAAATCCCATTTCTTCTAGTACCAAAATCATATCACGTCTAGCATTTTCACCTAAATCCAAAGGACCTAGATCAAAATATCCACCTTTTTCATGAGTTGTTGTTGTTGGCGCTCCATTATCATCCGTATGGAATAAAAAGAATTCGCATTCTGGCCCAACTTTGAACGTATATCCCATATCGCTCGCTTCTTTTAATACTTTTTTCAAAATATATCTTGGATCTCCTTCAAAAGGAGTACCATCTGGACGGTAAACATCACAGATTAATCTAGCAACTTTCCCTTGTTGTGGTCTCCAAGGAAACATCTCAAAGGTATCAAGATCTGGATATAGATACATATCTGACTCTTCAATTCTTACAAATCCCTCAATGGAAGATCCATCAAACATACATTTATTATCCATAGCTTTTTGCAATTGACTTGCTGTAATAGCAACATTTTTTAGTGTTCCAAATATATCTGTAAATTGTAAACGAATAAATTCAACGTCATTCTCCTCAACTAGATTCATGATGTCTTGTTTTGTATACTTACCCATCTTTCTTCTCTCCCTTTGATATAAATTTTGTAAATAATATGCAATACTAACTATTATGCACTAGTTTTGTGAAATTAGAACTTATTTTCTAAGAAAAAGTTTTCACAAAGTATATTATTATTTTATAAATAAAATAAAAAAAGCAAGGAACACTCTTCAAAACGAGAACTTCCTTGCCCTTGATGTAGTAAATAATAACAGTCTTAAATATCTTTGTCAATAAATTTTATATATTAGATCAAATAATCATTATGTATCATAACTATTAAACGGTATGCTCACACAAATTGGAGCTGACTTGATTGACTGTATTATAACCTCATTTACAGAATCTTTTTTTTGTACCACTAAGTTGTAATAATTATCCAAGATTTTAATATTATAATTCATTACTTCATTAATTCTCCAACTACCATTTGGTATCCTTTGGTCTGTACTTAATTTATCAACAAACTCTGGCAAATCAAACATAACACGTATATTATGATATTCTTTGTCTGACAATCTAGTATTCTCAGCAAGATATTCTTTTACTTTTATCGACCCGTTATTCTGCTCTATAAAGTAAACGAACCAATCTTGATATTCCTTTGTACTCAATTCTTCAAATACTTGATTTATCATCTTTGCAAGTTCATCCTGTAGACCTTTAAAAGTATCAGCACTGATGTTTATCTTTTGACTAATATCCATATAAACCCCCATCCGCCACCATAAGCGACTAATTGTTACAATTATAATTCAATTAATTTCTTATCAGACTTCGTAAAATTGATATGTCCATCTTCGGTTACTTGAACTAAATCTTCTATACGCACCCCACCAAAGCCTTCAATATAGATACCTGGTTCTACTGTTTCTGTCATACAAGCCCTGATCACCTTTTCTTCTGTTGGTGATAATCTTGGACTTTCATGAATAAATAGACCAACACTGTGTCCTAATCCATGACCAAAGCATCCTTCATAACCTGCTTTATAGATAATATCTCTAGCTACTTTATCAATTTCTTTACCTTGATATCCAGCTTTTATATAATCTAGGGCAGCTAATTGTGCTTCTAATACTGTATTGTAGACTTTCTTTTGTTCATCGCTTGCTTTTCCAACAACAATCGTTCTTGTCATATCAGAACAATAACCGTTATATTTACAACCAAAATCCATAGTTAAGAAATCACCATTTTCAATCTTTTTGTTCGATGGTGTTGCATGTGGCATGGAAGTATTAATGCCAGAGCATGCAATTGTATCAAAACTTAATTTGTCTGCACCATTTGTTTTCATTAAGAATTCGATATGTGCAGCAACTTCAAGCTCTGTCATGCCTGGTTTAATGATATCTAGAATTTTAGAGAATGCGATATCGCCAATCTCTTCTGCTTTTCTAATACATTCTAATTCGTAAGGTGTTTTAATAATTCTAAGATCATTTAATTCTTCGTTAACTGGAACTAATTTTTCTACATGTAATTTTTCTTTTAATCCACTAAAAGAACGATGAATCATAGATCCATCTTCAAATCCTAATGTCTTTACTTGTTCAGAAGCTATTAGCTCATTGATTGGCTCCATATATCCTTTAGAAATCTCAACTACTTCAAAATCCTTTGATTCTGATTTTGCTTGTATAGTATATCTAAAGTCTGTGATAATTACAGATTTATTTCTTGAAATAAATAAATAACCTGTTTCTCCTGAAAAACCACTTAAATAGCGCATATTATATCCGTCCGAAACTAATACTGCATCTAATCCTAACTTATCTAATACTTCAATTACTTTTTTCTTATTCTCCATTTTATTATGCACCTTTCCCGTTCTTTATATCTTTTTTCGGCAATCTGCCTTAAAATCATTATATTATTTTTTGGTAATTTCATTAAAATAACTTGTCTCAAATATTTTTCTTACTACTTTTACATCATTTGTTTTTGCCAAAGCCCACATTAATTTGGAAACTGCTGCCTCTGTTGTCATATCATTTCCTTCGATAACACCAGCTAATAGTGCTTTCTGTCCTGCTTGATAAATAGAAAAATCACTATTTTCATATAAACATTGGCTAACTACTACGATAGCGATTCCACTTTTCACCATGCTCTCAAGTTTCTCAACTAAATTTCTACGTATAAAATGAATTCCACCAAGTCCAAAAGCCTCAATAACAATGCCTTTATACTTCATCTGCGATAACATATCAAAAATCTCAGGACGTATGCCCGGTGTTAATTTTATCAAAAATACATCTTCTGAGACATTACTTTCTAACGAAAAATTACCGCCTACATTCGGAATAGCTAGTTCATTAATTCGAAATCCACTTCCATCAACTATGGCAACATAAGGATAATTCACGCTTTCAAATGCATCAAATCCTTTTGTCCTTACCTTTACTCCTCTAGTACCCAAGATTACTTTATGATCAAATGCAATATATACTCCTGGCTTTTTCATACTTGCCATCGTAAATGCTAATCTCATGTTATCTATCCCATCCGTTAAGGGATGATTAATTGGAAGCTGTGAGCCTGTGAGCACAACAGGTATCGGAATATTTCGAAGCATAAAGGATAATGCGGCAGCTGTATAGGCTAAGGTATCCGTTCCATGTGTTAATACAACTCCGTCATATTTCTTATATTCTTCACTAATACAACCAGCAATTTGTTTCCACTCTTCTGGCTGAATATTGGAACTATCTAATTGAAATAAATCAAGCGTTGTAATTTCATAGTCATTTGAAATATTATTTATCACTTTATCAAGTGAATGACTCGATTTGACAGGAGCTAATCCTTCCTCCGTACTTTCAGAGGCTATTGTTCCACCTGTTGTAATCATAAGTATTTTATTTGGCATATTTCTTGATTCCTTCATGACTGTTCAGTCGCTGTAGAAAAACTAAGTATTTCACTATTTCGTATAGCAACTGAATAGTTACATTCCTTTTTTCAATTATTCTATATATAAAACTAGATTTTATAACTTAATAGCAATTAAGCATATCCCTATTAAGGTTTGTTAAAAAATGGTGTAGCCTTTTAATAAAGCGACACCATTTTAACACTTACTCCCTTATGGCCATTAGCCGCTCTAGAATCACATGTATCTAAAACATTCTAATTCTTAGCTTATGCTATCTGAATATACTCTATTCTTCTTTCATCAATAGTAGATGAACTAAGCTTCTAAAAGAAATGCTTGATATCCACGCTTCGCTTCATAAATGTCTACTTTACTTGCAACTTCCCAAGGAGCATGCATGTTATGTAGTGCAATACCACAATCGATTACTTCCATATCATATTCAGCTAATATGTATGCGATAGTACCACCGCCACCTTGATCTACTTTACCAAGTTCGGCTGTTTGGAAGGTAACATTATTATCATCCATTATTCTACGAATCTCAGCAATAAATTCTGGATTTGCATCATTAGATCCTGATTTTCCTCTAGCACCAGTATATTTATTGAATACAAGACCGTGACCAAAGTAAGCTGCATTCTTTTTCTCCATAACTCCTGCGAAGTTTGGATCAAAAGCTGCACTAACATCTGCAGATAGCATTTTGGAATTCTTTAGGGCTCTTCTAACTTTAAGTTCTGAATATTCTGATCTTAAATCTAAGATTTCTGCAACAGTATTTTCAAAGAATCTTGATTTCATACCAGTTGCACCAACACTTCCGATTTCTTCTTTGTCAACTAACAAACATACTGATGTCTTTTCTGGAACTTTCACTTCAAAGATAGCCATAAGTGATGTATAAGCACAGATTCTATCGTCATGCCCATATCCCATAATCATACTTCTATCTAAACCATAATCACGTGCTTTACCTGCTGGAACAACTTCGATCTCTGCAGATAAGAAATCTTCTTCTTCAAAATCATATTTTTCTTTTAATATACGAAGAACATTTGCTTTCACTTTTTCTTTTTCTTTTTCATCTGTACCGAAAGGAATACTTCCAACTAATATATTTAAGTCTTCCCCTTCAATTACCTTACTTGCCTTTTTATCCATTTGTGTTGCAGATAAATGAATTAATAAATCAGAGATACCAACTACTGGTTCATCTTCTTTTTCACCGATTGATACATTGATTAATGTTCCATCTTTTTTTACTACAACACCATGAAGTGCTAATGGTATTGTAACCCATTGATATTTCTTAATTCCACCATAATAATGAGTATCAAGTAATGCTAATTCTTCCTCTTCATATAATGGATTTTGTTTCAAATCAAGTCTTGGTGAATCTACGTGAGCACCTAAAATATTAAATCCTTCTTCAATACCTTTTTTACCGATTACAAATAGTGCAATGGATTTGCCCATATTATTTGCATAAACTTTATCTCCAGGATTAAGAGATTCTTTATTCTTAATTAATTTCTCTAGATTCCTAAATCCTTTTGCTTCTGCTTTTGCAATTACATCTGTGATACATTCACGTTCTGTTTTACAATCTGATATAAATTGTTTATATCCTTCACTAAAAGACATTACTTCTACTTGTTGCTTTTCATCATATTTTTCCCATGCATTCTTACTCTTCATGTTATATTGCCTCCCAAATGTCGTTTTTTGCATAATAAATTCATAAAAACCATTATACGGCATTTTAAATAGTATCTCAATAGGTTTTTACACTCTATTTCTGAAATTGTCTTCCTTCATGGTCCATATAATAATTATCTTTATAGATAAGCTCAGAGATTGGAACAATCTCATATCCTTTATTCTGTAAACCTTCAATAACTGCTGGCAATGCATCTTTAGTGAATTTTGCTCCATTATGCATTAAGATAATTGAACCATTACCAAGATGCTTGTGATTAACGACTGTTTTTACAATACTGTCTGCACCGTAATCTTTCCAATCTAGGCTATCAACATCCCATTGAATGCAATGATAATTACATTCCTTTGTTGCCTCAATTAAGGTATTGTTATAATCCCCATAAGGAGGCCTGAATAATTGCATATCAACTCCTGTTAATGCCTTTACCTTATCATGTGGTCCCATAAGTTCCTTGATACATTCTTCTTTACTTAACTGTGACATCTGCTTATGATTCTCACTGTGATTTCCAAGGTCGTGGCCAGCAGCTGCTATTGCCTTTACATCGTCTGGATATTTTGCTATCCAACCACCAGTCATAAAGAAAGTAACATGTACGTTATATTTTGCTAGGATGGAAAGAATTGTTTGCGTGTCTTCATTACCCCAAGCTGCATCAAAGCTTAATGCAACCTTCTTATCTGGGCAGTTTACGCAGTAAATAGGAAGCTCTCTCTTTCCACTTGTGGAACTAACGGATATTACATCAGGGATTACTTGAATTCCTACAATGATTAATGCAACAAAACTCAATACGATAATCCCTATTTTAGTAAATAATGTAATTTTGTCTTTTTCTTCTTGATAATTCATAAAGCACCCATACTATAATTTCATTAGTAAAACATATGTAGATGTTAGGGGAAATATTACCCAAAGAGTAGTTATATCACATCTTAACCACAAAGAACTCTCACATTCTTTGCACAAGTACGCTCTTTACGAATAAAATAATTAGGAAAACAATATTGTAATTTAAGGTGGTTTACAAATCTATATGGATACTAATATATATGAAAATGAACCAATATTAAATGTTGGAATACCTTATGATGATATCAATTGGGAAGATACTTTAGGTCAACCTTTTGGAAGTGCTTCTTCCATGAATCTATTTGTATTTGGCGATGCAAATAATATCGTGGACGTAGAAGGTCCTATTGCTATCGGAGGTAGTTTCTACAGCCCAAGAGGTTTAAGTGTTGGCTTTGAAAGAAAAAATGGTCACGTTAACATTGAATACTCACCTGACTTAGTAAGATACTTAATTGGAGGAAATGTCTCCATGAATGGACCATTAGTTGTGGTAGGTCATGCAGTAACTGGTGGTAGATTTCAAGCTGCAAATGGGAGTACTTACTTAATTGGCAAGGATCATATGAATAACCAAATGGATGAATTAAAGTATTTATACTATTCAGAGAATGGAAGTCCATATTGGACACCAAGCGATAAAGGCGATCATTATCTCATTCCAAGCTATGATACACCTCGTGTTATTAGCCCAACAAGAATACGAGCTGATCTTTCTTCCTTTTTCCAAAATGCATACCGAAGTATGACAGATTATAAAAATTGTATTGAGCAATTACCTGTAAACGGATCTACCATCGATAATTATCACGAATGGATACTTCGTGGAAACGATCCTAGACAAAATGTATTTCTTGTTGATGTAAGTCCAAATGGTTTACTAAACAAAGGCTTACGAGTTGACATACCAGATGGCAGCATTGCAATCATTCGTATACGTTCAGGTAATCATGCTCATCTGCAATATGGATTATATGGTGATGAAGCTCATGCAAATCATATTTTATATGTATTTGAAGATGCTACAGATATCCACATGGAAGTACCTGCTGATATATGGGGAAGTATTCTAGCACCACAAGCAACTTTCCATGGTCATCCAACTGGAGGCCACGTTAGTGGCAATGCAGCTTTAGGAGCCTTTGCTGTGAATGCGAATAGTGGATTTGAATTTCATATGTACCCTTTTGTAGGAAATGTTCTATGTGGCACAGAAACTATGCCAGAACAGATGCCTGCTACAATAACTACTCCACTTCCTTCTCCTTCACCAGTTCAAGAGATTGCTCCTCAAGTAATGCCTGCTCCAACACCTGTACCTAATCAGATAGAAATGCCTGCACCAGTTCCTACTGCACAGCAACCTGAGGCCACTTGTCCTTCATGTCCAGAGGTTCCTACTTGTCCCGAAGCGCTACCTTGTCCTACCTGCCCTGAAGCTCCTACTTGTCCCGAACAGATACCTTGTCCTACCTGTCCTGAAACGGCGCCTTGTCCTACCTGCCCTGAAATTCCACCTTGTCCAGACTGCCCAATATGTCCGAGTATTCCAGAACCTACTGTATGCCCTATTTGCCCTGAGATTCCAGAGCCTACCACATGCCCAATTTGTCCTGAAGTTCCAGTTTGTCCTACCTGCCCTGAGGTTCCTCCTTGTCCTTCTTGTCCTGAACAGGAGCCTTGTCCACAATGCCCTGTATGTCCTGAATGCCCTACCTGTCCAGAAGCCGAGACTCAGTATGTTGCAGTTCCTTATCCTGTACCTATCTCCATTTCGAGATCAACCTTCTTAGTAAAGCATCAGGATTGCTTTATACAATCAGGTATTATTCTCGGATCAGTCTGGGGTTGTAATTGCCGAAGTTCACATGAATGGGATGTAATGCTGTACTCCGTATGTAAACATGACATTATTCTTTTATATTGTATAAAGATATGTAATTTTGGCTATTTTAACTTCGAAGTACCTTTTGAAGGAACTTATCTTCTTAAAATATGTCCTTCCAAGAGACGCCGATGTGCACACAATTGTAATCCAAAAATTATATTCAAAAATGTTGGTGTTGCTAATCTAATGATTGAAAAATAGTTATCACTAAAACTCCATAATTATAAACGAAAAAACAGGGATATGACCCTGTTTTTCGTTTTATATTTATTTATTATTTACTACATATTGTAAAAATAGCATTTAAAGCTATTAATGAACAAAGTATGATTAGAGTGTAAAAGGTCATTCTCAACATATATTGTGTATATTGATGAATAATTATTAATTTAGGCGTAGTCCGGCTGAAAGTAACGCTTATATTTTGTCAAGACTCAAAGCGAAAATAGGAACATTAGTGAGTATTTTCGCTTGTTATGAGGCTTGTAAAAAATATGTTGCTTGAAGGAAAGGTAGCCAAAATTCATAATTATACAGCAATATACACTCAGTAAACTAAAAAATGACTTTTGACACCCTAATCAAATATTGGGATTAAAGTATTATGCCTCCATTTCCATTTTCTCTAAAGCCACTTCCAAACTAAGATTACCTACGCCAATCACATCTCCATCTTTTAATAACTGCTCGTCATTTAGCATAACTCCATTTAAAAATGTATGATTGGATGAGCCCATATCAACGATATATACATTACTTTCTTTTAAATAAATACGACAATGCCTTTTTGAAACGCTACTTTCGTAATCTATGATTATCTTAGCTTGGTCAGACGAGTTACCAACTCTGCCAATCACTAATTCATTCCTTAGTTCCTTTACAAAAATTCGATTATTACGAATATCTTTTAGCTTTACACTCCATAGACATTGGTCTGGTGATAACATAATTGTCTTATCAAATATATCTTCTTGGTGAAGTACAACTGTTTTGTCTAGTTCATCACCTGCACTCATAAAGCTTCTTCCAATGTTGCTAGAATACTCCTGATTTGATACATTCTTACCGCCAGATATAATAATATCTGGTTTTTTTACTTTATTATTAATATCAGATAATATTTTCTTTTCTTTCTTCTTATGTTTCCACCATATAATCCCAATTATTATTAAGATTAATAGCCCTACAACTACAGAAATTATTATAATTATCATCGTTTTACTTAGATAAATACCTTCCTCATGAGAAGGCTTTTTATCTGTGGCTTTAACTTTTTTATCTATGTCTAACGATGTATCTTTCTCTGCCATGTTCATTCGAATATCTTTATGTAATTCATAAGTATTTTTTAATGTTTCTACTTTTAATTCAACAGTTTTTATACTTCCATCTTGCAACTCATTTTCAGGATTAATACTAATTCTAATATAATCCTTAACATTTTCAATGGACTTTCTAACCTCGGATACTTTTGTTTTTTTATCAAAACGATAGCTCTTTCCTTGTGTTAATCTAGCTAACGCAAATAACTCTTTTAACTCCTTTTTATTATCCAAGTGAACACATCCAATTGTATAGATTGGATAAGAAGTATTTTCTAACTTATTATACAATTCTTCTTTTGTAATTCCATTCTCGTTGTTATCAAAGCCATCTGAAAATACGATAATTCTTTTTAAACTTGTTTCTTTTCTTTTCTGTAAATCACTTGTAACCTTGGCAATTACATCAGTTAGATAACTCGATTGATTTTTAAACTGAATCTTGCCAAAAGCTTTTAATATTTCATAACGATCCTTTTCATAATTGCACAAATATCTTAATTTAGTACCATATGTAGCAATAGAAATGCTCTCATTACTATTCTTATGGTCAATATAGTCTAATATAAGAGCACTTAATCTCTGACGTTCTTCTTTGGTAATTGACTCGGAATCGTCTATTAACAAAAGTGTATCCACACTTCCAATATATTGATTGATTTTAGTGTAGGTAATGTTACTAACTGGGGTCGAAGCAATGAGACAATTAACCTTTTTAATCTTATCCTGAACGCCATTAATATATATATTGATTTGTCCATCTTCTGTTTCCGCTTGCGATATATTTACCTGTTCTGAAGCTGATACATAATTCGAAGTAACTAGAACAAAGAGGAATACGACTAAGAAGATCTTCCATATACTTTTATACGCTTTTCTCATTTTCTCCATGCCTTTCCTTTTTTAATTGCCTATTTTCTCATATAAAATAGGTACTAATTATCTTTGATGTTCTTTAAGACACTAGATTTCTTTCAATTATTGCTTACTTTTATGAGATCTTTCCCTAGCTTCTGCAATTCGTTTTGCTTCCATCTCTGCTTCATAGATTCTCTTTGCTACAGCTCGTATATTATCAGCAACTGTATTTAGATTCTTCACGGAAGTCCCCATATAAGTTTGAAGGGTTACTCCTTTTTTTAGATACTTATTGGCACTATCACCTTTCCAGTTGGAGGACAAGGACTGCATCGTAGTGTCAAATTTATTACTAGCCAGTGTGTTAAGATCTCTGGCTATTTCATCAATTTCATTTGCCTGACTAAGTGCTTTGGCAAAATCAAATTCAATACTAGAATAACTGCTCATATCTTTTCCTCCTATAAAATGATATCGTTAGGTAATGCTTCTGCCACTTCCTTAGCGGCAGTTTCAGCGCTCGTATATACAGTAGCCATTTGATGTAGTTCGGTTACATGTTCATTCAATCTCTTAATAATATCTTCGATATCCGGTTTTTTCTCAGTAAATGTATTTCTATGTACCTCACCTGCTTTTCCAACCCAATAAGAGTTCGATTTTGCTATTAATGAACACATTTTATCAAACTCTTTTGACATAGAGGAAATTTTAGTATTTACTATTTCTGCTTTGGAATGTAAAACCTCAGGTGTTACTTTTAAAGTTACACTGCCAAATGAAAGATCCTGTGTAATCTGCATACTCCATCCCCTCCTTATAACGTGATAGCGGCAATTGATTGCCCTATACTACTTTCACATTTGGTATATTCTTTACTTGCAAATTGCATACACTCTATGAATTTTTCAACCGATGTGCATAGCTCCGTAAACGTAGCATGATCAATACCAAATTGCTCTTTAAATGCATTATTAGCTGGGCCTTCCCACATAGTATTCAACTCAATTACTTCATCAAACATACTCTTCATCTGATTACGTACTGCATTTAATTCTTCTATCATGCTTGCTGTATCACTGTCTAATATTTGTGTACTTATTTCAATACTATTATTATCCACTTCAATCCCTCCCTAATTCACACTAGCTTACATGCCTGCGACTTGCTTGCAAGCCTAAATTCAACGTGTGAAACATTTTATTTCACACTAGCGTCCACTTATAGCCAAATCTATCTATAAAACATCTGTTATATACATCTGTTTTTAAAATCAGGATCATATTTACACTTAACTTCTTTGTTCCATGTATAGGAGAGTGATTTTTCTTTTGAGTTGATTGCAATGTCACGTTGCGAAAATTCTATCGTATCTAATCTTAGGCAATACAATGCAACAAGTTCAATCAGCTCTTCCTCCAGGGTATAGATATGATATACATCTTTTCTATTTAGGACCAGATTATCTTTTTCCACCAAAGCAATCTGCTTATCATTTTCATAGATTGGATACTTATGTCCCTCTGCTCCCATGCCAACTTTATATCCTATATAGTTTTTATTGTAGAAATTAATTTCGTCATATTTATAACATTTCCAAATACCCTTTGTTCTCCTACTATTTATCATTCCAACTTTATCACTATGCTCATTATATATATCAAATTGCATGAGTTTTCTTTTACTTGTGGTTCTAGTAACATTACCTAATTCTTCTGCTAGGTGATGCATTAAATGATATTTTAATGTTCCATCAACTAAATAGAAAATATCTCTCGTACCTATCTTAGCAGGCACACTGCTTGTTGCTATAATTCTATCTTCTTCTACTAATTCATAACGATTATGAAATCCATCTTTTATTTGTATTAATTTAATATATGGCATCTTTACTCACTAACACTTTCAACCTTAGATAGCTCTTCAATGATATATTTACGAAATTTAAATTCTTCTTCGTCCTGCATTCCAATATAAAATACATTTTCGATATCATCATTATTAAAAAGGAATAATTCTTTTGCATCTAAAATTCCTTCTGGATAATAGCATGCGGAATAATCAAAAATTTCATTTGTGTCTACTTTTTGCTGAACTCTTCCGCATATCATAACCTTCTTTTCGCCACCCTTTAATAATACTACTGATCCAATCGGTAAAAACTTCTTCATCCTTAAACCTCCTTTTCATACTAGCTCCCATATGTCGTCTTTGGCAACATATAAATCAAGGGTGTGAAATGCTTTATTTCACACTAAACTAAATTTCTTTACTCATATTTCTATGTTAAAGATAAGCTGTCTGGCCAATCAAACTCGGGCAATTTAAACTTACTCCAATCAACTTTTACCTTAATATCTCCACCAGCAAATAGACTTGCGCCAACTTTAACCGAAGCATCTTCATCTGTTACTGATACGTCTGCGCTAGCTCCGACACTAACCAATTTACCTTCAATGCCAGCATCAACTTTAACACCACATACGGTAAATCCTGTCTTAGCTTCTCCTTTAAGCAGTGAAGCTTCTGCACCTACCTTAGCTTGGACTCCGTATTCCTTATTTCCATTCTCATCAACACCAAGATCACCGACTCCAATTCCAGCCTCTGCCTTGGCATCTCCTAAAGTACCCTCAACAGAAGCATGCGCATTATATTCATCTGTACCTATCTGTACTTCTTCTGAAGCAGATGCTACTTTAGCTTGTGCAGTTGCCTTTGCATTCAATGATGGATCTATTTTGCCATCTTTCATTAATCCTACTACCAAGTCTGCTTTTACACCTGATACACCAACTGATTCGGTAAACTTTGATGATGCAATACCAAAATGCGCCTTATCTTCTTCATTATACATATAAGTTTCTGCCTTAAAATTAGCAGAGGATTGCATATCACCTTTTTTTAAATTCCATTCAGATTCTAAACCCGTTTTAACAGTAAAACCAAGTCCTTTTTGATTCCTTTCAAATCCAGTATCAATGCCAAAAAGTGTACCAGATGCAGCCATAGATTGATTAAATAATGATTCATCAACCTTGCCATCTTGAAATAATTTTTGGAAAAATCCTCTACTATCAGCTTTACTTGCTGACGATGATTTCGAACTTCTTCCATTAATACTTTTTCCATCCGAACTTTCATTCGAAGATATATTTTCACCTCTTGTATGATTTATAATATCATTTTCTGTAGCGTTATATTTTTCTATGGATTCATTTAGAACCTGACTTAACGACGACATGCCCACACTATGTCTTTCCACATTACTTTTCAGTTGCTCTAATTGATTACCAATTTGTTCTGCTGCTAATATTTTAAATCTTAGGTTGCCTTTAACACTCGCAATACGATTAGATATCTCTAATAATTGAACTTGCATCTGCTTTTCGTCATCTAGTTGATTCTTAGCAGCATCGCCTTTTATTACTATATCTGGCATACTATACTCTCCTTACTTTTAGAGTGTTTGGTAAAGCTTCACTTATGAAAAACTGTATTGAAGGTAATCTATCTCCAATACAGCTTTCATATCGATCTTTAAGCAATAACATTGTTCTGTAACGTGTTAATCTCATCAACACTTGCTTTTTCAGCTTGTGTATAGACAGTTGCCATATCATTCAGATCTTTAGAATGTTCTTGAATCATCTTATTTAATTTTTGAATATCACTATCTAATCCTTTAAATTTTTGTGAATATGCTGAAGCAGCATCACCTAACCATACAGAGCTAAGTCCAGTTACAAGATTGGTCATCTCAGTTGTAAGATTACTTACAGTAGTTCCTTTTTGACTAAATTCAGTTGATGTTGATATTAATTTCTCAGGTGTTACTTTTAAAATTCCTTCCATTCTATATGCCCTCCCTATTTATAATTACGTGTTTTTGCTGTTTCAGTATTTGCTTGTTCTGCTTGCTCGTATTTTTGTGCAATTGTAAGTAAGGATTGTATGTACTTCTCAATTGCATTGTAGAAGTTATCCATCTGAACTTTATCACTCTGAAATGCTGTATGGAATGCAGTTTTTGCTTCACCTTCCCACATTGAGTTTAATTCTCCTTCTACTGTTTCAAGACTAGATACTTGTGCCTTGTAGTTACTGTTATAAGTTCTTAGTTTTTCTGCCTCGCTTCTTAATCTTGCTGCTGTTACTTGAATTAATGCCATAATATAGCCTCCTTAATTTTATATTGACGCTTCCTTACTTGAATTTCAAAGTAGAAAGCATCCCATTTAACTCATCAAGATTGGTATAACCAACCTGTGTTTTTTTGAAATGCAGCGTTGCTTCTTCATATTCATCAACAATACGACGTTCACAGTTTAAGTAACTGATTGACGCTTTATCTAACACCTGCATCATCTGTTGCATTCCATTATACTCTTTTTCAAGATCTGTAATAATCTGATGAATCTGTAAGAGTATTTCCTCCATCCCAGAAAGCGTGCGTAATGTTGTAGCTGTTCTTGAAAGCTCTTCTATCTTACTTTTCAAAATATTTTTTTGTTCTTTCAAAGCTTGATATGCATCCACCAATTGATCTAAATTTACTACATACATTACTGTTTCCTCCTGACAAATATATTGTATCACATAATTTTTATTTGTGTTCAATTCCTGACAGACGACATGGTTTTATAGACGAATGACATGTTTTTCTGTTTTTTTAGGACTTTAGTCCTATGATTTTTCATTCTTTTTTCGACATAATTCTTGTTTTAAAAATAGATTCCAATTCAAATTGAAATATTTAATTGCAACAACATAGAAAATTAAAAGCTATCATTTTCCAATCGTATTCATAGCAAAAGCAAACGGCTACCAGTAATCACATTACATTCTTTTAGTGTTTTTGTGTTTGTTAGAATTTCTCTGGATTCATAAGAACATAACATTAACTCAGATAGATTTCCCTTCATATCACATTGCTCCTTCTGACTAATCATTTCCGTAATCTCTTCTAGCAAAATAGAAATCGGAGTCTTTTCATCTAGATGAAAATCGTATTCTTTATCAAAACTAGGTACATATATATCAACTAAAATCATGCCTCTTCCTCCCTTAATAACATGTTAAGTCTTTCTTTCATGTTTGAAAACGTATATATGATATTTGTAACATCCTCTTTATTGCTATAAGAGTCCCAGTTAACTATTTGATAATTTAGAGGTCTCTCCATAATCAGAATGCGGCTGGTTCGTTTCCCTGAATTAGTACATATTTTATCAATTACTAATTTGATATCTTCTCTTTTAAGTAAATGGTTAGTCTCGTCCTTCATCAGTTCACCAATATTTAAATCAAAGATTACTCCTTCTTTTGGATCAACCCATTCATTTTCTTTATCTAACTGTTCTGGTAAATACCCTTCCTCTAAAAAATCAATAAATTTATCCCGTTCAATAAAGCATAGCTTCATCGTATCTTTTTGGATGATTGATATTTCACTCACTAATATTTTTTTACCTAAATAACAGCATCTCATTGGAAGTTCTTCTGTCTTAGGTGTTATAACGACTATATCTTTTGCCTCTTTTAAGACATTTATGATAGTCTCATAAGGTTCATTTATCTGAAATGCTTCGCCATCTGATGTTAGTATTTTCCTCTTTACCATATGATGAAGTGTTTGTATTAATTTCTCATCAGAATCAATCGTAATCTGTTCTAAAGGAAATCCATATATTTTATCAATCCCTTTACTAACTAATAAAATTGCTAGCTCACGATAACTTAAAGAATAGACTTCATAATTTATTTCCATTTACGATACTCCTTTGCATTATTTCGATAACTTCTTGAGATTGGTAGAATACTTTCATCTTCTAAAAGTATCGTATTCTGAGCTAACTGAACTCGTTCAATTTTCTTTGCATTCACAATAAAACTTCTATGACACCGAATAAAATAATCAGGTAACATTGTAAGTAGATTATCCATTGTTTCATAGAAAGTAATTTCTTTGTTATCCGTACATACAAAGACTCTCTTTTCCCTTGCTTCAAAATATCGAATCCGATTATAGGCAATACAAATTTGACCTTCTCGATTCTCAAAAACAAAAGAATCATCATTCATCTTACGATTCGTTTCTTTAAATAAGGATTGGAATAATTCTTCTAGCCGCTCTCTTACTTGCATATTCTTTAGTGGACGTAATAAAAGAGATGCAGCCATAATACTCGGTTTCATATAAGACATCGGAGATATCGTATTATCAGCAATTAATGCAATATATGCCTCTTTATTCTTACGCCGCAACTCCTCAATAATCGGAATGGAATCTTGCAACGTAATATCAAAACATATTAAATCAAGTATTGGTAAATGATTGAGAGATGAAACAATATCTTTCGTATCCAAAAAAGTATTAAAATCCCACTTTTCATCACTAAGATATGCTGCTAATTCTCTTGATGTAAAATGGATACACTTTATTTCCTTTTCATCCCCACTACAAATCAGCATGGATATCATCGTTTCTATTCCCCTTGCGCTTGTGGCATCCCTTTCTGTAGTATTACTATATTTAAGCCTTATCCCTTTGCTAATGGAATAACTACTTTTCTTCCTATTGTCTCATCCTCGCTTGATGGAGTAAGTCCTATTCCAGTTTTTAATGACTTACTTTGTTCCATATATGGTATGTTATTGAAGGTGAATATTCTCTGTGCAGCTATATTTCCACCTAAATGTACACCTGTTTTATAACCAGTTATATTCATATACACTCTTTGTCCTAGTACCTTAGCAACATTATCAACGTCATGACATGCAATGAAGTAAATATTATGTAGACGTCCTTTTTCTGTTATATTCTCCATAAATCCTGACATCGCGCCAACTCCTTCACTTGGTGAATAGATACTTTCTACAAAGGAAGTTAAATCTGCGATAAATAAGAATATAGGTGTTTCAGACTGCATCTTTTCAAAGATTTCGTAATCATCAAGTCCTTCTTCTATATAGGCTCTTTTTAATTTATTACGCTTAATAAATACCTCGGTTATACCCTTCCAGTAATCAAACATTTCTTGATCATTTTCAATATATCTTGCATTTACAATCTCAGCATTCTTCTTCAGCTGGTTAGAACCTTTTTCAAAGATACATATTTGAGCTTCTTTACAACTCGCAGCATGTAGGAAGACTTTTAATAAATTTGTTTTACCCGTACGTGCTTTACCAGAGATAAGGTAACAATAGGCTTCTCTTAAATCAACACTATATACCGAAGCATCCTCCATATTATAAGCATATGGTAGATAACGATTTTCTTTTACTGTATCGATATATTCATCTAATTGTACAAATTCCGATAGAACTGGGTTCTCTGGAATCTCTGGAACTCGTCTTGCTTTTTTACCTTTATATACTCTATTCATCTGACTGCAAGCTTCACGAATTAACTCTTGACGCTTGTAATCATCTTCTGCTTCTAAGGATAGTGCCGTCTGGAATTCTAATATACTACTTCCAACTTGTGCAAGACCTCTACCCCTTACATCTGCTTCTGGAAGAACATCTAGATGCATGGTTCTCATTGCTTCTGTGTATTTGAACTTATCTCCCATCTCTAGGCAGATAACTGTTCGAATATTATCTCCAATACGGCTTTGAATCTCTGTTGTACCAAATCCTGCTGAACTGATTACTAAATAAATTCCATAGGATACACCATCTCTTGATAATTTGATTAAAATATCTTCATATGCATTCTCTGTTTTCTCTTTAAAGTTTGCATAATTATCAATGACAATAACTATAGAAGGAACGACAATTCCATTTACTTTTACGTATTGGCTATAGTTACCTCCACGAAATAACATTTTACGTTCTTCCAAGATTGATTGCATCATATTGAAGAATTTCTCGATCTTTTCTAAATCATTTTCATACATGATACCACCTACATGCGCTAACCCTTCAAAAGCAGCAAGCATACGACTACTAAAATCAAGGATATATAGATTCACATGATCTGGTGCGTATCGATTCACTAGAGAATAGACAAAAGTCTGTAAAAATGTACTCTTACCACTGACAACGGTTCCACAAATAGCATGATGTCCGTTCTCTGCGAGATTAAGGATGAGTGGCATCTGCGACTGATTCACAGGATCATCTATTAAACCAATAATAGCTTGTAATGTATACTCTGAATTATCACCAACCCAACCTGTTCCATCAAAGCTCGATTGTGAATATCCATATAGTTCTTTGAGATACATGCATTCTGGAAGTACTGGTAACCATAACTGTAGATTATGAGTAAATCCATTCTTCGTTGATAATTCACCTAAATATTCTACGACTGCATCAAGCTGAGTTTTATCTTTTAGCTCCGGTAGTTTCTTGCCCTCTAATGATGATCTTTGAATAATGAAATCTACAATATCCCCTACTTTCTTAGACTCAACTGGCCAAAGCATAATAAAATCTTCCAATCTAAGTCGATTATATTTACTATCTCCATAATCAATACCTGCATTCTGTAAATATCGATAGGTCGTATCAACTAAGTTTCTTAATATATCTGGGCTTTCTAAACAATCCGTAGGCGTGATATTAAGATCTTCGGAAGCATTTTGAATGCATCTCACTAATGATTTTAACCATTTCATTCTACTTGCTTCTTTTTGCTTAATTTTTGCTCTACTTCCTACCAACGCTGCCTTTCCAGTAAGTGTTAACATCGTTGCTATGGCAGACTGGTTGGTCATCATATTCTCATCATACGTTGCTCCACTGAATCCAGATTGGAATAATTCATAGATTTCATCATTACCAACTTGAAGATAGCATCTTCCCGCTTGTGTAATATATGCAGCATCTGGTTTATGTAGCATGTCATTACTATCTTGTCTATCTTGTACACGTAAACAAAGACGGAACTTGGAGTTACTCCAAATATTATCATCTACCGTACCACTTGGTTTTTGTGTTGCAAGGATAAGATGAACTCCTAAACTCCTACCTACCTGAGCAACACTGATTAACTCACGCATGAAGTCTGGTTCCTCTCTTTTTAATTCTGCGAACTCATCTATGATAATAAAAAGATGTGGGATTGGTATCGTAGCTTCTTTATTCTTTAGTAGTCTGGTATATAGATTAATGTTATTTACTCCATATTCACTAAAGATACGCTGTCTTCGCATATTCTCACTTTTAATAGACACCATTGCTCTTCTTACTTGATTACCAGATAGATTCGAGATCTGTCCTATCATATGTGGAAGGTCAGAGAACAGATTAGCCATACCTCCACCTTTAAAGTCAATGACGAAAAAACCAATATCATAAGGACTATAATTAATTGCTAAAGATAACATATAAGTCTGTAAAGTCTCACTTTTTCCGGAACCTGTGGTACCAGCAATCAGTCCATGTGGTCCATGATATTTTTCATGAATATCTAGGTAACAATCATTTCCCCCTGACTTTTTACCAATTAGTGCCTTCATGCTATCGTAAGTACGATTCTTTCTCCAACGATCAAGCACTTGTAATTCTTCTAAGGAATTAACGCCATACATTTCGAAGAAATCTAAGGAATTTGGCATATCTCCACTACTTTCTATCTCATTTACTTCAACCCTAGATATATTTCTAGCAAATAATTCAAGTTCCTTGTTACTCACTTCATCAAAGCATACTTCTCTCTTCTCTTCCTCTGATTCTAAGGCATTATAGATTCCTTTATAGAAATTATCATTCTGAATAATATCTTCACAAGCATTTGGTAGATCTTCATATTTTTCTGCAAGTAATAATGTAGTTAAACCATAATCCTCCTTAGGTTCAAGAACATACTTAGCAATTAATGCTCCATCTAATAATTCTGGATTAGAAATAAAAAGCACATAATGAGGTTTGATAAACTTTTTCTTATGATAGGAATCTACATTCTCTGCGCGAATTCTTAGCATATTAGTTAGTTCATAAAATACATCACTTGCTTCAAGAGCATTCGAGGCAACAAAACGAGTCTTTTTATCTTCCGACCAGACATGTGGTAACCATTTGGCAAACGCCCAATTGTCTTTGTCTTCGTTATTCTTCTCCTCATAGATAAATGCCATCTTAACATCCGTATAACAGTTATTTGCTGCTATCTGAGCAACAAGATTATGTACTACTTGAATGGAGCCTCTTTTATTCTCTCCGCCAATCACACCAACTAATTGATGTGTTAGTAGGTTAATTCCAATTGGTACCTCATGTAACATCTTATAATTGTCATATATCATTTGTGGTTTATCAGAAAGAGTATCTCGAATTAAAGTAAATCTTTTCTTAGGAATACTAATCATAGCTTGCAAAGACATATCACCAATTCCTAATCGTTCTACTAGAAAATCTTCGTGATTTTTATTACGATTCCATAATGTCGTTGTTTTATCTGTATATGTCGTATACTCTCTTGCTGTAAGATAGGTTTCTCTTAATGCATTTGTATTCTGTTCATATTTTTCTTTTATAAAATCAGCCATCTCAACAAGATAATTTCCATATGCTTGAAAGCGATATTCCTCTTCTTCTTTTTCTTCTTTCTTCGAATAACGAATATTTAATAAAGCCCATATTACACCTATAAAAGCAGAGGAAACTGCTGTGATTAGCCCAGTATACATAAATGCATTACCTGTAGTTCCTCTACTATTCATTCCTAAAATAGCAATACCACTACCTAGTAGCATAGGAATCGCCATAGAGAATGCTGGACCAATTGTCATATATAGAGGTCGTTGTTTTGTCTGCCTTTTATTTGGTGGCGCTTCTATCTCAATTGGTTCTTTATAAATACCTGGTATACTTCTAGGAGAACGGCTAAAATAGCGTTTCTTCGTATTATTTTTCTTTTCTTCTGATATACTTTCCTCTTCAATATCAGAGGCTTTATATATATTTAATTTATTTTCGTCTATAGTCAAGGAACCACTTAAAGCGCTTACTGCGAGAACATGATCTAGATAAACAAGATGTAAACCGAATATATTGATACATTCACCAAAATTAAGAGTCTGCCTTCCATTCATACGTTTTGATTCTAAAAATGTACCATTTGCACTTAAATCATCAATAGTAAAATCATTTCCTTCTCTTTTTAAGATTGCATGATTTCTAGAAACAAGCGAAAAAGAATCAAATTGAATTGTACATGAACTACTCTTTCCGATGCTTATCTCAGAAATATTCTGAATATTATATTTCTTAAACACTGAAAAAGTGTGGCTTGATTCTACGACAATTATAGTGAGTAATTTATCCGTTTCTTGATAAAGGTCAAATATCTCACCATCCTTTAATATAGAACCTGTATATTTCTTATCATTTTTTCTAATTTCATATTCTTCTACTTGATGAAGTCTCCACTTATTATCAACAACCTCTAACTGAAGTTCAATATCTTCTACAATCTGAAAAATTCCCTTATGTAATCGAATCGTATAATCTGCATTATTGATAGCAGGTAACAAAAATTCTTTTAATGCACCCTTCGAATTCACCATTAAAACCATATAACTTCCTCCTTAGTACGAACCTACATTGTTATGATATCACTATCAAATAATGTTATCTTAAAACTTGTGGCCCCTACTATTACAAAATCCTTAGATAATAATACTGCACTTTCCCCATCATTTACTGTAATGATTTTATTTCCTCTTTTTATGATTGTCTTATTTGCTGACCCAAGGTCTTTTATATATACCAGTCCATTTTCCAAATATACATCGCAATGATTTGCTGACACCGCGGTATCTTTAAGACAAATGGTATTGCTATCCTTATTTCTACCTATCTTAATTGTATTCTCTGGGTTGAATACATAACTAATTAATGGTTTTGATCCAACTACCGCTAAATGGATCATTCTTTTTTTGTTCTCTCTATTATTTCTTGTGAAGTCTTCATTCTGCGCCCATTGATTTTGTAACGCTTTATTTAAAGCTTCTTCTTTTAATATTTCATAAGCTGCCTCTTGTAACTTATGTTCTCGATTCTGTTTTATTTTATAAAAGATACTAATTGCAATTAAAATTGCTATACCTAATATGGAATATTTTAACATGATAGAACCCTCCTGCTATTATACCATCCTTTTTATCATTATTTAAGTATACTATTAGTCCTAGACACTGTCAATTTTATCCTCTATTATTAGCAGTTTTATAATGATTAAAGGAAGGAGCTTCTTATATAGAAAACTCCTTCCTTTAATGTATTCTTTAATAACTATTTAAGCTATATAAATATATAAAAAATCCCTAGAACTTAGTTCTAGGGATAAAAAAATTAAACTACATCCTCTTACTTGCTTTAATAATTAGCATATCTAAAACCGCTTTATAAACGATGATAATATGTGCATCAATAAAACAAAACTTATTCACAACAAATTCATATGTCTTATAAATAAAACACCCACTCAATACAAGTAAGCTTACTACTGTAATAATTGGTAAAAGACCTTCATAAATGATAAATCCACAGGCAAATAGATAGAAAAAAAGAGCGAATATGAATGTTCTTGTAATCCGCATAGCTAAAAACATTGTATCCGATAATCGCTCCAACATCTTTGTTAGCACAAGTATGTCTTTATCCTTTAAACGATTGTATATATCATTAAAAATTTCTTCGTTGTCAAAAACCTTAGTATTATAATTTTTGCTAGCCATTCTTTTTTGAAAGCTAAAAAAATATTTATTATAACAACTCTCACCTAATTCTTTACTAATCAATTTCTTAAAAACACTTGCCATAGGAACCACCAGCCTTTACATCATAATAAAATTCTAATATATCCAACATAATTAGTCAATATATCTTATGATATCATGCATTTCAATTTTATCTCACTTAATTATTCTTGTAACTGCTCCCATCTATTGCTTATTCCGACATACCTATCAATAATAGGCCAATGTATCTTCACTTTATATTACTATTATATTATTTGTTTTTGAGAATGAAACAATTACTGTTATATTTATCTAAATTTCATAGTTAAAATTTTTTCGACAATTAGCCCCAATTTATTAGTTATAATTATATCTAAATCTGATAATTTCATTCTATTAATCAATCATTTAAAAATATAAGAACATTGCAAAATAATTAACAATTCATTCATATTTTATCCATACTATACTCACATATGTACTTTATACTTTAATTAAGTTAAAGAAGCAAAACATTAATAAACAATAATAAAATATATAGCAAATTTCATTATTTTGTAATTTACATTTTTGTAAATCAGATAATTTTTTTCATAAATAAAGCCTAGTAGTGTCCCCCTCTACTAGGCTCCTCCTCTTTTTATAGCTGTTTTTTTGGTAGTTCTATAGTTACTGTCGTTCCTTGATGCATTTGACTTACGATATGAATTCCATATTCCGTCCCATAAATTAATTTAATTCTATCATCAACATTGTTAATACCGATTCCAGTAAAATGTTCTGTTTTCACTTTTCTCTTTTCTCTCTGAAGCATTAATTGCTCTTCATCCATACCAACGCCATTATCTTTTATTTCAAAACGAAGATTTTCACCTACTTCTTGTATGAAGACTTGAATGATTCCTCTTTGTTCATTCGGGAATGCATGAAAGAATGCATTTTCAATAAAAGGTTGTAATATTAACTTTGGTAATAGATAGTTCTCGCATCCATGTTGAATATAATATTCGACCGATATCTTATCTCCATATCTTGTATTGTTAATGTAACAATAGTTCTTTAGATTCTCAACTTCTTGGCTTACTGTAATAAATTCATCCGTGTTACTAATTGTATTTCGCAATAAAGAAATAAAAGAATCAAGTATTTTTACTGATTTATCAGCATTTCCTTGCCATATAAGCCATTTGATACTCGCTAAAGTATTAAATATATAATGTGGATTAATCTGCATCTGTAATGCATGAATCTCTGCTTTACGTTTTTCTTTTTGAACCTTCATTAATTGATTAACATAATTATTTAAGTCATCCAACATATAATTAAATGTCATAGCCAACTGTCTTACCTCTTCTGTACCATCAACAACTGTATGTTGATCGAATCTACCATTTCTAACCTTTGACATTTTCTTAGTTAGAGTCGATAAAGGTTTCATTGATTTTTGAATTATTATAAAAATAATAACTAGTACAAAAAAGCTAATCATTGTACAAATAGCAAAGATTAATGGTACATTGTACATCTCTTTTAATGCTTTACTATTATCAATAATTGCACTAAGTTTTCCATTGAAGAAAGGCATATCTTTTGCCAGAATCGTACACATTTTATTGTTATATTTCATAACTGTTCTAATCTCATTATTTTTTGATAAATCTGAGGAATAGTTATATAATATATGATTTTTCTGCCCCACGAGCGCTTTTTGATTTGAAGAGATTACTTTTTCTTGATTATCAAAAAGAATCATGTCATTCGTTTCCATTGTAAAATAATCATAGATTTTTTCAAAATCTTTTTCTTTTATTGTAATATATACAACTCCATATAATTCTCCAGTTTTAACTGAGAACAGTGCCTTTGTAGCAACAATAACACGATCATATTTCGTAGAAGATGTAAAACCATGATCTAAATACTCATATCTAACTGCTCCTTTACTCATAATAGCTCTTTTGGTAATCTCATGTAATAAAATATACTTAGGTTTGGTCGTTAATACTTCATCTTGATTTAAATAAGAGGAACCAGATACACCAACAACAAGAACGCTTATATTCTGCACACTCGATGGTATAGCACTTTCTAAGCGTTTTTTCATTTGATAGATAGTTTTAGAAGCTGTCTTAGTTTTTAGATTATTATTACTTAGGTATAAACGAAATGCCCAATTTGAACGTATCGCATTTGTTATCTGAATCAAATCACTATGAAATTCATTTAAGTTCTTTTCAATCTGAATAAATACCTTTTCTTGAGATTTACCATAAGTATCAATAAAGATATTCTTAGATATATTAATCACAATTCCACTGATTGCTATGGATACACATAGTATTCCAACTACAACAGTGGATAGTATTTTTACATATAAACTATTCAAATGAAACCTTTCTTTCACCTGTTTCCTCCCAACTGCCTATAAATGATACCGTCTACGATATGCAGATGGTGTATATCCTGTTATTTTTTTAAATACTCTACTAAAATAACTTTGATCTGTGTATCCAACCTCTTCACTTATATCAGCAATGGATTGTCTCGACTGTTTTAACATCGTGCAAGCCTTGTCTACCCTAATTTTATTCAAATAGTCACTAAATCCTTCCTTGATGTGAGAGTTAAAATAAGAGGATAAATAATAATAGTTAAAGTTAAATGCTTTTGCTACTTCTGCTAAATCTAAATCCTCGGAAGAATGCTCTAAGATATAATTCATAATTTCTTGAATACGCACATTATGTGAGCTTGGTTTATCCTGTATGATTTCTTTTAATTTTTCGATAAATTCATGAAATACATCTATAAATTCAGAAACATAAAAGGTATCATCAATCTTGAAAAAATACTCTTGTCTTAGTTTGTCCACATCATTATATGTTTGCTCTAATGTAATAATCATATTATAGATCAGATTCTTCGCTAAATTCTTTAATTTATAAGAATCAAATTGAACCGCAATCGCATCTTCCATATATGCCAATAAAATGCCGATTGCTTCGTTATATTGTTCCGTATTCAAATAAGAAGAATACATTGTAAAATCAAATCTCTCTAATTTATTTTGTATGTCGATATCCTCATACAATAGTATAGCTTTATCTTCATGATAAAAAAAGCTTTCCGCTAATATTTGAAATTCATTCTCAAATTTTTCTTTTACCTCAGTTATTTTATGAAATGAGTTGCTTAATACATAATGTATCTTATCATGTGTTTTGGCAATTTCGTTTGCCTGCTTATCGAGTAATTCTTTTAATACACTGTCTTTACTTAACTTGTAATTAATAATAAATAGTAAATATTCTTTATTAATCATAAGTTTTAATACAGTAAAATCGTTATCATATTCTATGAAAAATTCTTCTAATTTTTCCTCTGTTTTCCTTAAAAATGCCTTATCACTAGCAAACAGCTGTTTTAGATTTGTACCAAACAATCGAAAACAGCTGTCTTTAAAATAGTCCTCAAATAATCTTGTATCTAACTCTGTCTCAAATCCAATTAGATACCTTTCCATTAATTTCTCATAATTTATCTCATTGCTACTCTTTAATACCATTCCTGGAATCCTAGAAGCTACTTTTTTGAGTACTTTAAGTAGCTCCGTAGGATTTAAGGTAGGCTTTAAAATATAATCCGCTACACCATTTAAAAGAGTTGACTTTACATATTCAAACTTATCATAGCTACTTAAGATAACAATCTGAATATCTGGATATTTCTGATGAACTAATCTTGAGAATTCCATCCCATCAATAACTGGCATAACTATATCAGCCAATATTATATGAGGATGATATTCTTCAATTAGCTCCATACCTTCTTGACCGTTACTTGCTTCCGCAACGATCTGAAACCCTTCTTTTTCCCAATCCAATAAATGTCTCATGCCTTGTCGCATAATAAACTCATCGTCAATTACCATTACCTTACAGTAGTCATTCATTGCTTCACCCCATTGTGCAAATTCTTATAACTATTTTAATTGATAGTTATATTTTACACGTTTTGAATGAAAAAAGAAATCCCTATTTTCTCATTGGATGGTATTCTATACTCTTCGTGAACCATAGCACCCCAACTATCGTCTCCACCTACACCCATTTGTTTTGCTAGAATTCTAACCCATGTATATTGACTCTCTGGAAGTTCCTCCATATGCATTGCATTCTCTAATTCATTAGCACTATATGGAAGTACACTGAATTCAAAAGGTGCAACGTCATAAGTAAATCTTAAACCTTCCTTCTTCTCATTGGTTACCTCTAACCAACGTACATTCGTACGGTTTCCACACTCTTGTGGAATTAGGTACTTCGACATATTATCTTTAGCATTACTTTCGAATATTCCTAGTCTAGCCCCTTGATTACGGTCGATATAATTTTCTTCTGGTCCATATCCATAATAACGGAATTGATTATACTCTTCTTTTAACTTTAGATTTAGACCAAAGGTAGGTAACTCAGGTAGATTCTCTGCCCCATCGAATTCTAATTGAACTTGAACGGAACCATCTATTCTTACAGTATATATTACTGTTTGTTCCACTTTAGGCATTGCTAATACAAGATATCGATAGGTTAATGTTACCGAATCGCTTGTTTCTTCCATCTTAAAGTCAATAGCGTTTTGATGCATTCCCGCAATCTGCCATAAGCCTAATCGAAGGTCATGCTTATTTCCCCTATCATTGTCCGTAGTTGCTCTCCAAAATGTAGTCTTTGGAACCCTTGTAATATGCTCTTTTCCATTATAACAAAGCGATATAATTCCACCCTCTTGCTTGGAGAACATTGCACTAAAGTCATTACCATAGATTCCAATATTAATATCTCCATGAACTACTCTAAATTCTTTATTTCCAGAAGAATCCTCTTTTACATCCTCTTCTTTCTTATGAATCATTTGACCAAATGCAACTTCATGACCTTTCTTTGCCCATAACGTATCTTTTCTCAATTTCATTGAAACATTGTATGCATATTCTCCGTTGTCCATACAATTAGGTAATTCAATCAGAATGTGCTTTTCTTCTCCTGCTTTTACATTCGCATAGAAACTAATCTCATAGATTAGTACACCATTCTTCTTTACTTGATATACAAATTCATAATCTTTCGTTGAGATAAATAAATTCTGATTCTTTATCGTTACTCCTGTGGTATCTGGCTTAATCTTCACATTCTGATATAGATATTTTACTTCTTGTACTTTTGGAGAAATCGTACGATCAGAGTAGATAATTCCATCCGTACAGAAACAATAATCCGTTGCTCTATCATCAAAATCACCACCATATGCGAAGACTTTCTTACCATTTTTATTGATGGTTAGAACCGCTTGATCAATATAATCCCAGATGAATCCGCCTTGATACATCTCATATTTATCTTCTAATTCTGCATATAAATGCATTCCTCCTAAGGAATTTCCCATCGCATGCATATATTCGCAACTGATAAATGGTTTTTTCGGTTCATTAGTTAGATATTCTTCAATATCTGCAGGTTTTGCATACATTCTACTTTCCATATCGCTGATGTCATCATATTCACGGTTCCAGAATACCCCTTCATAATGAACCAATCTTGAATCATCTTTCTTATGAAAATATTCTGTCATTGCCAAGATATTTTCTCCTGCATACGATTCATTTCCACAAGACCATATTAAGATTGATGGGTGATTCTTATCGCGCTCAAGCATGGATTCTGCACGGTCTAGGACTACAGCTTTCCATTCAGGTAAATTACCTGGAATATTCCAAGATGGTTCACACTCTCCCATCTTCTGCCATGAACCATGACTTTCTAAGTTCGTTTCATCTATTAAATAGATTCCATACTCATCGCACAAACGATACCATAGACTTTGATTTGGATAATGTGAAGTACGTACCGAGTTTATATTGTGCTGTTTTAAGAACTGAATGTCCCATAACATCTCTTCTTTTGTAATGGCACGTCCCTTGGTACAACTGAATTCATGTCGATTAACACCTTTAAATAGAATTCGTTTTCCATTTAAGTACATAATCTTATCTCGAAGTTCAAACTTACGGAATCCTACTTTATATGGAACGATTTCCACTAGATTATTTTCTTTGTTATATACTTTTAGAAGCAATGTATATAAATATGGATCTTCTGCGCTCCATAAACGTATATCCTCAATGTGATTATCTATTTCAAGTTCTTCTTTACTTTCGTAATTACCAAGATTAAGTTCATAATCATTTCCAACTAAGGTAGCTGTTACATATGTGTTCATATTACCTGACATTTTTAAAGTAGTCTTAAGAACTGCTTTTTTGTAAGTACCGTCTAGATCTGTTTTAATAAATAAATCTTCGATATGCGTAGATGGCTTAGCATATAGATATACTTCACGAAAAATCCCAGAAAATCTCCAAAAATCTTGATCTTCAATCCAGCTTGCACTACTTCTTTTGTATACCTCAACCGCTAATTTATTTTCCCCATCGACTAAATACTTTGTAATCTCGAATTCAGACGGTGTAAAAGTGTCTTCACTATAACCCACAAATTCACCATTTACCCATACATAAAAGGCAGTTTCAACCCCTTGAAAGGAAAGAACTACAGGTTTATTTTGTAGTTCTTTTTTCAATGTAAAGAAAGTTACATAGCTTGCTACTGGATTGTAGCTTTTAGATATATGTGGTGGTCTTAATTCGTCATGGCCATCCCAAGGATACATGGTATTAATATATTGATTTCTATCATATCCTTGTAACTGTATATGACCTGGTACTTCAATATAGTCAAACTCACTACAATCATAATCCATTTTATAAAAATCTGCGATTCTTAGATCACTATTTTTTGCATAAGAAAATCTCCATTTTCCATTTAAACTTTGTTTTAAAGGCATATGATCTTCGTAAATTAAGTCGTTCATATTTTCATAAAAACAATGGTCTGAATGTGCGTCTTCTCGGTTTACACGAAAAACTTCTGGATTACTTAACCACTCAAGTGTTGGTGTCATTTCTTTCATAGTATTCTCCTCTTAGTTTTATCTGATCAATCTAAATTCTTTTTGTAAGTTATTTTGCTTTTATTATTATTTTACTTTGATGTTAGGTTCGTAACAGATACAGCGTTATACCATCAGGAAAATGAAATAAGGCTTTTGATCCTAACATCATTTCTATTATTCTATTTTACTATTTTTTCATATCATTATCTACACCTACAAATGAATTTTTCCTTAAATGTTAATATATTCCGTCTTCTATTTCAGATTTTTTCTAAACTATTTTCAAATCAATAGAATATAAATTATTAACCTTTAACAGAACCTGTCATACCAGCAACGAATTGCTTTTGCATTAAGAAGAAGATAATTGCTGTAGGTAGAGTTGCAATTACAACAGCTGTCATCATCATACCGTAATCTGGAGTATAGGATGATCCGAAGGCAGATAGAACAAGTGGTAATGTTCTCTTCTCTGGTGATTGTAATGCAATTAATGGCCATAAGTAACTATTCCAACTTGACATAAAAGTTACTACTAAAGCTGCTGCATAAGTTGATTTCATAGTTGGCATATAAACTTTTAAAAATATATTGAATTCCCCAAGGCCATCGATACGTGATGCTTCAATTAACTCTTTTGGAAATGTTTTCGTGTTTTGTCTAAAGAAAAAGATTAAAAATGCTGTTGCTACTGAAATAATAATTACAGCTCCAGGGGAATTTAATCCAATGATTTTCAATGCTCCCATGCTGTTGAATTTACTAAATAATCGGAATAATGGAACCATAAGTGCTGCGAAAGGAACCATCATTGATAGTAGAATAAAGTTAAATACTTTTTCTCTTGTGCTTGTTTTGTATACTTCAAATGCGTAACCTGCCGCAGATGATACAATCATTGCTACTGCTGTTGTTACAACTGCGATAATAATTGAATTTCTAAATGCTAAAAGATAGTTAAGGTCAGATGCTAAAAGTGTCTTAACATTGTTCATAAAATAATTACCAGGAATTAAAGTTCCCCTTGTTACATCTACAGAGCGATTCGTTGCTGCTACAATCATCCAGAAAAATGGGAAAATAGATAAAAAGGACAGCAATCCTAACACTATGTATTTAATTGCGTTCATGATCTTTCTTTTCTTACTCATTTTTATCTCCTCCTACTTTTAATTGGATAAAGGATAGTATCACAATTAATACTACAATTACATAAGATACTGCTGCTGCATAACCAAAGTTTGGTGTGTATTTGAATAATAAGTTATAAATATATTGTGAAATAGTCACTGTTGCATTTGCTGGACCACCATTTGTAATATTTACTGTTTCATCAAATAATTGTAATGTACCAATTGTTGAGTTGATAGTAGTAAATAGAATAATTGGTTTTAATAAAGGAAGTGTAATACTTTTGAATTTCTGATAGGCATTAGCTCCATCAATATCAGCTGCTTCATATACAGAGTCATCAATTCCTTGTAATCCTGCTAAATAAAATACCATGTTATATCCTGTCCATCTCCATGTAATGGCTATAATAATAAGTGCTTTCGCCCAGATTGGATGAGTAAGCCATAGTACTGGATCTGATATTATATGAAGTTTCATTAATAATACATTTACTAAACCATCATTTGCAAATAAGCTTTTAAAGATAATTGAGTATGCTACTAATGATGTAATACATGGCATAAAGATTGCGGTACGAAAGAATCCACGGAATTTAAGTTTCTTATCATTTAACATTGTGGATATTACAAGTGCTAATAAGATCATGATTGGCACTTGGATGATTAAATAGATAAATGTATTAAATAGTGCCTTTTGGAATGTTGAATCGGTTAGCAATCTCTTATAATTTGCTACTCCATTGAATGTCAGATTATTGCCCATTCCCGTTTGAAGTGATGTAATAAATGCTTGAATCATTGGATAAAACACAAATGCAATAATTAACACTATACTAGGAAGTACGAACCCCCATGCTTTTCTATTTAATTTTGGATTCATTTTTCTAACTTTATTATTTGATCCCATATCTAACCTCCTAATGATAGGAATAGCCATTTACTATTCACTTTTTATGTTTAGCAAATGGCTATTGTTTATTGTTATTGCTGTACTGCTGCTTCGATTTGAACTTGGAAATCTTTTAGAGTAGAATCAATATTTGCACCATTTGTAACGATTGCTTGTACTGCTTCTGTCATAATATCTTCAATAGCATAAGTGTTAAGACCATAGTTAACTGATGGTACTTCACCAGTCCATTTTGCTAAATCACCAAAGATTTTTTGACCACTAAAGAAATCACTTGCTTTTGTATAGTTTGGTTGATTAGCTGCTGCGTTAAGAGTACTTACTAATGTAATCTTGTCTGCTAACGTATTCATTAAATCAGCATTTGATGCGAATGTATTCTTTAAGAAATCAGCTGCTGTTTCTGCATTACCAACATTCTTTAATACATACCAACCAGCTCCTCCGATGGAAGATGCATTCACTGATTTATCATTTGCAGCCATTTTAGGGAAAGCAGCTACTGCCCATTTTCCACTTTGATCTGCTGCTTTTTTAATAGATGGAGCAATCCAACATCCTGTTACTACAGAAGCAACATCTCCATTATTAAATGCACCAACGAATTGATCCCAATCTGAAACTTGTTTTGTAATTCCTGCATCTACAAGTTGTTTGTACACTTTGATTGCATCTTTTAATGCTTGGTTATTTGCAATGTCAACTTTACCATTTGCATCTGTATACCATGAACCAGCACTTTGTAACATCATTCTGATTTGTCCTACGTCACTTGGATCAAGTGTACACATATCAACACCAGTTTTCGCTTTTACAGCTTTACCAATTTCAATATATTTTTCCCAAGTTAAGTTTTCCATATCTTTTGTTGTGTAACCTGCTTTTTCAATTAAATCTTTTCTATAGAAGGTAGCAGCTACACCACTATCGAATGGGATTCCGTATAATTTACCATCAACAACACTCACACCAGTTTTGTAAGATGCAAAATCGCTTGGTTTTGCGATAGATGATAAATCATAAAATTGATCTGGATAAGCAGTTAAATAACCTTGAATCTTGTAATCTTCAACAAGTACGATATCTGGAAGGCCTTCTGTTGAACCAGAAGATAAACTAGTATTTAATTTTGCTACGATATCATCTTGTGCCATTGTTACAACATCAACCTGTACATCTGGATGATCTTTTTGATAAAGTGCTTTTGCTTCATTTGCTGCAACGATGTTGAAAGATTCGTCCCAGGCCCAGATTGTTATTTTCTTGTTGCTTGTTTCTTTGGTATCTGTTGTACCTGTTTTACCTGAATCTTTGGTATTTGTTTTGTTACTACTGCAGGCGGTCATCCCCACAACCATTACTACTGCTAAAATTAGAGCTAAAATTTTTCTTTTCATTCAAAAATTCCTCCTCAATCAGAAAAGTTATTTGGTTACTTTCTGTAACCTTATAGTAACATAGCATTACCAATTTCTTTAGGATTATGTTAATATTTATTTTTAATTTTTTGATATGATTTTGGATGAAGTAATAGAGGTTTGTAATTTTTTAAGATTTTAGGATTTTGTTTGGATTTAGAGGGGTGGAGAGGATATGACTAGAGGTAAGAAGTGAGATGTAAAGTTGATGTTCTATATTGGTAGGAATATTATAAACAGTTCATTGATTGACTTAAATTTTTTATCGCTTAGCTTTTTTATATAATTTAATATAAAAAAAGTAACAATAAGTATAGCATTGCCCATTTATTGTTACTCATTTATATTTATAAATATGGTTATTTATTAATTTTAATTTCTAGTTGTCTTTTCCATTTCACATTTTGCATAAATTAATAGAATTCCAAGCATAATCTATTGCTACTTAACGATCTCATCTATAAACTAATGTGGTGAACATTCCACCTGTCCCATCTGTAAAGTTGTTAGAAACATGATGCGATATATGGCAGTGTAGTGGCCATATACCTGGGTTATTAGCTTCAAATAATACATCCCAAGTTTCTCCAGCAGCAACTAGTATTGTATTTTTTAGTATTCTATTATCTTCTGCTATTGGGTTACCATCTGCTTTTTCAACCAAAAATTGATGTCCATGAATATGCATTGGATGATGATCAATTTGTATTGCTCCCATTCTTAAGCGTACAATATCACCATATTCTACAGGCATAGGTGTAGTAGCCGGAAAGCTCTTACCATTAATAGTAAACATATTAAAGTCCATTGAAAAAGGATCGAGATTATATTGGCCTTGCTCAACCTTTTTTCCCATTTCTAGACCTTTAAGACTCCATTCTTGCATTAGTAAAAGATAATCTTTATTAACATTCATTTCTTCCGGATCTAATATTACAAAGCCACCTAATAGTCCTAACATATCTTGTTTTGCTACATTAACATGAGCATGATACATATGTGTTCCTGGTGGATTTGTTATTCTAAAATGATAATCAAAATAATGTCCTGGTTCAATTCTAGGTGAGGGTTCTACCTCTGGAACACCATCCATCACATTAGGAACATTAAGTCCATGCCAATGAACACTTGTAGCCTCAGGCAAGTGATTGATTACTCTTATACTGATATAGTCCCCTGGATACCCTTGAATAGTGGGCCCTGGTATACTGCCATTATATCCCCAGCCTTTTATAAAGACTCCTGGAAGTATTTCTTGATTAACTGGTTCAGCAATTAACTCAAAAAATTTAATACCGTTTCTAAATGTATGCTTAAGTGTAGGAATATCTGGGGTAATGACCATAAAAACACCTCTTCGCAATTATAATAGTTTAGACGATAAAGAATACTTTATTATATTCAGAGGCCTGTTTTAATGATACTAAAATTATTTATGTTATCTTACCACAAAACATAAGCTATAAATTATTGATTATACCTTACATAAACCTGACTATTCCATTCTTCAATCAACTCCTCCTTATGAAATCCGAGTTTCTCCATCAATCTCATGCTTGCATCATTCTCAGGATGAACCAGCCCACAGATCTCATAATCAGAATATATTCTCCACAAATAAGAAATAAGTTCATGTAACATTTCATACATATATCCTTTTCTTTGATAAGTTGGTGACGTCGTAAATCCCAAAGTAATTGTTTTACCTTTCTTTGCTATGTATACATCACCAACAAGTTCATCCGTATCTTTTAATGCAATAGCTAATTGAATTTCATCATCTTCAATCTGCTTTAGTTTATTGTCCTCAATAAACTGAGTAAGATATTCTCTCGAAGTATCCTCCCATTCTTGATACTTGGCACATTCTTGATTATTTCTATATTTGTAAAGTTCATCTATATCTTTTACTTTAAACTTTCTTAAATGTAATCTACTAGTATATAACATTTTTATATCCATACCTTTCTGCTTTAATGTAACCTACTTATTCTTGTTCGGATATTGTGAATACTCTATATGTAAAAATAGACCTTCCCCCTTACAATTAATCATATATAGTTTTAATATGTATTCATTCTCTTACTATTTTGATAAATATTAATTAAGCTACCAACGATTAATTGGTAGCTTATTAATATTTATCAATGTATCACTTTATTTTATTTGTACTATTTACATTTTTTATAACTCAATCCACCGATTCCATTCTTTTATTAAAGTACGAAATAACTTGCGAACTTATGCTTTCTGGATAGCCAATACCTTTTTCTTTACAAAGTTCTTCTGCATCTTGTCTAAATAATATCATACATTTTTTTACCGCTGCTTCTAGACTATCTAACTCCGCCTGTGTAAAGTATTCCTTTAAATGATCTTTCTTCTCCTCTGGAACGCAATATTTCACCTTACTCTCCCATGAACCCCAATCTAGAGTATCATATTGACTTAACAATAGATCAATATGTGCATGAAATAATATATCAATATTTTTAATTAATTTAAAAACATCCTTACGTTTGAAGTATTTGATTAACATCTCTGCATGAAACCAATAAGTATCCATTGCTCTAATAGCATCTGGTATATAATTATCCGTTCGATACCCTTTCTCAAGCAATGCAGCTACTTCTCCACTTCTATCGAATATGATATTATCTTTCGTACAGCCTTTTAAATGGTGTTTGCACATCCATCCTTCTGGATAATCCGCATTTAATATAAAGAAATCTAGTTGATGTAGATTATCCCCCATTCGAATGAGGCCACAATAATTCTTAAAATGTGCATCATTAAAATCTTCCCCCCAGAATATTAGAAGTTCGTCAACTACTTCTCTAAATATATCAGGCGCATCCGCTGCAAATTGTTCAAAATCTTTATCTGCTACAAGAAAAACTGGGTCATAGTCTGAGTAAATATCTTCAGTACCTCTACTCACAGACCCATAGTGCCAACCACCCTTGCATCTTTCATCCTCTTTTAATCGTTCCACTAATCTTTCAAATGCTAACTCTAGATTTTTATGCATATGTCATACTTCCTTCCATCTTGATATTGTCATATTACAACATAGATTGCAGAAAGTATTGTCTATTCTTTACTTTTTATTGTCAATTCTTATCTTTTTGTCAATATATATGTATGGGTATCTACAAAATTATTATAGCCTGATAATTATCTAAGATGATTAGAGTATAAAAAGGCTTTTATAGTTAAAATTATATTATACCTACTTAAATCGTTTCTCCATTTTTGTACTTATTCCGATATCTTGCTGGAGTCTCCTGATATACCTTTTTGAAGTACTCAATGAAGGACTTAACATTCATAAATCCATTATTCATAGCAATCTCCGTAATTGAAGCTTCACTATTAAGCAGTTCAATATATGCGTGATAGAGTCTAATTTTGGTTAAATAACTATAAAATGTTTCATCTGTAGTTTTCCTCATAAATCTAGAAAAATAGGTAGGAGCCATACCAACTTCTTCTGCAACACTTTGAAGAGTAATCTCCTCTGTATAATGGTTCTCCATATATGTAATAGCTTTTTTTAGATTATGAATACTCTTTTTATCATACCGATTGTAGTTTACATCTTGCCTTTTTCTACTACATTCTTTTAATAAAATACTGCATATTTTTCTCAAAGCAATCGACAACTCTAGTTCATAAAATCCTGGTTTATCTTGATAAAGGGTAGCGCATTCTAAGATTAATTTTATAACATTTTGCTTCGCTTGATTATCTTCCGATAAATCAAAATAATAGGAATCAACCTCTTTACAATATTCTTTTAATAGGTCATAGGATAATAGTATTGTAATAGCCTTCATGATATTCTTATCATCTGCATCCGTCTCATGTAGATCGCCACTATTTACAAAGAATATATCGCCTTTTGACGTAAGAATGTGCTTACCATTTATTTTCCCTTGAATCGAACCTTCTAGCACAAGATTGAATTCTAGATTATTATGCCAGTGCATTGGATAATGACAGTTACCACCTTTTGAATCACCAATATAGATTTTAGCTGGTATGATAGAATCTGTTTTAATCTCTTCCTGATAATAATTCATGTCTGCCTCAACTCGTAAATTTTTTTATAATACTTTTACTGGGAAAAACAGATACAACTGACCATTTTCCTCAGGACAATTATAATCAAATACTGCTCCTGCTAACTTATACTCATTGTTATCCATATAAGCTAATACTGTATCAAAACTTTCCTTGTAATCTCCTTCAACTTTCACATATAGATATTCATAAGAAGGAGTTGTCCATTTTACCCATCCTTCTGGGGCAGTTGTGTCATGATCAACCTGTACTCCTGCTAAATAAAGACCTTTTGTGAAATTCTCTTGCCATGGTTTAAAGCTTCTTGATATGTCACTCATTAACCCCCAGATTCCTAGGATATTACCTTTCTCGTCTTTAAGGGCAAGATCTACTACTTCATGAAAGTGAGAATTCGCATCCTCCCATAATGCTTGTACAAAATTAGGGCCATCATTTGTTGAACCTTCTTTTCCTATTACTGAAAATGAAGGTATGGTGCATGAATTAATCTCCATTGTTATCCACCTTTCAAATAATTTATTAAAATTAAACATGTTTAATGTTTTCTATATTACGTAACCATATTTAACCATTATTTATCAGAAAATTCAATCATTTTTATTCATGATATAAAAAAGGTGCCATCATATCAGCACCTATTTCAATATTACCCTCTATATTCAGCTAACTCTTTATTAAATTGTTCTGTTTGATCATACCCACATCCAAACATTTCAGGGCAAAAGCCTCGATATACACATTCCTTCACCATACAATGTGCTAGTTCTGGTTCCACCTTTTCCACTTCATTCTTTACTAATTGCCATGCGGTTCTAGTTTCTGGGCTTGCGCAGGAACACAATCTTTTTCTACTAATATTAATTAGTGCTTGTGCATCTGCTTCGCATTCATGAGATACGAATGCACCTTGTGGCAAATTATTTCTGTCTAATCCCGTTCTATCAGAACGCTGAGTTTTTACAAAGTGTTCAATTCCAATTTTATGTCTTACGATATGTACTGACACCCAGTAAGGAAGGTCAATCCATCTCCATGAGAATTTAATTTTTCTGATTGGTGAGTGTTCTGCTTTCATTAATCTTAATTTCCAATCTGAATCGGGATATTTTCCTGTAGACTTACCAACTGTATTCATTGTTGCATCTTTCACATCCTGCCAGTTATCATCATGTTTAAAGTTTTCAATATGCATTTATCTTCTCCTGTAATCTTATAATAATAGAACCCCTAACTACTTTGTCCAATGAGATGGCCGAACAATTCTCTTAGGCAATTTTGTCTTAGAATCTCCTTTTGCAGTATTGATTTGAGCTTGCGTAAGGAAAATACTTTTTTCCAGATTGGCACCGCTTAGATTCGCATCTCTTAAGTCTGCTCCAATAAGATTCGAATAGCTTAAATCACTTCCACTTAGATTCGTAGCAATAAGACAAGCTCCCATCAGATTTGCTCCTCTTAGATCCTCTTTTCTTAAATCTGCTCCAATATAATCGAATGGATTTCTATATTTACTTTTTCCTGTATTCTTACTATTTTTCATACTATTCTTATTAGATATCTTTCGAGACATTACTTCTGCTTGCAGTTGCCCACTTGTATATTTTAATAATTGATTTACTTTCAATCTATGGTTTTCTATGTCAAGCTTTAATAGTGCATCTAGAGGTAGTAAAGTAAACTCCTTTGTTTCCCCTATGAGTACTTGTATCTCTTCTCTTTTTTCCTTACTTCTTTCTATTGCATCAATTTCAGTAAGATACCATAACATTTCATGAAGTTGTCTCATTATCAAGAATGCTTCAAACATCGGCTTTGCTATCTTCGGATCTTCTCTCCAACTTCGTCCACAAAAAGTTACTTCAGCAACTTTTTGGCCAGCCCCAAAACAATCGTATCCAGTACAACCCTTAAGTCCTTTTTCTCTAAGATTCTTATGAACTGCGCATGTAAATCCATCTTCTAAATGAATACATGGCACTCCAGCCTCTTTATCCTTAGGAAATCCATCGGTTGCTGAGAAATAAAGGGCAATGCAACATAGTCCAAAACACTTTGTACAGTCAACTTTTAATTCATCTATTAGCATTTTTTCTTTTGTGTCTATGATATTTGCATCCATATCTTTTGCTATTCTCCACTCTAATCTTTTTCTTATTTATTCTATATCATATACTACATGATATTTTAGTAATTACTGTATCGGTATCGTATTTTATGATATTTATTACATCATATATAATATTAAAATTCCGCCTCTTTATCTTATATGGTATATGAGTCAATATGAGATAATCATTATCCATATTAACATATTCTTTTAGATTAATCTATTAGGACTCTCTTTTTATTAAGATTCCTTTCATATTACTTGAATCATTATGGGTTTCAAAGATTTTCTGTTTTTCTTCTTCTGTACAACCTATTAATATTTTTATTTCCGAGTCTCTTTTTATTAAATCAACTGTACAGATAATAGCATCTATCAATACATTCTGATCTGTTCCTTTCCATACATCAATACCTCCCCCATCCATGGACGAAGTATTCTTTAGGTACCCATAATCAACTTCATATATAAAATCTGGATACTTCGGATGTCTTGATCCTTTTGGACGATCTATTACAATTTCTGATTGATTTACCAGTGTGTCAATTGCACTCCAAAATTCTTTATTATATTCCATTTCAATTTCTCCAATCTGCATTTATTTCTGTCATCTTGAGTCAAAAAAATCTACTACTAATCCTAAAATTACTATAGGAACTTTAATTACTTTCTATCATAATTTAGTGAAGTGATTTCACTTGCTTGCAAAGGTGAAATCACAAACGTTGAGAGTGAAAGCGTTTTTCTTTCACACTTTCACTACTTATCCTTCAGTTCTTCCATAAAGCATAACGTATTACATTTTGGGCATTTTAATACTTTACCATATCTCGCATTTTGCGAAAGTACTAAAGTTACATATTTGGGTTTAAATTCATAGTGACAATTTGAGCATATAAAATGGTCATGTTTCAGGATAGTCATAAAAATAATTGTTGCATAGATGATAGCAAATGTTGTGATGCATATTACACTTATTATAATGTTGTTCGCTATGAGTTCCATTTATTTTCCCTCCCTATTGGATTAGGCGGTCAATAACTTATGTCAGAGTACCAAATCTAATCCTAATACTAATCTATGCAACGTATATAGGAATTTAGCTCATTCATAATGAAATATTTAATTAATCTTATCTTGTTTTTTATTACATGCATTCAAACTAAAATAGAATTTCCTACAACTAATTCTACTTCTCTTTTACCTTCAAGATATTTCGATAACACCTATACAATTTTCTGTATCCTTTTCATTTATATTATTTTACCCCCATAATATTCATAACTTAAGCATTCCACAATTCACCACTTAAATATATACTAAAATAAGACCACTCTTTGGTCAAGAACATACATAAAAAATGCCAGGAAAGCATAATTCACTTAACTCTCCTGACATATGTTTATCATAGTATATATTAATTCAAAGGTTTTTAACTTTTTTGACTGACTTTATCAATGTCGTTCTTATATTATTCCTGTATCAGATTCTTAGGTGATACTCGCTTCATCTTACCTGATATCATATAAGAAAATAATGCTGTAAATCCACACACACACAGAATTGGTATAAGTAAATTAGCCATGGTATATTTCGTCACATAATGAGAGATCCCCATATTTCTTAACAGGATACTCATCAGTTGATTATTACCTAAGAAGTTCAATAGCATTCCAATGATACTTCCAATTAACGTTACAATGACAAACCGTATTGTAAACTGCCTTCTTAGACTCTTCGTTGTGAATCCTAATGATTTATAGATACCAAGGTCCACTTGTTCTAAGCGAAACATCTTATGACACAATAGAAAGGATACCACCGCAACAAAGATAATCGTTAATACATAAGTAATTGCTGTTACTGCGTTAATAGCTAGAATTACAGTATGATTTGACTCATCTCCTTCTGCATTACTATCATGAAATGCAAGTTGATCTTTCTCACTTTTATATTGTTCTTTCAAATGTGAAACGAGTTCTTTGCTCTGCTTCCGATCACTAATTCCAATGTCTACACTATGAATTGCAAATTTAGGGTTTATTCTTTTCATTCCTGATAACAACATCGTGAAATTCTTACCCGCATCACTTGTGTTCTGATAGATTCCTACAATCATATATTCTGCTTTCTTACTACCTGATTGAATCTTAACTTTATCACCAACTGTTTTCTTTAGTAGCTTGCTCAGAATATCCGTAACGATAATCTCATTCTTATACTTAGGAACTCGCCCCTCTAGAGGATAGATTACATTCTTCGTGTCGCTTATGAAATGTCCTAAATACTCTCCCCCATCTAGAGTTAGATACCGATTCGTTATCTGAAACTCTTTCGTAATCTTGGTCTTACTTCGAATATAATTAATTATTTCATCTATTTTACTTTGTTCTGTATCTTTTGAATAATTAATAGAGATATCACTTCCAATGGAACCAAAGATCACATCCACATTATCATCTGAACTCATCTGTTGAAGAGAGGTTATCGTGATAGCAAAAAAGGTTAGGATTATCATAATAAGAATCGTACTAATATAGCGTTTCATATTACCAACAAGATTCTTTAAGATTAGTCTAGTACCTAATGGCATTGGTATCTCTTTGGTAATAGAAAAGTCTATGTGACTTGCAAAATACACTGGCTCATGACCAAGTGAAATTGCTTGCACTGGAGATATTTTCAGTACTTTTCTTGACTTTATCTGAATATAGAAAGCAATGATTATTACGAATACTAATAGTACCCCAATACTCTCTTTTACTCTGATCTGATTGCTTACTAAAAGGCCATTCACTGGTATAAATATACGATTAATTTGCACAATTCCTATTTTACTAAGAAGCATACCACTTATAATTGCTAGTATACTAGCTAACATATATTGTAGTAATAAAATAATCCGAATCTGTAGTGAAGTAAAACCTTGTGATTTTAAGATCCCAAAGGAAACATATTCCATCTCAATGTTCGTACTCACGTTATGTCCAATAATCATAAGCGTTACAACAAATAAAAGGATGGCAAAAGCCCATAAGATTCCGCTTAAGACTTTTGTAAATAAAAGTGTATAGCTATTTGCTTCTTCCTTAAGAAGAGTATACATTGACATATTAATAAAGCCAGTTTTATCATTTAATTGCTTCTTCAATTCATAAGCCTGATTTTTATAAGAATCCTTTAAATAAAGATTCATGATCTTACTATTTAGAAGCTTTTTGCCATCTGCTTGATTGGTTAGTTCAAGTAGATCTGTTTGATTTATCATTAACATTTTAAAACCCAACATACTTGCACCGATAAATGGTTCCTCGATAAATTCTGCTATTCGAAACTTTTCTATACCTTTTGGTGTCTTAATCTGAGCAGTATCCCCAATGTTACAGTGATACATATTCTGAAAGGCAATGGGAACATAGATTTCACCTTTTTTAGGTTCTGTTAAATTATCCTTCTTATACGTTAAACCATCCTTAGTAAAGAAATGATATGGATGAGCATCTGGCTGGTACGATACAAAATATACCGAACTGGAAGCTGACTTACCATTAAGTGAAAAATAATCACTTACGATACTATCTACTACTTCAATATGCTTAACTTCCTTTTCCTTTTGTAACTGTTCTACCGTTTGCTGATTATATTTATCCTTTAGAATAAAACTTGCCATATCTGGCACATTCGAATAGTTACAAGATTCTTCTACTCCCTTTGTTACTCCAATATTCACACTAATGATTGTTGTTAACGATAATGCGATAATAAACACTAATAGAAATATGCTTAATATACTACCTTTTTTTCTTTTTAGATTTGACCTTATAATCGTAAGAATTGCCATTCCTACCACCCCCTTGCAGATAACCAAGCAACTACCTGCTTCTCTGCTGCAACTGCATTATCCTTAGTATAGCGAGGTAATTTCATATCTCCAACCACTTTACCATCTTCTAGATATAGTATACGATTCGCACGGATGGCCGCTTTTACATCATGTGTAACCATAAGAATGCTCTGGCCTTCTTCGTTAATCTCGGTCAACAGATCTAGTATTTCAATTCCAGATTTTTTATTTAACGCTCCCGTTGGCTCATCTGCAAATAGCAACTGTGGCTTGTTAATAATAGCCCTAGCAATACAAGCTCGTTGTTGTTGTCCTCCTGATACTTGAGAAGGAAGGCGTTTCTTACAATCCATTAAGCCTACCAGGTCTAATAATTCGCTTGCTCTCTCATTAACCTCTTTATGACTATTTTGCTTTAAAAGATAACCAGACACGGCTACATTTTCATATAAGGATAGATTCGATACCAAATGCATCTGTTGAAAGATAAAACCGAACTCTTTCCTACGAAGCATACTAAGTTCTTTTTCTCTATTCGAAGTTATATCAATTCCTTGATATAATACCTTTCCTGATGTTACTGTATCCATTCCACTCAAAGAATACAAGAGAGTAGATTTGCCAGAGCCTGAGCTACCCATAATGACTGTAAAATCACCTTGAATAAGTTCGAGATCAATATGATCTAGAACATGATTTTGAAGTCCATTGTTCGCAAAACTTTTACATAAACTATCTGCTTTTAATAATACCTGATTCATAGATTCCTCCTGATAATTGATATATCTATTAGGAAATGATGAGTTTCAATAATGTAAACCTTCATTTCTTGTCTATATCTATTTCTAATTCATTTTCTTGTTGTTTTTATCTTAGCAGATAATTTATTAAGAAATCTTTAAGAGTTTATATTTAATCTTTTTATTATGATAAACTTGATTCATACATTGGGATCTCTAACGTAATCTCCACACCATTACTGTTATAATTATTAAGATCTACACTTCCATCCATTTGTTCCATGATATATTTCACTATATATAATCCTAACCCTGCTCCTGGCTTATTCTCTATATTTTTACCTCGATAGAACTTTTCAAATAGAAATGGGATATCTTCCTCTGATATGCCTTTTCCATAATCTCTAATATGGCATTCCAACTGATGATTATTTAGGTTAAAACTGATTTCTATCCTACTTTCACTAGCATATTTTTTTGAATTGCCAATAACATTCTCTAATACTTGTTCAAAACGCCTTATATCTAGGCGTACTTTAACATCCATCACTTCATTTAGTATCACAATATTATCGTTTTCACCTATGATTTGTTCAAGTATAGGAGTTATTACTTTCTTTGCATCACATACTTCAAGATTCATCACTAATTTATCTAGATTAGATAGGGAATGAAGAAAGAGATCGTTTGATAACTTGCTAACTTCATCACATTTGTTCATGATCACAGAAAGATATCTCTCCCTTCTCTCTGCACTCGTATCCATATTAGCTAGTAAACCTTCGGAATAAGCACGAATGGATGCAATTGGTGTTTTAATATCATGTGATATCGTAGCAATTACTGTTTTATTATTCTCTATTGCTTCTTTCTCACACGCTCTGGCCTTTTTTACCTCTTTACGCATATGATCGAATGCCCAGGTAAATGCTCCGAATAGGTTCTGCCTCTCATATTGAAGTGGTAAGTCAAGATTTCCACTCGCAACCTCATTTGCATACTTCTCTAGACGTTTAAATGGTCGTATCACAACATAATAAATATAGATAAATATAATGAATATAAAAATAAGACACACACTGTATACAATCGCAATATAAATGAGAATCTTATGACTATTTCTTTGAACTGATTCATTTCTTAACTCATTTTGAAGTAATTGAATTCTCTTATCTAACTTTTCCTTTGTATTACTATCACCTTTTTTTATGGCTAATGTGGTAAGTTCTTGTATTTCATTAAGATCCACGATTCTTTCACGATAATTCATCTCACGATTATCCTTTAGAATCCATATCGTTAGAACAGCCATTATGAGAGTTAAGATAGTAATAAAAAGGATTCCAGTTTTTATGATGTTATGTTTCATTCATTCTCATGCCTTTCTATCTATTTATTCCTTATCTTCTAATAGATACCCAACACCCCATACCGTTTTAATTATTTTAGGTTTCGCTGGGTCTTCTTCAATCTTTTCTCTTAGCCACCTAATATGCACTGCTACTGTTGACAGCTCAACTTCTGCATAGGTTCCCCATACATCAGATAAGATTTTTTCCTTTTTTAATACTTTATTTTTATTTTCAATTAAATACAGTAATAAATCATACTCTTTTAAAGATAGTTTTATTTCTTCTTGAATTTCTTGTTGCAGACGATATACTTTTCTTTTTGTTCGATCTATTGTTATATTTACTACTGTGATACATTCTTGTTCTTTCTCAAATCCATACGCTCTACGTATATTTGCCTTAACTCTTGATAAAAGTTCTTGTAAGGAATATGGCTTTGACAAATAATCGTCTGCTCCAATCTCAAGCCCCGTGATTCGATCTGACTCACTCGTTCTTGCACTGATAAAAATAATTGGTACTGTGGAATATTTTCTTAATTCCGTACAGAACTCAAAGCCAGTTCCTTCTGGAAGATTAATATCTAGGAGAATTAATTTATATGTATTCTTGGTAATGTGATCATAGGCATCACTTATAGAAGTAGCTCTATCTACTGTATACCCATAATCTTCTAACATATCTTGTGTAATGCTTGCCAAATCATTATCATCATCAATGATTAATATATCTTTTTTAGCCATAAAGACCTTACCTTTCTGTTGCAATAAATTAGTACGTTTATTGAATACTTTTGATGTTGGGGTCAAAAGCCTTATTTTAGTGTACTGAGTGTATATCGCTGTATAATTATGAATTTTGGCTACCTTTCCCTTAATAAAGTTTATAAAACAAACTTATCATATTTTTTACAAGCCTCAAAACAAGTGACAAGTTTATGTATAAACTTTACTCACTTACGTTCCTATTTTACTTTGAGTCTTGACAAAATATAAACGATACTTTCGGCCGGACTACGCCAAAATTAATAATTATACATCAATATACACAATGTAAGTTATCAAAGGCTATTTAACCCCAACATCATACTTTTTAGTGTGTCAAAAGTCCATGTCCAGTTTTTGAAACGAGCAAAGCTCGGCGCATTTATATAATAAAAGTCCTATTTTAGGTTGTTGAGAAAAACTTTTTACACTCAAATCAATAGCTAAATTATATTATAGAAGTAACTATATTACAATAAAAGCACTTTAATTAATCTATCTCTTCTGCAAGTTTAGTTTGTCAAAACTGTTCTTACAGAAGAAGATACCATTAATATAAAGTGCTTTTATAATCAAGGATTCTTATCTGCGACTGCATAAGCTATCATTGGCATAATCTGATCAAATGAGGTAATTCCAGTTCCATCTTCTAATCCAAATGCCCCATTATAGCTTAATGCAGTATCATGAATTCTCATAATCTCCATTTTCTTTAATGCTAGTGCTCTTAAGTCTTTATCACCAATTTCGTCTGCAATCATAGATACTAAGGCATAGATTGCTGTTGACTCATATTGATAACCTTCAACTACTTTACCATCAACAGAATAACGTGCTTTTATGCCACCATTATTCATTTGTTGTTTTAACCAATCTATCGTCTTCTGTTGTATTAGGTCTTCTCTCGCAAGGTGCAATAAAGTAACCATTGCTTCAGCCATATTAAGATCATTCGTCTGGTATGAATTATTATCGTAATTATACCAACTATAGTAGAGAGGAAATTCACTGCTAATCAGACCCTTTTTCACTATAGATAGAGTATTCTCATATGCTACTTTATATTTATCACTGGCTGCATTAAGACTTTGCATTGCTTTAAAATCTGCGAAGCATAATGTAAGACGGTTCGAATATGTCTTACTTGAGAAATCATAGCAATCCACATAATGATTGTTATTTATTGCGTATTTTTCAAATGCTACATTATACTTTTCAATATCTGATGTATATCCTCCCCATAATCTATTTGCCTGTATAATTGCCTGATAGATTCGAAAATCATCAATAAGAGCATTGGTACTACTAACCTTTTTATTTGACACTTTCCATGATACCATTCCCTCCGTCCACATATTTTTACGGATAAATTGGAGTGTTTTATAAAACAGACTCTGATCTTCTTTTATCGTAGCATATTCTAACATTGCTCCCTCTGATTCGCTTAATACATCACTAGTTAAAGTTTTACTTTTATCCTTGTCATAGACATTATGAATTCCTCCATCTTCATCCATCATGCTATTTGTTATAAAATTACTTGTAACTACATCACTTCCTGTCATAGCATCTTGTAAATAGGAATCAAAGATTGTGACTCTGGTCATTTGCTTTGGACTGATTGCTCTTACTATTCCATTAGCATCAATAAATAATGTAGTAGGAATATTATGAACACCTAACGATTCATAGGCTTTTAGTCCATCATCATAGTAAGTATCTATGTCGATATTATTCTTTTCTAGATATTTAATGGCATTTGCTTTTGATTCTTTTTTATGATCTAATTTGTTAACAAGAATCATTTCAACATTATCATATTTTTTTAACTCCTCTAAGAATTGATTGACAAGTGGCATCTGTTGTTGGCAATCCGAACACCAGCTTGCCCAGAATGTTACAATAACCGTTTTTCCACGATAATCTTTAATCGAATGCTCTTTACCGTTTGTATCAACAAAAGAAAAATCAGGCACTTGCTCATATACATTACATCGTTCTGGTAAAAGTAACGTCTGATCAGAAAGTCCTTCTTCTCTATTCTTAACTTTCGTCTTATCTTCTACCTGATTATTTTGACTCGTAGACCTGTCTTTTATCTCAACCTTTTCTCTTATTAAAAGCACAATAGATATCAATAGAATAACTCCTATTAATATAAATATTTTATGTAACATCTTTTCTATTTTCTTTAATCGTTCCTCATTCATAAGTAATTCTCCTATGACTAATATACTTGTCTACTTGGATTTCTTCATGAGATATAAATTAGATTACTTCCTCTTCTTTATCTTTTTCGTCAAACACTTCATTATTGTCTTTACCATATACCTCAGAAACCGTCATAACAACATGACCATTTTTAAGTGCCTCCGTCATATCAAAGGAATGGCTCATTTCTTTCTTCACCAATTCCTGAATCCTTAATTTTTCTGCTTCTAATTCTTCAATTTCATTTTGACCTTCATCCTCCAATGTTAAGGCAAGTTCCCTCTCACATAGTACATTTCCAACTGTTTGTTTGGCATCTTCGATAATCCATTCAACCCCCATACCTGCTAGAACTATAAATATCTGTAATACAAAGTAATGGTATCGATTTTGGCTTTCCACAAATAAATGCATTCCGACAGTTCCGATATAGATTAAAATAAGCAGAATTGCATAAGATTCTTCTTTCTCTTTCTTTAGTAAATACAGTAATGCCACTAACGCGAAAAAAACCGTCATAATATATAGAATGTTATTATAGTCCCTGATTTCATATAGAAAATCACTTTTAGCTTTTGTTAAATGCTTCTGTTCATTTAAGAAAGTAAGATTCCATGTAGATCCATAATCGTCATTTCCCCATAGTAGTTCATACTTGGCAATAAATAAATTAAAGATTCCTTTTGGATTCGAGGTTAATCGCTTAAGGGCTATGTTCCTACATGCAATATGTGCCTTAGAAGCAGAATTTGTTTTCTCCATTGTATTCTCTAATAGATTCGCATCCTGCTCATTCCATCCACCAACAGACTTTATATTTAACCCAACTAATAGGTTATAACCGAAGGACTCCGCTGAAGATGGAAGTGTTTTATCCACTGTTAACTCAATATTCGATGTAATAACATTGGATATGATAATGTACGGTATTAAGATTAGGATACATCTTCGCCATCCTTTTTCAATTAATCTTAATAGAAGTGGCAAGTCATTGCGTGGTAAGTTTGCTAACTTCATTTTCTGTGGGAAAATACATAAGATAATCGCAATCAATAGGATTAACGCCATTGGTCTGATTGCTGCAGTTAATGCAATTAGTACACCAAGTAAAACATGTGACAACACAACCTTCAGTGGCTGCTTCTGATTCATATCCTCATCCTTCATGGATGTAAGAAACAGTAAGATACACAAATAAAAGAAAAATGTAAATGCATATTCTGCAGATAACATTGTTATATAAAGTATTTGAGATGGCCAAAAGGCACATAGTACCAATGCTACCATGCCTGCAATTCGACCTTTTATTAATCTTGCAATACGATACATTAAGTATACAGTTCCAACTGAAAAAAACACATTCACATATTGTCCAACTATAACACTCGTTCCAAACCATTCAAACGCTTTCTTTAATATGTAGCTATACCCCATTACATGTGGGAATAATGCTATATAATTGCAATATCCTTTCCCTTTTTCCAGAATATCTCCACTTTTTAATAGCTTCGCTATCTCATAGTAAGTCTTATAGTCCGATTCCGGTTTCATTGGAATCTTCTGAATGATAATAATTCTAATAGCTGCTGCAATTACTAAGATAACTACAACAATCACAATTTGTATTATTCTAACCCAATTTTTATTCTCAGAAAAAATCATTGATAAATGGAGCCTTTCGGCTAGATTTCCCAATAACTTAATTCCAATCCACACCCCTAACAAAGTAAAGATTAAAACACCCTTTAATAGGTCTGGATATTCTTTATCGCCTCCAAGGAATGTAAATCCGCATATCATAACATATAGTAATCCAATAATTGCAAGAGAAATACAAAAATTATTAAACCAATTTCTTTTAAGTTGCATATTTACTCCCAAGCCTTTCGATTTTATAAACTATTTTATCCTCTATTCGTAAAATGATGACACTGAAAAAGTCCCTTATAGAATAACTTGCCTGAATATCACTGTATAAATATATGTGTTAAGATTTTGTTTTAAAGAGTATTAGAGATTCTTAATGAAAAAAGAATCATTCAATAATCAGAAGGAGTGCTGTTTGAGCGTTTCTCAGCGAGTTCGCTCCTTCTGATTATGTTTTGATTGATTCCATTTTCATTTAGTATCTCTTATACTTCTTTATCCAAAATCATAACACGTATATTTATACAGTGATATTCATCAACCAACTACCCTAAGACCACTTTTTCGGTTTCCAGAGAAAGATTCACTATAAGGTTCTACTAAGTATATCAACTATTTTCTTACAAGCGGTTCCATCACCATAAGGATTAGAGGCATGGCTCATCTTGTCATACTCTTTTTTATCTTGCAATAATTGACTAAACTCTTTCTCAATCGTACTTGTGTCGGTACCTACTAAGCGCAAAGTTCCAGCCTCTATTCCTTCTGGCCTCTCTGTTGTATCTCTAAGTACTAACACTGGCTTACCAAGTGCAGGTGCCTCTTCTTGTATACCACCACTATCAGTTAGAATTAGATAAGATTGATTCATAAAGTTGTGAAAATCAATAACATCTAATGGCTCTATTAATCGCATTCTTGGGTGATTACCAAATATTTTTTCTGCCGTTTCTCTTATCACTGGATTCTTATGAACTGGATATACCACCTTGATATCCTCTATCCTGTCAATCGTTCTTCGGATTCCTTCAAAGATTCGGTTCAATGGTTCACCTAAATTCTCTCTTCTATGTGCTGTAAGTAAGATTAGTCTTGAATCCTTTGCCCAATCTAACACTGGATTTTTATATTCCTTTGTTATTGTTGTTTTTAAAGCATCAATGACTGTATTACCAGTAACAAAGATACTATCTGAATCTTTACCCTCACGAATTAGATTGTCTCTAGCAGTAATGGTTGGAGCAAAATGATACTTAGCGAATAGTCCAACCGCTTGTCGATTAAACTCTTCTGGAAAAGGGGAATCTAAATGATAGGTTCGAAGTCCTGCTTCCACATGTCCTACTGGTATTCCAAGATAAAATGCTGCTAAACCTGTTGCAAAAGTAGTTGAAGTATCACCGTGGACAAGAACAAGATCCGGCCTTTCTTGTTCCAATATATCTTTCATCCCCTCTAATATCCTAGTTGTAACATCGAATAGAGTTTGATTTTTCTTCATTATTGCAAGATTGTACTTTGGAATTACATTAAAAATATGCAATACTTGCTCTAACATCTCCTTATGTTGCCCTGTTACACATACTACCGTTTCAAACTCTTTTCTTAATCTAAGTTCCATAACAAGAGGACACATTTTTATTGCTTCTGGCCTTGTACCAAATACTACCATAACTTTCTTCATATATGCATACCTCCTAATTTTTATCATCCTCTTTACCATTCTTTTGATAATACATACGAATACGTATCAATATAATGATGACTGCGATTAATAACATTACCATTACTGATGTAGAGATTATAGTAAAAAGTAAGGACTGCTTATGTTGCATTAATGTACCAATCACGGTAGGTTCTTTTACTTTGTCTACTTTATTGATGAATTGATAAGTCTTCAACTTTAAATCATGATCTATAATAGCACAATCCTTTGATAAGCTAAGACGTTTCTTACTACTCCTCATAAATTTATCAACATATGACAAGGAATCTTTATTTGTTGCTGTAATTGCCAATACACCTCGATTATTCGCAAAAGGTGATTCTAATAACTGCATAATAGCAATTTCACCAGCGTAACTATCCGATAAGATCAACTGTTCATTACTATTAAATTTATTTCCATCCTTCGTATAGGAAAAGTGTAACTTGTTATTCATTGACTTTATGACCTTATTGTCATTATAGGTACCTGCTGTAATTATATTGTAATCGGAATCTTTCTTAGAGAATTCGCTTTCCCTCTTTACACAGAAAGTACCGTATGGGTCAACTCCTTGACCGTACATTCCAATAATTTGAGCAAGAAGGTTCAATTCATCACTTGTTGGTTTATCTGATATTAACATCATTAAATCATTGAATTTTCCATCCGTACGAAATGGTGAAGGCTTTAAATCAAACGTTAATACAATTCCTGTTGATGCAGGTAAAAACAAAGTAGAATCTTCTGATACATAAGCCCATGGCATCTCATCCTGTCTAGGAGTACAGACTAAGTCTTTAAGTTCTAAGTCAAAGGCTATTTTTATACTTCCTGTTGTTGTACCAACCACATCCTCAGGCATAACAAAAGTTAACTCATCGCCTGACGCTTTACTTTTGGTTAACTTTTTACTCGCAACCGGAACATTTCCCCAGTATACAGTAATCATTGAACGATTAAAATCTAGATTATTGCTATAACGAAAATTCAATGTAACTTTACCAGCATCAGATAAAAAGTAATCTTCTGAAAAAGGAAGGAAGATATTTTGTTCCTGATGAAATGGACCTACAAAGGTCATACCACTTCCCATAATATCCTTAATTGTATAATTACCAGCTACCATCTTACTTAATGTTTTTGAGTTCATAGCAATATCTTTACTTCCATACTTCACCTTTGCTATACTTGTCTTTTCTTGTGATACACGATCTTCATCCATCAACATATATGCTGCTTCCAATAAACATTCATCTTTTTTAGATGTGATGATGAGTAATGGATTTCCTTTACTGTCATCCACAAAAGCTACCGTAGCATACTTGCTTAAGTTTGAAGAATCAGTAATCTTACTTTTATACTCACTTGGAAGATTCTCATAGTCAGATATTAGAATAGTCCGATTCGGATTGGTTTTCTCAATATCGGAAAGTAAGGAAAACTGGATATCATTTTTATTCTCCGTTTTACTACTTAAGTCTGACATTAGATTCATTGCTGCTGCAACTTCACCATCCGTTGCCTTATCTGATACGGCTATTGTTAAACCCTTTCCAGACGCCTCAGTTGTTGACATAAATGGATATGGGTATTCCGCTATCATATGATTTGTATTCTTTATATCATAACCACATCGAATAAAGGACGTATCATCAATACTCATCCAATTTGCACCCGAAAAATCATCCATACATCCTTCTTCATCATACAGTTTGGCATAACCTGAGATGGTAAGTGAGTTATAACCTTTTTTCACTAGTGAACGTGGTATTTTCACATACACGATTTGTGTATTACCTTTATTATAAGAAATAGCACACGACTCAATTGGTCTATTATTAATAGAAAATGTCATAGAAGAAGACAATCCTTCCATCAATTCACTGACATCATATTGTATTTGTGCGTATACATACTTTGTATCCCAATAATCTGGGACATAGAAAAATAAGTCTTTGCTTGAGTATATTCCTTTTAATGTAGTCTGCGAGAAAGATATATCTTTCGAATAATTAGCATTTGGCACACTTGGTTTACTTGTATTTGGCTCTTTCGCATTCTCAGGATTAGTAGATAATATTTGACTAATATTCTGCTCTCTTGTAGCCTTTTTCGAATCATCTGTACTGCTTGCTAATACAACTTGCTTATTAACAGGCAATATAGAGCTAATAAAAAATATGATAAATAGCACTACTCCCATATTCCTTAATTTTTTCCACATACCCTCTATCATCCTCTCTTCTTCTTTTTTTGAATACTGGTCTCTTCAAAGCGTTCCGTTTTATCCCAAACTACTTCTTTGTGATATATCTTATCTCTTATACTTGATATTCCAGCATTGATAACAACTGCAACCCACATCTTTGAATATGTAAATAACATTAATATAACGAGTAGCATACTTTCCAAATTAAACTCATTCTTTTCCACAGACAAAGTAATTAATACATTTAGAACGAACAATAAGATTGCCATTCCCCATAATAATGTAGAGAATCCACCAAGTGTTACATGACACAATCCTAATATACCTAATACAAAGATTGCATCTGAACAGATTAATGATGTTAACATCAATATATATACCAATGCATAATAGAATACATCTAGTCGCATTCTTCCAGCATTTTTATCAAAAGCATATTTGAAATTCTTAAGTAATACATAAATGTTCCCTTTTGCCCACCTAGTTCTTTGCTTAAACCACTGCTTTAATAGCTGTGGTTCCTGTTCCCAGGTGACCGCAAGTGGTACAAACTTAATATAATATCCCATACGATATAACCTGAAACTAATCTCAGTATCTTCTGACAATGCCTTCGTATCCCATCCACCCATTTTGTCAATAATACTTCTTCGAATTACGAAATTAGTCCCTGGGATTGTACATAATTTAAAGAAAAAATATCTTCCCGCTTGATTCATACATTGATAAGCTAATGTTTCAATATTCACAAACCTTGTTAATAAAGAGGCATTCCGATTTCTCGTTCTAAATTTTCCTATTACTGCACCAAGTTTTTCATCTTGCATTAGATTCTCTACTAATATTGATAGAGCATTAGGAGCTGGCGTATTATCAGCATCATATATGGCAATAACGCTACCAGATGCTACTGATAAAGCAATATTAAGTGCATTTGATTTTCCCTTTCCCCCTACAACTGAATCGGTATTGATAACAATTAATTTTCTCTCTGGATGTCCTATCTGAATCTCTTTTAATACCTTTGCTGAGTCATCTGTCGAATTGTCATTAATAACAATAATCTCATACCGATCGACTGGGTAATCAAATTCTAATAATGCTAACACAGTCTTACGAATGACAATACTTTCATTATGAGCAGGAACCATAACACTAACCATTGGGTATTCCTTCAAAGGAATATGCCCATCCGTTTTTTGAATCTTAATGATATAGAGAAATCCCCCAATTGAAAGGAAAATATTAAGAAACATCAATCCCCAAATTGCTGTTATTGCGTACAAGGATAGGCAATCTGCTAGAGACATGCTAACCACTCCTTTCGTCTAATCCTTATTTTTATGTAAAAAGTATTTTTGCCTGTTATAATATCTAGCAATTATAATAAATGATACAAATAGTAGCGATACGATAATAACCGCTATAATCAACTTTCTATTTTCCAATGATAAATCTTTTGAAAATCGTCTCAGCATATTTCTGTTATACTGAAAGTCTTTCTTCCCTTCGGATTTTTCATATTGTATTTTTACTTTTTTACCATTAACCATCATAATGTGATTCTTATATTCCATCAGGTCTTTATTCGTCCAAAAACTTTGTTCAATATCCCACAAGCTTTTTAATGGCACAAAAGAAGATTGACAGGCTTCTATCTTATTTGTAATCGTGTCCATATCCTCTAACATATTTATATATACCGCTGTTGATGATACTTTGGTATAACTTGTCCCAAGATCATCTAATGTTGTAACTGGAGATACCCACTGATGTCCATCTTTATAGACTCTATTCGTATTCATATTTATTGATTCATTTAACTGTTCATCATCTTCATTCGTAGTAAAAATTGTTCGAAAATGTTTCAATATTTCTATCGTATCAGTATTAAAAATCCAATTATGTGGTACCTCTAATGCTACTGGATATACGCCTTGATTCATATAAATTTGAAATGCTGTCGTAATCTTATCCAACATAAGACTTTTATTAAAGGTTGTCATCTGATTCAACGGACTATGCATAATAATAGCGCCACCATTTGCTTGTGCATAACGAAGCACTTCTGCAAATTGTTGCATTGCAGGGTAATCTCCATTACTATAGATTGGCATTACAGAGATAACAAATGGTTCTTCTTCTTGTATCATCAATTTTATGATTTTTAATAACTTCTCTGGATCTTGAAATGGATATACTTCATTGATAACCATATATTGTGCATATGGATGAGGATCCCCTTTATATGGCCATTTCCATTTCGCAACTTCTTTCGTAAATGCTGCCCTAACTATCTTATTATTTAGGTTCGCAACTGGAATATGGGTAATAAAGCCAGAAGATGCAGCGAAGTAACCTGTTGTATTTCCAACCACAATTTTGCCATTAGTATAATCGCTTGGCTTTCTAAGAAATGAAAAGGATGTTTCCCTCACCAGTCCCTCTTTCTTAACATTATTACTAAATTCATATGTTAATTTTCCAACACTTTTATTCTCACTAATATAATTGCTATCTCTTTTGGTATAACCTAGATATTCTTTCAAGAAATCATTACCTATAAATAACACTTTATACTTACTCTGATTTTTCTTCGCTGCCATTTTCGATTTTAGTTCTAATTGATTTAATTCTTCTAGTATTGATGTTGGATAGGAATCCAGGTTATAGCATAGGATATAGGAATACCGCTTAAGTTCCCCCATACAATCACTTGCTTTTGCAAAACTAACTTTAAAACTTTGGTAGGTTAGGATTTCAACGATATCCTTCACTTGCGAGATCGTGCTGTTATCAGCTTCATCCGAATAGATTACTAGGATTTGTGCATCAGGAATCTTAGCTTTCTCTTTGGCATATGACTCATTTCCTAATGTAATAAAGATAGCAATAAAGATGACTCCAATAAGGATAATTCCAATATCTTTTTTCCTATACATCATATTGAAGTTCGCTTTCCACCTTTTGTTTATATTGAATAATATCATCACCATATACTTCCTTATCATATTCTAGGCAAGCAATTCTTACTTCAACTCTAATTGATCTATTTTTCACTTGTTCAAACGCATTTTGCTCACTTAGTTTCTGCCTGATACGCTTAGATACAAAATCACTTCCTTCTTTGTTACAAGTTAGTAGAATTGCAATTGTTCCTTTGTTATCAATGGAATATATTCTGTCCTCTAATCGAATCGATTCGCCTACTAGAAAGGCTAGTCTCTGAATAACAGCTTCATAATTTGTTCTTGATAAGATATTACGTAATTCTGCTTCATCTCTTAGTTCAATAATCATTAACGATAATGATACTTTATTTCTTTCTGCATAGGCAATTTGTTTTTTTAAGTCATTATATAGACTTCGTAGATTATATAATCCAGTGAGTGCATTAATCATTACATAATCTTCTACTTGCTTTGCTAATCTTTCATTCTCCCTTTCTGTATCTTTATTTCCTTTTATAAATAATAGCATTGCTCCCACAGATGTAAGAGGTAGCAAAATCCATATATAGCAAACTAACGGTATCCTTCCATAGGAAGAGTATGCTAGGAATAATCGATATGCTGTATATACGATGATTTGGAATCCAGAGGATACAACCGCTAAACTTGTAAGTTTATATCCCGCAAATAATATTGCTAAAAAAACACCTATTAACATTACAAGTGATTCTATAAACATATCACTTGAAGCATTTCCAACCGTCAAAGCCCCTATAAAAATACAAGTGAGTAATAACAGCAAGCCAATATCCTGTGTTAAAAAACCAGTAACTCTTCTATTTACCATATCTATCCCCTTGTAGAACACCTCAATTCATAAGTGTCTTACTGCCACTATATAATAGGTTGAGAGAATTATGTGGCATTCCTTTCTCTTCTTTACTTTCTCGCAACCTTTTTAACCGTTTTCTAGACAAGCGATACCTAACAATATAGGTTCACAAAACGCAATATCTATATAATATTTATCTTATGTATAATTTCAGCAAATACAAAGTAAGATAAAATATCAATGCCAAGTCCAACTAGAAAACAATGTTGAATCATTTCTGCATCTCCACTATTCACGATTGTTATTATTGCTTGTGATAATAAAATAATAATAACCCCTATCAGATTATCTAAAAATACGGTACTTCGCCTATCATCATCTGGTCGTAAAGTGTACTTTTTACCAAATAATAACACGATTGCTATTGTTAGTAGAATTAGATATCCTATTGTTTTTGGTGCGGATGTATCTTTAAAGGTACTCCACGCTGACCAAAACAAACTTTTTGCTTTTTCTGGCATTCCAGCACTTTTCTGATAATTGCCACAGTAGCTTCTTCTAACATTTAGGCTTGATTTTATTGATATATTAATCATTCCAAATAATTTGCTAGGATGTCTTAGATAATATGCACCAATATCTAACGATGTATATTGATCCAAAAATCCATGTTTAAGTGATATATCATCTACCTTAATAAACGGAATGGAATCATATGCAGATACATCTGCTAACATTTCATATGACGGAGCAATATTAAACTCCTCTAACGTCTTCTCAGGATTATCCGATTGAAACAGTACCCCCCGTGTCATAGCATGGAACTTGCTTGTCTCATTAAAATCATTTCCAAGTTTTATAACACATAGTATTGATAAAAAGGCTAAATATAAAGCACTCAGCACACAAATCACGGACCATAGCCAATTTTTCCGTACAAATACCAACTTTATACAATAAACTGCTAAAATAATACCTATAATTGCACATTGTCTTTTGGAACTAATTAGAATAGAAGCTGAAGCAAGATATAGAATTAGGTATGCTAAATCAATATAACCACTCCTTTTTTCCTGAAATGATAGAGTAGCTCCAATACAATATAGCATTGTTATAAACCAGATTGCTTCCGGATAAAACGAATTAAAATATGTAATATATGCCACATCAGAGAATATTAATATGCCAAGTCCACCAATTACGAATCCCTCTGAAAATCGTTTTACTCTAGCACACGCTTGTTTAATAATTAAATAGGATGCTGGAAGATAGAATAACGAATAAATGAGTGCTAAAAATCGAATATCAAAAAACTTATCTCTAGTAAATATATCATCCATAAACACTGCTGCTTTCACAAAAAATACATGGCTAGAAATAACACTCTTAACCTCTTGTCCTCCCGATAATACTCTGGAGTAATTCTTCACAAAATAATTATTGTAGATATCCTCCTTATCTGTTTGAATATAATGTACATTAGTTGCATTCATTATTTTATCAAGCGTTCCATCATTAGCTACACCTTTGCAATTTGGTAAAAATAACATGATGGTAACTAGTAGTAGTGAAAATAACATGCAAAAAAATGCAATCAAAGATGGCGAGTATTTTCCTTCCATTCGTCGATTGACCTTTCTTTTCATATCATTCATTTTCTTTATAAAATACACTACTAACTTAATTCGTTCTACTGTCTTAGATTGCTCTCTCGATTCCATTCTTTTCCACCCCTATCATCACATCTAAAGACTAGTACTTATGTCCTATATATCTTAAATTTTAGCATATATATATCGTAAAGAAAAGTCTCATTCCATTTTTCGTTCTTGTATAAGCATTATAAAATGACATTTTCTACCATATTGTCAAATGAAGTCTTGCTAGGTTAGGTGTTTCTTTCATAAAAAAAGAAGTAGAAACTCTCTATTCCTACTTCTTTTAAAATTAATCTATCAATTATCGATATTCTATTATGATTGATGTCTTCTTATTTTTAGTATTAAAATCCTCTATTTTTTTATCTTCTGCTACATTAACACTAACACTTCCACCATTCTTAAGTTTTCCAAATAAAAGCTCCTCTACTAATAATGGTTTGATTTCTTCGTTTATAATTCGCTTGATTTCCCTTGCTCCATATTCTTTAGATACACCTGTTTTGGCAACATAATCAATAAGCTTTTTGGTAAACTTTATCTCCACTTGTTTCTCTTTCAATTTATCCTTGAATGCATTTAACTCTTTTTTTACAATTAGCAATGCCATTTCATCATTGACATGATGAAATGCAATCGTTTTATCTAGACGATTACGAAACTCTGGAGTAAATATTTTCTTCACTTCTTCAAAGATTGCCTCAGTTTTAATCTCCCTTGCATTAAAACCTAATGTACTCTTGCCTATATTTCTAGCTCCTGCATTTGAGGTCATAATTAAGATGACATTTTGAAAATCTGCTTTTCTACCTTGATTATCTGTTAAAGAAGCATAATCCATGATCTGTAATAATACGTTCTGAATATCTTCGTGTGCTTTCTCTATCTCATCTAATAACAAGACACAATGAGGCTTCTTTCTGATTGCATCGGTAAGAAGTCCTCCTTCTTCATAGCCAACATAGCCTGGAGGAGCACCAATTAATTTGGATGCTGCATGTTTCTCCGCATATTCACTCATATCGAATCTTACTAGATCGATTCCTAATATCTTAGCTAAAGATTTTGCAATCTCAGTCTTACCAACACCAGTTGGACCTACAAATAACATACTTGCTACTGGTTTATTCTCATCATTTAAGCCTGCTCTTGATAATTTAATACAACGAACCACTTCATCAATTGCTTCCTCTTGTCCAAATATGTTTTTCTTTAATTTTTTATCAATATTTTTAAGAATTGTAAGTTCATCTGTTTTCACAGTTTGCTTTGGAATACCACAGGACTTTGCAATTATTTCTTCTATTACCGATTCATCTACAATCTTATTTTTTGTATTTTTCGTTGCAATATAAGCACCAGCTTCATCAATAATATCTATCGCTTTATCTGGAAGATATCTTTCATTCATATATTTACTTGTAAGTGATACTGCGCTTACAAGAGCTTCTTTCGAATATTTGACTTGATGAAAATTTTCATAGCTTTCACTTAAGCGTTCTAAGATCTCTACTGTCTCATTAAAAGATGTTTCTTTAATTTCTACTTTACCGAATCTTCTTGCTAATGCTTTATCTTTTTCAAAATGCTTTTTATATTCTTCAAACGTTGTTGCGCCTATGAATCTTATATTGCCTTCCGTTAAATAAGGTTTTAAGAGGTTAGAAGCATCTAATGCTCCCTCGCCTAATGAACCTGCTCCTACAATCGTATGTATTTCATCAATATATACAATAGCATTTTGCATGTTCCTTAAAATATCTAGAAGACCTTTCATTCTTTCTTCAAAGTCTCCACGATATTTCGTACCAGCAAGTATCGATCCAATATCAATAGAATAGATCGTACTACTTTTTAGTTTCTTTGGAACATTTCCACTATTAATTCTTTCTGCTAGTCCATAAGTTACTGCTGTCTTACCTACCCCTGGTTCCCCAATATGGATAGGGTTATTCTTAGTCTTTCTACATAGAATCTGTATGGTTCGATTTAATTCCTCGTCTCTTCCAATCATAGAATCATAATTATCTTTCTTTACATATTCATTAATATTAATTGTGTATTTTTTAAGAAATGCAGCATTTTTATTCTCAGATTTTGTTTCACTAGTATTCTCACTACTTTGCCTAGATGTCACATCTTTATTCTCATCCATTGACGCATTATCCTTTAATTTAAAACCAAATGATTTCAGATCTCCATGGCAATATAGATATAAAAAATCTGCCATATTAAGCCCTTGTTCAAGTAAATAATACACCGCATAACTTTGATCCATAGAGAAAATGGCAGCCATTATATGCTCTAGCCCAACAATCTTTTTATCGCTTCCTAGAGCAATCTGTTCCGCCATTATAAAACATTCATCAAAAGAAACTGAATCAAGTACTTCATCCGTGCCTTTTTCCATATTCTCATCAAGATACTCTATAAGCCTTCTCTTTAGTGTTGCTATATTTGCTCCTAATTTACGAAATACATCCACGATATCTTGATTTTCCTGTAAAATTACATATAATAAATGCTCTAGGGTTACATATTCGTCTTTTCTTTCTTTTGCCAATTCATAAGCAAATGTATATGCACTAAATACTTCTTTCGTTGCATTCATATAAATCCTCCCCTCTTACTATTCTTCGACCGTCATCTTAAACGGAAATCCCTGATTTCTAGCCTCTCTCATCGCATGTGTTACTTTAGTCTTTGCTATGTCAAATGGATAAATACCTGCGATACCGTAACCTTTTTTATGAACATCAAGCATTATATCCGTTGCCTCTTTTATATTTTTATGAAAAATTCGAACTAAAATATCAACAACAAATTCCATAGTAGTAAAATCATCATTATACATTACTACCTTATAATGATGGGGTGGTGATATTTTTGTCTTTGTCTTATCAATTATCTGTAACTTGTCATCCATCTGTCTTCTATTCCTTTATACTATGACTTTTTATTATGCATACCTGTATATTTTTTTATAATTCTAACTTAATATTATCCTTATCATTATATCATATGATAAAATCTTTGTAAAATTAACCTTGCAATCTAAAGTTATAATGTTATAATGTACAAAGGAATATTTAATGCTTTATTTTACCTATATCAACAGCAAACGGCATCAAATTGGTTAGTTACCATTTTGTATTGCTTATTTTTTTGTAAAAAGGTAGATATAGCATTATAAGAACTTGAATAACGAAAAATTATATCTATGGAGGTAGACACATGTCTAAAGTTATTGTTATGAATCACCCACTTATTCAACATAAGATTGGGATAATGCGAATGAAAACTACATCTACTAAGGAATTTCGTGATCTTGTAAGTGAAGTGGCAATGTTAATTTGCTACGAAGCAACTAGAGAGCTTCCTCTTGCTGATATTGAAATAGAAACTCCTCTAGTAAAAACTATCGCAAAAGAAATTGCAGGTAAGAAACTTTGTATCGTTCCAATCTTAAGAGCTGGTCTTCATATGGCAGATGGTATCTTAAATCTTATTCCAAATGCTAAAGTTGGACATATTGGATTATATAGAAATGAAGAAACTCTTGAGCCAGTAGAATATTTCTGTAAGCTACCTATTGATGCAAGGGACAGAGAGATTTTTGTAGTGGATCCTATGTTGGCAACTGGTGGTTCCTCTTCCGCTGCCATTACTATGCTAAAAAATAAAGGAATTTCAAAAATTCATTTCTTATGCTTAATCGCAGCTCCTGAAGGTGTGGAACGTCTTAAAAAAGATCATCCTGATGTTGATATCTTCATTGGTGCTTTAGATGAAAGATTAAATGATAAAGGATATATTTTACCAGGACTTGGTGACGCAGGAGACCGTATTTACGGAACGAAATAATTAACTTATTAATCCTTTAAATATCTTTATAAAAGGTATCCAAAATCTTTAATAAAAAAGGTGTGAAGTCACTTCACACCTTTTTTATAACTTTTTATTTTATGTCTATTAATTATTTCCATTCTCACACATAAAATACTATAATATTTTGATTATTGTATCTTAGCTTTTATCATAAAATACCTAATTATAGATTACTAAATCTGAATACAGTTACAAAATCAAATGCTTCTCCAGCTTTAATTATAGAAGTAGGGAATCCTTCTGTATTACAAGCATTTGGGAAGAATTGAGTTTCCAAACATACAGCATCTTGAGGTTTATACTTTGCATGATTTTTATATCTGTCATCTTCATCAAAAAAGTTCGCTGTATATAATTGTAGACCTGGCATATCTGTATATATTTCTAACACACGTTTGCTCTTCTCATCTACTAATTCTGCTACTTTTTCAACTTCATCACCTGTAATGTCTAATACAAAGTTATGATCATATCCACTTGCGATCTTAATTGGTTTATAATCTTCCTTTATATCTTGACCAATTGCTTTTAAAGTTCTAAAATCCATTGGAGTTCCAGCAACATCCGCATACTCACCAGTTGGAATAAGATATTCATCTGTTGGAGTAAACTTATTAGCTTTTATCATTAATTTATGATCTAGTACAGAGCCTGAATCATGCCCTGATAGATTAAAATAAGAATGGTTTGTTAAGTTAACTACCGTATCTTTATCCGTTACTGCATAGTATTCTAATACTAATTCATTATCATCTGTTAAAGTATAAGTCATTGTAATATCAAGATTTCCTGGAAAACCTTGTTCCATATCAGGACTTATTCTAGAGAATTCAATGCACAACGAATCTTCTTCTTCAAATGTCTCAACTTCATACATCATCTTATTATAGCCAATTTTTCCACCATGAAGATTATTATTTCCATCATTTTTCTCTAATTCATAAGTTTTTCCATTAATTTCAAACTTTGCACCACCGATACGATTCGCATGTCGTCCTATAAATGAACCAAGATTAACTGGATTTACTTCATATGCTTCTAACTTATCAAATCCCATAGCCACATCTGTTTTATTTCCATCTTTATCTGGAACTAATAAACTAACTAATATTGCTCCATAATCTGTAAACGTAGCTGACATACCATTTTTATTAGTTAACGTATATAAAGATGCTTCTTCTTTGCTTTTTGTTGTCCCAAATTTCTTCTTTGTTATGCTCATTACATTCTCCTTTAAATTTTTTCAGATATATATAAATTATCCTATGATTATTTATATGTCAATATAGTATATCACCTAAAAATAGGACACCTTTTTGGTTAACTATTGCACGAATATTTTATTTTTATATAATCCTGATAGAAATATAGCTAAAAATATTACTATTCTAACAAAAATGAATATTCCTTTTTTAATCGATCCATTATATTAGTTATGTTTTTCATATTAATTAAATAAGCTCCCTGTCCATCAAACCATTGGATTTTCTTTGATTTCATCGATAAATAACATTCATTAATATGATCATAACATTTAAAGAGTCCCTCTTCTACTTGTTTAAATTGCACTCTATTATTATTCTTTAATTGGTATATTTCCAATTGATGTGTATCACAAAATTCTATAAACTGATTGCCAATAATATTAGAACCATAACTCATCGTTACTAAATTATTTGAAAACAATATTTCATTGTCTTGCTCTGACAATACTAAAACATATTCATCTAAATTATTTAATATTTCAAGCATTGTAAAATTATTACGATTCATTATTTCAGTTTCTCTAGCTTTTACAACTACATTTTGAATGATAGGTATTATCTCACGGAATAGGCTAATCTCTTCGTCTTTCCATTTAATTTTTTCTTTTGAATGCGTAAACACAATAATACTGTCATTATAATAATTTAAAGTTAGATGAGCGATTGCAGCTGCAGATACTTTAGAATTGAGAAAAAGTTCGTTGTATTCTGTTTTATCATCTGAATGGTATAACAGAACAAAACCTCCTCTATCCTTAAGAACACTTTGTAAATAAGGCATTTTTTCAGCGATTTGCTTATTTTTTCTACCTTTAGGTAATCCCTCACCCTGATGCCATTCATATTGTATCGCTAATTTCTGATCTTCTTCAACATTCTCATAAATTATTACTTTTTCTACTTCACTAAAACTAGCCACTTTATTGAAAATATTATTTAATACTTCAATATAAGGACGTTCTAAATGAGAGAGTTGGAGTATTTTAGTTATTAACTTAGCTTTTTCATATTGCTTTTCCGTTTTCAAAGAGGTCTCTCTGATTTTTTTCTTTTCATTAATTAATTCAAGTTTATCTAGTATTGTATTTCTTTGGCTTTTTACATAGCTCCATAAATACAAGCATATTTTTTCATAGCTTTTCTTTGCAATTACTTTCATATCAGATATGCATTTTAATTGATCTGGTTTTATATCAACTTCTAATTTTTTGGTGTTGCCAACCAAAAACCATGCACCAACTTTCATTTCTCCAAAGACAAAAGGTAAAATGGTAATTGTTAAGCTATTCTCATAATAATATCTTGTAATAGGCTTGTTTGCCTCCATGCATTCTTTAGTAAGTAGTTTTAAATGATTCATAAATCTTTTAGTAGTCATAATCTGATTGAAATCCTCTTTTAGATTTTTACGAACTACAATCTCAGTTAATATGTTTCCTTTATGATCAACTAAAAAATTCATGATACCTGATAAATTTTCAATAGACTCTTGCAATAACTTCATATATTCTAAATCGATTAAATCCCAAAAATTAACCATATTAAATATCTTATTTGTTAATATATAATCTTCATCTAGCTTAATCTTAAAAACATTTCTATTGTCAAGAAGTTCTTTTTCTAATTCTTTTTCATAGGTAATATCATTTACAACTCCTTCGCGATAATACTCCTGGTAATTCTCCCGAAATGCGATTGACTCTTCTCTTACCCAAATAATATCATTATTTGACGTAAGAATTCGATATTCTAATACTAATGGTTTATCTTCGATAAACGCTTTGTTATTGTCCCTCATATGTTCATTATATACTCGCAAATAATCATCTGGATGAATGATATCTTTCCATAATATTTTATTTGAATGAAAATCTATTGCATCATAACCATATTTTATTATATTTGGGCTTATATATTCAATTCCCCAATTACTTTCTGTATTCCACCGAACAATGATAGTACCACTTTTACTTACAACTTCTTTTAGTATTACATTTTCTTGTAATGTAGTTTGTAACAGATTATTTTTCTCTTCTTTATTTAAAATTTGTGTATAAACATATATTATTCCATCTGCTTTACCTTCACGGTTTAAAATAGGCATTTTATGTAATTTCACAAAAAAAGAATCACCATTATGTAATCTAAATTCCTCCATAATGTTATATATATTATTGCAGCTTTGTATTATTTCTAAATCATCATTTTCTATTTTATTAGCAACCTCATCATCAAAAATTTTTCTATTGACAACTTGTTCTTTTGTATCTATAGAAAAGTCCCACATACTATAACCGCTCAATCCCTGTAACACAAGGAATTCATCTTTCCATATCATTCTCGGAATCTGGTTCTTCATATGTTCCGTAAAAAAATGTTTTTGCGATAATTCAAAAAAACAGAATATAATATGATTTTTATCTACGATAAGCGAATTTAATTCCATATCAATAACCTGCTTATCACCCTTTGTTTCTATAATTACATTATTAAGAATCTGACTACCGTTATTAAGTAATTTACGGTTAAACTTATGTTTGATTTGTTCCTGCCATACAAGTTTTATATTTTTTAAATCGTATCCTAATATACCTCTTGCATACTCATTGATTGCTAATATTCTGCCAGTCTCATAAATATAAACTATTGTTGGAAAATCAATATAATCGATGAATTCTTGATAATATCTTTTTATATTACTCCTCATATTATTTCCCCCACAATTGATATGATATATCCTTTCTATTAAAAGTCATATCATTCAACACACTTTTACATAAAATACAAAATTATGTCAAGCTAAGTTTTTATTATATCATGGTTTTGCATAAAAATAAAGTTAATTCCAAACTTTAGTAAAACAGATTTCTTATATTTTTTTACTCTACAATCTTACGAAATACTTAGAAATGAGGATATTAAAACAGTACACAATTTCACTAGTACTAATTACCTATATAATATTATTCAATATTTTTTATTAATTATACTTTTTATATTAACACTACAAAAAAGGCTATCCAAAGGGATAGCCTTTAATCAATTCGTTTATTACAATATAGCTAATTCTGTATAAAAATTCTTAAAATTTATATATTAGAAAAAGGCACACTGAAAACTTTCTTGATTATAATTTTGATACGTTAGTAGCTTGAGGACCTTTAGCTCCATTTACAACTTCAAATTGAACTTCTTGTCCTTCTTCTAATGATTTGAATCCATCCATGTTAAGACCTGAGTAATGAACGAAAACGTCATTTCCTTGTTCATCTGAAATGAATCCAAAACCTTTTTGATTGTTAAACCATTTTACTGTACCTTTGTTCATGTGTAATTCCTCCAAAATAAAATAATATACTGTTGCAACCATCTGCAACAAGTTCATCTTATCACGTTTTGTTTATTTTGTCAAATGCTTTTTGTAAAAATGTAACTTTTTTATATAGATTTGACAAACCAAGACAAGATTCATCTTGTTACAAATATATTTTATCCAACTTACAAAAAATTATTATAAGTTTTTAATTTTATTTTAAGTATCAGATTAAGTACACACTATATACATTTTCTTATCTACAAATCAAAATTCAGAGGTATCACATTATAATAGTGATTAAAATACAGAATTACAATTTGTATCAATATGATAAAAGGTATTCCAAATAGAAAACTTAGATGTTTCGTCTTATGTCTTGCAAGAAACATTCCACAATAAACGCCAATACTTCCACCAACAGCCGCTGTTAAAAATAACGTTCGTTCTCGAATTCTCCATTTGTGATTTCTTGCACGCTCTTTATCGATAAACATTAGAAGTAGTCCAATCAAATTAATTATAATAAGATAAATTAACATTCTGTAGTTGGTTCCTCTACATTAGAAACCTCAATTCCTAATTCAACTAATTGTTTTTCTTCTACAATATTTGGTGCGTCTGTCATTAAACAAGATGCATCTTTTACCTTAGGGAATGCAATTACATCACGAATACTATCTTCTTTTGCCATTAACATCACAAGACGATCAAGTCCATATGCAAGTCCTGCATGAGGTGGTACCCCGTATTTAAATGCATTTAATAAGAATCCAAAACGATCATATGCATCTTCTTTTGAGAATCCTAATACTTCAAACATTTTTTCTTGTACATGATTCTGGAAGATACGAACACTACCACCGCCAATTTCAGTACCATTTAATACGATATCATAAGCTTTTGCTCTAACTTTTTCAGGAGCAGTATCTAATAAATGTAGATCTTCTTCCATTGGCATAGTAAACGGATGATGCTTTGCTACGTATCTTTCTTGTTCTTTGGAATATTCAAGTAATGGGAATTCTGTTACCCATAGGAATTTATATTCTTCTTTATTTAGTAACTCAAGATTTCTTGCTATTTCAAGTCTTAGATTACCTAACACATCAAATACAATATCATCTTCATCCGCTGCAAATAATAATAAATCTCCAGCTTTACCTTCCATTCTATTAATTAAAGCAGCCATTTCTTCTTCAGTCATGAATTTTGAGAAGGAGGATTTATTTGTTCCATCTTCGCTCATTGCAATGTATGCAAGACCTTTTGCTCCGAATCCTTTTGCAAAATCTACAAGAGCATCAATTTTCTTTCTTGGCATATTTCCTTGACCAGTTGCATTGATACCTCTTACAGAACCGCCATTACTTAATGCAGTTGTAAACACTGAGAATCCGCATCCTTTAACTACATCAGATACATCCTTTAATTCCATTCCAAAACGAAGATCTGGTTTATCAGAACCAAAGCGTTCCATTGCTTCCTTGTATGGCATTCTTTGAATTGGTAAAGATACTTCTACATCAAGAACTTCTTTAAATAATTTTTGTAATAGTCTTTCATTTACATCAATTACATCATCTACGTCAACAAAAGATAATTCCATATCCATCTGGGTAAATTCTGGTTGTCTATCTGCACGTAAGTCTTCATCACGGAAACATCTTACGATTTGGAAATATCTATCGTATCCAGAACACATTAAAAGTTGCTTGAACAACTGTGGTGATTGAGGAAGTGCATAGAAATTACCTGGATGTACACGGCTTGGCACTAAGTAGTCTCTTGCACCTTCTGGTGTACTCTTAGTTAACATTGGAGTTTCGATTTCAAGGAATCCTTCTTCTGCTAAGAAAGCACGTGTTAATGTAGCAACTTTACTTCTCATGATAAGATTCTTTTGAAGATCTGGTCTTCTAAGATCTAGATAACGATATTTTAATCTCAACTCTTCTTTTGTCTTACTGTCTTCTTCGATTGGGAAAGGAGGAGTATCTGATTCGGATAAAATACGTACTTCTGTTGCACGAAGCTCGATATCACCAGTTAATAAGTTATCATTTACTGCTCCTGAACGAGCTTCTACTTTACCTACTACTGCAATAACATATTCACTTCTTAATTTTTCTGCTTTTTTAAATCCTTCTTCTTTTACATCACTTTCTTCAAAAATGATCTGTAGAATTCCAGAACGGTCTCTTAAATCTACGAAGATGATTCCACCTTTATTTCTGCTTTTTTGAACCCATCCCATCACTGTTACAGTTTCACCAATATTTTTTTGGGATACTTCTGTACAACGATGGCTTCTTTTTAGGCCTTTCATTGTTTCTGCCATGTCAATTCCTCCTCTATGTCAATCAATGTTTGATTATTACTTAATAAATAATTGAGCTATTTTATCTAACTCTACTTCAATTTGTTCACCAGTCTCCATTACTTTTACGGTTGCTTTATTATTATTTAATTCATCTTCTCCTAAGATTACCGTGTGTCTTGCACCAATTTTATTCGCATATTTCATCTGAGCTTTTACGCTTCGATCCATATAATCAGTTTCAACTGTTACACCACTTAGACGAAGTTGATTCACTAGGTTATAAGCTTTTACTTTTGCTTCTTTTCCTAAAATACCTACATATAATTCAATTGGAGTTTCTTTTTCTAATTCTACATTTTCCTTTTCTAAGAAATATAGAATACGTTCAATTCCCATGCCGAACCCAACTGATGGAATATCCTTCTTATCATCAATCTCATGAATCAAATTATCATATCTTCCACCACCACATAGAGTAAATCCTTCTTCATTTACGAATTCGAATACTGTCTTTGTATAATAATCTAAACCTCTTACAATGCCTGTATCTATCTCGTAAGGAATATTAAGTTCTGTTAATAGGTGTTGTAATTCATCGAAATGTTCCTTACATTCTTCATCTAGATATTCGATTGTTCTAGGAGCATCTTTTACTATCTCTTTACAAGTTGGAACTTTACAATCAAGAACTCTTAGTGGATTCTTTGTCATTCTTTCCTTACAGGTTGGACATAAATGCTCCTCATGTTTCTTAAGGAAGGAAAGTAATGCATCATTATACGTTTTTCTACAATTCTGGCATCCGATACTATTAATATGAAGTTTAGCTTTCTTTAAACCAATTTCTTTAATAAAGGTTGTTATTAAGGTAATTAATTCTACTTCTGCTAGTGGACTCTTAGAACCTACGAATTCCACACCAAATTGATGATGTTGTCTTAACCTACCACTCTGTGGTTGCTCATATCGGAATGCTTGTGTTACGTAGAATAATTTGGTTGGTCCAGATTCTGCATACATATTATTTTCAAGGTAAGCTCTCATAGCACCTGCTGTACCTTCTGGCTTAAGAGTTATACTTCTATCACCTTTATCTGTAAAGGTGTACATCTCTTTTTGAACAACGTCAGTTGTCTCTCCAACACCTCGTTGAAACAATACTGTATGTTCAAATACTGGAGTAATAATCTCTTTAATATTGTATACTTTACACAACTTTCTAGCGAGATTCTCAATCACAGTTCTCTTATGCATGGATTCACCATACCAATCCTGTGTTCCTTTTGGTCTTTGCGTTATCATGTATTTTCCTCCTTATACTTATGATTAGTTCTTACGTTGTACATCTACAAAACTTTATAATATTATTTTTAACTGATCTCTTTAAGAACTCGCCATGCTCTGGGCGAGCGAACTAAAAAAAACGTCCCTGACAATAATGTCAGGGACGAGAATATACCCGCGGTACCACCCTGTTTGATTAAAGAAGCTACGCTTCTTTTCTCCAACTTAAGTCTTATAACGTAGACAATACGTACTATCCTACTTCATTCAGATAATCACTCAAAGGTGTCTTTCTTTTTATGAACTATAAGATGCTCCCAGTCTTGGCTTCTCTCTCTGTGATAGTTATATAAAAATACTTTCCTTATCAACACTTTTCATATTTACTGCATACATAAAATTGTATTCAGTTATGAATCATTTGTCAAGGCCTTTTTCTTTTAAGATTTTTATACATATTCAATTAAGTATGAGTTTTTCTGTTTTGTGCAAATTGCCTAGACTACCTACAAAACAGGTCATTTGTCTAGCAACTCATATGTATAACTTTCATTCACTAAGCAAGATTTGCAATACAAATCTTGAAATTTTTATCTTCTTTATTAGTTATGTCAATAATGGAGCTTACTTGCTTGAAGCACTCTGAATGTATCACTTGTAAAAAAGCTAAGAATACTTGCATATCAAAATTCTTAATTTCATCAATCATTAATTCAATAGCACTCTCAATATCAAAGGCTTTTCTATAAGGCCTTACAGATACTAATGCTGCAAATACATCACATACTCTGAGTATTCTAGCTCCCAACGGAATCACGTTTCCCTTTATATTATCTGGATATCCAGACCCATCAAAGTTCTCATGATGATGATAGATAGCTTTTAGAATATCTTCTTCATATCCCATCTGTTCTAACACTTCATAGCTAATAGTAGAATGCATACGAACGTATTTCATTTCTTCTATCATTAAAATATCTTTTCTTCTTCCATAGAGATGTTTCGTAAGTTTTAATTTACCTATATCATGTAACATACCTGCAACTTTCATTTTTTCGCAGAACTCATCATCCAGATTCAACTCCTTTGATATAAGTCTTGCTAAATTACTTACTAACATTCCATGATGAATAGCGTCAACTAAATCTTCTCTTATACAATCTTCAAGTTCCTCTAACTTGATGCTTTGCAAAAGACTATTCGTTTGTATCTTCATATTAACTAACTCCTATCTATACCTATGCCTATTGACATAACTGAGGTTACAGTATTCTACCACTAATTAAAATATTCTTGATATTCACTAAGGAAATTATGCTTTCTCCGAATCATCTCATCGATTCTTTCCACATAATCTTTGATACTTTTAACATTCTCAACTCTCTCAATACGATTTTCATTTGGAAATACAAATTTCGAAGATGCTCCTGCACCAAGAGCTATTATTGGGTGGCGTTCCTCCATAATTAATATGTTATAGATTCCTTCTTTCTCTTTTCTTGCATACCCAATATTCTCAAGATTATCAGCCATGTTCTTTTGCCTATAAAGATAATAAGGCTCATAAGCTTCCTCTTTTGCATATTGGTAAGTAAGATCAATCATAGCAACCGTATCAGATGGAATATAATCCTTATATTTATCTTTATATATATTCAAAAATGCAGCTCGCTTGATAGCAAGTGTATGCACTGTAATGCTATCTGGATTCATCTCGTTAATCTTATCTAGAGTATATGCTACATCTTCAACTGTTTCACCTGGAAGTCCTAATATAATATCCATATTAATATTATCATGTCCAGCTTCTCTTGCCATCGTAAATGCTTTCTCGATTTGCTCTACCGTATGCTTTCGACCAATCAGATCTAACGTCTTTTGCCTCATGCTTTGTGGATTAATTGAGATTCTTGTCACTTGATTTTCTTTTAGAATCTTCAATTTGTCCATTGTGATACTATCTGGTCTTCCAGCTTCTACTGTGAATTCTTTTACAAATGTAAAATTAAAACTAGAAGTTATTTTCTTTAAAAGCTTTTCTAATCTTTCTTCGTTTAATGTGGTAGGTGTTCCACCACCAACATAGATTGTGGTTAATTTTTTATTAGGAAAAGCATTCTTAGCATAGTCGATTTCTTTAAATAACGCTTCTAAGTATTTATCGACATAATCATCATATTTTTCTATAGAAAACGAAGTAAAGGAGCAATATAAACAAGTACTTGGGCAAAAAGGTATCCCAATATAAATACTATATCCATTCATATCATCTATTTCGTTTAAAATCTTAAATTCTTTTTTCGCAATAAATAAACTAAGTTCTGCTTTCTCTTTTGAACATAAATATTCACTTTCTAAATATTTAAGGATTTCTTCATCACTTTCACCATTCTCTAACTTTTCCATCGGAAGTTTGGTTGGACGTATTCCGGTAAGTGTTCCCCATGGTAATTGCTTATCTGTAACACCACTAAATAAATGATAGAGTAACCTTTTTAAAATATTTTTATAAACTTTTCTATTCGAATACTCACCGTCTCGTGATTCTGTTCTAATGTCTCTTCCATCTTCTATCCAAATATAAGATACTTTCTCTTCCTTGTACTGAATATATAGAAAACTTTGTTCTATTGCAGCTTTTTTAACCGATTCATCATTCATAACATCCTGCTCATCGAAGCTCTTCACTTCAAACTTTATCTCTTCTTCTGGAAGAAATGCCTTAACTAAAGATCGAATGTCATATTCAAAATCATTTTTTGATAAAATTACTTGTATCATAAATGGCTCCTATCTAACCAATATAAGGATTATTTTGCTTTTCATGTCCGATTGTTGTAGTATCAGAATGACCTGGTAATACCATAATATGATCATCTAATACAAATAACTTATTCTTAATGGTATCAAGGAGCACCTGTTGATTACCGGTAGGTAGATCTGCTCGTCCAATAGATTCCTCAAATAGTGTATCACCACTTACCAGCACTCCTTCTTTGCTAAATAAGTAACATACTCCGCCACCAGTATGTCCAGGTGTGTGAATTACTTCAATATCAAATCCAGCTAGGTTAATAATCTCCTTATCCATTAGCCATGTATCTGCTTGTACAGTAAAAGATTTTCCGCCCATCGTTAAGGAGCAATTCATATATGGATCTTCTAACAAATCTTTTTCATGCTCACCTGCATATATACTAACCTTACATTCATTCGCTAATTCTCTAACAGCAAGGATATGGTCAAAATGCCCATGCGTTAACAATATTCCAACCAATGTTAATTCTTCCTTTTTTATAAATTGAATAATATCACTTGCATTGTCTGCAGGATCAAATACAATAGCTTCTTTTGTATTGGGATTACTGATGATATAACAGTTTGTAGATACCATTCCAAGTGTTAATCTATTTATATTCATAGTAATTACACCTTTCTATATTGCTTGTTTTCATTGCAAATCTTTTCACACTTAATAGTGCCAAAATCCTGCTGACAAACCTAGAATTTTGACACTTTTAATCATTCTATATTAACCTGTTGTTCTCTCAATATCTAGAACACTTTCTACATTACGTATTTTTGCTATAATAGTTTTTAGTTGCTCCACTCCATTAATCTCAAAGCCCACACTTATTGTAGCGGTACCCTGTTTACTTGTTCTTACTGTCATGGAGGTTACATCTATCTTGGACTCTGTAAAGATCTTTGACACATCAAGTAGAACACCATTACGATTATTTGCAAAGATTCGAATCTCTGTTGTATATAGTTCTCCCTGAATCTTATCTTCTGGTATATGCCATTCTGCTTCAATCAGACGAATTCGATCTTCTTCAGGCAGATTAATTACATTAATGCAATCGGTTCTATGAATAGAAACACCACGACCTCTTGTAACAAAACCTATGATCTCATCACCTGGTACTGGACTACAACATTTAGAAAATCTTACAGCTACGTCATGAATTCCTTCAACGACAATTCCGCCTTTTGTTTTGGCAACCGTTGCAGCTTTATTTTCTTTCACTTCACTGATTGTTTCTAATAGCTTTTCATCTGTAATTTCTTTTCTATGCTTTTTCGTATATTCTTCTTGTAGCTTGTTCACCACTTGGCCTTCTTTAAGACCACCATGACCAACCGCAGCATAGATAGAATCCCAATCCCTAAAACCATATTTTTGCATTACTTTTTGCATAAATTCTGGTTTCATGATATCACTAATTACAATGGATTTCACTTTACAATATTTATCAATCATTTCTTTTCCTTTGATAATATTGTCTTCTTTGAGTTCTGTTTTAAACCATTGATTTATCTTATTCTTTGCTTGTGTACTTTTTACAATGCTCAACCAGTCTCTACTAGGACCTCTTGAATTCTGTGATGTGATAATCTCAATTCGATCTCCATTTTGAATCACATAGTCAATGGTAACAAGCTTGCCATTCACTCTTGAGCCTACCATCTTATTACCAACCGCACTGTGAATACTATAGGCAAAATCAATTGGTGTAGATCCATTTGGAAGATTCTTTACATCACCTGATGGTGTGAAACAATACACACTTTCTGAGAATAAATCCAAATCACTTTTTAATAAGCTTAAAAATTCCTTATTATCAGACATATCGCGTTGCCACTCTAAGATTTGTCTCAACCATGTAAGTTTTGCTTCTTCATTATCTCTCGTGTTCTTGCCATCTTGAGACTCTTTATACTTCCAGTGAGCAGCAATACCAAATTCAGCTGTTCTATGCATGTCAAACGTACGAATCTGAATCTCAAATGGTTGCCCCAATGGTCCTATTAAGGTTGTATGAAGCGATTGATACATATTTGCCTTTGGCATTGCAATATAATCTTTGAAACGGCCTGGTATTGGCTTATACATCTCATGAATAACCCCCAAAGCCGCATAGCAATCTTTTACCGTATCAACAATAATCCTTACAGCAAATAAATCATATATTTGATCTAATGTTTTATTCTGATTAATCATTTTTTTATAAATACTAAAGAAATGTTTTACACGTCCATCAATCTTAGCATCGATTCCAGATGATTCTACGTGATTTCTTACTTCTCGAACGATTCCTTGTATAAAGTCTTCTCTTTCTGTCTTCTTTGAAGTAATCTTCTCAGTTAGCTCTTTATATACCTCAGGTTCAAGATATTTTAGAGACAAATCATCAAGTTCAATCTTTATTTTTGAAATACCAAGTCTTTGCGCAATTGGTGCATAAATATCCATGGTCTCTCTTGCTTTTTCTCTTTGCTTCTCTGGTTTCATATATTGTAGAGTACGCATATTATGAAGTCTATCGGCTAACTTTATCAAGATTACACGAATATCTTTTGCCATAGCTAAGAACATTTTTCTAAGGTTCTCTGCTTGTATCTCAACTTTATCTTTGGAATAATTCAATTGCGTTAACTTAGTAACTCCATCTACTAATAAAGCAACTTCTGCATTGAATTCTTTCGTAATCTCCTCAGTAGTTAAAACTGTATCTTCAACCACATCATGTAATAATCCCGCAACAATCGTTTCTTTATCAAGCTCTAATTCTGCTAGTATGATACCGACACATATTGGGTGGATGATATATGGTTCCCCAGATTTTCTAACTTGATCTTTATGTGCATTAAAAGCTATAGTATAAGCCTTCTCAATCATAGATATATCAGTTGAAGGATGGTAATTTCTTATTGTAGTAATTAACTGTTTATACAAAACCTCTGGACTAGTAAAGTCTTTTGGCGCATTAATATCCGTAAAATCATCAGCTACCACATCACTAGCCACAGTAGCGGATTTCTTTCCTATTGTTTCTAAATCTTTTTTGATCTTACTTTCACATCCGCTAGAAATATCGTCTTGTCTCTCCATGAAATCACCACCTATTTTTAAATATTAACATTAATTATAAAGAATTTTGATAAAAAAATCAACGTATTTATTCGAAAGCTTAATTTTAGACATATTGTTTGTCATATTTTACCACTATTATTTTATTTATATGCATAATACCTGTATAATTAATCTATTTATTTTAAAATCACATAGTATTTATACTACATTGAAGTATTATCTCTGTTGATAATTAATTTTTCTTGTTTATCTATCAATCTGTAATCGAGTAGAAGAAAAATTTCAATAAATTTTCCTCGTTCATGATGGATAAAATTAGAAAAAGTGAGCTTCACGCTCACTTTTTTACAGATTTATATTATCCTACTATTATTTACCTTCGTATTTGATTACTGCTTCGATATCATAATCTTTAAGCTTATCTCTACCATTTAAGCCTTCTAATTCCATTAAAAATACGATCTTAACAACTTCTCCACCTAATTGTTTGATTAACTTAACAATAGCTTCAATTGTACCACCAGTTGCAATTAAGTCATCAATGATAACGACTTTTTGTCCTGGCTTAATAGAATCTTTATGCATTTCAACTACTGCTGAACCGTATTCAAGATCATATTCCATTTCAACTGTTTCGCAAGGTAATTTTCCTTTTTTACGTACCGGAACAAAACCTTTATTTAAATTATAAGCGATTGGTACACCAAAGATAAATCCTCTTGATTCTGGTCCAACAACGATATCAAAATCAATATCTTTAATTGTATCTTGCATTTGATCAATTGCTAATTTTAAACTGTCTTTATCTTGAAGTACTGATGTTATATCACGAAAGATAATTCCTTCCTCAGGAAAATTAGGTATACTTCTTACATATTCTTCTAAGTTTTTCATTTTATATGCTCCTTTATAATGTGTTTTCTTCCACTAACTACCTTGTAATTAGTGATGTTATCTACACAACTTAACTTTTTCGTTCTTTTACATTACCAATTAACTGATAGTTTAAATTTGTATGTAAAACTTATCACAATTCTATATTATATCATGATTTGATCTAAATAGCAAAATAATTTTATTAACAAACTAACAGTTATTTTATTTTAACTCAACGATAATTCTGTACAATTACTTGAATGTTCTTGTTACCTTGATATTCATTGATATCAGGATAAAATACAAGATCCATTCTTACCATGTTCTGTATCCCTTGATACAAGGCTTTCAATTGCTCTTCACCATATTTATCAATAACTTTTCGCTCAAACCCTTCTACATCTCCAAAAATCATTGCAGAATAACTTGATTGATAGTCAGAACTTTCATCTCTTACAGTAAGCTTTATAACGTTTCGATTAGCACCTAATACAAATGCTTTTAATACATTAACATCTTTTATTGCAAAGAGAGGCTTGGTATTTCCTTTCCCATACGGTTCTAATTTTCCGATCTCATCGATTAGATTATAGCTAATGTGTTGAAACGGTAAGACCATATCAAAAGATACTTTTCTTTGTAGATCATAATCTGTTAAGGTAGTATATCCATTGAGTTCTTTCCTCAATAACTCAATATTTTCTTCTTCTAATGACAGTCCAGCAGCCATTGGATGTCCTCCAAATTTAGATAATAAATGCTTACATTTATTTAATTCTTCAAACATATTGTATTCCTCAATTGATCTGGCGGATCCTTTTACACCTTCTTCCGCTTTTGTTAAAACAATCGTAGGTTTATTATATTTTTCTTTAATTCTTCCTGCTATAATACCTGCTAGACTTTCATGGCAATCTTCAATGTATACAACAATAACTTTATCTGATTTTATTTCTGAATTCTCAATTATCTCAACTGCTTTTACTAATCCTTCACTTGTTAAGTCTTTTCTTTCATCGTTTAAATTCTTTAATTTTTTTGCTAATAATCTTGCTTCATTCTCATCTTCTGATAGCAATAAACGTAAACCTACTTTTGCAGATTCTAGGCGTCCCGAAGCATTGATACATGGTCCAATTATAAATCCAAGATGATATACTGTAATGCAATTGGCATTCAATTTTGATTCTTCGATTAAAGCTTTTAGTCCTAAATGAGAAGTAGATGATAGCATCTTTAGCCCATGCTTTACAATGATTCTATTTTCATTCACTAGGTCCATAACATCACATACCGTTGCAATGGAGACAAATTCAATTAATCTGTCGGATTCCCATTTTTCAATCCCGCATTCTTCATATAGTACTTGGATTAATTTAAATGCCACCGTTGCCCCGCAAATACCTTCGAATGGATAAGTGCAATCCAATTGTTTTGGATTAATAACAGCATCCGCTTCTGGTACAATATATTTCCTATCCACTCCCTCTTCAACGAAGGGGATATCATGATGATCTGTAATAATTACAGTCATGCCCAATTCTTTTGCATGTTTTACCTGATTAATTGCTGCGATACCATTGTCACAAGTAATAATAGTATCAATCTTTTCTGCATAAGCAGCATCTATGATTGATATATTGATTCCATATCCGTCCTTCATTCGATCTGGTATCTCATAGTCAACATTGGCACCACATCGTTTTAGCGCTGTATATAGAACATAAGTTGCTACAACACCATCTACGTCATAATCACCAACTACTCGAATTCTCTTTCCTTCTCTTATCTTATCTATTAATAGATTACTTGCTTTTCTAACATCCTTTAACTCATATGGATTATTCATATCTTGTAGAGTACCATGAAGATATTGATTTAATTCTTCCTTGCTACTTATATTTCTATTTACAATTAATCTAGCTAAGATTTCGCTAATATGATATTGCTTAGCTATTAGTGAAAAATCTGCTTTCTTATTTTTGATAAACCATTTTTCCATTTCATTTCACTTTCTTCGTATTGTAATTATTCTTTTGAATTAGCAAAGAATATTCGCCTACTAACCAGAGTTATTTTTATTTTATCTTTCTTTTGTTTCAAAATCAATCTTAATATAATTGTTACATAAGGATAAATAATATAACTCAGGTATGTTTTAGTAACATCCTAAGAATTGATTCATGAAAAAAGATATCTAGCAATCACTAGATACCTTTTTTCTCTTACTTATTCTAATTAAAATTCATTATTTTATTATTTAAGCTTTCTTAGTCTTATTCCCAATCTTATTAAAGTAAAACCACAATGGTCCTGTAATACAGATAGAAGAATAAGCTCCGAATACAATACCTACTACTAATGGTATTGTAAATTCTTTCACAGAATCTACACCCATAATACATAACACAAAAATTGAAATAAATACTGTTAAGTTTGTATTAATCGCTCTTGTTAAAGTTTGGTTAATACTACCATTAACCAATTCTTCCATAGTCGTTTTCTTAGACATTTCTTTTCTATTCTCACGAATACGGTCAAAGATGATAATTGTTGCATTAATTGAGAAACCTAATATAGTCAACATACATGCAATAAATGAGTTACTAATTGGAATTCTAAATACGGAATATACCATGAATACAACTAATATATCATGTGCTAGTGCAAGTACAGCACTCGCGCCAAAACGTACATCTTTAAATCTTACCCAGATATAAAGTAACATACACACAATTGCTATAATTACAGAAACAATAGCATTCTGTCTCATCGAATCACTTACTACACCGCTAATACTTGTTGATGTAATCTTGTCTTCCTTTACACCATATTTCTTAGTAATTTCATTTTCAAGTTTTGTTCTTTGAGATAAATTCATTACTTTTGTATTTACAATAAGTGTATTTGTATCTTTTACTGTTGATGTTTCTACATTTCCATCTTTCGTAATATCTTTTACTAAATCTTCAACTTCAAGCCTTAAGGATTTAGAAATATCTTTACCAAATGTTATCTCAGTTGATGTACCACCTTTAAAATCTAGTCCATAATTTAGGTAATCACCGATTTGATTCTTATTAACAAATAGAGCACCAATACCTACAACGATAGTAATAATTGAGATAGCAAAATAGATTTTTGTATGTTTAATATAATTAATCTTTGGTATACGTTTTTGAATACCGAAGTGTTTAATATCATCAAATCCTAGTGAATATAATGCATTTACTAACAATCTTGTTATTGTTAATGCTGTAAACATAGATAAAATAACACCGATTGCAAGAGTTTGAGCAAATCCTTTAATTGTACCAGAAGCATTAAAATATAGAATTGCTGCTGCGATGATTGTTGTTAAGTTACCATCAATGATTGCTGATAACGCTTTATGGAAACCTAACTGTATAGAGGAACGAATCGTCTTACCAGCGGCTAATTCCTCTTTAATTCTTGTAAAGATAATTACATTTGCATCAACCGCCATACCAATGGATAGGATAATACCTGCGATACCAGGTAACGTTAGTGTAACGTCGAATGCATTCAGTATTAATAAAGTCAATGCTACATACAATGTTAATGCGATATCAGCTGCAAGACCAGCAACACGATAAAATACTAACATAAAGAGTAATACTAATACGAATCCAATCACACCAGCAATTAAACTAGTATGAAGTGCTTCAATACCTAATTTTGCACCCACTACCTTTGATTGTACTTCCTTTAATTGTAGTGGTAGTGCACCAATACGAATAGTAGAAGCTAATTTTTCGGCTTCATCATAGTTAGATTGTCCTGAAATTTGTGCTTTTCCATCTGTAATTGCAACCTGAACTTTTGGATAACTTACAACTTGTCCATCATATACAATATAGATTACTTTACCGATATTTGCTTTAGTAGCTACCGCAAATTTCTTAGCACCTTTTGCATTCAATTGTAAGTCAACTACATATTCAATGTTATTCATATTATTCTTAATTGTTCCAGCTTTAGCTGTTTGAATATCATCACCATTAAGAACTTCTTTTTTATTCTCATCTAAAAATGTAAGTGAACCTGCATTACCTAATTCTTTAAGAATCTTATTTGCATCTTTTACACCAGGAATATCAACGTTGATTTGATTATTTCCTTGTTGGTAAACTGCAGACTCAGTACTGTAATTTTCTACACGCTTTTGTAATTTATAGATAGTATCACTCATCTCTTGCTTCGTAGGATGCTTATCTACTGCCTGATACGTAATACTAACTCCTCCTGCAAGATCAAGGCCTAGCTTAATATTCTTTGCTGAACCTTTATGTTGTGAACCAACACCTACGGCTGCTACTACTCCAAATATTACAATCGCCGCAAAAACAGCTAGGATTCGTAGTAACCCCTTGCTTTTATCATTCATATAACACTTCTCCTTTTCTCCCTAATAACTAGGTTTCTTTTTATCATTAGAATGCTCATTATCTCACACTCTACTAATACAGACTAAAAATATTATACTTTTATTTTAGAAAAAAGCAATCCTATTTTTTGTAATAATAATCCTGTCATTTTTGTACATTATGCACACTTCACAAAATTTATATGATAAAAAATATAAGAATTGCTTAAATCTAGTTTTTATTCCATCTCTGCTTGGGCAGCTTTAATCATGATAGCACACTCTACTCTTTTTCTTTGAAGTTCACAACCAATATCATAAGTATCATTAATATCTCCATGGAACTTATAAGAATTAGCAGCACATCCTCCACTACAATAGAATTTTGCAAAACATGATTTACATTTATCTTTTGTATATAGATTACAACACTTGAATTGTTCTTGTACGTTTGAATTCACAATACCATCGTCTACATTTCCTAATAGGTATTCTGTACTTCCTACAAATTGGTGACATGGATATAAGTCTCCCCAAGGTGTTACTGCCAAATATTCTGTACCCGAACCACAGCCAGACATTCTCTTGTATACACATGGACCACCGCTTAAGTCAATCATGAAATGGAAGAAGTTGAAATCTTTACCTTCTTTCTTTCTTTCAATCATTTTCTTAGCTAACTTATCGTATTCAGCACAGATTACTGGGATATCTTCTTCAGTGATAGAATATTCTTCTTCTGGAAGAGATACAACTGGCTCAACTGAGATTTGTTTAAATCCTAAATCTGCCAAATGAAGAACATCTTCTGAAAAATCTAGATTATGATGTGTAAATGTTCCTCTAACATAGTAATTCGTTTGATTTCGGCTTTCCGCTACCTTAACGAATTTTGGTACGATATAATCATAACTTCCTGTACCTTTTTTATTAGAAAGAGGTCTCATCTGATCATTTATTTCTTTTCGTCCGTCAATACTTAATACGATATTGGACATTTCTTTATTGGCAAATTCAATAATATCATCATTTAATAATAGTCCATTGGTAGTCAATGTAAAACGAAACTTTTTATTATGAATCTGTTCTTGCTCTCTACCATACTTCACAAGATCTTTTACAACTTGAAAATTCATTAATGGCTCTCCACCAAAGAAATCCACTTCAAGATTATGTCTATTGCCAGAACTCTTAATTAAGAAATCTAAAGCTTTTTTACCCACTTCGTAACTCATAAGAGAACGATCACCCTTATATTCGCCTTCTTCTGCGAAACAATATTTACATGCGAAATTACAATCATGTGCAATATGTAAACATAAAGCTTTTACTACGGTAGAACGATTTTTAAAATCACCTGCATGATTCTCATAAATGTCTTCTGTAAATAATGCACCATCATTTTTTAAACCTTCAATTTCTCCTATTGCCTCTAAGATCTCTGCCTCTGTCGTTGAACTATACTTTTTAAGAATCGTAGTTACGATATCCTCTTTACTATTATTCTCATATAAGCCAATGATGTCATACACAACATCATCTACCACATGAATCATACCACTATTAACGTCAAGTACGATATTGTACCCGTTGCTTTTATATTGATGTATCACTTAGGTTACTCCTTCCATAAGTTAAAACTTATTCTAGAAATGTTTTTTACACAACTCAAAGAGGATGTCTAGTTACAAGACAGCCTCTTTCAAAATTATATATTTTCTTATCTTAGTTACAATTATTCTACATTACTTTCTTTTCCATGTGGAAACTTACATAAACTAATTTATTCATATTTAAAAATAAATAATGAATAAGCAGCGACTTTCGTCGCTGCCCACGAATTAGTTATTGTTTTCACAACTTTGGTTTCCAACTGTGCAAGAAGTTTTACAAGCTGATTGGCAGGAAGTTTGACATTCTCCACATCCACCTTTTTTTAATGTATCTTTTAAATTTCTAGTATTTAATGTTTTAATATGTTTCATTTTATTACCTCCTTCACTATTCAACTTGTGCTATTATAACACATTTTTTATGGTTTTTAAAGTATTTTTTTGAGAAATATACCATATTCAGTTAGAGTGTCAAAAGTCATTCTCAATCTAAATTGTGTATATTGATGTATAATTATTAATTTTGGCGTAGTCCGGCCGAAGGTATCGTTTATATTTTGTCAAGACTCATAGTGAAAATAGGACTTTTAACACTCTAACCATTGATTAACTAATCATTCCTCCAAGCATTCCTCCTAATGTACACATAAAAAATACCGTTACTGCACTACCAACATGAGCAAATACAGCTTTACTTACCATGATTGATACAATTAGTATAATTAGAAAATAAAGTACCCCCATTAAGATTCCCCACAGATACTTCTTCTGCTCTACATTTTTGCCAATTATGAAGCCTCCAACCAAATTAGATAGGATATATGATATTATCACTCCTATTTTTACTACGCTGTTGGATACATCCATTTTATAAACAAATAGAGCCAATAATAATAATATGATTGTTGTAATAATATAAGATGTTAGCAAAGAACGTATAATTACAAATACTTTTGTATTCTTTTGAATAGCTTTGTCCATCTTACTACCTCCCATGGATTATATTGACAATATATGAGTGTCGAATGGAATATATACTTGTGAAATGTATTTGTTTATGTGTTTAATTATCTATTTCATTCATGTTGCAACTTGTGGTACAATAAAATAACTGAAACATCGTTATTGCTTGACCTCATAAAGGAAGGAAGTGAATAGCACTTTATCAGTGCTTATATTATGAAATATATTGACTTACATGTACACTCCAATGTATCAGATGGAACTCTTACTCCAAAGGAAGTTGTCGAAAAAGCTGTTAAAATGAATCTAGCTGCATTTGCATTAACGGATCATGACACCGTTATGAGAATTAGCGAAGCTCTTAACGCAGTAAAGGAATATCAGAACAACGGAATAGATCTTGAGTTAATACCAGGTGTTGAAATATCAGTAGCATATAAATCCAAAGATATTCATATGCTCGGTCTATTTCTTGATTACCAAAATGAAACTTTAATAAGCGAATTACAAGCTGTCGTAAATGATAGAGAAAATAGAAATATTAAAATGATTGCTAACCTTCAAAATGCTGGTATTGATATAACTCTTGAAAAATTAGTTGAGTCCGAAGGCGATTCCATTATAACTAGGGCCCATTTTGCAAAATATCTATTAGAGCATAGTTATGTAAAATCTAGAGAGGAGGCTTTTAAAAAATATCTTGGAGAAGATGGTCCTTATTATGTACCACGTAAATTTATCACCCCTGAAAAAGGAATTGAACTAATAAAAGCTGCTGGAGGAATTCCTGTGCTCGCTCATCCTCTGTTATATAAATTACCTCCAAAAGAATTAGATTCTCTTATTTCAAGACTAAAAAACGCTGGACTAGTAGGCATTGAAACTATCTATAGTGCAAATGTTGACTTTGATGAAAGTTATGTTCGAAAGCTTGCAAATAAATATGACTTATTAATTACAGGTGGTTCTGACTTTCACGGTGCTAACAAACCACTTATTGAAATGGGCATTGGGAAAGGCAATCTAAGAATTCCATATTCTATACTAGAGAAACTAAAAGAATATCTTACAAACAAATAATTAACTTATTACCATGATTGGAACTTTTCGACTAAATATATCAAGCAAACAAAATACTAAATTAGAATAATCAAATAAAAAGGCAGTTAACAAATATTAATTGATATTTGCAAACTACCTTTTTTTATTATCTATTATTCTTGATTTGGTTTTTCAACTTCAATTATTGCAGACTTCTTCATTGGAATTCTACAATTCTTATTATTTCCGAATTCAACAATAACAACTTCTTCCATAACATCAATAACAACACCATAGAAACCACTTGAAGTAAGTACACTATCACCATTTTCAAGTGTTAATAATAATGCATCATGTGCTTTTTGTTGTTTCTTTTGTGGTCTTACCATTAAGAAATAAATACCACCACCAAATATTACGATGTAAAATACAAGAATTAAAGTTCCTCCTGCTGCAGTACTTTGAGATAAATAAGGTAAAAAATTCATTATAAATCCTCCTAAATGCTTATATTATTTTTTATCATTTATTAAAAAGCCATCTAATTTTGCTTTTTTATACTCTTTATAACGATTATTCTCAATAGCATCTCTTATTTCTTCCATCATATTATTATAGAAATATAGATTATGAGTTACCATAAGTCTTAATCCTAACATTTCTTTTGCTTTTAATAGATGTCTGATATATGCTCTGCTATAATGCTTACATGCTGGACAATTACATCCTTCTTCTATCGGTTTGTCATCTAATTCATACTTTGCATTCATTAGATTCATCTTACCTTGGTTCGTATATGCATGACCATGTCTTCCATTTCTTGCAGGATATACGCAGTCAAAGAAATCTACTCCTCGATCTACTGCTTCTAATATATTAGCTGGAGTACCAACTCCCATTAAGTAAACAGGCTTCTCTATTGGTAGATATGGAACTGTCTCCTCAATAATTCGATACATCTCTTCATGAGACTCACCTACTGCTAATCCACCTAATGCATAGCCATCAAGATCTAACTCCGATATTAATTTTGCATGTTCAATACGGATATCTTCAAAGGTTCCACCTTGGTTAATACCAAAAAGCATCTGATGCTTATTAATGGTATCTTCTAAAGAATTCAAGCGATCCATCTCCGCCTTACACCTTAGTAACCACCTTGTTGTACGATCTACTGAATTCTGCATATATTCTCTAGTCGCTGGGTGAGGTGGACATTCATCAAATGCCATTGCTATTGTAGAAGCAAGATTCGATTGAATCTGCATACTTTCCTCTGGCCCCATAAAAATCTTATGACCATCAATATGAGAACTAAAATATACTCCCTCTTCTTTAATCTTTCTTAGACCAGCAAGGGAAAATACTTGAAATCCACCTGAATCCGTAAGGATTGGCTTATCCCAATTCATAAATTTATGAAGTCCTCCAAGTTTCTTAACTACTTGATCACCTGGTCTTACATGTAAGTGATACGTATTTGACAATTCTACTTGTGTCTTCATCTCTTGTAAATCCATTGTTGAAACTGCACCTTTTATTGCTGCTGCAGTACCAACGTTCATAAAAACTGGCGTTTGAATCGTACCATGAACAGTCTTAAACTCGCCACGTTTTGCATTACCGTCTCTGTTTATTAACTTGTACATCTTTTCTCCATTCCTTAGCATGTGCCACTCATGCGTTATAAACAATCGTAAGGTTTTCGTCCATAACAAAGAAATCACTTAATTGCTCATTAGGTTACCTCTATTATTGCGTATAAACTTAACATTACAAGTATAACTTCAATATAATGTTTTTTCAACTAATATTTTTATTAAGCAAATATAAAAAATCACTTTAATATTCCAAAAGTAAATAGGTATTTATTCCCTTTTTTTTACAGTATATATTGCATTATCCCACCGTTGTTGGTATAATGTGTTATACCTTTACATTTATATACAATTTTTTAAATCTTCTACTTATAATGAATGTTCAAGAAGACAAGTTATAAATCACCTCTGAAGGGAGATACCAATGTCAATTAAAAAAATATTACGCTTTACTTTATTTATTTTTGTAACAATACCTATCATAATCTTCGGATACTTTTCAACGGAAATAGTTGCGCATTCACTTACCAATTCAGAAAAGGAAGAAATGAAATCCATATCCGCATCCAATTCCAATAATTTCTTTAATTCCATAAATAATATTGAGGAGGATCTATACTCCTTATCCCAAATAAATGAAGTGGTTATTCTTCTTAAAAATCAAATATCCTCAAACATTAATAAGTTGCCATCTACCATAAACAGAACAAAGGAAGTTGAAAATTCATTGATAAGCCTGGTAAAATTATGCCCATTCTATAGGAAAATAGACCTATATAATTCGGAGTGTACCAAACTAATCAGTTGTAACGGAATTAGTTCTTATGATTCAAATATTAATAATAAAGTGGAAAAGAATGAATCTCTTCTACTTAATAATATGAAACAAACTAAAAAAATTGGATTGTCTCTACCAACACATGTTAGTAAAGCATCTACAAAATCTGATACTTTGCTAATAGGCTATCCTATCCTAAATGAAAATCATGATACAATCCTAGGATACCTTATTTTAAACCTTGATATCCATTATTTTGATTCATTTTTCCAATCAACCCAAAATAATTCTATGCTTTTTTTTAACTATGCTACGCAATCCATATTCCACATCAATATATCCTCAAATAAGAATAACAAACTAAATTATACTCTTAATAATGATTCAAATAGTTCAAACTATAGCATACTTGTCAGAAAACTTTTGAAAGCCAAAAATATATCTACTTCTAGTTCAAATAGAAATTCTAATAATAATATAATATCTTATAAAACAAACAATAGAACTTATCTTTATGCTTATTCTATTCTTAAAGATAATGACTGGGCTTATGTAGTACAAAAGGAATCTACAATTCCTATAGACGTTCAATATAAGATCTTGCTGAAGCTAATTATCATATTAATGTGTACCTACTTGCTCATCTACATAGTAAGTTCGAAGATAACGAATACTTACACCAAACCCATTATTAAATTAAAGGATATTATTCAGCAGGCAGCCCATGGCAATCTTGATGTAAAATCCGATATTGTATCTGATAATGAGATTGGAGAGCTTAGTAAAAGCTTCAATCAGATGATACATATTATCAAAACTAACTATAATGATCTTAGAGAGATGCATCAAACTCTTGTGGATAAAGAAGAAGAACTACGTACTAATTATGAACAGATTGAATATCTTGCATACCATGATACACTTACCAAACTACCTAATAAATTAACCTTTCATAATCGGATTAATCAAACACTTTTACGAAATATTAATAATACCCATCATGCGGTATTCTTTATTGATCTAGATAATTTCAAAACAATTAATGATACCTTAGGACATGATTACGGCGATCGCCTATTAGCTGAGACTTCTGCAAGATTAAATTCATTAATGACGAATAATGATATTCTAGCTAGAGCAGGAGGCGATGAATTCTTAATCTTTCGCGAGAATATCGACTCCTCCGAGCAAGCAATTACATTCGCTAATGATATATTAAATGAATTTAAAAATCCTCTTACACTTCATAAAAAATTAGTATATATCTCCATGAGTATTGGAATTGCAATCTATCCTGAAAATGGAACCACTTCAAAAACATTAATTAAAAATGCTGATATTGCTATGTACAAATCGAAAGATACTGGTAGAAATAAAGTTACTCTATTTAATAAAAGTATGCAAGATGAATTGAGCCGAAGCGCTGAAATTCTTGAGGTGTTACGCCATGCGATTGAAAATCATGAAGTATTCTTAATGTATCAACCACAAGTATCAATTATAAGCAAAGAAATCATAGGATATGAAGCTCTTATGAGAATTCAAAGTAAGACTCTAGGTATCCTATCTCCTACTGAATTTATACCAATTGCAGAAGATAGTGGGTTAATAGTAGATCTTGGCGCATGGGCATTACGAGAAGCTTGCCAATTTACTAAAAATTTAATTGATGAATCTGGAGTTCCTGTGACAGTATCAGTAAATATTTCCTCCATTCAACTGAATCGTGCTGGATTCTTTACAACTTTAGCTGATGTACTTGATCAAACAGAATTACCTCCAGAATGTCTTGAACTTGAGATTACAGAATCTTCTTTACTTTACTCTATGTATGATGCAGCAACATTATTTAAAAATTTTCAAACGCTTGGAGTTAAAATTGCCTTAGATGATTTTGGTACAGGCTATTCTTCGTTGAATTATCTTACAAAGATGCCAATTAATACGCTAAAAATAGATAAATCATTTATTGATAATATCGCTGCTAATAAAAAAGATACATATATTGCCGAAACCATTATCAGACTTGCTCATAACCTAAATATACATGTAATTGCAGAAGGTGTTGAGGATAATAACCAGTTAGATATTCTAGAACAATATAAATGCGACCGTATTCAAGGATACCTCTTTAGCAAACCATTAAATTCAAAAGATATTAGGCTGTATCTCGAAGGTTAAAGTAACTGAATTGTGTTATAATATTATCCTAAGATTCGTACATAAAAGTAAGGTGCTGACTCATGTATCAGCACCTTTTATTAATTTCATAACATTTGGTACTTTTCTAACATTAAATTTCTCTGCTTATTAACTGGATATTTATTAATCCTTATTTTTATGCTACTTCATATTTCTTTAGAAACTCTTCAAATTGTATATCTCTACTTTGAGCTGATACCTTCAATGATTGTCTTAGATTTAAACACAAAACACCCAAAATCGATTTAGCATCTACAATAAATCGATTGTATGAAATATCAACATCAAAATCACACTCATTTGCAGCTTTAACAAATTCATTAACATCCTCAGGTGTATTTAACTTAATCTTATAATCCATAAAATCTCCCATCAGTCGCCTTTGGCGACATACAATATACTTTCTATTCTTCTGGATATACTAGACCACAATCTTTTCTACATTGGTCCATAATCTTCATAATATCCAGAGTATCTGATAGAGGAATCAAAGTACTTTCTTTTTGTTTATTCCCTAAGCATCGATGTACTTCCATTATCTCATATTCATAACCATTACATTCATGTGGAAGGGATACTTCTTCAATTAACTCCAATTTACTATTATATAAATTAACATTAGGAGTTGTAAAGAACCAATCTCCAAAACTTATTGTACCTTCACTTCCAATAATGGTAGCATTATTATTACATAATATATCAAATCCACATGATAAAATAGCAAATGCATTATCATATTGAAGCATGATGCCACAATCAAAATCAACTTCCGATTGTCCCATACGTGCATTACTAATAATTCTATTTGGCCTCGTTCCTAAAAAAGAAGTTGCAAAAGAAATCGGATATACCCCTAAATCTAGGATAGCACCTCCGCCAAGATCCTTACGAAATAATCTACTTTCCTCTTGGTATGGAACCTGATTGCAAAAATCAGCCTTAATCATCTGTACCTTACCAATCTTTCCTTCTTTAATCCATTCCTTAGCTTTTTGAAATGCTGGCAAGCATTTCGTCCACATGGCTTCCATGAAGAATACATCTTTTTCTTTTGCTAATGTAATTAATTCTTCTAGTTGTTTTGCATTTATAGTTATCGCTTTTTCGCAAAGCACATTTTTACCATGTTCTAAACATAATTTCACATTATCATAATGACAATTCATTGGCGTTGCTATGTAGATGATATCTACTTTCTCATCCTGAACTAGTTTTTCATAGGAATCGTATGCTTTTTCTATGCCATATTCTTCTGCAAACTCATTTGCTTTCTTTTGATTTCTTGAAGCTACCGCATAAAGTGTAGCATCCTCTACGTAATTTAGTGCTTTTGCAAATGTACTTGCTATACCACCTGTTGCCAATATTCCCCATCTATACATATTATTTCCTCCATTTTGTAATCTATACACTGTAACCTTGTTTTTTTCATAATAAACTAATTATATAAACTTAATTTCTATATTCACCAATAAACTTCTACTGTTATTTCCATTTTAGTTTATTGACTATACTAATATAATATCTTCATCGCGATTATTACGCAAGCTATTTCTTATATTAAAATTTTTATTTAAAAGAAAAAAGGAAGTGTATACATCAATAGAAAGCTCTTTCTGAACTTTTGGTATTGTTTATTGCACTCCCTTTTTATCTATTCTATTATTCTGAAACCAAATTCTATTTATCTAGATGTTATAGATTCTATCTCTTCTAACTCTTATTTTGTAGCGCTATTAAGAGCATCTGCAACTGCTTCCATAATACCATTACTACTATAAGTTGCACCTGATACAGAATCAACGTTTGTTGACTGTTCGGAAATAATTTCTTGTGTTACTGTATCATATGCACTCTCAAAAAATTGTGCATCGTCACCATATGATTCTACACTAATATCAGAGATTTTACCTTTAGATACGGTTACTTTTAACGTTGTAGTTGCTCCTCTAAAACCAGTCCCGCTACCTTCATATGTTCCATCTGTATATTCAGCTGTAGATGAGGAAGAACTTTTACTGCTTGAGTTAGCATCGTTGTTGCTAACATCCGCATCTTGGCTATTATTAAATTCTTTTGAATCATCAGATCTTTGACCTTTATGGCCCACACGGCCATACCCATTGCTAGAATCTTCTGTGTTACTTGAAGTACTGCTACTTGAATCATTGCTCGTTGCGTTGCTATCAGTTGATTGACTGCTATTGCTTCCTGTTTTTGCACTTTCTAATGCATTTGCAACTGCTTCCATAATTCCATTACTACTATAAGTAGCCCCTGAAACTGAATCCACATCTGTTGATTGACTACTAATAATATCACTTGTAACACCATTAAATGCTCTATTATAGAAGTCCCCGTCATCTCCCGTAGTTACTGTTTCAATATTTGTTATCGCACCACTTTTTACTGTAACATTCACTGTAGTTGTTTGTCCACGGAAACCAGTACCACTACCTTCATAAGTTCCATCATTATATAAACTATTTGCATTGTTTGTAGAGGTTGAGCTAATTGTAGTATTCCCTCCATTGGCTGATGCAGTAATGTTACCAACATAATAGATACCTGTCATCACAGCAAAGGATACACATCCTGCCATAAGTGGACGAACATCTTTTTTCGCTACTGAATATGAAGTATTATTTCTTGGACAGGAAGATACACATTTCATACAGTTAATACATTCTGGGCTGCTTACTTCATCATATTTGTATAAAGGAATACCCATTGCACAATTATTCGTACATATTCTACATTTTCCACAACCATCTGTAGGTTTTCTTATCTTTCCAATCCTTAATAATGATGTTAATCCAAAGATTGCACCCATAGGACATAGGTACCTACAAAAGAATCTTTCTACAAATACAGAAGCAATTATAATTGCAATAAATAGTACAAATCCTACGGTTAAGTATGATATAACATATGATAAATCTGGTAATTTACCTACTGTAAATAGCATTCCAAATACATCCCAAGGACTTGAACTGCTAAAAACAGTGACATTAAGACTCCAGATTACCATAATAATAAGTACAAGAATCCCATACTTTACATATTTTAATGCTCCATCAATTTCTTCCTTTAATTTTTTCTTAGTTACAAATTGACTGGACACTTTATAAATAAAATCTGTAAAGGAACCAAATGCACACATCCAACCACAGAAAAATCGTCCTAATAATATTGTCAGTGGAACGGTTGCTATTAGTGGAATTAAATCTGTAATTATGTTCGCACTAAATTCATTATGTATAGCTGCTAGATACAGCTCTTTTACTCCCATTAATGCACTAATATATAGTGACGGTAGAAAAACAAAACATAAAACTTGTATAAATGCTCTGCTTATTGCTACAATTGATAATTTCTTTGCTTTCTTCATACAAATACATCCTTTCGATTATACTTTTTATAGGTAATTAAAAAAAATTAACATTGAATATAAGATAGAATTGAAACTTTACATTCTTAATTGAAAATTGTCTTTTAGACCCTCTGTTACTAGAGCGGATAAATCCTCATGAATAAAAATGGCCTCCGCCTTTTTATCTTTAAGAAGCTTTCTTCCTCTCTCCATTCCTTGAATAAATATTGCAGTGCTTAAAGCATCTGCTTCTATGGATTTGTTACATATTACCGTAACACTAAGTAATCCACTTCTAGCTGGCATTCCTGTTCTTGGATTCAGAAGGTGATGGTACCTTACCCCATCTTTAATAAAGAATCTCTCATTACTACCAGAGGTTACGATTGTTTTATCTGTAACATTTAATGTTCCAATAATATCACCAGTTCTACTCATTGGATTTTGAATTCCGATTCGAAATGGTGTTCCATCTATTTTCTTACCAAGAGTTATGATATTCCCTCCTAAGTTAATAATTGCACTATTTACTCCATTTTCTTTTAGAATTCTACATACCTCATCAGCAGCATATCCCTTTGCTATTCCACCTAAATCAATTGCTTGATTTTCTTTCTTTAATGCTATACTTTTACTTAGATTTCGAAATGATATATCCTTATAATCCACAAGAGGGAGAACTTTTTTAATTTCACTAGTGCTTGGGATATAATCTCCTTTTTTATTAATCCCCCATAATTCAATCAATGGGCGTATGGTAATATCAAATGCACCGTTAAAATCCTTCGAATATTGAACTGATTTTTTTATTAGAGTATAAGTATCTTTATCTACTGTCACATAACCCTTACCTGCATTTTTTCTAATTTTTGATATATCACTATCTTCGTTATATGCAGACATTTTTTGATCAATTTCAAGAACACGCTGAACTGCTTGATCTAGAGCTTGCTCATTTTTAATTTCTAATATTTTAATGCTATTTTTAGTTCCTAATGCATAAAATGTTCTCTCATACGCAATCGCTTGACTTGAGTTATCAGAGTTTATAACACTCTGTTTCACTTGATCTTTTTGTTTATTTAGAAGCATAGATACCTCCATTTCTACCTCGCTTGCTCACATTTACCGTAATAGGTCACAAGATTACACCTTTTTCATAAATATACATTTATTTCAATATAAAAAATTAGTCATTACATCTACAATACTTTAATACCATGGATTTGTCTTACTTTTCAAGTGTATATTTCTGTAATTTTATTATATTTATTTTATAATCATACCAATTAATTGTGAAAAATGTTTGTTCAAACTTTGAATATTCTGAAAACATTTGTTTTTTTTTATTATACTCATTTTTTGACGAAAAAAGAAGCATAAAGGCAGTTATCTGCCTCTATGCTTCTCTTTCTTTTTCTGTTGCTTTAATTCAAATTGACGTTCTTTTATTTCTTCCTTCCGCTCACGGCTTCTTGATTTTCGATCAATCTTGTTCTGCTCATGAAGTAATTTTAAAGCTTGCTGCGATTTTGTTCCAATCCCCAGCTCACTTAATTGCTTTTTAACATTTCTTTGTAATCGTTTCGGATTGATTCTAGTGATTGGTTTGATTTCTTCTTCAAGGGATGGACTAAACTTTAATTGATACCATCGATTTAGTATCATCTCTTGCACCTCAAAATCTTTTGGTTCTGTACCAAACACTATTTTACTAACCATAAGCTTATTTTCTTCTTGTTTCTCGCATATTGCAATAAAAAAAGGTTCTTCAAAAAATACCTGTAGATTAATAAAAGTGTCAGTTGTTTTAGCTATATTATTCATGATAGCTCCTCCTTATTCTAATCAACAAAGAACGGACAACCAAGGAGGCAGGTTACTGATAGCAATTATTTGCTACGCCCGGACTACCAACCGGACTGTGTTTTTATCTTCGCATATCTATTATACAATCTATTAAATTATTTTCAATTCATTTTTAAAATTTTACTCAAACTTATCAGTTTATAGTCTATAGTTACTTGATAATCCAGACTTAAAGTATAATAATTAAGGTAATTTATAAAATCCAACTTCTGAATATACCAAGCATCCATGAACTTTACTTCTGTGAAGTTTGAGGGTTTAATTCTTTATTTCTTTTTCGGATAAATATCCAAGTAAAGATTCCCATAAGTGAAGGGAATATATAAGTAGCTGTTCGATAGATAATCATTGCAGCACCCGCTCTTACTTTCCCAACAAATACAGAAAACAATGCGGTAAATACTAATTCCGTTGACATAATTCCTGATGGTGCAGGTATGACACCCAACAATACATTCATAAATGCAGTAAGAGCAATTAATTGGAATATACTTAATGAAGTATGAATACCACTTCCAATAACAAAAGTAATGTATGGGATGATATACCAACTAGTTAGTTTTATAAGTTCTAATACAATTATTTGAATTAATAACATTCTATCTTTTAATATTACTTTAGAATCAATGGATAAGGACTGAATCTGTGATTCTATTTTCTCGAATCTTTCTCTATTTTTATCACTTTTTCCATATTTTCTAGATAGTGATTGAAGAATCCCAATAAGAAAACCATGAAATCGCTTTGATACCACAAGTAGTATTAGTAGCACTACAACAATTAGGTTGATGATATAGCCTATATCAATGTATTTCATATAACTATGAAATCTACTAGAGAAAAATGAATAGTTCCATACGAAACATATTGTGATATATAGAAATACACCTATTTTCTGTAATGCATAAGCAAGTGTCATAGCGCTCATGCTTTCCGATGGTTGAATCCCCTTCCCATATAAGAAATAGATCTGTCCTGCTTGTGTTCCACTACCGAACGTAATGACACGATAGAAACAGCCTTGCAATACTGCTTGTATTCCTTCTGAAAAAGTAAAATCTTTTTTATATTTTCTAAGTAAAAAAGCAACAATTACACCATCTAACATCTGATAGAGGATTGCAGAGATGAGTATTAAAGTCACTCCTAGTAAGCTTAAGTTTCTAATATTCATTACAATATCATCAATCATACCTTGAAACATTTGAAATAATACAATTCCTAATAATATTATGATAAGAATGGTAACATATATTTTTCTAACCTTTTTATTCATTATTAACCCCACTATCTATAATACTCTTCTTTTAGTTCTATCAATTCTATGAGAATCCGCTTATAAAATTGGAATTTGTTAATTGTATGTAAACTCTTTTGTATAGCATATCTAATTTTCCAATATTTGTCCATTCTTTTTTGAAGTAATCACACATTTATTGAATGATAAATAATATATAAATCTTGAGTATGAAAATTCTTATATAAAAAGAATCACCAATAAATTATCTAAAAGTATGATAAGAGACTCTTCTATTATAACAATATATTCAAAATTACATGCATGGAATAAAAAGGCTTTGAATTTCGGATTATTAATTAATTATTTATTTATCAATCCTGCCATTCTTAATATATACTTGGCATTGGTAGTATAACCTCTGCCTTTTTTCATTTTATAATCAAAGTGAATCTGGTCTGAATCATAATATTCTTCAAAATGATGATTGCTACCTACGACCTCATTATTCTCTACCAAGCTACATAGTTCAAAATCATGAGTTGAAACTACCGCTATCACATGTCTCTTATTCAAATACTTTAATATTTCTTTAGCACCAGTAATACGATCTGCTGAATTGGTTCCTTTGAATATCTCGTCAATTAACGCTAACATCGGTTTGTGATTCTTTGCATACTCTACCATCTCTTTTATACGTAATACCTCCGCATAAAATGATGAAACACCTTTAGATACATCATCCTGAACTCTCATGGATGTAAATAAGTTCATTACTGATAATTCCATCCTACTTGCACAAACAGGTGCACCTGCATAAGCCAGCACCATATTCATTCCTATCGTCCTTAGAAAAGTTGTCTTTCCAGACATATTGGAACCTGTAATTATCTCTATTCCATGTTCAATGTGAATAGAATTCTTTACTGCTTGATCTGCTTGAATTAAAGGATGTGTCATATCACTTCCATGAAAGATAATGTCTTCTGACTCCTTTAATATAGGGAAACTAATTTCACGGTCTCTGCCAATCACTGATAGACTCTCTAACGCCTCCATCTCCCCAATTACTTTAAAAATGATTACCATACTATCTGCATAACTTTTTTTCCATTGTTCGAGCAATCGAATACAATGTAGATCATACATTAAAAACATTTGCAAAAAGATATGAATATATGGATTAGTATGAATTAGAAAGGCCTCATTTATATGATCCAACTTTTGAATACCTTTTGTCGTCTTATAATCATTTGATATTTTACTTTTCAATTCTTTTAAATACACTGAGCTGAATTCAACATTTTCAATATATTGAATGAATCTGTAATATTCTCCAATATGCGAACAGAAACGAAATACTTTTGATATGATATCTTTACACCGAAAACTGATATAGTAGGCCAAACACAATTGCAAAAATGTTAATGTAAATGGTATATAGATGTTAATGTTCCCTTTTAAAAAAAGCACAAAAGCGATAGCATTACAAATTGGTAGGATAAAAGATACTTGTTGAAAAAATGTGGCGAGTAAACTTTCTTTCATAAACAGATATTCCAAGAAACTCTCATACCATGCATTCTGCTTGGGACCAATTTTCATACCAACCATCATACTCCTTGTTTCGAATTCCAAAGCCAGTTCTTCATTTTCAAGAAATTCTTTTACTGCATTCTGTTTCTTATATATTTTCTTTCTATCAATGTTATCTTCTTTTAGATATGTAAATAAGAATCTCTTTCCTTCAATTGTGTTACAAGTGCAAATATATTGATAAAGTGAATTTCTTCCTAATAGATCCAAATCTTTTTCAATCGTCATATCCTCTTTGCAAAACTCAATCCCTGTTTCTTCAAATGAAGACCATTTACTATTCCTTCGATCTACTTGTTTTAATAACACTTTCTCCTTTGCATCCGTATATTCTTTTCTTTCTCTTATTTTATCATGATAGACAACAAATCCCACAAACAATACACTACTACCTAAAAATATAGCAAAATAAATCATATTTTGATCTATAATGCTAAGTACAAAGAATAGGATTCCTACTACACTTACAAATAATCTTATATTGGATATTAATCTATATTGCTTACTTACTTCTTTCTTTTCTTTATCTATAACTTTTAAAGCCTTGCTGTAATAATCCATGATATCCCCCTGCCATCTTAATATTTTAAACTATATGCTTTCTTATTTTCTTAAACAATTCCATCTTACCAAGTATATCAAAACCATTTCATGTTTTCCATTATATCCTATAATTTTCTATACATTTTATACTTTACAATATTTTTTTACAATATATCCTATATTTCAACCATTTTCTTCGCTTTTATCCATAATACCACTACACTTTTTCATTATTGCGTGTTATTCTTAATAGGTAAGTATAATAATTAAAAAAAGGGGAGAACAATATGTTCAAAAAAATCAAAATATCTCAAAGACTTATTATCACAAGTATACTTAACACAGTTTTTCTTATTATCATTGCTACTATTGGTTTGATGGATATCAAGCAAATCCACACTAATGGTAACTACATTTATGAAAATAGTCTGTCTCGTTTAAATTGTATCTATGCAATTCAAGGAAATAGTTTCATGGAAAAAATTGATTTAGAGCAACTCTTAAATGAAAATTTAAAAGACGATATTCAAGATATGACAGATGATATCTCAGAAAAACAAACAGATACAGATAAACTTTTTACTGAATATGAAAAGTTACCATTCGAAAGCAAAAAAGAGGAAAAGAAATACAAAGCACTTATCGCTCAATATCCAGCTTATCGTGAATCCATGCAAAAAATTGTATCACTAGTTCAAGCTGGTAATTATACAGATGCATTAGCAGAATTTAAAGGTAATTACAAGGCGATAAGACAACCAATTAAAGATGGAATTGGTGAAATGGTAGAATTGAATGTCGCTTCTGCAAAAGCAAAATATCAAGAAAGTAAAGATATCTATAATAGTTCGATTATTTCATTAATTATTTTTAGTGTAGCTGGTATCCTTATTAGTTTCACAATAAGCTTTAGATTATCCAAGTGGTTAGCAAAGAGAATTAATACGGTTGTAAACTATGCAACCAACTTAAAAAATGGTGACCTCTCTCAACAGATTAAAATTACTCGTGAAGACGAATTAGGTAAAATGGCAATCGCTATTAATGATGCTACTCTAAACATGAGAGAAGTAGTTTCTGAAATCATAAATGGTAACCAAGAATTAAGTGCTGCAAGTGAAGAATTAACTGCAACAATGGAAGAAATCTCTGCTACTATGATGAACGTAAGTAATTCAACAGAAGAAATATCAAATGGTAATGCCGAATTAAATAACTCTACAAGAATTGTTAGTAAAACAGCTGAACGAATCTCAGATCTTACGAAAGAATTATATCATAAAGCTGCAAATGGAGATAAAGCATCTACTGAGATTATGGAGCGAGCAAATAACATCAAAAATAAAGCGGATGAATCTTCAAATTCAGCAACTACTCTTTATGCCGAAAAAGAAGTCAATATAAAGAAAGCAATTGAAGAAATTAAAGTTGTTGATGAAATCAGTAAAATGGCTGATGCAATTGGTAATATTTCAGAGCAGACTAATCTGTTAGCACTAAACGCATCTATTGAAGCCGCACGTGCTGGAGAAGCTGGAAAAGGTTTCTCAGTTGTTGCAGATGAAGTTAGAAAATTAGCAGAACAATCTGGCAACACAGTAGATGAGATTAGATTAATCGTTGATAATACCAACACTGCACTACATAAATTAATCGAAAATACAAGTGATATCTTAGATTTCATTGATAACAATGTAAAACCAGATTATGAAATGATTATGTCTGCAGGAACACAATATAAAGATGATGCAGAATTCCTAAGTAGAATGTCAAAAGAAATCTCAGAGTCTTCTAATATTATATCAAATAACATTACAGAAGTAACTTCTGCTATGATTGCTGTATCATCAACGACGGAAGAATCCACCAAGAATTCTTCCAGTATCCTAACTAATATTTCTCAGACTACAACGGCTGTGGAAGAAGTATCAAAGCAAGCACAAAGCACTTCTGAATTAGCTGAAAAACTATCTAGTCTAGCACAAAGATTTAAGATTTAGGATCATTTACATTTTCTACAAATACCCCCTATGAATTTTCTTTAGAGAACAGATTCGTAGGGGGTATTAAATATATATAAGTTTTGTTTGTTCCACAATAAGGATTTATTTAATGATTTAAGATTTAGGCTATATCTGCTATAATTAATGATAATAGTAATTAGGATTAGAGCTATTAATGAAAGGAAGCGGATGAAATGGAAAAATACAAGTTACCGGTACCAGGAGAAATATATCGTCACTTTAAAAATAAACTTTACCAAATTATTGCTATAGCAATTCATTCCGAAACTGACGAAAAGATGGTAGTATATCAAGCATTGTATGGTAAATATCAAGTATTTGTCAGGCCATTAGAGAATTTTATTAGCAAAGTGGACGAGCATACCTATCGATTTACATTAGTTGATAGAGATCATCTAGATAATCATGAAGAAGATAATCAAGCTACTTCGGTAAAAGAAAATAGATTAGATACAATACAGAAAGAGAATGCTATCTTAGATGAGCCATTCTACTATGATAACAGCGAGTTAATTCAATTTTTAGATGCTAAGACTTGCCAAGAGAAACTAAATATCTTGACCAGTATGAAAAACCAACTAAATAATAACATATTAAATAATATGCTAATTTCTCTAGATCTAGCAATTACAGACGGTACATTGGAAGAACATTTTGATATTTTAAAAGATTATTTACAGACTAGAGCAAGATTCGAAATTAATCGCTTACGATAAACCAATGATATTTTTAGTTTAAACTCGATTCTGCTAAGCCTTAATTATTCATTTCTATCCTTAATTCGTATACTAACATTGCACATGTAATCAAGTGTAAAATTAGAATTAAAGGCAATACTGTATATGATTTGAAAATAAGAGGAAATGAGGTAGTTAAGAATGTCAAAAATTATCATGGGTATTAAAGTTGAAAACCGAGAAAATATAGTTCCTAATGTTCAGGAACTTCTAACAGAACATGGCTGTGAGATTACAACTAGAGTTGGTCTTCATGTAGCATCGGAAGATAAATGCAGTCGACATGGATTAATCCTTCTAGAGTTCATTGACAATGCCGATGATTCAGCAAAGAAGCTCGAAGATGAACTTTTAGCTCTTGGCCATGTCGAAGTCCAGAAGATGGTATTTTAGTTCTACTTTTATCTTCTCCCCCTTGTACTAGATTATATATTGAATAAAACATTTGAACGAATAAGTCAGACATTTTTCAAATATCTGTCCACCAAAATATCCCGAACAATCAATTAATTCCAATCTTGATTGTTCGGGATATTTAATTAGCTGTGAGACATGTATACCTAATATCATATCTTATTACATATATTACATGTATTAACTACTATTTATCCATCTTTACATGAATGGTATAGGTATCATTTTCTAAAGCACCAATCTTTATTTCATAGCCTGTATTAACCGTTTGTTTTCCTTTTTTATCATATCCTGCAAAATTAGTAACGCCGTATTTCACAACATCTCCAGTTTTCAAGAAACCTTTCGAATCATTAACCAATCTTGTAACTCTCACGCCCTTATGGCTTTTGTTATAATACTGGCTATAGCCTTCATATTTAAAATTGTAATTACCATCGTAATCTTTAATCATATCCGCGTCTACATGAAATATTCGGATGCCGCCTTCCTGAAACAATCCTTCGTTATTATTTTCAGGAGTTATATACTCTAATACAAAGTATTCCCCGCTATAATCGCCCTTCCATTTTCCTATAGGAAGTATTAAGCAGGAACCTTTTTTACTAGCAGATGATACTCGATATGTACTGCTTGTTTTTTTATTATCTGCTACTTTTACCTCACTCTTCTTCAACCATCCGAGCATTAATTTAGAAAACGAGGAGAAATCTCCGTATGCATCTTCCATTCGTTCATAACCAGCTTCTCCATGATAATCCTCCCAATCCGTAGTAGTATCATATAAATAGTAATCTGGTAATCCCATGCAATGTCCTAACTCATGTTCCAAAACTGAAAGGTAATTCTGAATATCCGAAGAATAAGGTTGTGCATCATTAATAATATATTGTTTTACCTTCTCTCCATCAACACTAAAGTTTGGATGTTGATACCAAGTTCCTTGACATCCATACCAAAACGTTGCATTACCACCTGTTGGAATGGAGATACTGAACGCATCCATATAACCATCTGCATTCTTGTCATAATCCGAATAGTCGATCTGGCTATCATAATATTTCATTACTTCCATCATTAAATTTTCAAATCCATTATCGCATTCATAGTCATGGATCTTTCCTTTTGCAGTGTAACGATATACATTTCCTTGCACATTAAGATTTCCATAGGAAGCTTTGTTATAATACTCTTTTAAGCTTTGAACTTTTGCACCTTGTAGTGTTCCATCTCCAAATAGAACTTGTTCCATTGTATTTGGATCCAATACATCTTCTTTATATTTCACATCAGCAAAATCTATAACAAATACAAGCATTTTAACTTTTCCTATACTTGATGTCGCCATTTTCATTTTCTTAACTGGAGCTTTTATTAACGCATCGGTTGTACAGTTATCCTTCGTGGTATTCTTTACATCTTTTGCTAAGGCACTGTTACTACTACTCCACCCAAGAACAATCACTAATAAGATTGCTAATAGCTTTTTCATACTGATAATTATGTTCTTTTGCATTGTTATGGCTTTCATTTGTGTATGTCTCTCCTTACGTTATCTTCTTATTATGATGTTGGAGTCAAAGACTTTTAATAGTATACACTTATTAAAATAAGGATTTTGACCCTAACATCATTACTATTCCTTGTATAAAGAAATCATAACGTAATTTATTATTCGGGTTATTACTTATTTATTACATATTCATTAATTTTATCTGATATTCTTTATTTGCTTTTGCAAAAGGTATGAATCAGAATATCATGTTAAGAATTATTAAGCTTAAGAAAACCATATTCCTCTAAATCCAGTTTGGTCCTCCAAATAAAACTTATCTTTAAGTCCACTACTGATATATATTTCTTTTTGATCTGTAATTAATATGGCACAAATATCAGGCACAGTGCGAATAAAGTCTAATCCTTTTTCTATTCCCATCGTAAATATTGCTGTTGACAAGGCATCGGCTTTGATAGCACTATCACATACTACGGTTACACTGGCCAAATCATTCTGAACAGGTATTCCTGTTCTTGTCTCAATAATATGCCCATATACATTGCCTTGTGCAGAAAAGTTCCTCACATAATTACCAGACGTTACAACTGAAGTATCTTCACATAATAGTACTCCAACAGTCTCGCCTCTCGGACTCTCTGGATTCTGAATGCCAACTGCCCATGGCTCCCCATTCTCTTTGCCCCCTAACACTGTAACGTTGCCACCGATATTAATCATAGCAGACGATATCCCATACTTTCGGTAAATCTCTATTGCTTTATCTGTAGCATATCCCTTTGCAATCGCACCCAAATCAATTTTTTGCCCAGGATATTTTAATCCTACCGACATAGCTAACTTATCTATGTATATATTCTGATAACCAACTAACTTTATCAGTTCTTCCAATGTTTCGTTATCTGGAATTCTCTCATGATCAGAAAAAATTCCCCATTCTCGAATAACTGGTGCTAAAGTAATATCAAATGCTCCATCCGTTAATCTGGAATACTCTATACTCTTTTCAATTACCTCTAAGGTATCTGGATGGATGACTACTTTACCTAATAATCCACTATTACGATTAATTTTACTAATATCACTGTTCTCTAAGAAAAAGCTCATCCTCTTTTCAATGGATATAAGTTCTTCCTTTACTTCTTCTGATGCTTTCGTTGAATTTTCCTGATTTATAATTAATTGCGTAGTAATGGTACTCATATTATAGCTTTCAGTCTTATTATATGCCATATCTTAACCTTCTAATGCATTACGGATAGCTTCTAATATAACCTTGGAACTATTCGTTGCTCCTGAAATAGTATCTACTTTAATTGAATTCTTAGCAATTACAGTATCCACAATTGCTTCTGCTGCCTTTCCCCTCTCATTCTTATGTTCTAACAAGTTAATATCTTGAATCTTATGGTCTTTCACTGTAACTTTAACCTTAGCAGCGATAAAATTGACATCATATTTACCAATATATTGACCATCCTTAACCTTAGTCATATCAATGTCCTTAATCTCAATTGATGCAACTTCTTTCTTGTAATTCTTAACATCATATAAATACTTTACGCCACATACGGAACTAATTACTAATGTTGAACTTAACACAATTGCTATTACCATCTTCTTTACCTTCATTACTTCTCTTCCTTTCTTATCGAATCAATAATAATATGAAATAAATAATCAACAGATTCATATACATCAACTTCTAAATACCTCTTAATGTATTCCTTCTTATAATTCATTAAATGTGCCATTCCAAGTAGGGCTGACCACATTGCCAAAAAGGTCTGTCCTATGTCTAGATCATCTCGAAATTCACCCTTTTGAATTCCTTCTTTTAAGGTTTCTGTTAGTACTTTGACTAGAAATTGTCCTTCCTCGTAACACTTAGCTGCAATCTCATTTTGTAACAAAGTATCAATATCTTTATTCTCAAAATCAACAATTGCTTTAAATTCTGCTGCATTCGTCTGATTGAAATCAATCAAAATAAGGGCAATGCGTTTTAATCGTTCAGCCTCACTAACAATATCATGATCCTTAATCTCAGTACTGATTTGTACATTCATCTTCTGATATGCACGAATTACTACTTCATAGTAGATCTCCTCCTTCGATGTAAAGTAACTATAGATCGTTCTCTTTGTAAATCCGCATTCTTTAGCCAATTCATCCATGCTGGTTGCCTCAACACCTTTACGGTAGAATATAATCTCAGCAGAATCTATAATGGCTTTCTTTCGAATATTTCTGTCTTGTTCTCTAATATCTTCTCTCACTCTAATTATCAAACCTTTCTTATTGGCTGTACACTTTTCTATTTGTATCTATTTGTAAGAAAATAAAAATCTATTGCGATTGGTATAATGATGGTGTACATTTGTATACCGTCAGTATACTTCCTGTTTTTCTACCTGTCAACACTTTTTTATCTTATTTTTAAGCTCTCACTCTACCCTGTTTCACATGCATTCCTTACAGTAATACATGTGAAACACGTAAGATAGGAACGATATTTTCATCACAGCACCACATACTAAAATAAGTGTAAATGTTAAAGCAATATTGAAATGCTCTAACACTTACACTTATATAGTAATTAATTCCAACTATAATATTATTATTTAACTTCTTAATACTTTTTTATTAATATTTACTTTTTCTTGATTGGTATCCATAGTTCACAGAACATTCCTGGTTCACCTTTTTCGTAATAGATTTCATAATCGGTAGCATCTGTTGACTCATAACCCATCTGTGGTAAAAACTCTTTATAGAATTGATTCCACTTCTCTCCAATACAATTTCCGTCACTTCCCATACATTTAAATACAACATACGTACAAGGTTCTACCTCCCAGATTCGATATCCAGCCTTACACATCTCATCTTCATCAAACATACTGGTATCTTGATCTAGTAAGATACCTATTCCATAATCAAACGTCTCTGACCCTACTTTTGTAGGAGAACAAAGGCCATATAGGTCTTTTTTGCCATCTGGACGTAAGTTACGGAGTGGTTCAACAAGATTCTTGTTATGACATTCACTCCAAAAATCAGGTACCTTATTATTAACTTCATCATTAATATGTTCATTACTAAATGCCCTTATTAGTGCAAGGTACCTCTGTGCTTTTGTTTCTTCAATTCTGTAATCCATAATGATTCCACCTTCCAAACTAATTTTAATTATCAACGGATTAAAGAGGCATAGTTTGGTTCCAGTCTTCTTTGCATACTTCGGTGCTACACCATGAAATCTAGTAAATGCTTTTGTAAAACTTTCTGGTGTGTCATACCCGTACTTTAAGGCAATATCAATTACCTTTCCATTTTTCTCTAATAATTCTTGCCCAGCTAAGGAAAGCCTTCGATTTCTGATATATTCATTCGCAGTCATTCCCGCCATAAAACTAAATGTTCTATGAAAGTTATAGCTCGACATGTTAACCTGCCTTGCCACGTCTTCATAATTGATCTCATCTAGTAAATGAGCTTCCATGTAATTGATTGCCTTTTGCAATGTCTCTGTCCACTCCATATTCTCCCTCCTTCGTTGTTACAAGCATATTATAAGTGTATTACGGATTACTTTCCTTTCTTCTCTTGCTTAAATATGTCAAGTTTACTGACCTTTGAGCTTTATAATTGACTTCCATCATATTTACACTAATTAATTTATCTAAAATATAGATAACAAAGAAAAAGAAGTTTGTAAATCAGCTATTTATCACTGAAATACAAACTCGTTTCCTAATACTTGAAAGTCTTCTGTTAGACCTTATATCAGTAACTTTCACCTTATTTTTATGGCTGAAACTTTTTTTTAAGAAGTTTTAGGCCCACATATGATAACACGCAATTTTGCCCATTTGTTAGAACCAATTTCATATTCTTATAATCAATTTCTTGAATCTTTTCACTATTGATAATGGCGGATTGGTGGCATCGAATAAATCTCTCATCAAGCTGTTTCATAAGATCCTTTAGATTAGCATAGATTTCTAGCCTACGGTTTTCAGCTGTTAACATTACCTTATGGGGCGTGGTGAGGGTTTCAATAATAATTATGTCTTGATAACTTACCTTTACTTTTTTGTCCTTGCTATTAATCATTAGACAATTATGGCCTTCATTTTCCAACATATTCCTTTTATTAAAAGCCTTGCTGATACAATCTGATATCTGTGGAGTCATTTTGTCTAAATCATCTTTTACAATATAATCTAAAGCTTCAATTTTATACTCAAAAGTCATAGAAGTGAATTCAGGATGATTCGTAATAAAAACAATGGATCCCTTCATATCGAAATTACGTATCTTTTCTGCTAATTCAATCCCATTGATATCCGTATTCAAATCCACATCCAAAAAATATAATGAACTGTCATTTTCCTGTTCCACCAGCTTTATTACCTCATAAGGGTCACTTCCTACATACTTAATTTGTATATCAGGAGTTTTTTCTTTTCTATACTCTTCAATTGTCTTCACTAGAAATTTACGTTGTATTTCACTATCTTCACAAACATAAATGTTCATATTATGTCCCTCCTAACATCATGTTACGCAAGACTAACTGCATTCTCAACAATATTATATAGATTGGAATATACGCCACCTTGTTGCATCAATTCTCCATGGGTTCCCATCTCTTTAATTTTACCTTTTTCTAGCACAATGATATTGTCACAATCTATTATGGTAGATAATCGATGCGCTATGATTAATCTCGTACATTTCATTGTTTCAAAATAGGATGATACTCTTTGTTCATTTTCATTGTCTAAGGCACTGGTTGCTTCATCTAGAATAATAAGCTCTGGATGATTTAAAAGTGCTCTAGCCAACACAATTCTTTGTCTTTGCCCACCTGATAAGTTCATTCCCATATCAGAAACCAAAGTCTGATACTTCATAGGCATTTTTTGTATTTCTTCATCTATCTGTGCTATTTTTGCCACTTGTATTACCGTTTCTTCATCTACTGTTCGATGTAGGCAGATATTCTCATAGATGGTTTTATTAAATAAAGTCATATCTTGTGGCACAACTCCAACCTGACGCCTTAGATTCACTTTATGCAACTCTTCTATATTAACTCCATCAAACAGAATATGACCACTATGTGGTTCATAAAGACCCATAATTATCTTTACAAGTGTGCTTTTTCCCGACCCTGAAGCACCCACTATGGCAACTTTTTCACCTTGATTTATATGCAAAGAGACATCTTCTATGACATTTGCAGAATGATTGGTATATGAAAAAGATATATTCTCAAGTTTAATATCTCCCTTAATTTTTAATTCTATAGGTTGCAAAGGTTGTTCTTCTACATCTGCATCAACTATGTCTGTAATTCTTTCCAGATAAGAAGTCGCTAACATAAAGGAATTCACTATTTGAAATACTGACATACCTGTTGTGAATAGATTTCCAGCCAGTGTATATATAGCTATGGCTTCTCCCATTGTCATTTGGTTATCCATGTATTGAAATATGCCAATGGATAACATAACAAGAGGGGCTAAGATCTGGAGTACTGATAACACAGAATCATTGATATTCTTAACCATGTATTTTTGCTTATAAGCATCCAGACTTTTTACATATCTTTCATTCCAGCTATCCAATATATCCTCTTCTAAGCCTGCAATCTTAATGCCAAATGCTGAATAAACAGCCTCTACCTGAACTCCCTGTAATTTAGTATCTTCCATAATCTCACATTGATTCGCTTCCATCATGGCCGGTTTCATTTTAACAATAAAGAGAATGTTGATAACAAGAAATAGTATTGCTACACCTGTTAACAAAAGGGACTTACTAAGCATATACCCAAGAATAAATAGCATCATTCCAAACTGTAAGATTCCCTGAATAATTTGTTCTGATATTAGATCCCTAATCACTGGCAAACAATTCAAGCGAAATAACAAATCTCCATTGGACCTATTTTCAAAAAATCGGTAGGGTAGATTCAACATTTTATGAAAGGTATCTCTAGTTAAATATTGATCAATATTGAGTTGTAAGTCGAGTATTTTCTGTCCTCGGTAAAAAGTAACCGAACTGATTAGGAACATGATAAGTATGACAACCAGATAATATTGGTTACTGAAGGTTGGGTTACTTGATAGACTTATTCCATCCGTTAATTTTTGTATCACCACAGGTATACTTAACTGAACTAGATACAACAGAGAGGAAGCAATAGTAAGTTTTACATAAAGTTGTTTTTTAACTTTGATATGCTGTATTATTTTTATCCAAAGATTTTCTCGTTCATTAACAGGATGAAAGTTCTCAGTAGGTTTTATCACCATGATAATTTCTGAATAACTTTTTGAAAAATCTTGCAATTTGATTTTTCTTCTCCCTACTGCTGGATCTACCAATACTGCTGCCTTATCATTTATGCTTTCTAAAATCACAAAATGTTCCTCTTTCCAATAAATAATGGCTGGCATTGGCAAACCGAGTAAAGCTCTGGTTTCTGCTTTATAAACTTTTGTTTCTAAACCGCTGTCTTCTAGGTACTTGGATAAAATAGATATTTTTAATCCGTCACGACCTACATGCAGCCTATCTCGAATATTTCGCATGCTTACAAAACTTTTATAATACCGCATTATCATAGCAACACAGCATAATCCACATTCTGTTTGTCGCATTTGTTGAATATATGGAACTTTTCTCATGTGTGTTGTTTTCATCTTCTCATCTCCTTACTTCATATGCAATTTTGACAAGATGGATCTAGTTTCTTTCACGCGGCTACTATAATTTTCTTTCATATAGTCAATATTTGTGTTATGAAATCCTGTTGCTACAATTCCATCTGCTTCTTGAACCGATAACTGGGTAATCTGATACTGTTTGCTATCTGCTTTTTTCTTCAATTTTTCTAACATAATATCCCCCCTTACTAGGCTGTTTTGACTTGATTCTTTCCTTGACTTTGATATAAGGTATAATAGATTTCTTTCTTCTCCATTAATTCTTCATGTGTACCACATTCAGCAATTTGACCATTATCCATTACCAGAATTTTGTCTGCATCGATAATAGTGGACATTCTATGCGCTATTACAATTCTGGTACTACCATTCTCTTCAAAATACTTGGATACTTTCTTTTCATTTATAGAGTCCAGTGAACTAGTTGCTTCATCCAGAATGATCAGTTTTGGATTATTAACAACAGCTCTGGCAAGTATAATCCTTTGCCTTTGTCCTCCTGAAAGATTCATTCCCATATCCGAAATTAAGGTATTATATTTCATTGGCATTTCCTCAATTTCTTCACTTATTTGCGAAATGTTTGCTGCATTTTTAACTACTTCCATATCTACTTGTCTACTATCTAATATTATATTTTTTAAAATGGTCTTATTGAATAAGGTCATATCCTGTGGTACTACACCTAACTGCTTTCTTAAATGCCGTTTATCCACTTCTGATATACTAACACCATCATAGAAAATATCCCCAGCAGTTGGTTCATATAATCCTAGCATCAGTTTCGTCAAGGTACTCTTACCCGATCCAGATGATCCCACGATTGCAACTTTTTCACCTCTATTGATTGTAAAGCTTATATTTTCAATCACATTTTGTGAGGTATTGGTATATGCAAATGACACATTTCTAAATTCAAGGCTTCCTGTTATATCAATATTTAATGCATTTTCAGGTTTCTTTTCTTCTTTGGCCTCCGTAATATCATTAACACGTTCCAGATAGGAGGATGCAAGTTCAAAATCGTTCCACATATTAAATAAAGAAACACTTGTTCCAATAAAAACGCTTGCAAGTGAATAACATGCTACTACTGCACCAACTGTCATATTACCTGTTACACTGAGTTTTAATCCTAGTAATAATATGAAAAATGGTCCCACCGTACGAAATACGGTTATTGTTGTAGTGTAAATATTCATAATGAAATTTTTCTTTTGGTAAGCCTTCATACTTTTCTTGTATGTTTTATTCCAATCATCAAAGATTTCCTCTTCCATTCCTGCAGTCTTAATACCAAACATCGCGTAGACCGTTTCTGTTTGCATCGTCTGTAAGGCTGTATTCTCAATAATCTGCTGCTGATTGGCATTTAGAATGAGTGGTCGTATTAGTACAATAAAAAATCCGTTTAATGCAAAGATACCTAAGGTAACCATCGCAAGCAAATAAGATTTATTTGCTAAATAGGTAATGATTACAATGGCGTAACCTAGCTGTATAACCCCATTAATGATATGCTGTGCAATCAGATCTCTAATAATGTTCAAACTACTTAAGCGAAACAAGAGGTCACCATTAGCTCTACTTTCGAAGTATTTATAGGGTAACTGCATTAATTTCGTGAACGTACTTTTGATTAAATGTCTGTCGACCTCCATCTGTAGCAATATGACGCTTTTTTGTCTGATAAAGGACATAAATCCATAAAGTAATACGGTAAATACTATGAAGTAAATACAGTATTTTACCTTCATTTGCGCTTCTTGCTTTAAGGTTAAATCTATCATATTTTCAATCAATATTGGTAGGAAAAGCTGAATACCATATGTGATAATAGAAATGATGGCCGTCTGCAAAAATATTCCTTTTTTTTGTCCAATTCGCTTTAATAAGTCACCCCATATCCAACCTCTTCTTTTAACAGGCATAAAACATGAGTTAGGTGTCACCTTCAAAATATCTCCATGATAGGATGTTATAAACTCTTTATAACTCTTCTTAATTCTTCCATAAGCTGGATCAATCACTATGGCATATTTTTGATTAATAGATTCCAAAATAGCATATTGCTCATTCTCTAAGAGGAGGATTACGGGTTGTTTTAATTCCAAAAGTTCTTCTGCCTTAAGTGATAAAATCGTTGTATCCATCCCTTTTAATCTAAAATATCTCTCCATAAATTTAAGTTCTAGGCCATCTCTTCCAACCTCTAATTCTTCTCTAATTGCTCCCAGTGTTTCATTACTGTAATAATATTTTAAAATCATGGCAATACAGCACAAACCACATTCGGTTTGCTGCATTTGTTCTACATAAGGAACACGTTTTGAATGCTTCATATTAACCTCACCCCCTCTCTTTAATACTTCATTATTTGCTCTTCTTTCTGATAAACTTAACGATGAAAAGCGCTAGTATAGTAACACCAAATATAACAATGAGTGGTATCCAAGTATCTTGAACACTTTGAATTACATTATTCCAGTTTCCCATTTTCCTTCTCCTTTCCTACTCTTTATCAATTGCAATGTTACCTCCTAAAATACTACGACAACTAAAATAAGTGATTACAAAATAACTTCCATAAATAATTAGAAATAGTACAAGGGTAAATCCTACATTTGAGCCAATCTGCAGCCCTAATCCTCTTCGTACCATGCTAAGTATTTTGGGTAACCCCACAAGAGTATAAATGATAGCTAACAAAAGAGGTGTACCAAAATATACTACAATTTGCCTCAATATTGCCTTATTACACATTCCCTTATCCACACCTAGATTCTTTAGCATCTGATAACGATAGACGTTATCTACGGTTTCTGTTAATTGTTGCAAAGCCAATATAGAAACTGATATGATTAAAAATACAATTCCCATATAACAACACACAAAAGCAACCAAGGCAAATCCACCATAATATATAACATTTAACATAGACTTTGTGAAAAACTTGTAAGGACAGTCTGAGCCACCAATTAATTTCAGTATTTGATTATCAAAGCTTTCTGGCTCTACTCCTTTTTGTAAATGTGCATTAAGAACGACTAATGTTGGTGTTAACTCCTTTGCCACCTGATCACTGACAATAATTGTCCCCTTATCATTTGCTCCAACTGGAGACAGATAGTAAATAACCTCCTGAACCTTAAGTTCTGCAGGTGTCAGTGTTTGGTCTCCTACAGTTATATGACCTTTTTTCCCAAGATAGTTCGCAAGTAGTTCTTTCGTACCTTTATAACAACTATTAAAGATATATTGATCATCATTCAGTTGTATCTTATCTTTTCCCTGGCTTACAAGAATTTTATTGTAATCAGAAATAGACATGATTGGCATGTTCTCCTGTGGTAAATCTTTATCCGTATCCCACAAAAGACTGGTATCTGGAAGAACTTGATTGTACTGTAACGATTTATCCTCTATGATATGAATTTCTAATTTCTTCTCCAAGTAATCATCTGTCTTAATCTTGTGTTCCTGTAGGTAATCGGTAATACTCTGCCCTTTTACAACCTTAGGATTATCTAACTCCTGATAGATACTAACTTCATAAGGTGCTGCTGAATCAGCATTATTATTTAAGGTAAATGCCATTCCCATACCTGTTGAGACAATTACCATAGTTGCTGTTAACAAGAGACACACTACAGTAATAGTTACAAAGTTCGTTTGAATTTTGGAGCTAATCTGACGTAAGACAAATACATTAATATTTTTGTAGTACCACTTACTATTTCTTTTTAGTAGTGAAAGAAATACTGTGAAAAAAGAATAGATCAGGCACCCTGTTCCCAATATAACAAAGGCAGCACTTATCAAAAATTCAGGAGAATCTGCCTTTAACCCATTTCCTTTATATATCAACCATAAGGCACTAAAAAGCATTGCAATTCCAACTAAGAATATTCCAACAATTACTTTAATACTTTTAATATTTAATTGCTCATTTACTCTACCTGCATTCATTAAATCAATCAATTTCACTTTACGAATCATTCGCACATTAAAAAGAATGACAAGTACAAAAATAATTACAAAAGCGATCAATGTATTTCCCAAAGAAGTCATGGAAAAAGAAAATTGATAAGAAGACAAGTCGAATGCAAATAATCGTAATGCAAGAATCGATATTCCCTGTGACAACACACTTCCAACTGTAATTCCTGCTAGAAAAGAAATGATTCCAACTAATATAATCTCGGTTACAAAAATACTTGAAATACGTCTGTTTTCCATGCCTAGCAGCATATAGATTCCTAGTTCCTTCTTTCGTCTTTTTAGTAAAAAGTTATTTGCATATATGATCAAAAAGGATAGGATAACAGCTACGAACTTGGATAAAACCGACATCATTGTAATCAATTGCTTGGAAAGATTCTTCGTTGCAGTACTGGTGGCAGTTTCAAAAGCACTTTGTGAACCTAAAGAATTAAAAGCATAAAACAAAGCAATTGCAATCATTAAGGTTAAAAAATATACACCATAATCTTTAAAATTCTTTTTTACATTATTCCAGCTAATTTTTAAGTACATGCTAACTCCTCTCTGCTTGCTTTGGCACGCATATTAATCAAGATATTGAAAAATATTTTATTGTTTTTCAACTTATTCACCTCCAAGCAAGGCTACGTATCCCAGAATACGTTCATAAAATTCTTCTCTTGTCTCTTCCTTACGGAGTACTTCCTTGAAGATCTTACCATCCTTGATAAATAGGATTCGTCTACAATAACTTGCTGTATAGGTATCATGTGTAACCATCAATATAGTTGCTTGTAATTTCTGATTCATCGTCTCTAGATTAGAGAGAAGCATCTTAGCTGATTTGGAATCCAGGGCACCTGTTGGCTCATCTGCTAGTACCAGAGATGGTTCACTTACAATTGCTCTTGCAGCGGATACCCTTTGCTGCTGCCCTCCTGACATCTGATATGGGTATTTTTCCAATACACCTTCAATTCCAAGAGTTTTGCCAATCTCATTAATTCTACATTCCATATCTTTTACTGGTATTTTTTTTATAGACAAAGCTAAGGAAATATTCTCGTAGGCTGTTAACGTATCCAGCAGATTAAAATGTTGAAAGATAAAACCTAATTTTTCTCTACGAAATGCAGCTACTTCTTTCGGCTGTAAGCTGGTAATGTCTTTCCCATCAATTTTAATTTCACCAGATGTAATTGTATCAATTGTGGAAATACAATTTAGTAACGTCGACTTACCTGAACCTGATGGTCCCATAATACCCACGAATTCACCCTTGTTCACCTGAAATGATATTCCGTCAATTGCCTGAGTTATGTTATCCTTTCTTCCATATTGTTTATAAATATCTGTTACTTTTAGAATTTCGCTCATTTTTATCACCTTTCTTTATAGCTATAAAGTTTGTAAGGCTAATATATTTGCTATAATCTGTTGATTGGTACTTTCCTCTAATAATCCTAGACTGATGCCAGTTTTACCTACCATAAGCCCCCAATCCTCCATATAATAAATATCCCCTTCCTGTTTTACCAAGTAATTCTCTATCAAACTATCAAGAGTAGCTTTACACATTTCATGCATAGTATCTGAATGTTTAAAGTTACTAGCGTACCGTAAAACAGAGATGGTACCCATATCACCGTGGCATATACTAGAATCGTAACCTAATCCACATTCCTTAAGCTGTTCTATTAATAAATCTATTTCTGTAGAGAGGGCTTCTTCTCCATACCCTGCTTCATACAGTATTATTTTTGAAAGTAGTAATCCACAGATGCCGTTACACCAAGAATAATACTTTGTATTTTCTCTAAATATCCAACGGTTCGATGACTTATCAAAGCATTTCTCACGTTCATATTTAAGTCCTTTTGCTATCATCTCATCAATTCTTTCATCTTCTATCATACCTTTCACTCTAGATAATTGACTTATGATACCTGCATTTCCATGTGCATAGCCAATATCACCATTTTGAGTCCACGTTAACATATTTGTATCCACAGTAATTGCATTATCATAGATTATATTCACAATTCGCTCCGTCAATTGCTTAAGTTTATCCTTCTTGTGATATAAAGAGCTATGATACAATTGCACCAATACACCTAACATACCAGCTAGACCGGACAATACGTCAAGATTCTTAATATATAAAAGATTCTGTTTACTGAGACTCAGTATATGATCAATACGTTGTAATACTTCTGTTGTCTCAGCTTCTTGATATACCCCTTTATTGATTAAACTTAATGCAGCAATGATATAAGAGAATATACCTGCAAAAGCACCAAATCCCATCATATCAATTTCTGCTTTTCCTGCTGTATCTATATGACGTTCTACAGAATGCATAATCTCTTTTGCTCGTTCTAAATATGTGCTTTCACTAGTAGCTTCTGCCATTTGTACAAATAGAAGTGCAATACCAGAATTTCCTTTATATAGATCCCATCCAACTGGATTAATGGAGTAATAATTATCGCCAAAGCCATTATAGCAAATCCAACTATACTCTTTCTTTCCGCCAACATCACAAGTAAAACTTCTACTTAATATTTTCTCTCCTAATCCTTTCGCTAAAAGTAAATAGTCATATGTTTTATCTGAACTATAACAAAGCTTTGTTCCTGTATCATCTTGCATATCTACTTCCATCTTACAACCATAATAGCTCATATTAATAAGGGATATCTGACGTTGTAAGTCAACTAAATCCATATCCTGAATTTTATCCATAATCTCCTCTAGAATTGTTTTCTTATAATGACAGAAAACTGGCTGATTCTTATGGTTGTATGCTATCTTACTGTCTGACATAATATGAAAAGAAGGAATATCTCCTTTTAACATTGATTCTATTTCTGTTTGATATATATCTTTTTCTATAAATGGCTCATTCTTTTTAATTAACAACCCAATTCTGTGAAAATAGAATCTTCGATCCATATTATCATGCAATAAATCTGGATGATAACTGGTTGATAACACTTGTGTGTAATCATTGGTTGCCTTATATATCACACGACATTCTACATTTTCAAATATTTCCCGAACCATATTTTTATATTGAATTTTATTTGCTAATATCCACTGATAGGTTCTGATAAAACCTTTCTTCACATATTGAATGTATCCATTTCCACCCACTGCCTTGCCCTTGTATAAAGGATAATTTTCTGCATCCGCAATATCTTTATTGACATATTCGACCTTTATCTCATCTGAATCGAAGTTTTTAATAATTTGCGTTTTATAAGGTGACTTTTTAGGCCTTCCTGATCCAATAGCTCCAATTTCCATTACATCATTGGTATTAAAATTCTGTAATAAGGATGGTAAAATCATTACACCGTCAACAGAATTTTGTACTTTCCTGTGGATATAGGCTTCTATAGAATCAAAGCCATTCTTACTGTTATATTCATCGGTATGAAGTATGGCTTCTAAGTCAATTAAAATCGGTTCATTTCCTCTGGCAATTAGATTTTCACAATGACAATCCTTTGAATTTATGGAATATAACAGACATAATAACTGACCCATTTTTATATAGAACTGTGTAACCTCTTCCATACTTTGGCATTCTGAATGCTCTATAAATTCCATCCAACCTGCATTCTCTATACTATAATGCTTGCAACTTGTTAATGGATAAAACTCAGCTACGTTTCCATTTACCCATTGTAAAAATGCATCGAAGCTTTTCTCAATGGAGAAGTTTCTAGGTTTATACATAATGGTCTTTTTTTCAAAGATAAGTGTTGCCACCATTTTTCCTTCATTATGTGTATCACCATTTCCCAGTATTACTTTATTTAAACTACCTAACGTATTTCCGTCATTTAGGTTATTTTCAATTTCAGCTATATTTTTCTCTGTATTATCTAATATTTCCTCCATGTATCTAAGGGTATATGCAACAGTTCGAGTCATTTCTTGATATAGTACTGGATATCTGTTATATATCTTACTTACATAATCTTTATTCTTTAACAGATAATCATTAAAATACCTTCCTCTGTCGTCGCTTGTGTTCCCCTTTAACAATTCTTCCTGCTTGGCAGTGTTCATCTCGATGATTAGCACTCTGTAACTCATGGCGGTAAGCTTAGCAGTGATACTTTCAATCGTTGCTTTAAGCAAAGTCTCTTTACTCTGAATCAATTTGTAATTCTCAACTTTTTTTATAAATGTAACAATCGGTTTTAATAGCACTGGTTGAAAGAAATACACCCAATGATTATTTGTTGATAATGTAATTAGCATATTATCAATTATTTCTATTTCAATTTCTTTATCAGTACTAGATTCTACTTGTGAAAAAAGGTTATGAATCTCAATAGCCATGTTCTCCGAAGAGTAAGATTGGCTTTTCTCTGCTAGAGACTCTATGGTACATCCGGATATATTATAGATGATGTCTTCCACTTCCGTTTGAGATCTTTCTGGAAATAAACTCAACCAAAAGTCTATTTTTTCATGTTGCTTTGTTTGCTCTGTTAAATGCATCGTATTTTTAAGATTCATACTCCGTTCCTTTCTCTCACTTACATTTTCTTTGAATGAATAGGGTTAGATTACAAGGAACCTAACCCTATTTCATTTATTTCAGTTTCATTTATTTGCCACAAGATACGTTATTAGAAGTACATTCATAAGATATTGTAGGAAAACCTCCGCACTTTCCTGCTAATGTTAATTGAATGGCTGTGCTAATTCCTGCTCCTGCTTTTTCATCAAGATCTTGCTCTTTGATTTCCTCTACTACGTTTTCAATTGGTTTTACTTCATTTTCTTTGCTCATGTTTTTGCTCTCCCTTTTTATAATTTTTTATTTGCATTTTAATTTAATTATTTACCACAAGATACATTATTGGATGTACATTCATAAGAAATAGTAGGCATTCTGCCGCACTTTCCTGCTAATGTCATTTGAATTGCTGTACTAATTCCTGCTCCTGCTTTTTCATCGAGGTCTTGTTCTTTGATTTCCTCTACTACGTTTTCGATTGGTTTTACTTCTTTTTCTTTACTCATGATTTTTCTCCCTTTCTTTTTATAAGATTTCTTTTTATAAGATTTTGTTATGTAAATTAATTATCTGTCACAACGTTTATGATCCGAACTACATTCATAAGATAAAGTAGGAACTGCTCCACATCTTCCTGCTAATGTCATCTGAATTGCTGTGCTAATTCCTGCTCCTGCCTTTTCATCAAGGTCTTGTCCTTTGATTTCTTCTACTACGCTGTCAATTGGCTTAACATCCTTTTCTTTGCTCATTGTTTTTTCTCCCTTCCTTGTTTTTTTTAATATGTTAGGTAATTGTAACCTTGCTATGCATAATCAATTGATTACACTTCATGCATTACGTAATTCTGTATCTACCAACCCCTCAAAATTATGTACTTCTGGTTTTATCAACTACCTTTTCGTATATAAGTTCAAGCTTTTCACTGGAAGTTGTTCCAATGATTTCCTTGACTATATGCATATTATACATTGGAAATATGCTGTGAAATCATATCATGCATAGATTATAAAGATTCCATCTTATTGCATACTCCTTGCTTCTTCTAATGTCATTTTCGCTATATTTTCTGTCATTTACGTAGATCCTTTCTTACTTAATCACGGATAAATTATTCCAATAGAGAACTCGAAGAAGTTTCCTCGTAAATTAAAAAAAGAGTAAGCAAAATATCATTTCACTTACTCTTATCAAAGAAATCCATTATTTAATATATTTAAGTCCTCGTACGGATATCAAACATGACTGTCCATTTTTTAGATAGATCATTCGCTTCTTCTTATCAACTTCTTTTATGTAATCTTGATTGACAATATAAGACCTGTGGCACCTGATAAACCGACTATCCAGTTTATCCTCAATATCCTTCATGTTACTATAGAATTCAATCTGCCTATTCTCTGCATATAGGGTAATTTTATGTATTGTTGGAGATGTTTCAAAACATATTATTTTACTATATTCTATTAAGACTACTTTATCTTTTGTATGTATATAAAACACTTCACCCCTGTCGTCACCACTGGATGCAAAGCTTTTAAATGCATACATAAGACACTCTCTCACTCTTTTTGATACCATGTCAAAATCATCTTTTATGATATAGTCTAATGCCTCAACCTTATATTTAAAGGTTAAATAACTAAGTTCAGCATGAGTTGTAATAAATATGACAAATCCACTCGGGTCTCTTTGGCGTATTTTCTCAGCTAGTTGGATTCCATTGATATCTGTCTTTAAATCAACATCCAAAAAGTAGATTCCTGTTCCGCCTTTTTCATCAATATCATCAAGAATTGCATGAGGATTTTTTGTCGCCAAAGCTAGTTTCATATCCATATCTTCAATCATAACGGTATCTAAAACTGCTTTCTTAACCTTTTCTAACTGCTCTTGATTATCTTCACAAATATATATATTGATCATAGTACCCTCCTAGTGTATTTTCATACTTAACACGGTCTTATTTCCATTATCTGTTTAAACTCATAGTTTTCGACTACGGTTTCCATATCACAGTTCGAATATTTTGATATAATTTCTTTTAAGTTACTTAGGCCTAATCCCCTGTTATCACCTTTTGTAGAATAACCTTTCTGATACAGCTGAAATATATTCAAACGTTCTTCTTTGCAGCTATTAATTATTATAATAAGTTTTGAATTCTTCTTTATAAGCAAACCCAATTGTAATGTCTTCTGCTTAGTCTCTAAGGCTGCCTCAATGGCATTATCCAGCAAGATACCTATCATACGACATATATCGATTGGGTTAAGTTCCGTTATTTCTATTTGTTCTGCAATATCAATGCTTACGTTAATTCCTGCTTCTCTAGCTTTTACTATTTTGATAGCTATTAAACCTTTTAACTCTCTTTGCTTTATATTGGATAAGCGCACAAGTTGAAAATCTAATGATTTCATCTCGTGAGTAAAGGCTAAAACATTATGATCAAAAAAATCAATCAAGCCATCCATGTCTCTCTCTTCCATATATCCTACCATAGAGGCTAATACGTTCATATAATCATGCCTTACTTTTCTCATATCATTGTAGATGTACTCCAAATTCTCGGTATAAGTCTGCAATTGCAGTAATTCCAACTGTTTTCTTGCAACCTTTTCTTCTTTTATACTAGAAGTATACATCAAATATAACAATATAATAAAAAATAAAGATCCTATGATATACATCACAACATCAAAGATTCCCACCTCTGTCGTATGAATGGATGTATAAATTCCTACAAATAAGAATAACCCAAATAAAATTGCCCAGAATTTAAAATTACGATTTTTTACAATGCTTAATTCCGTTCCATTTCGTGAAATATATCTCCTAATTACCATACTTGTAAGAAATAAAACTATATCAAAAATAATCATTACTATTAAACGAACATAAGGTTTATTTCCTATCATAGCATATCTTTTGGCTCCAATTAATAATAAGGTTACTCTTCCAAAGATTTGATTGCATATTAATAAATAAATCATGGATAAGACACATGAAATGCAATTGGTAAAAACATTATGATTTAAAGCAATTAATAACACAAGAAAACTAATAAATACAATGATTCCTAAAATAAATACTGATTGGAATATATCATAAATAAGACTTATAAATATAATACATAGTATTGCTCCTTGTATAAATCTTTTCTTATTCAATATTTCTGTAAAATTGTATAGAACCAGTATATATGCCAAGATAGACAGTATTAAATAGAAATAAACAATCATAATTCTCCCCTATACCCCTCTATTTTTATGCTTTACGGGTAATATTTTCTATATAATTACTCCTACATACGCTGTTGCAGCAATTCATTTGGCATCACAATTTCGTGAAATAATAAGGACCAATCCTTTTGTTGTTTATTATCCGCTACTGTTTTAACACAATTTATTAACGATTTTTGCATATTAATTGGCAAAGTCTTTTTCATATTTTTCATAATTATTTCTCCTCTTTCCTAATATTTTATAAGTGATGGGTAATATAGATATTACTTCTAATGTGATACCATATACGATGCAATTCTTAATCCAGTCTATTGGAATACAAAAGACTAAAAGGAATAATATTACATAGATAGATAACACTTTCATTCTTAATCTTTGTCTTACTTTATCACCAATGATAGGATTCTTCTCTGTATCAGCTGGTGCATAAAGGCTAAAAGCGATAAAGAATAGTATAAATATAATTATGTATGCATACCATGGCAAGACCATTCTTTGTGCTATGTATGGAGTTAATAGAATTAAGATGCAGGAATATAACATACATCTCTTAAGATTTTTCGCATGTAGACCATGAGCCTGTCCTCTACAGAGCTTAAATGACAATAACATAATAAATACTTCCTGGAACATTCCAAATTGTATTGCTAGTGCAGATACTATTAATATATGAAATACATTATTAACAATGATTTCTGTTCCGTACTCTAATTTTATTTTATCTATCCCCTCTAACTGCATGTCTTTATTAAGTCTATTGCTCAGTCTGTTAGCTATTTCCTTAATCATTTCCTTCACCCTTATCAACTCATTTTTTATACTTGTTATGAATGTATTCCAGATCCGATTGTATCTGTAGAATGCATTCTTCTGATTCCGTTTTTCGTATGTAATCAAGTATTTCGAGTTTTTGGATAAATACATTACTTGTTTTTAAGATATCGTCTGTCATTAAGATTATTGCTCCGCTTCTATCTATACTCCTAATATACTTAGCTAACAAAAATCCATTTACTTCAGGCCGAAATGCTGTATCAATTATATATACCTTTTTATTCGCTTTTTCTTGTAAACAAGCAGTTATCTCCTCTATATCATCAGAAACAAGCTTTAATTGCATATCCATCCTTTGTTTATCAATGATATCTCTTATGTTGTGCTCTAAGAAGCGTCTAAATGCAGTATCTTGCTCACAGATAATTAGCTGCGTCACTGTTGCCATAACTTCACCTATGATACCTCCTTCTTTCATTTAATATGGGGTTCCTTATGATGAAATTATTATAACAAGATTCTCAAAGCTTACACGAAACATTTCACAAATGATGGTTTCAAAGTAAAAATCGTTATATATGATTTATTATAGATACATTATTTACGATATTTACTTCAAATCTTATTCTGATGGAGTTAGTGTTGGTTAGTATTAAACATAATTAGTTTAGCTCAAATGGAATAATATGTCAATTCTATCCTGTCTATTACTTCTATATCTGCTGGCAGCCAATTCACACTCTTAAGATTCTCTTTTCCTAGCCACTTCGCAGATTCATGTTCTAGTAATTCTAACTTTCCACTCACTAAATCACACCAATAGACATGCATGGTTAAATGGAATGTTGGATAATCATAATTGACTGTACATAGAATATCTCCTACTGTAATCTCTGAATCTAATTCTTCTCGGATTTCTCGAATGAGTGCTTCTTCTGTTGACTCTCCAGTTTCCATCTTACCACCTGGGAACTCCCATCCTCCTTGAAAGTCTCCATATCCTCGTTGTGCGGCAAAGATCTTTCCTTTATTACTTCCTACACCTTTGATGACAGCTGCTACTACTTCGATTGATTTAAATAGGTTTATCTCATTTCCGTTCTCAGAGAATCTTACCTTGATACCTTCTTGAGCGAAAAATTCAGTTACTACTGACTGGAATATGTTCTCTTTTCCTTCGCAGGCACAGTTGCCCAATTTCTCGAAGGTTATTGTCGTTTCAGATTGGTAATGTAGATGGAATGGGATTGAACTTTCATTTAGGTGTGAATTTAAGTGGACTATTTGGTTGTATGTGAATGATTGTTGCATAGTTGTTTCTCCTTTGATTGTTGTTTCTTTTTGATAGGTAATTATAAAACTACTTACTACCTTAAAGATATCAAAGTTTTACAATTACCCTTATTCTATTTTGTAAAATAGTCATAGATATCATCCTGAACTGATTCTTGCAAAAGTAATTTAATATTCATGATTGGAGCTCCGTTTGTGTTTATGGTTTCGTTTGCCTCTATTGGAGTACATTGTCCCATATAGTAAAAATCACTACCTTCTCCATCACTCTTTTTTACAAATAAATAAATGAGTATACCATTATCTTTATAATTCATAAGTTGCTCTGATTCTTGTCTCCAGTTACCAGTACTTCGTGTCATCCAACTAAATACTTTTTTATCAATAAATTGATCGTCGTATTTTGTACTTTCTGCAATATCCTCTTGCTTATTGTAGGTTACAAATATAGGACATGTTCTATATTTAATTCTATATCCATAAATAGTGGAACTATCATCTCTTTCCCAATTCAATATTCTGCATACATCTTTTCTTGAATACTTTTGATATAATGCCAATCCGCAATCATCTAATCTAGGTAAATAGAGATCACTATATCGCTTTAACCCTAATTGAATTAAATCCTTCAACTGATTGTAAAACTCATTATGCTGTAACCTTTGATAATATGATTTCACCCTTTGATAGTTTCCATTTACATCTTCTTGTAATATTTCAAGATCAGCAAATTTCTTCTTATCACTTGGACTATTTAAAAACCTTCCATCTAATACATGAATTGCAGATTCAAACGCTTCATCAGTGTATGCAATACTGTAGTCTTCACTTAATTTGTTTTTAATATCATCCTGGTTAAAACTATTCGAATTCATGATACAGTCCAGAATAACTAACTCATGAGGTCTTTTCCCATTCGCTATAATGCCAGATACAAATTCTAAAATGGTATTTTCATTTTGTGCTAATTCAATTTTATAATCTTTATCTACCATCTTCCTAAAAAGATGATATGTTCCTGAATAATCAATAAATAGCATAGGATCTATTTCTCCATACTCATAAAATTCAACTAATGAAGGAATTCTACCTAACTTGTATTTTAATACCAGATATTTCTCTGTCAAAAGTTTCTTCGTCGTAGCCACGTTATTAATAGATTCAAATATTCGCTTTTTACTAATTTCATCAAAGTGAATAGTGGAGCTTCCTGGAATAATACGACTTCCTTCCATTACATATTTACGAATATTATCCTTGCTATAAGTTCTATCTCCTGATAATGCTATAGGAATCATAAAATTATTCTTATAATTCCCGATAAAGTCCAAAATAACAACGTACTCTTTTTCTTCTGTTTTTCGAAGGCCTCTTCCTAACTGTTGTACAAATACGACTGGAGATTCGGTAGGACGAAGCATTATTACTTGATTAATCTCGGGTATGTCTACACCTTCATTAAAGATATCAACTGTAAAAATATAATCAAGCTGGTGATTGGCATTATCATCATCTGTCAAACGTTCTATTACTTGCTCACGGCGTTCTTGACTATCTTCACCTGTTAAGTATTCAGTTCGATAACCACGCCTGTTAAAGTTACTAGATAATTCTTTTGCTTCGTCTTTTCTACTACAGAAGATAAGTCCTTTCACTCGCTCTCCACTATATCCGTAATATTCTGCCTTTTGAATAATATAGTTTACTCTATCTTCCGAAATGAGATAATTGAAATTTTTCATACCAGTATTATCATCAAAAACTTCTCCGTTTACCTCCAAATCTGTTATTCCAAAATAGTGAAATGGGCAAAGTAAATCCTCTTCTAATGCTTGTTGCAGACGTATTTCATATGCAATTTGATGATTGAATATTGAGTAAATATCATAATTATTTGTATCAGGACTAGCAGTCATTCCTAGCCAGAACTTAGGTTTAAAATATTCCATAATCCTCTGATAACTTTCTGCACCAGCGTGATGTACCTCATCAATGATTATTACATCAAATTCATCTTGAGAATACTGACTATGTATCTCTGTCTTTGCCATCATCTGCATTGTAGAAAACATATACTCTGCATCTGTTTTCTTGCTAGTTCCTGAAAGAAGTCCAAAGCTTTTATTGTTTCCAAACACTTTTTGATAACTTTTAATGGCTTGCTTTGCAATCTGTTCCCTATGTACAATAAAAAGAGCTTTCTTTGGGTTCATGTCTCGTAATGCAAATGCAGAGGCATATGTTTTTCCTGTACCAGTCGAACTTAGAAGTAGAGCTCTCTGAGCACCGTTCTTACGCATCTTATTCAGATTATTAATAAACGCAACTTGCATTTTGTTTGGTTTCAACTTATATTGCTCTATACTTGCAACTTTCTCTTTTTTAGCAATTCTTTGTTGATCCTTAATAATTTGATATCTTGTTCTATATTGAGATATCAACTCACTATAATTTAAAGTGTGAGAATCCTTCCACATGGAATGAAATTCATTTAATATATCCTTTGCTACTGCCCCATCTTCAGTAGAAACAATTTTTGTGTTCCACTCACGATTTTTTGTAATTGCATTTAATGTCATATTAGAACTTCCAATAATGATTCTATATATCTCTTCCTTTCGGAATATGTAACCCTTAGTATGAAAACCACCAACCTCTGAATCTGTACAAAACATTTTCAATTCTATATTTTTCAATGCACTCAATTTTTCTAATGCAGCTGGTTCACTGAATGTTAAATAATCTGTTGTTAGTATTTTTCCTGATATATTTTTTACTTCAAGTTCTTCTAGAACTTGAAGTAATGGTGTTATTCCACTCATAGTAATAAAAGCAACACTTATACAAAATTCGTCACAATTCCTTAATTCCTCTTCAATTGAAGATAATACTTTTTTCCCTTGCTTATAATCATTCGAAATAAACTCTGGCCTATATGCAAGATTTGAATTCCAGCTACTATCCACATATGCCGTCTGTAATCCATTATTAATTTCTTTGATTTTATCTTCCTGATATTCTTTCATCATATTCCTCCAAGTCAGTTTTCACAATTTATGTCTATTACTTCAACTCAGCTCTCTTACTCAACTATTTTCAAACATTCAACTTAAAATGAAGCCCACACTATTACATATAATAAATACATTCCGACACTAACACTAGCTCTGATAATATGATGCTTCCAATTTGGTTTTCCGTATAACTTATATCCATTATGTACTGCACAAGACCACAAAATAAGTAAAACACCCGCTAAAGGAATCATGCTATATACACTATTAAACATTCCAATCGTAAGTACTTCCAATACTCCCACTAACAAATAAACTATACTTTTCACCTTTGTCTTCTCAATATCTTTACTTAATACATACGCAAGTATAGATAGCATAACATAGATTAATAATACTATTTCAATAACACATTTGATTATCATAGATTTCCTCCATATGAATTATATCCAATCACTCTAGCGACCCCCCTCCGCTTATGATATTCTTATTTTCCCCTACTCAATCAACCCCAAATAACGAAACGCATGATACAATCCATCCTCTTCCACATCATCCGTAATATAGTCAGCCATTTTTTTAATCTCTGGCCCACCATTTCCCATAGCTACACCATAAGCGCAGTATTCAAGCATTGGTATATCAACTTTCGCATCTCCGAATGCAATCGTATCAGCAAGGTCTGCATGAAGATAATTAAGTAGCTGTTCAATTGCATTTCCTTTATGAATATCTTTTACTCCAAGATCTCCAAATAGAGTTTCTTCCCCTCTTCCGCCCCATGTACCTGCATGTAGGTCTGGAAAGGCATCTTTTGCATCAAGATAATCCCCATAATTGTCTAGGATAAAACTGATTTTATTCACATCATCACGGTATAACTCCCCACCAAATATCATCTCTGGAAAGGCTTTACGAATCGTCATATGTTCTGCATCTGGCTTTCCTTTTTGCTTGGTATATTCTTTTATTGTAACGTCACCACGTTCTTCAAATCTCTCACTTGCAAATAAACCCTCATTACTCTCTAGATAGAATTCCAAACCTCGACCTTGTAACCAATCAACAACTTTACGACACTGCTCCTTCGTAATCAACTGATGCATTACTACTTGATCATGTTCTTCAACATAACTACCATTGCCTCCAATCATTCCATCCAATCCAATATCCCACAGGTTCTGATACACTTCTGCTTTACTACGTCCTGTACATATATAAACACGATGACCAGCAGCTCTTGCCTTACGAATAGCATCAACAGCACTCTCTGGAAGACGATTCTCATAATCAACTAAAGTCCCATCTACATCTAAAAATATGATTTTTCCCATTTAACCTTCTCCTTCTTTTGTTGTTTCATATTAATACTGTACTTACATTCCTTTCAAATAATTTATCACAATATTAATAGATTCTCCTTAATCAGTAGATTAATACTTTCGAGAATAAAAGAATGAATTTCAATAGAGTTTCAATACTATTTCAATGGAATTCCAATAACATTCCAATAAAGTTAATCTAATCCAACTACTCCATAAAAATCATTCTTATATTCCTAATGTATCTGATACTTTTGTATCGCAAATATCACTAATTCCGATACAATACATAATCCATCATTTCTTTTTTAAATCCAGCTTGTTCCAGTGCTTCTACTGCTTCCTTCGGATATTCCTTGACCACAATTCTCTTAACTTGCGCATATATCTTCTTTCTATTGAAATCGCTTGCAAATAACCTTATTAACTCAATAAGCTCATTCTCACTTAACTCACCTAAGCTTGTTCCTTTCTTCTCATCTGTTTTTTCCCCTTGATTCATATCCCCTTGCATCAATCGAAGAATTTTCCCCTGTCTCTCAAATACAACTATGGGAAGCCCTTCTTTTAACGCCACAACCGTTCCTAACACATTAAGAAATGATCGATTCTCCATATGGGGTATACTCTTTCCCCATTGTTGAGCTGAATCAACAGCAGATAACCAGACAATCTGATTTCTTGGCATGGATAATTCTAACATAGTACCAGCAAAGTCCTTTTCTCGTATAAATTGAATTCCTGATAGACCTTCAATAAAATATCCTCTTCTTACACGACCTGTGTATTCCCAGATTCGCAAGGTCTCAAGCGCTTCTTGCCATGAGATTCCTTGTACTCCAAATACTCCATTAATGGTCTCACGACATAGTATAATTACTCGTTCAAATATTCGTTCTAATTTTTCTTCCGTTGTAAGTTCAATCAAAGGGCGTGATACTTCCCATCTTCCTGCAGTTAAAGCCATGACACGTGCACTTGCTCGCTGCTTTGCTGTTCCTTTATTTAATTTATCTATATTTTGTAGTTGTCTCACTGGTACATAGCTATCCGCACAGATTAGACCTTTGGAGGCAAGACTTAGTAAGGTATCATAAGGTGATTCTCCCTCTAGCAAAGAACCTAATCTTTGCATAAAGCTTGCGCCTCGCTTTAATAAAGCTTCATATATTATCTTTTCATTTCCTTCTAACTGCTCTAATCTACTCGATAGATCTGCATCCCAGTCAATATCTTCTGCTCTATGAAAGGATAACTCGGAATCTCCATTCACTCTCCAGAATAGATTGCCTTTCGATAACAATGTATCCAGAAGTTGTTCTCTATAACCACTAACACGCCCTGGTAATAGTGCACTTTCCCACAAAGCTATCGCATAAGGTTGATCAGACATCAAATTAAGAGTAGACTCTAGTTGCTCCGTTGGTGGTGCATTCCTTACCATCCGACTTGCTAATAAGGAGGCATATGCTTTAGCTGGTTGGGTCTTTACTTCATTTCTTCTACTCCTTATTGTGGCTTCTCTTGCTCTTTCATAGAGTTTGGCGTGATAGAAGATAGTCTCATTTTCTGCTGAATCATCACTGCTTTGTTTACCTAGCTTACTCGTTCCATTTTTGCTTACAACACTTCCAGAACCACATAATCCTTCTAGAACTTCAGCCACAGCTTCTTCAGGCCATAAATAACGCTCTGTAATTTGGCTTATTGTATGTGCTCCACGGTACCTTAGAAGTCTTCGCACTATATGCATTCTCTCTTCCATCTGTAAGGTGCTCTCCTCACAAGCCACCCTATACTCGTCTTCCTGCTCTGCTGCAATCCATAGACCTGGCTCAATATATTTTGCTTGTCCTCTTCTAACTAATATCTCTAGCCATTCAATCGGAACATCTAGTTCTCCAGCTATTAGGTCTCCCTCAATCATAAGAAGAGAGTGGAGCTGTTTCTCATCTTCTGGCATTCGTCCTCGTTCTGATACCCGCTCAAGGTGCTCTCTCTCTGGTTCAATCTTCTCAGATTCTTCTAAGGTCTGCTCTAATGCATCGCCAGTAGCCAAGTGAACTCCTATAGGTGTTGGAGTATAATCATACATCATAGAAGCTTCTGTTTGCTGACGAAGTGGTAAGGACATTGGAGATGGAATATCTAGATACATTTCTCGTACTTGTATGCTGCCTGATTGAATTCCATATAATATATCTTCAAGCCCTTTTAGATCCCAGTAGTCCTCGAGACATTCTCTCTTTGTCTCACGAATTAATGGATGCCTCCCATACCTTACTACAGAATCAAGCATCTCGGCACTTCGCATACGCTGTACCCAAAGTGGTTGACGTCCTGATCTTCGAACTCCCATCATAAGAGCATGTCCTGCATTATAACGAAATGTCATGTTGAAGATTGGCGTTGCTGGAAGAACTGCTTCCAGTATTCCTTTTACTTGTTCTGGTTGAATCTTATATAGTAATCCTTCTGGTATCTCACCCTCACCATAAGGAAATAGTAGAAAACCATCATCGTCCTCTACATAATTAATATCCGATTGCGTAATCTTCTTCGCAATTTCTTTGGTTAGAATCGCGAGTGGCATATTAATCTGCCTTCCATAGACAGAATGCACCATCATCTGATTATTTCCAGTATCATCTTTAAAATGCTCTAGTAGTATGGTTCGATCATCAGGTAAGACGTTCGTCGCTTCTATCTGACGCTTTAGATAGTCTTCTGCTCTCTTTGCTGTACTTTCATCAAGACCCAACTGCTCTAGTTCTTCTAGTAGTTGATTCTTCTCATAAGCATCACCTAACTCACGAAGAATTGCACCAAATGCTTTCCCTGTCTTAACCCTTCTTCCCTTTATCTCACCTTTCCAAAAAGGAGGTTTTGCACCTATCGTATTCGTAGGCCTTACGATAACACAATCTTTTTGTATTTTAGCAATCTGCCAAGCAAAGCTTCCAAGTAGAAATTTATCACCTATTCTCGCCTCGAATACAAACTCTTCTTCTAACTCTCCAAGCTTTACACCACTTTCTGTCTTAGCAGCATACATTCCCTTATCAGGTATCGTACCACCAGCTGAGATTGCAAGTATCCTACTATAGGCATCCCCCTCGACATATTCATGAATACGGTCATAGAGAATTCGAGGACGAACTGGGAGGTCACGCTCATGTTCATAGTCTCCAGCTAACATGCAAAGTACGTCTTTCACATCTTCTTTGGTTACCTCTCGAAATGGATAAGCTCTCTTTAATAGTTCCATCACTTCATCAACAGAATAACCTTCTCCTCCTGCCATAGAGACAAGGTGTTGTGCTAAGATATCAAGACATAATCTTGGTGGAGCAGAATACTCAACGCCACCATCTTTCGCTACCTTTGCTGTTAACCCGCAGTAGAGTCCCTCCGATGCAAACCTCGGATACATATACATCACGCTAGTTCGACCTGGATTATGCCCCGCACGACCAAGTCTTTGCATTGTACTTGATATTGTTCTAGGACAACCAATCTGAATTACCTGATCAATATCACCAACATCAATTCCAAGTTCCATAGAAGACGTTGCACATAATAGATGTAAGTTACCATCTCTTAAATCCTGTTCCACTTCTAGACGTTGTTCCTTCGATAAGCTACCATGATGCGTTCTTGCATATCCTTCCCCTGCAAGACCATTTACATAGAAAGCAAGTTTCTCTGCTGGAGTACGTCCTTCCACAAAAGCTATGACACTTTTGGCTTTTCTACATTGTTCATAGATTGCACTTGCAATCTCCTGCCAGATAGAATCTTTCTGTAGTACGTGATAATCAGTAAGTGGGCTGGTAATATTGAATTCTACTTTTTTCTCCATCTTTGGAGCAACTATCGTTACTTGATCTGGAGATAAATACTCTGCGGCTACTTCCAAAGGCTCAATGGTTGCTGAGAGACCAATCCGCTGTAATGGTTTTCCACATAACTTATCTAATCTAGCAATGGAGAGCATAAGATGACTTCCTCGCTTAGAATCAATCATCGCATGAAGTTCATCAATAATAATGGCTTTGGCAGTATGAAGAATGGATTTTCCTGATTTACTCGTTAACATTAGATATAGAGATTCTGGCGTTGTGATCAAGATATGAGGTGGCTTCTTAATCATCTTTCTTCGATCATTCTGAGTGGTATCGCCTGTTCTGATTGCAATATTAAGATCAAAAGGGGTTGAGTTCGACTTAGAATCCTCTTTATATTCTTCCTCTAGAATACCATGAATGGGGCGGTTTAGATTCTCACGGATATCTCCTGCTAAAGATTTGAGTGGAGAGATATAGATTAGATGGAGTTCATTAGTTAAGGTACCTCGACGAGCTTCTTCCTTTAACCGATCAATAAATACTAGAAAAGCGGATAATGTCTTACCAGTACCAGTCGGAGCGGATACTAATGTATCACATCCTGATGCTATTGCAGGCCATGCTTCCTCTTGTACTTTCGTAGGTGTACCAAGGGTTCTTTGAAACCACGCTGCAGTATGGGGATGAAATAGATCTAGCGAATTGGATGACATAAGGTTCCTCCTATTTTCATACGGTAAATTTAAAGCGTGCGAGTAGTTCGCACGCAATCATATTAGTGATATTATATAATATGTGACCAAAAATTACCACATGGTATTTTCAATAAGATAGTGCAGTGATTTTACTTGCATACAAAGGTAAAATCACAAACGTTAAATTATCGATTTAGTTTTTTTAATCGCTTTTTTGTAAAACGAATTACAAATTTATAAAATAATTTTCTTGGTAGGAACTTTGCAATCCAACAAACAATCTTTGTATTCACACCTGGTACACTTATAATTTTCCCCTTCTTCATATCTTTCATAGCCATTTCAACAATTTTTTCTGGTGCAACAAATTTCATAAATCCCTTTTTCTTCTTCACTACATTCATTCCTGCACTTTGATGAAAATCAGAATCTATAAAACCAGGACATACCACCTGAACTTTTATATTTGTATCAATAAGCTCCAGATAGAGTCCTTCGGTAAAATTAAGAATAAATAATTTTGTTGATGAATATAGTACATTTCTAGGCATTACTGCAAATGCTCCGTCCGAAGATATATTAATAATCGTACCTCTATTTCTAACTAACATTTGATTTAATATATTCCTAGTTAATATCACTACAGCATTCATCTGTAAATACATAATACGGTCAATATCTTCTTTTGTTGTATTTGAAAATACTGGCTTCAATCCAAACCCTGCATTGTTGATCAATACTTCAATTTCATCCTCTTTCATTTCATTAAGAAGAATATCTACCCCCTTTTTATATGCTAAATCTACAATTACTACTTTAACCGTAACATGATACCTTTCTTCTATTTTTTTACCATTTTCTTTAATCTTATCTTCTCTTCTTCCTGTAATGATTAGATTATATCCCTTTTTCGCATATTCCTTTGCATATGCCAATCCTAGTCCACTTGTTGCTCCTGTAATTAACGCTACTTTCTTCATTGTTTGTCTCCTAACTTTTAATTATAGATTGGTTTTAATATATAACTCTATTCAGTTGAATGACTTTCATTGACACTTATTCATTCATAGATTATATTTTTACCTCGGCTATTCACCGAGGTATTTTACTTTAATAATAATTTGATAATTGATATCACTTTGTCTACTTTTTCTTCTGATGTTAAAGAATCATCATTAATGATGGGTGATTGACCATATACAATAAATTTAGATATTGTAGTTGGATCATCTGCCTGTAAAATTCCCTTCTGATTTAATTTCACAATAAAAGTTTCAATATACGGCTGTAGTTTATCATTCATTATGATTTCTAATTGTTTGTGAAATAACTGATTTCCTTCCTTATGAAAAAAATCATGATACTTTTCTTTACCTACATTTTTAATAAACTCATTAGATAATTTTTCTAAGTATATCTCCAATGTTTCCTCATTATTCTGTAATATTTCTACTAAAGGTTTGATGCACTCCTCAGCGTATAAGTTCGTTGCATATTCATACAATTCATACTTCGATTTGAAATAATTATAGCAAAGTCCAGGAACAACATTAACTGCTTTTGCAATATCTTTCATTGAAGTTGCTTCATAACCTTTTTCCGCAAAGATTCTCATTGCAGTATCTGCAATTTCACGTTTACGCACTTCTGGTTCCTTTGATATTCTCATAAGACACCTCCTGTTACACATTATAGTTTTTGATTGACTAAAAGTCAATGATTACAATTCATTAAACTCGAAAGAAAAAGAATATCGAAACCTCGACTAATTATATTGATATTCCTTATCTTTCTTTCAGTTCATTAATAGACTTCTATCTCACCCGAGAATTGTTTTGCTTTCTCCAATAATGGCCCTTCCGCTCCCATAGTAAATGCAATATCACTGCTCCTTATAGACAAGAGTTCCATCCCATTCTCTAAATTAAGAATATGCATCATTTCATCGGTCAATTGAATCCTTCCACTATCATCAATGGTTATCCAACAGTAACTTCTTCCCTTATAAGGTATGAACTCTCCCATTGGGATACTATAATCACATAACCCTTTATTATCTGTAAGTATGTGTCCAAGCTTTGACGGATATAACAAGCCTTTTCTCATCACACAAAATCCACCTGTAGCTTTACTTCCCGTCATAAGATAAATATATCCTTCTGATTTAATATCATACTCAACAATTGCTTGTGTAGGAAATTGTATGCTATTATCTTGTTTTATTATTGATTTTCCAAAAATATATTTTCCACCTTTATTCATCTGTGGCATAACTTATTTACCTCCTAAGTTAACTTTTTTTCTTAATGTAATCATACATAAAACAATATGAGGAACATACATAAATAGAAACGATATTCTTTGCCATAGTCCTTCATAAGTCATTATTTTTACTATTCCATTACTATCTGCACCTATGTTTTCACTAGCTACGAATATTGTAAAGGCTAGCAAACACACTATAAAATCTAGTAAAAGAAGTAACGCTGCGTTACGATAGGATTTCCATAGCATGACTGCTGCGATCAGACCTGAAAATGTAAATAACGTACATCCAATTACTGAACCATACCCATGAATCATCTGTGGTATGGTCACCATATTCTTTGAATCACCAATCGAGAAGAAGCCTGAATTGATACAATCAAACACTGCATATCCTAACGTAATGAGAAGTAAACATGTTCTACTATACTTTGCCACACTCTCATAACTTCTGTAAACGTGTAACCCAATAAAGATAAATGATACACCAAGACAAAGCATCCAAATGTTATATATAGCTCTAACTGGTGAATCTTCACTTCCTAACGCACTTAATACCATATTCATATAATTATAACCAAGATAAAAGAGTGCAAGAAAAAATGGTAATATACAATCTGTCAGACTAATTACTACTACAAATAGAAACCATTTATTATTTTTCATTGATCTCTCCTATCTCAGAAATCATCCTATTAGCACTTAAGATTTCTGCATCCACAATATCTTCCATTCTTTGTATATTAGACCCAACAATACATGGCAGTGATATCTTCTCAACACTTAGAATTTGATTATGAATTCCACTCTTATATTCCTCTAATATCTGTAATCTTTTTTGAAGTAGTTCTCTCATTTCTTCTCTGGGAATAAGATAGGCATAACTAGCTACTACGGAGAATACAGTCGTATCAAAATCCATGCATACAAATAACTCTCGAATCGTCTTTATTAAAACAACTCTCCCTTCATCCGTTATTGAGTAAACCGTTCTTTCTGGCATATTCCCATTTTTCTCTATTCGTCCCTCGATATAATTCTTTTTTACTAACATATGAATTGTACTATAAACAGTAGCGTCCGATATTTTTAACCACCATCTTACTTGCATCTGCTCTAATTTTTTTGTAATCTCATATGCTCCTTTTGGTGATTCCAGTATCATTCCTAGTAAAAGAATTGCTGGTTTTGTTAACATATAATCTCTCCTTCCTAACCGGTCCCTAACCACTTTATATATAAATTGATTTATCAATAAACTACTTTATATATAAAGTACTATATTATAAAATATATGTCAATAACATTATCCAAACATTTACACAAAAAAAATCAACCAAACATTTACTGTCTGGCTGATTTTTTATTATATATTAAAACTTTTACATCATCGTTACTATGACGAGTTTGTGAAGTTACTTATGTTTAATTAAATCCTACAGCTTTCTGAGATATCTTATATACTGCAACAGATACCCTTCTTCCCACTCTTCCTGGAAGATTCACTGTAACTCCTAATATTCCATTTCGTAATCGGTAAAATAAACGAGTATCTTTCTCTTTTATGTATTTCCAGAGTTCTTTCTTCTTATATAGGTTCTCAATGGTTCCTGATCGAATTAATAGAATTGTTGATACCACTGTGATGATTTCTAGATAATTCATCATATATTTACGTCTCTTTGCATTCTCTACATTACGTATATCTATTTGTTCGAACATAATTTTATTTACTTTAATCTGCTGATCAATTCTACCAATCATTACTTTTTCATTTACAGATTGATCATCTCGACCAATATAATATCGATAGAAATCAACGCTTAGATAATACATTTTTGAAACATAAGGTAATGGAAGATAGACAAATAGATTGTCCACATAAAAGGTATGCTTCGGTAATTCCAATTCGCATTCATGTAGTAATTCTGTTCGATAAATCACAGAATGCATTAAGATATATTGACCCTTACGAAAATGTCCAATATCATCCCAGGAGAAGATTACTCCCTCTGGAAGTACACCTTCATACTGCATGACCTTTTTATTCGTTGCCCCTTCTTTTTCATAGACGAAATTACTTACCAACATATCAATCGGTGTGTTTTCCTGGGTTAGATTCTCTAGTGTTTCTAATATCTTCTCATATGCACTTTGCTCTACCCAATCGTCACTGTCTACAACTTTAAAATATAACCCCGCTGCATTACGTATCCCCGTATTTACTGCTTCTCCATGTCCACCATTTTCTTGATGAATTGCCTTTACAATGGTTGGGTAAGAACTTGCATACTCCTCTGCAATTACTGCGGTACTGTCTTTTGAACCATCATTTACAATAATGATCTCAACACTTTCTCCACCAGTTAAAAGCGACTCTATACACTTTCTCATATAATTCTGTGAATTATAACAAGGAATAACAATTGATAATAATTTCATTTCTCTGCCTAGCCTTTCAATTTTGATAACCTTTTCCTTCGTTGAATGGTTTTAAATATGATGTAATATCGGGTAACCCTTGTGATTATTACCACAAGTATAGTACCAACAATCTTATATCGACAATTAGTGACACATTTATAATATCATATTTAAACGTTTATTGTAACAATAATTGTTATGTTTAAGGACACATCATCTTAATAGTGGTTACTAAGTTACTTAACTAAGCTAAATTTATTTACCTTACCTTCGTTTACTAAATTCAAATAACTTGTACCATTAAAATCAAACTTAATTGCATATGATATTCCATTAATACCGTCTTTTATCCCCTTTATCTCTATTTCACCTTCTGCAGGTATTGTAAATACTCTAGGTTTATTCAATATTAGAAACGGATCACCTATCTCTTTGCCATTAACGCTTATTTGTACGTAATCTCCATCTTCATCAGCATAATCCCATACCCATATTTTCGTTTTTTTCTTATTTGTATTATTTTTTATTTTAACATCTTTTGATAATTCATTTTCATATTTTGCAGATTGCATGGCCGTTCCTGGCTTTAACTCTGTTGATACTCTATATTTTAGTGCATCCATTGCAACTTTTGAATTATCCCATTTTGTACCTTGGTCTAAGTAAATAAAACAAAAAGAGATGCAGATTAATACCAATCCTAATATGAATAGTGGTTTTTCTCTTTCTTTTCTTTCGATTTCTTCTATATATTCATTTTCAACTATATCATCTACACTACTACTAAAATATGTGCTTGAAATCTCATTCGATTTAGCATTTGAATTCGCATTCGAATCTAACAAATTATATGAATGGTCATAATAATTGTTAGACTTATTCGTATTCCTACTTTCTTGTTCTTTATTCATTTACTTACCCCTCTTTAGATATGTCTTATAGGCTTAAATTTAAAATAAATACACATTGATACTCTACAAACTACTAATTGTACAATCATTATTATAAAAAACATCTTATTTCGTGATACATTAATAATTTGATATCCATAACTTAATATCATATATCCTAATGCAATAATCACATAATCCAATAATATAGTTAACGTTATTGGATATAACCAAGGAAATGCTCGATACATCTTTCGTAATATCGGAATTGCAAATGTTATCCCAAATATGAAACAATAAGAACCAAGACTATAAAAGATATCAAAATCAAAGCTTGTAAATGAAGTTTGATTATCTCTCATATAAAAAATTGCATATATCATATATTTTACATCGTCAAATATGCCGTAAAATCCACGCCACAATAAATAAATAAAAAAAATTGCCGCTATTATATTACAACATCTATCCCAAAAAATATTTCTCATAATATACCCCTTCGTTGATTAAATATTTTATCTTTATAACAAATAATACGATCTTAAATTCTCATAATATCCGTATCCAGTATAGTCATCAACTCCTGCTTTGTTAAATCCATATCTGAACTTAAACGCAAAGCTTGATTATTCACAGCTCGTTCATATACATTACGTACATAGCGTCCATTTCCGAATTGTGGTTCCGATTTTATTTGGTTAAAGATATCCATAAGTTTTACTTTTGCTTTTTCATCTAATTCATAACCCTTGTTATTAAATAGTAAGTCTGAGATCTCCATTAATTGCTCTGTTGAGTAATCTTTAAATTCTATAATATTAGGGAATCTTGATTTAAGGCCTGCATTCATAGAAAGGAAATGATCCATATCCCCACTATATCCAGCTAATATTACAATAATTCTATCTCGGTAATCATCCATAAGTTTTACCAATGTATCAATTGCTTCTTTTCCAAAATCATTCTCTCCGCCTTGTGATAAAGAGTAAGCTTCATCAATAAACAGTACCCCATCTAGTGCTTCCATAATCTTTTCTCTCGTTTTAATAGCTGTTTGTCCAACATAACCTGCTACAAGTCCAGAGCGGTCAGTTTCTACTAACTTATTTGTTTTAATAACACCTATATTATATAACACATCAGCAATTGTTCTTGCTATCATCGTTTTACCGGTTCCTGGATTCCCCTTGAAAATCATATGAAGTGTCTGCGTTGCGTCAACGACAAGACCTAGCTTTTTACGTTCGTTTTGCATTCTAAGCCTAGCATTTAAACTCTTAATATATTCTTTCACTTCTTCTTGACCTACTATTTTAGATAATTCGCGATCTAAGTCATAGCTTGATTTGGATTTAACCTCTATTACTATATCCTCAGTAAGGATAATATTCATTTCATCATTTGGTATATCATTAATGGCAATTCTAGACGATTGTTTCCTCATTACTTCTTCTAGATAATTTCTAACCATACGTCCGTTTCCAGAATTGGCATCTGATTGTTTATGTAACTGATAAATTTGTTCTTTGATAAGTTCATCTACATTATTTGCTAGAATAAAACCTTTTTCTTTAATCATTTTTAAAGTTATTTCATATAAATCTTCTGGTTGATAGTCAGGGAATTCAATATGAAGTGGAAACCTTGATTGAAGTCCAGAATTCGTATTCAAGAAATTGCTCATCTCTTTTTTGTATCCTGCAAGAATAACAACAATCTCCCCGCGGAAGTCTTCTATTAATTTAACTAATGTATCAATTGCTTCTTTTCCATATCCAGTATCATCCGCTAAGGCATATGCTTCATCAATAAATAATATACCACCAAGTGCTGATTTAAAGATTTCTTCTGTTTTCTTAGAAGTTTGTCCTACATATTCCGCAACTAGTCCACTTCGATCTGTTTCAACTAAATGTCCTGATTTTAATAGTCCCATTTCTTTAAACATGCTGGCTACAAGTCTAGCAATTGTCGTCTTACCAGTGCCTGGATTACCACTAAATATCATATTTAATGACTGCGTAGTATCTACAACCATTCCTGCTTTTCTGCGTTTTTCCATTGCAATTAACAATCTATATTGAGTACGAACAAATTCCTTTACCGTATCAAGTCCAATAATCTTTGATAGACTAGCTTCTATATCAAATTTACTTACTTCTTCAAATTCAAAGTCCTCATATTTTAGTAAATCCAACGCTTCAGTATTATTATTTAATATACGTTTCGATTGTTTCAATATTGCACTTTCAATTACATTACGAACAAGACGACCATTTCCACTGTCATTCTTACCTTTAATTTGCTTCTTCTCAAATAATTTAATGAGAGATTCCTTACAATCTTCTGCAATTATATATTCCTTTGATTTAGCTGTAATAAGTGATATTTGATACATTTCTTCTACAGTAAAATCTTCAAAATTTATTATATTAGGAAATCGTGATTTTAAACCAGAATTCGTTTTTAAGAATCCATCCATTTCTTCTTTATATCCAGCTAATATAACAACTAAATCATCTTTATTGTCCTCAATACCTTTTACTAATGCATCAATAGCCTCAAGTCCAAAAGAATCCTCCTTATCTCTACAGAGTGCATATGCTTCATCAATAAATAAAACTCCACCAATTGCAGATCTTACGACTTCATTGGTAATCTTTGCTGTATGACCCACGTATTGCCCCACCATATCAGCCCTTGTTACTTCTCTTAATTGACCTTGAGATAGTATACCTAGTGCTTTTAAATATTTTGCAACAATACGAGCTATGGTTGTTTTACCAGTTCCAGGGTTACCGGTAAATATCATGTTCATTGAAATATTAGCTGCCTTTAATCCTTTACTTTCACGTAATTTTTGAATTTGTAGATTCTCTTGCAGGCTAAGTATGTAATTTTTTACAGATTCAATCCCTACAATTTGATTTAATTCATTCTTGATTTCTTCAAGTCCATAGGAATCAATTTTTGGTAGAACTGTATCTAAAAATATAGAGTCTTCTCCAATTTTAGCAATCAATCTCTCATCTCTAACTGATATAATTACAGATTTTTTATTACTATAATTATTTTTTAATTTTAATTGTGCTAATGGTTTATAGATACTTGATTCTATAAAATCAGACATTCCAGCTATACCTGTAATATTTTTATAACCTGATACCACAATACAAGTTACTTTATCATCATAACTTAAATCCATGGAAAGATTTTTATTACATCTACTTATTATTTCATCAATGATGCAATCCACCATTTCCCCTAACTCTTCTTCTGTATATGGATCTGTATGAATGATATCACCAACACATTTCATAAAGTTTAATCCAAATGTGCTTTGTATTTCTTTCTCAGATTTTTCAGATACAATGATAAAATATTTACCATTTGTGCTTATGTTACTGATTGTATTCTCCATGAGCGCGCCAGTCGTCTCAACAAGTGCACCATTTTCTACTATATATCTAGTTCCTAATGTGTATTCTCCTGTGGTAACCAAAGTTTGAATTACTTCAATAGCACTTGAATGACCTTTATGAAAGTTATTAAATATCAGAATATTAGAATCATCATATAAATTTTTATAAATATCAGATATAAATAATTGAAACTCTGAAGTAGTTGGATATAATGATAAGTCGATTTGTACTACCTTTTTACTACTAATTAATTTCCTTTCTTTTAGGAACCGGGCCATATATTTTATACTTGTATGCTTTCCTGAGCTTTTATTTCCAAGTACAATAATAACATTCTTAGGTTTTACATTATCATACCCAGTTATAAATGGACGCTTAAAGGCTAAACAAAGATTGTCCAAATACTTAATCTGTCCAACAAAATTATTGGCTAAATCTTTTCTAATGCTTGTAAATTTTATCGAAATCTCATCATTATTTACTTTTAAATTATCTTTATGTTGGTATTTAGCCGTATTGTCGTTTGTTGTATTATTCGTATTATTTATATTATTGATATTATTACTTATTGTATTACTTCTCCCTCTATCAGTGTTTAAATTAGTCGTACCATTATTAACTGTCTGTGCCAATCTTTGTAGTGCTGCATGATTCTGATTATATACACTTTTCTTATTTTTAATAAAACCATACTCCATTATTGCATCCACTGCCTGATATTCAGGGAAAAGAAATCTTATTACATCTGTAAAGTTCACTTGTTCTACCTCCTCTAATTACTATTTCTTTATTCATAAGTCCAATATTCAAAAGAACTTGCCTATTGGCAAGTTCTAACGATTATATCATTCTCAATTAATGAGTGTGTGTGTTTTATTTAATGAAAAGTTAGATTATTAGATTTTAATATATACTAAGTACATATATTTAATTCTATTTTTTCATCTTCAAAGTATGTAGTTCATTATCATCTTCATCCATATCATCTATTACACTTTCGTATTCATCTACTTCATCTATTTCGCTTTCGTATTCATCCCCTTCGTCTATTTCGTTTTCATATTCATCCACTTCATCTATTTCGTTTTCGTATTCATCCACTTCATATATCTCATTATCATATTCATCTATTCTTTCTATTTCACTTTCATATTCATCCATTTCATCTATCTTGTTTATATCTTTATCTCTTACTTCTCGCTTTTTTTCCAAATTATCATTTTTTGATAATGATAATATATCATCTAATTCAAAAATATTTCCATCTACTTCGAAATAAAATATACCATTTGTAGCATATATCCAAAAAACGGGCATCATTTCAAAAGTATATTTCTTACTACATTTTTCTAATGCTTTATATATATAAGTATAAATATATTTTCTTATATTCTCTAGATTTTTCCCTTTATCTTTACTATTGAATTTAGAAATTAAGCTTGTTGTAACTTCATAGGTATAACCTCCATCCATATTCAAGATATCTTTACTTCTAACTATCATATTATCAAGGATTTTAGTTACAACTTCATCGATATCATCTGAATAATTACTGCGTTCTTCATAATTATTTCTATCCTCTTTGGTCATGGACAATAAATCATCCAATTTATAAACGTTTTCTGCTGCCATTAAATAAAATCTTCCATTTGTACATAGCAAACGTATATATTCCTTTTTAGCCACATTATATAACTGTATATATTTCTCTATTGCAGTATATATATATGAATCAACAAAGTGTTCCAAATCATCAAATCCATCTTTTCTTTTGTACTTGCTAACTAATCCTAATGTAAATTCATAACTTCCACTAACATCTACGTTGTAATTTTTCTTACATCGTTTTATCATCTTTTTGATAACTTCTTCGACGTATTCTTCTACATCATCACCATTATTTAGATTTAAAAAAGACTTCATTACTCTTTTCAAACTCATTTTTGAACCTCCACATGTAAAATTTTGAGTGCTTACTATTTATAATCAAACAAAATATACAATAATCAACAATTAAATATATTATAAGGTAAATTCTAATTAATTTCAGCTTAATTATTGAATTTTCCCCCTTATTATCCATTATATACCACTTTTAATCAATAATCAATTTCAGTTTATTTTTTATAAAAAATTATTATTAAAATGTATGATTAATTTATTAAAATAATAGAAAAGCACCACCTTTGTAAACCAATTGTTTCAAAAGTGGCGCTTATCTATTATTTGCTATATATAAAAACTGATTTCATTATTCCTTAAGCAATTTTACATTAAATTAGTTTATCACACATTTCAAGCGCGGATAAAATTACCTTGTCCATATCATAGTACTTATATTCACCTAATCTTCCACCGAAGATTACATGTTCCTCTTTATCTGCGAGCTCTTTATACTTCAAGTATAGTTCACCATTCTTACTGTCATTCACAGGATAATAAGGTTCATCTCCTAACTTCCACTCTGTACTGTATTCCCTACTAATTACCGTCTTCTCTTGTGTTCCGAATTCAAAATGTTTATGCTCGATTATCCTTGTATATGGAGTCTCGTAATCCGTATAATTCACAACAGCATTGCCTTGATAATTCTCTTTCTCCATAATCTCCGTTTCAAATCGAACACTGCGATATTCTAGAGTTCCAAGCGAATAACCATAATAAGCATCGATTGGTCCTGTATATATCACTTTCTTTGCTTTACTATCTAATTCTTCTTTGTTTGCTAGATAATCAACATTTAACTGTACATCAGCTCCCTGTAGCATCTTCTCAATGATAGAATTATATCCTCCCATAGGGATTCCTTGATAGCAATCTTCAAAATAATTGTTATTATAGGTAAATCGTACAGGTAACCGTTTGATTATAAATGATGGAAGTTCAGTGCATTCACGCCCCCATTGCTTCCTTGTATAACCGTTGATTAGTTTTTCATATAGATCTCGACCTACCAAAGAAATTGCTTGTTCTTCAAGATTCTTTGGTTCTCCTTTAATCTCTTTCCTCTGCTCTTCAATCTTAGCCAATGCTTCTTCTGGGTTAACAACTCCCCACATCTTAGAAAATGTATTCATATTAAAAGGGAGATTGTATATCTCTCCCTTATAATTTGCGATAGGGCTATTTACATAATTATTGAACTTAGCAAACTGATTCACATAATTCCATATCATCTCATTACTTGTATGAAAAATATGAGCACCATACTTGTGAACGTTAATCCCTTCCACATTCTCGTTATAGATGTTTCCACCAATATGATCTCTCTTATCGATCACCAACACTTTTTTATTTTTCTTTATTGCCTCATATGCAAATACGGAACCATATAGTCCAGCTCCTACTATTAAATAATCATACATGTTATTTCTCCTATATTTATATATAATTAAACAATGTTTTTGTCTAATCGACGTTATAATTATTATTCCTTAATTATTCTACACTATCAATCTGGATATTGGAATATTTAATTTCTTAAGTATTTATGTATTTTCTCAAAAAATTAATCTTAGTAAAATTCATAATTTAGTGAAGTGATTTCACTTGCTTGAAAAGGTGAAATCACAAACGTTAAGAGTGAAAGCGTTTTTCTTTCAGACTTATACAACGATATACACTAAGTAAAATTAAAATTGACTTTTCATACCCTAACCAATAACTAAACTTACGAGGCATAATAGTAAATTCGATTCATTTCTTATTAGCATCTCTTGTAGTATAATAACTTCCAAAAGATAGAGGGAGGGGTGAATTGATTATATATGAATTATTGGGTTATATTGGATATCGAGCCTACTACTGATGTTACAATAATAAAAAAAGCTTATGCAAAAAAATTACACTTCTATCATCCCGAAAATGATTCCGAAGGATTCCAAATGCTTAGAGAGGCTTATGATTCTGCCCTAAGATATGCAAAATGTAATCAAAGTAAAAGCCAAGAGGATGTTACTTATCTTAATACCATAAATACAATGAGAATGAATATTGAGAATAGCCAATTGGATTACATAAATAGTATAAGAAATAAAAATAATGTGTTTATTGATTTTAATACTCATTCAAAGGAATCTCTTAGTTTAGCAGAACAAAGAGTCATATTTTTTCAAAAGATAGAAAAATTATATGCAGATTTTTTTCAACGATTAGATATGAATCATTGGGAAGAACTCATGAACGATGATATTATATGGAATCTTGATTATAAAAATTGTATTAATAAAGATATGCTTGAATTTATTAGAGATCATCATTTTCTCGAACAAAATACTTGGAAACTATTGAATCATATTTTTCAGTGGGATACGCAAAGAGATTATTTAAGTTCTTACTTTGAAGATGAATTGCTTGATTATTTATTTAAGCAATTCAGTGATAGCAATGTTCCAAGGTATTGCTATTTTAAGCAGAATCTTAATATAGACTATGATTTATATCTTAAGTATAGAGAAGAGGCTTTTATAAAGCTGAGAAGATATGACCTTGATGAAGCATATCAATGTATAGAAAAAGCATATGAAATATATAAAGAAGATCCTGATTTATACATTTTAAAAGGTGAATACTTAATAAAAATGGGAAAGAATCGAAAAGCTGAAAAAGAATTTAAAAAAGCGATAGATCTCGATCCGCAAAATATCATGAACTTTATTTATCAAGCAAATACATGGTTCATATGCTATTACTTCAATCACACAATACGTATATGTAACAAAATAAAGGGTTCTAGCCAATACAATTATGAAATACTAATACTAATTACTAAAAGTTACTTAGCTCAACAAAAATGGATAAAAGCGAGTAAGGTATTACGTAAACTTTATAAAAGGTATCCTGATAAAGCAGAAGTACTCTATTATATTGAAGTACTCTATCAAAAAAATTTAGATTTAAAAATTAATGAAAATCAAATTTTTCTAGAACAAAGAAATATATCTAAAGAATATGGATTAATAGCAAGATTTAAAATGGCTATTTTTAAGATAATAAAAAGCAATTTTATAAAGCGATTGATTCATATAATAATAAAAACGATAGAAATTATTATACTTCTAACAGTCGGAGGATGTATACTGTATTTTATACAATCATTTGATGATTATTAATCACTTTATGGCTCGTAAACTCAAAAAACGCACTCATTATGAGTGCGTTAAGATGTACAAGTTAAATCATTTTATTATTACTAATTTTTTAGTGTAAATAAATCCATATAGTAATCAATATAAGTTCATCAATACAATACGACGTATTTTTACGATTATTTTTTCTTGATCTGTACCTTTTCACCTGTTTTATCAATGACGTCAGATGACCAATCCATTGGTACTACGTCTTGTAAGGCATCTTGGGATAAGATTACCTTATTGTTACTAGCTAGTTCCACCCTTGAAGATTCGTAGTTATTGAAAGTACTTTTATTTGACATATCCAATACCCCCTTGTATTATGATATATATATTTTACCATGTATTCCTTATTTTCTCAATAGGATTATCACTATGTACACAGATTTTACATTTATTAAGTTAAAGGTCATTTTACTTATATATTTTTAGATAATTTAAGCTTAACTTTCAATAATTATCCTTACTGACTTTCCTTTTCATTTATCTTACATACTCATCTATTCTATTCTATTCTATTCTCTTCGATCCTTCTTCACTATCTTCATCTACCATATTCTCTTTTGAAATCTATACTCCTTATTTTACCTTAATTTCTTGGTTATTTTCAATCTATTTTAAACCTTTGGATTTCGATAGTTCTTCCAACACCTTTATTATTTGATCTGTCATTTTATCTTTGGCTGCTTTATTTTTCGTTGATAACGCAAATAGGATTCGCTTCACATCTGCTGGTGAAAACATTCCAATTGAGGCCGCAAGACTATCAATATTATTAATGTTCACCTTCAAGAATCCACCCTCTTCAAGCGGAATTGTTATAACATCTTCTTCTTTGCTCATATCTCCTATACTGATAGAATCTGTTTTGCCATTACACTGATAATTTACTCCTTGATAAGTAACAACTCCAGCTTGATTAGCTAATTCAGCATATGGTGCATCAATATCTGAGTGTTTTTTTAATGGATTCTTATTTGTCTCTTCTGTATGTACGTTCTTTGATGAATCCACTTCTGAAGTATCATTTTTTTTATTTATATTTTCTCTCTTTTGTAATATCTTTAAAAACTGATTTTCTTCTGTGTCTGTATCCATTCCATTTTTAGAATTTCTTTCTTCCTTTTGATAATTAATTTTTTCATAATTACTTTTTGAATTAAGAATAAAATTTGTAATATCCATGATGTTCCTCCACTATGATACGATAATTTAATAAGATTTTTGATAACCTTATCTTACTAGCTAATTATTTTAAGTACATTTGCGTGCAGAATGGACTTAAAAAAGCGCCAAAATCAATGAAATCCTTCCATTGATTTTAACGCTTTCCTTAGCTAATTAATATATCGGCAATTAAATTGAAATATTTACCTTTTTTCAAGAATATTTTATTATTTTTTATAAATCCAAAATATAACTACTGCATCTAATCAATCTAATCGATGCAAACAATTAGTCTTCTCCTGCCTTGAAATTATAAATAGGCTTAATAATACTTACTATTTCAGCTGTATCCCCAATATTCTTCACTATATCTTCCATATCTTTATATGCCATTGGGCACTCATCCAAAGTCTCAGACCCAACTGAGGTTGTATAGATCTCCTTCATCTGTTTCTTAAATTCAGATACGGTGAAAGTTTCTTTGGCTTTTCTCCTAGACATGATTCTTCCCGCTCCATGAGGTGCGGAGCAATTCCAATCATCGTTTCCTTTTCCGATACAGATGAGAGAGCCGTCTCTCATATTAATTGGTATTAATAATTTTTCTCCTTGTTTCGCTGATACTGCTCCTTTGCGCAATATCATGGATTCTGTATCAATATAATTATGGATTGTTGTGAATTCTTCTTCCACTTTTAGCTTCATCCCTCTTAGAATCTCATCCATCATTGCTTTTCGATTCAGCATAGCGAATCTTTGTACAATCTTCATATCATGTAAATAATCTTCAAACAATGAACCTGAGACATACGCAAGTACTTTTGGAACTTCTGTTTTAATCGTTTTTTTTAATTCATTGACCTCTGTTTGAATGTCTTTTTCTCTACCTTCACTTCTTAATCGTTCGATAAGTTCATTAATATCCTCTTTTGAATTACCATTTAATTGCTGATACGCTTGCTCCTGGTAATACCCTGCAACTTCTAACCCTAGATGACGACTTCCTGAATGAATGACAAGATAGATCTGACCTGATTCATCCTTGTCTACTTCAATAAAATGATTTCCACCACCTAGTGTTCCAAGACTTTTCACTGCTCGGTCAAGATTAATCTTACCCTCTACTCTACAACGAAGTTCAGTCAAATCTATCTCTTCATTATATTTATGAGGTGTCTTTCTGATATTATAACCAGAAGGAATTTTCTCGTAGATAAGCTTATCTAATTTTTGAAGTTCTATATGTTTGTCTTTTAAAAGAACTGTCTCCATTCCACAGCCAATGTCAACTCCAACTAGATTAGGAACGACTCTTTTGTCAATTGTCATTGTTGTTCCTATCGTACAACCAGCACCAGCGTGAACATCTGGCATAATGCGTATTTTTGAGTCTTTGGTGAATTCTTGGTCACACAATGTTTTTATTTGCTCTGTTGCAACTTCTTCGATGCTATCGGTATAGATGATTGCGGTATTGTATTTTCCTTCAACTATTTTCATATTCAATAGAATCCTTTCTCTATGGTACATGTATATTATATGATTGTTTTATTATATATAATGACTATCTTCCTACTAATTATTACTCTTTATACTACTATTGATTGTTCTTGATTCATCTCAAATGTCTATTTTCTAAATCTAACTTCCCTAAGAACCAATCCAAGCACAAGAAGTACGACTCCTCCAACTCCAAGATATATTTTATTCTCATAACTTCCTCGCATCATCGTAAATAAATAAAAATGAGGAATCATCTGAGGCTTGCATCCAAAATTAATCATATAGTACACCATTGATATCATATAGCCTACCACAATATTGTCAACTATACCATAGATAAATACTCCTAACCCGCCAAGGAAGATAGCCTCTGCTAAGGTCCCCATAAAAAAGTATCCAACTGGAAAATCACATTCTCCATAATGAAGAAATAGAATAAATCCCATTATAAATATTACTAAGAGAATAATCGCCTCAAAAAGCCTTATTAAATAATGCTGGATCATTGGAGTATATTTTGCTCTCACTACTTCCCTGATATTCGCATCTTGATCCAGGTAAAAGATAGGTACAAGAAAGACAATTCCTAAGAGTGATACATACATTTCTAATACCTGTGCGCTCTGATATTGATTCAGGTTATTAACTCCCATGAGAAATGGCGCTATCAAACATAGAGCTAAGCCTATAATAATATGAGGAAGCAAGTTATGCTTTACGTTTATTCTTCCAATTTGATAATAACGTTCTATCACTAGCAAGCATCCCCTTTCGTTTATATTGATAGACAATAATAGTTGCTATCACAAGTAACAAAGCTAAGATACTATAGCCAATACGATTTACTATAAGTTCTGGATACATCTTTATAAACTCATCATGCTCTCCAACTGTATTAAACCTAGGTACAAGGTTCCTTCCGGCACTACCTACTAACTTATTCATGGAGGAAAATATACTGATGAACCACCAACATCCTTGTACTAAGATACCAATAGCACTATTGGTAAGCTCTGTTAGAAAGAAACCTAAGGCTGTCACTACTAATATGATAGGTAATAGCCAATAACCAATTAATTTGGGATATGCAAAATAATCAGGTGATACCCCTAGACTATTTGCATAATAATTTGTTTGTAAAGCTTCTACGAATCCAAGAAGAATGACTGGTAATACTGCCATTACAACCGTTGCGAGGTATCTTGATAGAATGATAATAGTAGAAGAACTCTGCGTTACAAATATAACATCATGTGCTTTCGCTCTCTTATCTCTAAGTCCTCTTGTCACCGCCAAGAAAATAGGCAATATTGCTAGCATAATTCCTATATAATCGCAAAAGATTCTAGCATATGCATTGGTTACATGATCCTTGTATAGGATATCATTATATTCATCTAAAGCCTCTTTATAAGTTAATGGCTTTTCTGCGTTATGATAGATTCCATCTGGTGCGTAACTAGATCCTCCACCAATAATTTTATCTACCTTTCCCATTCGTTTTATAAATTTGTGATAGTTTATGGTATCTAATATTGGAATATTATAGTTTGATTTTAGTTGAATTCGCTTTTTCACATTATTTTTATTATTATTAGTAACATAGATAATTTCTGAATTATCTTTTACTTGCTTTCGTAACTCCTTGTCTTTCCATCCGGTTATTTCTTCAAGTATATTTGCTATTTTTTCTTGTTTTCTTTTATTTAGTTTAACGTCTTTATAAAATCCAATTGGATAAGCAATATAATCATTACTCAAATAATCTGTTACTAGTAGATTCGTTGTTTGTTGCATAATAAAATCCTTATCTTTACTATAGGTAGTACCATAATTCTTACTACCTTCCACGGGCTTATGAATCATAGTAAAATCAGATAACTGACTATTGAAAAATAGTACAAGTAGAACAATAAATAAATAATAAGTAAAGCTCTTTAAGATCTGCTTACATTCTTTCTGAAAGAGAGTGACAAACATTACAAATCCCTCCTTTTCTTACTCATTAGATACATATAGGAATCTTCCACGTTAGGCTCTTCCTTCATTGCTCCCTCAAACGGTGTGTTCTCAGAAACCAAGCGAACATTCGCATGGTTTCCCATCGATACAATACTGGTTACAATATACTCATTTTTTATTTTTTCTAGTTCCAACCTTGAAACTTTAGCGGAATAAATCTTATCCTCTGCTGCTTCTAAAAGTTCATGCACTGTTCCGTCAAATATCAACTCACCTTCATCTAGCACCGCAATATCCTCGCAGGTTGCTTCAATATCACCTACTATATGAGTAGATAAGATAACAATTCGCTCTTCTGCCATCTCACAAAGTAGATTACGAAATCTGATTCTCTCCTCTGGATCTAATCCAGCAGTTGGCTCATCTACAATTAATACTTTAGGATTATGTAGAATGGCTTGTGCAATCCCCAGACGTCTTCGCATTCCCCCTGACATTGCTTTTACCTTTGTCTTGTAATTTTTATGAAGATTTACTTTTTGTAAGAGTTCTGGAATCCTCTCCTTACGTTCACTTTTACTTAATCCAGACAATACACCAAGATAATCCATTGCTTCATAAACAGACATATTCGGATACATTGAGAAGTCTTGGGGAAGATATCCAATCATTCTACGTATTTCTTTTGATTCTGTAATTGGTACATCATCTATCGTTACTTCTCCATTTTTTACTGTAAGTAATGTACTAAGAACTTTCATTAGTGTTGTCTTACCCGCACCATTTCTACCTAATAAACCGAACATTCCTTTATGAATGGATAAATTAATATCTTTAAGTGCTTGTTTTTTTCCATAGTATTGATTGAGGTTTTTAATTACAATTTCTGTATCCATGCTATTTTCCTTTCTATTTGAGGATATATCGAATTGAGTCGTAAGACAAATGATCTATTCTAAAACTTGACTGATAATTTGTACAAAACAGAAAAAGCGAATGCGCCTTTGAAAATGTATTAGAAGTTCTTTTCTCTGATTATTTTGTGTTATACACTCAAACAGATTTGTTTGAGCGAAGCGAGTTATCTGTTTGAATGTATGTTTTTAACAAAACAATCTGAGAATTAGAACTTCTTATACATATTCAATGAAGCATGAACTTTTCTGTTTTGTACAAATTATCTAGAACGACTTAAAAAAGATCATTTTTCAGACACCGCAAAGATATTAACCCTATATCCTTTGATAGTTATAGCTTACATGTTAATTCTCTACATTTTCCCTACTTAGAATAAAAAGTAGCTAAAACAATTGCACCACCCTCAATACTATTCATATAACTTAATGAACCTCCGTGCATCTCACAAAGAACTTTACATATCGTAAGACCAATTCCAAAGTGCTCCCCTTCCTCTTTTGAATTCAAAGATACTATTGAAGAATCCCCATTGTCTTTCCTTGAAGTAGTATAGTAAGGCTTATCCGCCATTCTTAGCTCATTCTTAGTAAATCCTCTTCCATCGTCTCTTACATACAGTAGCAATTCCCCTTCTTCTATGATTTCTAACATGATATCAATTCTGTCTCTTGCATATCGTTTTGCGTTTGATATCATATTTTCAAAGACCTCAAGAATAACTCTTACATCCACTACCATATTAATATTAAGGTCAGATAATACTTCAACTGTATATGTAATCCTACTTTGTTCATTCAATATTTCAACTGTATTCTGGATTTTATTATATAACTCTTTTAATGCCATCTCTTCTTTTTTTATTACGATTTCCTCTAAACGATTTACTTCTTTCATCGTATTTGAAAAGCTTCTTAATCTAACAATTTGTTCTTGCATACGATACATATAATCCATTAATTTATCATCCCTAAGTTTACCCTGTGGATAATACTTCATTATGATATCAATATAACCATAGAGTACTGTAAGTGGTGTTCTTAGATCGTGTGCAAATGCTGCATTAATTCTTCTTTGCTCCTCCATTAGATTCCACATTTTCTGATTATTTTGAATCAATTGTACACGCATCTGATCAAACGTAGTACAAAGCTCCCCAAGTTCATCTGTATTTGAAGAACTACATTCCAGTGTTAAATCATTTCTACTTATATACCTTGCTTCCTCTTGCAATAAATGAAATGGCTCTTCTAATTTATGCTTATAGAACAGTTTCGAAGTAACCACAATCCCTATAATAGCATAGATAAATAAACTTATTACTTTTATCCCTTCCAGTCCGTTATAAAGTATTTTATCTGTATGGTTCATCATAGACTCCGGAATATAATAATAAGCAACATCGATATTTGCTTCCTGTTTTATGTATTTCTGTCGTATTATATTCTCCCAATTGTCACAGATATTTACGGTTGTGATATAGCAAATAAGAACGATAATAATTGCAAGAAAGATATAAATACTAAGTGATTTCTTTAGAGACATATGAAGCATTCTATTCTTAATCTTCTCAATCATTTCCTCTAACCAATCCATCGGTATCCCACTCCCCATACTGTTTCAATAAAGTTTTTCTGACTCCATTTATTAATCTTCATTCGTATCCTTCTAATATGCTCCGTTATGATTGAACTGTCTCCATCTTTTTCATATCCCCACAACCTCTCATAAATAGCTTCTTTCGTAAAGACCTGTCCTCTATTTAATGATAAAAACTCTATAAGCTCATATTCTGTCTTCGTAAGTACTAGCTCATGGTTCTTACAATATACAATCTTCTTAGAATAATTGATAATTAACTCTTCCATGAATCTTAATTCTTCCTTCTGATGACTTCGATTTTCTCTACGAATATGTGCTTTTACCCTAGCTCCAAGCTCTTCAATACTAAATGGCTTTAGAATATAGTCATCCCCACCAATCATAAGGCCATTCACTCGGTCACGTTCTTCCACTTTGGCTGTTAGAAATAGTATAGGACAAGTTACATAATCACGAATTCTTTTGCAGACTTCAAAGCCATCCATATCTGGCATATTAATATCTAATAGAATAAGATCTGGCTTACATTCTAATCTCTTAATAGCTTCCTCACCATTTTTAGCTGTATATATTAAGTAACCCTCCATTTCAAAATAATCCTTAAGCAATGTTCGGATATCTTCTTCATCGTCAACAATTAATATTTTATACATGATTACTATCTCCTTCTTCCAGACATTACCTATATTGTATCATTCAATTCTCTATAAAAACACTACAAAATAAGATTCAATCAAAGTAAGAATTAGAGATATAAGTATCTACATTTGATGTGTAACATATTACATTTTTATTTATCTTGTAACTTTTATAATAGAATTAACAGATCGAATTCTTATGCCAAATTTATATTAATAGTAGGAAAAGAAATTAGCATGGGAATTTGGCGTTTTATTCATAATAGATATAACAGTCCCCGAATACTAGATATAGGCTTTATCATGCACGATTCTTAAAAACTCATACGGAGGTATTTATAATGGAAAGTAAGACTAAAAACAAGCAACCTAGGGATATTCTGATTCAAATGATAAATGCATCTTTTCCTGATCTTACTATAATCAACATAGCTGAATTAAAAGAAGGCTTCTTCAATGTAGCCTATGATATTACTTTATCAAATGATCAAGAAGTAATATTAAAGATTGCACCTCCTTTAGATGCAGAGATTCTATCCTATGAAATAGATCTTATGAGAACAGAAGTGGAAAGTATGAGATTGGTAAAAGAAACGACAACTGTTCCAGTTCCATATATCTATTGTTATGATGATACCCATTCCATTTGCAATGCAGATTACTTTATTATGGAGAAATTACACGGTGTTACTTACAGTTCAATTCGCAATTCTCTTAGCCAAGATAAACAGTATCATATTGATTATCAACTAGGTGAATATAATCATATGATAAATATTATTTCAAACGATACTTTTGGTATCTACTCGAAAAAGAATTATCATGGTTCAGACTGGATGACAGTATTTTTATGTATGTTAAAAAATATTCTTGATGATGCCAAGAATAAGAATACTGATCTAGGATATGATTATGACTCACTTTATCAAACTGTGAAGCACTATTCCTACGCTTTAAAGGAGGTAACAAAACCCAAATTAGTACACTGGGATCTATGGGAAGGTAATGTATTCGTAGAGGATAATAAGATTATAGGTATTATTGATTTTGAGAGAGCGATGTGGGCTGATCCTCTTATGGAATATTTTTTCCGTAATCATATAAATAGTGATGGCTTCTTAAAAGGTTATGGAGACATTCCAAATGACGAATCTGCCATGATAAGACGATGTCTATACGATATATATCTATATACAATTATGATTACAGAATGCGATTATAGGCATTATTCGGATGACTCACAAAGAAACTGGGCAAAAGAACAATTAAAAGATTCGGTAGAAAAACTAATACATTTCTGAAAATCAAAATACACAAGGAAGATTTTCAGTGCCTCCTTGTGTTATTTTTTTCTAAAGTTACTTTTTTGCTGTATCGAGTAGAGTGTCAAAAGTCATTCATAGTTTAAATTGTGTATATTATTACCCCTTTGTAATCTTGTAAAGAGATGCAAAATATCCATTTTCACTCATCAGTTGATCAAAACTTCCCTCTTCTACAATTCTTCCATTATTCAATGCAATAATCTCATCATATTTCTTAAGTATTGCTTCATTCAACTTATGTGAGATGACAATTCGAGTAATTCCCTGTAAGCTTGCAATCTCATTCTCCACCATTTGAGAAGTTGCTAAGTCTAGCGCAGAAGTTGCTTCATCCATGATTAAAATCGGAGTATTTCGAATCAGACTTCTTGCGATTGAAATACGTTGTTTTTCCCCACCGGATAAGAAAGCTCCATTCTCACCACATGGATAATCGAGCCCTTTTTCTGCTACTAAATTAGCCAACCCTGACCGCTCAATTGCTTCCTTGATCTGTTGTGGATCAAATTCCTGGAACATTGTAATATTTCTTTCAATTGTATTATCAAAGATAAATACATTTTGCTGTATGATAGAATAGAAGTCATATAGATTACTCTCTTTGATTGTCTGCAAATCAATATCATCAATCATGATTTTTCCTTGATATCCACTATGATATCCAAGGATCATATTAATCAGTGTTGATTTTCCACTACCACTAGCTCCAACAATTACATAACTTTTTCCCTTTTCAAAATCTAATGAGATATGATCTAATATGGTACTTCCTTCTTCATATTCGAATGATACATCAGATAATTGGATGCTACTATTAAATTGTTTCTTTTCAACACATTTTTCTTTCTTTTCTTCTTCTCGGATTGTTTCAGCCATCTTATTTATTAAGGCTTTCGAAGCATTTTTCGCGGTAAATAAAGGTCCTAATTCTCCAACTGGTCCAAGTACAAAGTTAAGTAATTGGATAAATGCAATTACAGTACCTGCTGTAATAATACCTCGAATAGCAAGATATGCTCCTACTACGAAAGTTACAACTTCAACCATAAAGGAGGAAACAGATGAGAATAAGACAATCATATCTGCCGTCTTTCTTTTATTATTCTTTACATTTTCAACAATATCGTTTTTATCACGAAACAGATGGAACACTTCTTTTTCTGCTTTAAAACTTTTAATTACTGAAAATCCTGTAATAAGATCCTTTACCAATCCTACAAATCCTTCGTTCCTATCAGATGTTTCCTTTTCTCTTTCCTCTAACTGCTTTCCAAATAGTATAGACACCAAAATTGGTAACATACTAATTCCTAAAACACAGAGCGTTAATATCCAATTCAAATATGCCATAGAAGCGATTCCTGCAATAAGATTACTGATCTGCATAACAATTAGAATATTTCCCTTAACATAGTTCGTTTCAATTGAATTAATATCATTTGTAAAAATCGATATGTACTTTCCAGTTACCTCTTTATCAAATGCATTAATGCTATTTTTTAATAACATCTGAAATGAATAGTTTTTATATTGATTCACTGCTTTATAAATATAATTATTTACATAGATTCTTTTTAAAAATAATGTACCTGCTAAGAAAATCATAAATAAAATGCAAAAAATAAAGATACGATAGAGTTCTTTCATACTTCCATTTGAAGCCACATCCATCAATTCTTTTAGTATAAAGGCACTTGCTATATTTAATAAAGATGCTATGATACATACAACATTTGATAATCCATAATTGATTTTATTTTTATTATAGAGCTGTCGAATTAATTCTTTTTCACTCATTTTTAATTTATACCTTTCCTATTTTTATATTAATAATTTTGCGAGCCATTCCCGTATTTCCTTATATTCGAATATCAAATATCAATTCTCCTATCTGAATAGCGATAATATATTTACCGTGAAACATATATTTTAAGGGAAATTCCATATCTAACTTGGATAATCTCAGAAGAATTGTAATCTCATCTTCAACAGTTTCAACAGCTGTTATTTTTTCAAATTCGCCATATCTTTCAAATAAATCTTTCCATATCACAACAAAATTATTAATAGGAATGAACTTATTTTTACCAGTACTTGATAAATAATCATAAAATTTATGAAATTGTTTTGCAATCATATATTCAGTACATTCAATTGCTATTTTTTCCTGAATTTCTTGTTCAAGGATAACCTCACCCTCATTTTCTCTTAGATTAAGGGCTTCTTCACCATCTTCTTGAATCAATGTAATAGCTCTTTCAATATTATGAAGCTTTTGTTTGTTATTATCTAACTGGATCTGTCTTTGTTCAATTTGTTCTTTGATAACAAGAGATAGATTTTTGTTATCGTTATTTTTATTAATACGATACAAATCTTTAATCTCTTTTATTTTAAAGCCGAAAGAACGTAATTTCAGCATTTCTTTTACTTTTTCTATTTCTTGAAAAGTATAAAGTCTAGCTGAATGCTCTGATACTCTGATACTATTTACAAGCCCCTCTTCTTCATAGTAACGCAAAGTTCTTGATGATATCCCTAACTCTTTACTTATCTCTGAAATAGAAATTAATTTCTCCATAGCTCCTCCTCTACATTTTAAGCTTAATAAGATTCGAAGGTCAAAAGCCTTAATTTAGTTTACTCAGTGTATGTTATGAAGGTTTTTTGACTCCAAATTCTTAATAAGCATTTGCAAAAACAATAGCTTAACTTCTTGAATTCAAGAATAACATATATTAATATAATAATTACAGTAATTATAAATGAATTATACGTCTTTACGTAACGTCAATGTCAAGTACATAATCAGAATTGATTGTAAAATGAAATGTTACATTCAGAATTGATTAATAAAGATTCTAAGGAGATGTACTATGTCCGATACTTTTATTCCAATATCAGCTGTTTGTAAAAAACTACATACTACCTCAAGGACCCTAAGGTTTTATGAAGAAAAAGGGTTAATTATAAGTGATCGTATTACTGAACACGCTCCTCGCAGATACCGGGAAAGCGAAGTTGTTAAGATACATAAGATTCTGCTGTTGCGCTCTCTTGATTTATCTTTAACTGATATCAAAGAATTATTAGACGAAAAAGATATTTTGCAAGCATTAAAAAAGAGAAAGCGCCAATTAGTACATCAAATTGAAAAAGATACTGAATTAATCAATAGATTAGAATCTGTAGATCATACCTCATTTCAAAGCCACATTACTGATACTAACGAAAATTCTACTATAGCATCTATAAATTCCGACGAAGAACTGAAACAAATTCAAGAAATGAAAGAAATAAGCTATCAAATGACTACTCACTTAATAAATAAGGAATATAACTCTGTCATATCACTTTTCGCTGAAGAACTTAGAGGCTATCTATCTATAGATTTTTTTAAGAGTATGTGGGAGTCAACTCTTATTGAATCTGGAGAAGTAATTAACATTCTAGAGGCCGTACCTTCTAAAGATTATATCGCGTCCGTACTAATTCATTGTTCTATTACTGATCTTTTATTAAAATATCAGCTTGACCAAAACTTCTATTTTATTACAATTGCGATAAATACTATTGAGTTATAATAATAAAGAACTTAAAAGAGGAAGGAAAAGTGAACATTGTTTCACTTTTCCTTCCTCAATTTTTCAACTAAGAAATACTTGCTATTATTATTTTTTTAATTTTCTAAGAAAATTCAATTAATTATCAATTTATTTTCAATCAATCTCCATTTAATTCATCTCCGATTATTCCAGCAATACTCTCCTTATCTTCAAGATTAACCGTTAATAATGTAACTGCTATATATCCCTTTTTTACCATATCAACATCGCTATTTTCCTCTAGTGCACCAACTGCTTCACTCTTAGGAAAATAATACCATTCGTCATTATTTACCTGAAACTTTTTAAATCGATATGGAAACTGAGTGTGACCAGAAAGAGCTGCATATGCATTTCCTTTATATTCTGATAGTTCACATGATGGAATATTAATATTCCAGAGATTTTTTTCACCAATATCGTGTTTCATTAATCTCTCGATTAGACTTTTAAGATATTGATTGCAGATATCAAAATTAATTCCATCCAAAGATAAAGCAAAAGAAGGGATTCCATAAAGCATTCCTTCCATTGCTGCTGAAACTGTTCCTGAATAAAGTACGTCAATTCCAAAATTGCATCCTGCATTAATTCCAGATAGAATAATATCAGGCTTAACATCAACCAAATCTTCAAGCGCTACCTTAACACAATCCGCAGGTTTTCCGCTCACACTATAAGCTTTCTTAACTAGCACAGGGTATTCGACTTCTTTCACAACTAATGGTTCATATACTGTTATTCCATGTGATGCAGCACTTCTTTGTCTACTTGGTGCAACTACATAGATATCTCCCATTCCTTGTACGATTTTCGCTAATGTCATAATACCCTCTGCAAATATTCCATCATCGTTGGTTAATAATATAGTCATGTCTATTACCTCCTTTTTCCTAATTCAACCTTAGATTACTCACTAATCATATGTTTAATGTCATACGTACCTGTGCGGATTATTTTCACTAATCTTATTCCTTAATTGTTTACATTTATATAAAAAGATAGGCTGCTCTGTATAAATAAAAAATTCCATACTTAATTCATAATTATTAGCAAATATTCGATCTTCTTCTGTAATGATAGAGTTTCCAAAACGATCTAGAAATATCAAGTTGTTCATATGTACATTATCTAGTTTCTGGTTATGAAATATGCTTTCACATACCATTATTTTAGTTATATTTGAATTCTCATCAATATTATCTATTATCTTAATATCAGAATTGAAGCCTTTAATATAGCGTACCACTTGGTCTCGATTTCCATTGTAACTTTCCCAATCTATGTATATACTATCTTTTTCTTTTATTAAATGTCCAAGTCTATCCTCTATCCTATCTGCAATAAATATTTTATCCTCATCTGCTATCCCTGTAATACCATTCATAGCATCTGAAAAAGCATAAGTAATAGTTTCTTTCAACTTGTGTTCCTCTCTATAAGAACAATCGTATAATGCATAGAAAACACCTCTTAATAATTCAAGGCTCATCCTTTCTATATCATCATTAGTTGTATATTTAATAAAAAATCGAATCCAATTTCTCCACATATAATAAGTTGCAAATGTATTCTCACTCACTTTTTTAGCTCCCATCGTATGAAGAACCTTTGAGGCACCATAAACAGCTACCTTATATCCTGCCCTATTACATAGATAACCCCATTCTATATCATCCCAATAGATAAAATTTTCTTCTGGCATGACACCGATTTCTCTAATAACAGCAGATCTTGCCATCATACAACAGGTTGCAACTGCATCACAATATAATATTTCTGGTATACTACCATCTTCAATATGATTCTCATACAAGGTATCTAAACAGAATTGCTTGAAATCTATGTTAAGTCCAAACTGCTGAACATAATCTGGTTCCTCCATGTGATAAACTCTTGATCCAACCATTCCAACTTCATCATGCGATTCTAAAAAGGAGTATAACTCATATATTGCATTTTCATCTACTAGTACATCATTATCTAGACATACCAAATATTTATACCCTTGTTCTATTGCAATACGAAGACCGGTATTAAAACCACCACTTCCACCAAGATTTCTACTATTTTCTATTACTCTTACCTTATTATTATATTTTTCTTTAATAGCCTCTGCAGAACCATCCGAGGAAGCATTATCTACTACATAGATATCAAAATCCTGGAATCTAGATTCTAATACCGATTCAATACAATCAAGTACTGCTTTTTTCTTATTGTAATTACATATTACAATTCCAATTGATTTCATATGTGACTTCCTCCAATTATCTTAAAACGTATATTACCATATGCATATATTTATACTTTAAATATGACAATCTACTTATTATACTACTTAATACAATAAATGGAATAGAGTTCACAAAATTTTTACATAATCTAATACATTAATTTCGGTTGCTTGCAAGGATAAAATCAAAAACGTTGAGAGTGAAATCACTTTTCTTCCACTCATTATCCTAAATGCAGTCCGCATCAAATATAATATTGGCATCTTTTCTAGCTCTTACAGCTGTCTTCATTACTTTTAAACTATGGGCAAGATAATCATAGCATTGATCTAATTGATTCAAACGATACATTTCTTCAAATGCTATAAATTCATTAACCATATGATTCTTGTGGCTGTTATTCTTAAGTGTTTCTATCTTATCTTCTATTACAATATCAATCGATTCGCAGATATTTGGAGATCCGTTCATACGAATGTAACCTTTTGTGCCTTGTATAATAATATGACAAGGACTACTTGAATCCTTTGCTCCGATTAGCGTCACTATAAAGTTATCGTACTTTAAAGTTACAATTCCAGAAGTGTCAACCCCATTATAACCTAGATTAGCATTATATAGCACGTCCTTAGCTTCCCCAAATAATCCAACTACAAAATGAATATTATAAATATTGATATCATATAATGCACCCCCGGATAGCTTAGGATCAAATGCAGGTAATACTTCACCATTCAAATATTTACCATATCGGCTTGAATATTGTGAGAAATTTCCTTGAATTAATTTTATATCTCCGATTTGTGGTATATACTTTTTTAATGCAATATAATTTGGCGAATATAATACCGTAATAGCTTCAAATAAAAATAATTTATTTCTGATTGCTAAATTGATAATCTCTTCTGCTTCTTCTACTGTTGAGGTGAATGGTTTCTCTGTAATTACATGTTTTCCATATTCTAGAGCTTTCTTTGCATATTGATAATGTAGACTATTAATAATGCCTATATATACAAAGTCTATCTCATCATCCATAAGCATTTCATCATATACTGTATATACTTTATTAAACTGATACTTGGTTGCTACCTCTTTTGCCAATTGTACTTTAGGTTCTCTAACACATATCGCTACGCATTCGATATATTCAATCTCTTTTATCGATTCCAAACATTGAGGCACAATACCTCCTAAACCAACTATACCTAATTTCATAATGTTCTACCTTTCTGAATGACTTACGTGTTTTAGATTGTTTTTTTAGTTATTTTTCATACTTTTATTTATTCATTTTAAACAATAATATTAAGTTTAATCAATCTAAATACAAAAAAAGTATCATCATTTCTGATGATACTTCTAAACAGGGGATGAGAGAATCGAACTCCCGCTAAAGGTTTTGGAGACCCTTGTCATACCATTTGACCAATCCCCTATATATATAAGCTCTTAATTAACTTGACTACTTTTTTATATTACAATAAATTGTTTAAATTGTCAATAATATTTAATAAATTTATTAAAATTATATACCTTAAAAACTACACATGAATTATTTATCCGTTTATTTTTGGTCAAGCCCTCGACCTATTAGTATTAATCAGCTACATGTGTTACCACACTTCCACCTTTAACCTATCTACCTCGTCGTCTTCAAGGGGTCTTACTTCGCAAGTAACCAAAAGGTTACTTTTAGAATGGGATATCTTATCTTAAGGGGGGCTTCACGCTTAGATGCCTTCAGCGTTTATCCCTTCCAAACTTGGCTACTCGGCCATGCCATTGGTATGACAACCGATACACCAGAGGTTCGTCCAACCCGGTCCTCTCGTACTAAGGTCAGCTCCTCTCAAATATCCTCCGCCTACGCCGGATAGGGACCGAACTGTCTCACGACGTTCTGAACCCAGCTCGCGTACCGCTTTAATGGGCGAACAGCCCAACCCTTGGGACCTACTACAGCCCCAGGATGCGATGAGCCGACATCGAGGTGCCAAACCACTCCGTCGATGTGAACTCTTGGGAGTGATAAGCCTGTTATCCCCAGGGTAGCTTTTATCCGTTGAGCGATGGCAATCCCACTTTATACCACCGGATCACTAAGTCCTACTTTCGTACCTGCTCCACCCGTCGGTGTCACAGTCAAGCCTTCTTCTGCCTTTGCACTCTTCGAATGGTTTCCAACCATTCTGAGAAGACCTTTGAGCGCCTCCGATACTCTTTCGGAGGCGACCGCCCCAGTCAAACTCCCCACCTGACATTGTCCTCTACCCGGATCACGGGTACAAGTTAGAAATCCAATACTACAAGGGTGGTATCCCAACAGCGACTCCGTGACAACTGGCGTCATCACTTCTTAGTCTCCCACCTATCCTGTACAGATAGTACCGAATCCCAGTATCAAGCTAGAGTAAAGCTCCATGGGGTCTTTCCGTCCTGGCGCAGGTAACCAGCATCTTCACTGGTATTTCAATTTCACCGGGTGCATTGTCGAGACAGTGCCCAAATCATTACGCCTTTCGTGCGGGTCGGAACTTACCCGACAAGGAATTTCGCTACCTTAGGACCGTTATAGTTACGGCCGCCGTTTACTGGGGCTTAAGTTCAAACCTTCGGATTACTCCTAAGCTCTCCCCTTAACCTTCCAGCACCGGGCAGGCGTCAGCCCATATACTTCACCTTGCGGTTTTGCATAGACCTGTGTTTTTGCTAAACAGTTGCTTGGGCCAATTCTCTGCGGCCTACTTTCGTAGGCACCCCTTCTCCCGAAGTTACGGGGTCATTTTGCCGAGTTCCTTAACAATGCTTCTCCCGTCGGCCTTAGGATTCTCTCCTCATCCACCTGTGTCGGTTTACGGTACGGGTACAATAAAAACAATAGCGGCTTTTCTTGGCAGTAAGTCCATCAGCTTCCCTACTTATATTTCGGTCCGCATCACGTCTTCCCATTGCCTGGCGGATTTGCCTACCAGACTGGTACCTCGCTTGCACTGGTTTTTCCATTCCCAGCTCTGACTTCCTTCCTGCGTCCCCACAGTTCTGATTTATTGTAGTACAGGAATTTCAACCTGTTATCCATCGACTACGTCTTTCGACCTCGCCTTAGGCCCCGACTTACCCAGAGCAGATCAGCTTTACTCTGGAAACCTTAGATATTCGGCCTGAAAGATTCTCACTTTCATCTCGCTACTCATTCCGGCATTCTCTCTTCTTAACAATCCACAGCTCCTTACGGTACTGCTTCGTCTCGTTAAGAATGCTCCTCTACCAATTGTACTTAGTACAATTCCACAGCTTCGGTGTCGTGTTTTAGCCCCGGACATTTTCGGCGCAAGACCTCTCGACTAGTGAGCTATTACGCACTCTTTTAATGTGTGGCTGCTTCTGAGCCAACATCCTAGTTGTCTTCGAAATCTCACATCCTTTTCCACTTAACACGCACTTTGGGACCTTAGCTGGTGGTCTGGGCTCTTTCCCTTTTGACTACCCAACTTATCTCGTGCAGTCTGACTCCTGTTAAACATCTATATGGCATTCGGAGTTTGATAATCTTCGGTAAGCTTTGACGCCCCCTAGGATATTCAGTGCTCTACCTCCATTAGACTATAAACAAGGCTAGCCCTAAAGCTATTTCGAGGAGAACCAGCTATCTCCGGGTTCGATTGGAATTTCTCCGCTACCCACATCTCATCACCACCCTTTTCAACGGATGTGTGTTCGGTCCTCCACCACCTTTTACGGCAGCTTCAACCTGGACATGGGTAGATCACCCGGTTTCGGGTCTACACTTACTGACTAGAATCGCCCTATTAAGACTTGGTTTCCCTTCGGCTCCGAACTTTATGTTCTTAACCTTGCCAGTAAATGTAACTCGCCGGACCGTTCTACAAAAAGTACGCGGTTGTGCTCATATGGCACTTCCACAGCTTGTAAACATAGGGTTTCAGGTTCTTTTTCACTCCCCTCCCGGGGTTCTTTTCACCTTTCCTTCACAGTACTATGCGCTATCGGTCACTAAGTAGTATTTAGCCTTGGGGGGTGGTCCCCCCGACTTCCCACAAGGTTTCTCGTGTCTCGTGGTACTTCGGATACCGCTCGCTGTCTATTGATTTCGAATACGAGGCTTTCACTCTCTCTGGCTGGCTTTTCCAAAACCACTCTTCTATCAAATCGACTCACTTGTTGCGGTCCATAACCCCAGAATGCACGCACTCTGGTTTAGGCTCCTTCCATTTCGCTCGCCGCTACTTTGGAAATCGAGTTTTCTTTCTTTTCCTCCGGGTACTTAGATGTTTCAGTTCCCCGGGTTCCCTCTATATAGCTATGTATTCACTATATAGTAACGGAGGTTTGCTCCGCTAGGTTTCCCCATTCAGAAATCGCTGGATCAAAGGATATTTGCTCCTCACCAACGCTTATCGCAGCTTATCACGTCTTTCATCGGCTCTTAGTGCCAAGGCATCCACCCTACGCTCTTTATTGCTTGACCAGTTTTTCTTTCGTCTAGCGTGACGAAATACTTCTTGGTTAAAGTTAATCTTCGATTAACTTGTAATTATAGTTATATTTTTGAGTTGAATCAAAAATACGGATGTCT